>CAJOND010000119.1 GCA_905236675.1 Candidatus Rifleibacteriota bacterium | reverse complement strand
ATCTCTATCTGGCAGAGCGAAAGGCAAAAACAACCAAATAAAATAAGTAAGCGTCCGTAGCTCAGCTGGATAGAGCATCTGCCTTCTAAGCGGTGGGTCATACGGGCACAAAAATCGAAAATTTGACAATTAAATAAACATAAACTATGCGTCTGTAGCTCAGCTGGATAGAGCATCTGCCTTCTAAGCAGAGGGTCGCGCGTTCGAATCGCGCCAGGCGTATTTTTTGTGCCAAAAATTTGAAAAGTTGCAAAAAAGTTGCAAAATTTTTAGGGATATAAAGATGAGTTTAAAAATCGACAGAGAATTAAAAGAAGAACTTAAAGAAACTTATTTATGGCGTTATATGAGTTTAGATAAATTCATTGACTTAATTAAAACGCAGTCTATCTATTTTGCAACAAATACACAATTAATTACAGGAGACCCCTATGAAGGAGCCCTTTTCTTTTTTACCAATGTGTTATTTTGTCTTGATTCAGATTATCAAAATAAAAAAGTTGAATACAATAATTTAGCAAAACCCTTAGTTCAATGGTTAGAAGATACAAAAACATTGAATATAAGCTCTAAGATATCAAACATAAGAAATAACACCTTTATTAATTGTTGGCATATTAATGAGGATGAAAATTACTTAATGTGGCAATCGTACGCACATAAAAAAGGTGATATTGCTATAGTATCTGACATTGAATCGCTTATAGAGGCTATTGAAACAGATATAGATATAGAAGCGATAAAAGTAAATTATTCTTCAAAAGATTTTAATAAAGAAATGTCGAGCATTACAAATATAAATTATGGTCGTGACAATGATTTAAAAAATTTAATCAAGATTAGCTCTAAATATAAAAAAGAACCTTTTAAAAATGAAAATGAATTAAGATTAATATTCCAATTAGATAACAACAATAATTTTAATCAAAAAATTAAAGTTAATTTAGATAAACTAATCAAATATATTTATGTTTCACCAAGTTCTTCAAATACAGAAAAACAAACAATTATAAATTTATTAAAGCCATTAATTCAACAAAACAAAATAAATTCTAATATTATAAACGAAGTATACACATCCCTTATTTCAAATACTTATATAACAGAAATTAATGAATTTAACACAGATATAGCAATAGCAGGTAAATTCGGGATAGAAAAAACGGACAACGAAGATGAGCAAAAAAGATTATTATATATGATTTTCTCATTAATCTTTGACCAAGATACACCACCTCATAAAAGAGAAAGAGAGCGCAGAAAAATAGAAGCATTAACAAAAAATCAACTATCACATAAACAATAAATACCTGTCAATTTCTTGACAGGCGAAAAACGCTACAATAAAGTTTTTACGTACCAAATCTTCTAACATTTGATTCTTCTAGTTCGGCGCCACTATCTTCATAAAGATTTTCAAGCATAGAATCCCCAAGTTGAGCCGATTCCGGCATTAAATGTACATAAGTATCAAGAGTAACTTTGTTTGTTGAATGACCTAATTGCTTTGAAATATAAGGCAGCGCTACTTGTTTGGTAATAAGCGTGCTTGCGTAAGTATGCCTTAAATCATGGAATCTTATGCTATCAATACCTGCAAGGGCTAAAGCAGGTTTAAATCTTCTTTTCATCATATTTTGTGAATCCATATATTTTCCGTTTGCATTTGGAAAAACGAGATTTAACTCGCTTTTAGGACAAGCCATTTTCCATTCTTTTAAAAATTTTGTAACAGTTAAAGATATTTTAACTTTTCTTTCCTTACCTGTTTTTGTTGAACCTAAGACACCATGAGTATAGCTTTTATTAACAACGATATAGCCTTCAACAAAATTAACACAATCCCAGGTAAGAGCAAATAATTCACCCTCCCTTAAACCTGTATTTACTGCTATATAAAGAACAGGATAAAAATCAGGATAATGCTTTTTAGTGACTGCTAATAATTTATTTGTTTCCTTAATCGTCAGAGGTCGCATAAGGGTATTATTTTTGACTTTTAAACATTTGATTCGATTGACAGGGTTTTGATAAATAACGCCTGAGTCAATCATATAATTAAAAACTGCGCCAATAGTCTTTTTGAAATGATTTATGGTTGAATTAGCAAGACCTGTTTTTGTCATATCTTTAATAAAATTTTGTATGTGCAGAGGCCTGATTTCTAACAATTTTAAATCGCCTAGGTATTCATAGATGTGATGTTTTAGATAACCTTCATAACCAACCCAAGTTGATTTTTTGCAGTAAATTTTGGCATAGTTATCAAGATATAATTCAGCAGCTTCTTTAAAGGTCAGCTTGTCATTTGCGACAAATAAACCTTTGTTGAGTTCGTCTATCATCTTTGCCTGAGCTTTTTCTGCTTCAACTTTGGTCGCAAAACCGCCTTTAGTTTTGCGCTTTCCTGTAAGGTCTTTGTAATCGAACTCCCATTTATTCTTTTGTTTGTTTTTTCTTACCGCTGGCATAATTCATCACCTATTATTAATTTAACGTGTTACTGAGCTTTTGTAAGCCCTATTGCATACTTTTGCTAACTTGGATTTTTACGGGACGGCTAGAAACTTATGTCATTTTTATTCAGAGTTAACCGTATGTTGTTTTATGTACTCCTGAATGTAATCTTCGTCAAACTTAAGTCCACCAAGTTTTACATAGTTTATTTTTTTATTGTGTACCCACCTATATAGTGTTGATTCCGATATTTTCAGCACTTCTGCTGTCTCTTTTACTGTTAATAACATTTTTACCTTCTTTCGTAATTTATCGTAATTTTATTCGCAATTATTAAAACAGTTGTTATTATTAACTTTTAGTTCGTTTTCGGTTATAAATTGCAAAATTACGATTTATTTTTTTTATTTTTAAAAATCGTTCGTAATTACGTAATTTCGCAATTTTTGTCCGAAAGCGTTGATATACAAGCGTTTTAAAATTGCAAACTAATTGCAGTCAGATTGCATTAGCCTCGTCTAACTTGTCCTTGGCATATCTTGTGGAATGGTTATTGTTGTTTTCTTTTTCGGCAAGTTCTTCCTGATACGTAACAAGTTCTTTCAAGGTATATGAAAGCATTTCGTGATTGTCAGGAATGGTTATTACCAAAGCTCGATTAGTTTTGTTATCTCCAAAATTTTTACTTTTATATTCAACAAATGGTAATTTTTGTGCCTGAGCCATTATATCTTTGGCTTCAGGAATAATAACACCGCTATCTTCGGATTGTTTGAATTCTTTCTTGAATTGCTGATATATCCCATTAACGTAGATACTAAGTTCTTTTTTCTTTGCATTAAATACATATTCACTTCCGTATTGAATTCTACCGGATTTAGCAAGTAGTAAGAATATTCGCAAAAACTTCTCGAAAACATCTTCTGTGTGAGTCATATCCTGATATGCTTTGGTATAATTTTCAAGATTAGATTTGAATAATTTAATCTCATCACTTTGAAGATAATCCTTGTCAAAATTTGCTGCAGTAAACAGTAAATCCATACCTACCATTGCAATGGCGATATTATTGACACATCTTAAATCAAGTTTTGAATTCTGATTTTGAATAGTATTGATATTTGCTCTAAGTTTTTTGATTAAGCCTTTTTTATCTTTGTAGTTTTTCAGAATTTCAGGTAAAACGCAGGATAAATATTGCTCTCTGATATTATTGAATTTTGCAGCTTCTTCTACAATAAAATCATCTTTTTTGAATTCAGTATAAACAAGTCTTGTAGCAGTTTGAGGATTCCTATAGGTTCTATTATTACTTGCAAAATTTAATGTCGCATTGACTGCTTTTATGTCTTGGCTTTTAGCATAATCTCTCATTTTCCTGCGAGAATTCCTGTCATATACCGCTTTAACTGTAGGTTCAAAATTCCTTTGTAGATAACCTTCAACCTCAGAATACAAAAGGGGGATATTCCTGTAGTATTCCATATTGTGTAATAGATTTAGTGCAGTATCATTTCCGCTACTTAGCATTCTCATATCAAACCCGAAAATATAAGCAATAGTCTGCAGTAAGTTGCTTTTACCACTTGCAGCTTCTCCGTACAAAAAGTTTATAGGATAGCCCATAGTTTTATCAAAAATAAGATTTACAAAAGGGCTCATTAATGCTGTGCCAAGAGCAAGCAATGCCTCAGGTTTGTTATTATAAGTCCTCAATGTACTTACAAACAAGCATTTTGCCAATAGTTCAGGAATTGATATCGATACCGGTGCAAACTCTTGAATAAGTTCATCATCCTTATTTTCTTTAACAAATTCATCATAACTTAATGTAGGTATATATAATTCAGGAGCATACATTCCACGGTCTGTTCTTAGCGCTATTGAACTTATTTTATCTGCCTGAATAATATCAGTAGTTTTATCTTCAGGTAACAAAATTTTATCTTCTGTTAGGTCAATAAGTGCGTTTGCATAAGCCCAATAAGGTTTTTTGTTATGTTCTAAAAGTGATGGGTTCTTGTAGATATGCAATTCTTCTTTGTTTTTATTGAGTTCATCTAAGACAACATTTTTGAGCTCAACCTCAGTCAATGTAGTAATGTGAACTTCATTCGATTTCAGAATGTCATGCAAGTTTCTATAATCCAACAATTCCTTTTGTGTCAAAACTTGTGGTACAGTTGTCTTTTCTCCAAGATGAGTAACGATTTCGAGTTTGTATTCATTGTTATACCCAAATGCAAAGAATTTTGAAACAATTTTTCGAGTTATTTCAATTGTAAAATTAGACTTACGCGCATATAACAATTTTCTGTTTTCACTATCATATTTTATAGAATAATAACATCCTTGATGTGCATATATTCCAGGTTCAAAGTACATTAATTTATCAGTATCACCTTCATCAACTTCTGCATATTTTGTAAGATTTAGCTTTGAATTAGTGAATTTTATATACTTTTTCAAAAGTGAATGTACTGATAATTTTTTGTTATTCGCAACAACATCTTCTGTTATATTGTGTTCCTGCTTGTATTTTAGCAAGTCATTGAAATCGTTTATGTATTCATTGATTCCGAAAAGTTTTCCCAAATCAAGAATGTTGAAAGTAATAGGAATTGTTTGCTCAACCTTTTCGGTTGCAGCTTTTCCCGCTTTATCGTTATCCATACAGAGAGTTGCTTCTTTAAAGCCTCTAAGCAAATCTATATGAGGTTTAAGTGCTTTTGCCGTATGAGGTTCTCCATTGCTATTTGTTACAATAAGAACATCGTTTTCTCTACCGTGGTCCTTTAAATCCTGCAAGACTGCATATCCGTCTTTGAATCCTGCAGCAACAAAAATCTCTGTAGGATTTTCAGGCGAATTAATTTTACATAATAATTTGTTCGGGTCTTGAGCAAAGCCTTTGGTTTTACATATGAATTTGAATTTCCCTTTTTCGTTTTCAGGAGTTCTAAATTCAAGTCCTACAATTGAATCATCCAAAGCTATCATGGGCAGGGTAAATACATTTGAGTCTTTGCTGAAACCGATTTTAACTTCTCGGATTACTTCCTCGCTTAAACTAGTTTTTTCTCTTACCAAATTAAGCATTGCCTTATTTGAGAACAATTCTTTTTGGTACTTTTCAATGTCTTTTTCCGTGTAACCTAATTCAGTTACTTTTTTGTAGGTTTGTTTTTTTACCTTTTTTGAATCAACAATTTCCTGTGCTAATCGTTTTCCGTGTTCGTTATCGATACAAGCCCCGCAGAAAAAGCCCTTTGTAGGATTGAAATGTAAATTATCACCCTTTGTGTCTCCACCTTCTGCTCTACAAGGACCACATGGCCCTTGATATTGATTTGTACCTGTCTTTTTGAGAGGGTACCCATTGACCCTCTCAACCTCATCGATTGTAAATTCTCCGTTACTGTAGTAGTTCATTGTTACCTCCCATTAACTTTTCTAATCTATCTTTGGATTTTGCATCTAAATAGTCACCGTAATCCATGCCATTCAAGTAACGTTTTACCAAATCTTCCTCAATCAAAATGGCATGTTCATCTTCATAATCGCTAGTAGGTCTTGAACAACACGAAATATCATGTGTTTCCGGGTTAAAAATTAATGTTCCATACTCTAGGTTTAAGTCCTTAACATTTTCTAAACCCTTTTTGCAAAGCACTTTTTCTAATTCTTCTAGTGCTTTTTGTCTGCAATACGGGCAACTGAAATACACAAACTTGTTGTAAATGTCTACCCTGGGTTGTTGGTCTAAAAAATCAACCAAATTCTCTGTTGTCATTACGTCTTTGAATTTTGCCATAATTTTTCTCCTTTTCTTTTGGCTTTGCTAATAACTCGTAAAATTTTACGAACATCTTTTTTATAAAAATTTCCAAGTGAGAAATCCGTGCCTAAACTCGTGATTTTATTTTCGCGAAGTTATAACATAATCTGCAGGTATAACAGAAAGATTGATTCTGTACCCAAATTCCTCTTTTATAATAAGGTCTTCTTTAACACCTGCTTTTCTGAAAGCTTTGCGAATCTCATAAACAACATGCCTTTCATATTCGGTTGCAGTTCCGCTTTCTTTATCAATAGGGCATACAATGTGAGCTTTGTACACATTTTCTGCGAGTTTCCAAAGAACTTCATATGGTGTAAGTGTTAAAGGTATTTCTATCCCTTTGTAAATGCACACTCTTACATTCTCTGTCCACCGCAAGTACAAAGCCTTCTTAATTACATACTCCATGCCAAAGACATCAATCTCATGTTCTGGTCTGCTACATTCTAAAATACCGATTTTGTATCTCATAAAATTTTCCTTTCTGATGTTTGTCACCATTTCTATCTTAACGAGATCTAGCCAACCGTGCACGCATGATCTAATGTACAAAAGGATTTCAAACAAAATTGATCTTTGATCAAAGTTTCACACCCAGAAAAATTTTGATTATATATATGCTGAAACAATAAAATATACGGTTTCTTTGCTTAGTTTTAACAGAAATTATTGCTGTTAAAGAAAGACGCCGTGACTAAAAGAAGGAGAGGTTTTGACGCACTTATTGGAAAATAACCGTACATAATTATTTAAAATGAATAAATTGGTATTTTAGACAAAATTTACGAACAAAAAACGCATTAAAAATAATAACCGCTTGTAAATATAAGCATATAACTAGCTGTTTCTTTGGTTCACGGCGTCCCATAAAAGCATATGTCCATATCTGACACATGGTTTGTGTATAATAAAAATATGGACAACAAGCTGCAAGATTTTATCAATAGAGAAGATTGTTATTTTATCCACTACGCGAGTAATGGATTCTATAACGGGTCAAGCCCTGCTCCTAAAATTTCTTGCATTGTAATTTATAACCTCAAAAATGATAAAGGTTATAGATTCAATATTGCTGACCATTTTGAATGTAATTCAAAGGAACAGGCAGAAAAATTAACGCTTGAAAATTTTAAGTTAGTTTTTACCAAAATTCTTAATGTAAGTTTTATTCATTGGAATATGTCAGCAGAAGGTTTTGGATTTAAAGCGATTCAAGCAAGAGCAAAAGAATTGAGTGTAGATATACCCATGCCGGATAACGAGCATTTATTTGACTTATCTTCTTATGTTGCATATATTGCAGAAAAGAAATTATCAATAAAACAAATTCTTTGGTTTAATTCTTTGTTAATCGGTGATGATTATTTAGACGGCAAGACAGAGGCAGAATATTATGCGAAAGAAAAATTTGAAGAAATATATCGCTCTGTT
>CAJOND010000118.1 GCA_905236675.1 Candidatus Rifleibacteriota bacterium | reverse complement strand
GTTTTCTGTGGATAAGACAATTAGACTTATTCAATCAAATAGACGAAATAATCTTTTGTAACGACTCTGTTTTAGGGCCATATAGACCCTTTTCTTTTTTCTTTGACCAAAAAGAAAAAGCAGGAAATCCGCCTGTTTTCGGTTGCACAATTAGTCACATAGCTCTAGGAAAGATTTACCCTCATTTACAGAGCTATTTCTTTACTGTTCATAAATCTGTTTTTACTCAAAATTTCTTTATTGATTTCTTTAATAATATAAAAGAGGAAAATAATAAAACAGATATAGTAAATAAGTATGAGATTGGCTTAACAGAATTATTGGTTAAAAATAACGTAAAGATTGATGCAATATATTCAAAAGCTGGTTACTGTGACCCTTGCCGCGAATTTATAGAACACTTCGACCAGATGCTTTTTGTTAAAAGGAACCGATTTAAAAGTTATCATACATTAAAACTCAATTTGCTTCTGACCAAGATAGGCTTTCCTTATTGGATAATAAAAGGAAAATTCGTAAACAAAACCAATTTAAATAAAATAAAAATTGCCTTGCATTTATTCCTTGAACCAGCAAGAATAATAAGGCAATTACGAAAATACGATAAAAAAATAAGTAAATTTAAAAAATAATACTTTCAAATCTTCGATGAAACAATAAGTATCATAAAAACCAACTACCATAAAAACGATATATCTTTCAATTTTCCATTTTCAACTTTCAGTTTACATTGTAGTTGGTTTTTATTGTAGTTATTGTTAAAATATATTATATTTTGTAATTATAGTTTTAATCAGAATGCAAAGAATTAAACTATAAAATTTTCTTCGTTTGCAACATAGAGTTTGTTGCTTATAGCATAATAAAATGGTCTTTTCAAGCACAACGTTTCTATTTATATTTTTTCCTGTAGTTTTAATTTTCTATTGGTTGCCTGATGTTTGTTCGAAAATAAAATCTATTATATGGATAAAAAAATATAGTATAGGGAGTAAGAAAGATAAAACTAACTCAGCGGTTGGTTTTTGTTATGACGTATATGATAGTTTAGACAAGAAAATTGAAAGCGACAATATCCCCCAAAAACAGGTGCTACAAAAAAACACACAACCTTTTAGGACATACAAAAACTTAATTTTACTAGTCTTCTCTATCCTATTCTATGCTCGAGGTGAACCTGCTTTCGTTCTGGTAATGATTCTTTCTACAACAACTAATTATACTTTTGGCAGATTGATAGACAAATATAGAAATAAAGACAAATTATTCCTTTGGCTAGCTGTCCTTTTTAATCTTGGAATCCTTTTTATTTTCAAATACTTATGTTTCACTCTAAATAATATCGGTTGGCTTATAAACAAAGATTTTAGCTATATAAAAATAGCTTTACCTATAGGTATTTCATTTTTCACATTTCAAGCTATGTCTTATGTGATTGATGTTTATAAAAAGAAAGTAGACGTTCAAAAAAATCTATTTAATATAGGTTTATATATTTCATTATTTCCACAGTTGATTGCTGGACCAATAGTCAGATATGAAACAATTGAAAAAGAAATAGAAAATAGAGAAGAAACTTTTGATGATTTTAGTGATGGAACATTTAGATTTATTCAAGGAATTACAAAAAAAGTTCTCATTGCTGATAATATGGCAATAATAGCAGACTGCGCTTTTGAAACAAATGTCTTAGATTTGTCTATGTCTATGGCCTGGATAGGTGCAATAGCTTATACTTTACAAATTTATTTCGATTTTTCTGGTTATTCTGATATGGCAATAGGATTAGGAAGAATGTTCGGTTTCCATTTCTTAGAAAACTTCAACTATCCCTATATGGCAAGCTCAATCACTGATTTTTGGAGAAGATGGCATATCTCTCTAAGCAGCTGGTTCAGGGATTACGTCTATTTCCCGTTAGGTGGCAGCAGAGTAAACTCAAAAGCTCGCCATATTTTTAATTTATTTGTAGTCTGGCTTTTAACAGGAATATGGCATGGAGCAAATTGGACATTTTTAGTCTGGGGTCTTTTATATTTATTCCTTCTTGTAGTTGAAAAACAAACAGGATTAGACAAGAAAAAAGCATGGTGGGGTCATATTTACACTATGTTTTTCGTGATTATTACCTGGGTTATATTCAGAGCTGAAAACCTAACTCATGCTTTTTACTACTTGAAAACCATGTTTTTAGGTTATGAAAATATGGTTTTACCGAAAAACATTTCTATGATTACTTTTATTGCGTTAGCTACAGCTTGTGCTTTTTCTTTACCAATTCATGAATTAAGAATATTCAAGATTTTAAATACAAAATATGAAAAAACTATAACTTTTGTTAATACTCTTGCTGTAATAATACTATTCGTTCTTACAGCAATTTTTATATGCTCATCATCATATAGTCCATTTATATATTTTAATTTTTAATCATGAAAACACATCAGAAAACAATAGTTTATATTTTCTTAATAATACAGGCAGGAATGTTTTTCCCATTTATCTATAATTTAATTAAAGAATGTCTGAATAAGAATCAAGATGAAAGAGCTGTTGTTCTTGCCCAATACAACAAAATAATGATTAAACATGGAATTATTCGCCAATCTTTGGTTTTAACATCAAAAATTAAATATTTAATATCTGGTAAAATAGTTTCAAATTCAGTAATTGATGGGAAAAATGATTGGTTATTTTATTGCAATAAAGAAGATGGTAATTTAATAGCTGATTATAAAGGAGAAAATTACCCTGATGAAGCAGGAATAGAACAGATAAAAATAGGATTAAGTAATAATTATAATTATCTAAAAAATAAAGGAATAGGTTTTATTCTATTTGTTGCTCCTAATAAAGGGCGAATTTACACTAGATATCTTCCTGACAAAATAAAACCTGTTGAAAAAATGACGGCAGATTACGTTGTCGAAAAGTTACAAAAAGCTAATTTACCTTTTCCTGTTATTTACCCTAAAGACGAATTAATAGCTTTGTCAGATAAATACCAGGTTTATTATCCTCGTGATACGCATTGGAATTTATTAGGCAGTTATATTGGCTATAGAAAATTAATGAAAATAGGTTTTGATCTTGATTTACCCACTTTGGAATCATTAAATATTCACGAAAAACCAAGTGCCGACAAGGGCGATTTAGTAAATATGGTTAAACTAGAAAAGTATTATCCCAATCTTACTGAGTATTATTTAAAAGAATTTGATGATATTAAGTCAGAAAACTCTGAGAAATACATAAATCTTAATCCAATCATAAATAAATCTGTTCTAGTTATTTGTGACTCTTTTGGAGAAGGCTTAAAAAAATATTTTATTAAAACATTTTCTCGTGTCTTATTTGTAACAAGAAAAAATTATACTTTTGAAACTTTTGAAAAATTTTCTCCGAATGTTGTTATCTTTGAAAGCGTAGGTCGGTTAATTCATTCCAAGGAACACATTGATTTCTATTTAGGTTTTGATAGTAAAAGTAAATAGGATACTTACAAATAGAATTTTTAGTGATATACTATATTATCTCCTGCTTAACTAAGAGGTAATATAAGTGCTTAAATGTATTAAAAATCGTAAGTTTAAGTTTAGTGGCAGTCTTTTGGCTTTGAGGAAAGCTAGAAAAGATTGTTTTAATAATCTTAAATTCCTATTGAGACATATAATCAGTTATTATACTTATAACTGGAACAAAGTTACTAAATTAAATCTTGCTTGCGGAACAGATCATAAAGAAGGTTTTTGTAATGTTGATTTAGGTAGAAGTTCAGATGTATTTTTAGATTTAAGAAACAAACTTCCCATAAAAGACAACCAAATAAAACAAATCTATAGTTCACATTTTGTTGAACATTTAACTTATTCTGAATTATTGTTTCATTTTAAAGAATGTTATAGAGTTTTGGAAGTTGGTGGGGAATACAGCATTTGCGTTCCTGATTTTGTTAAGGGTCTTAAAGATTATTTAAATAAAAATTTTGAACATTACAAATTATTAGACAAAATGTTCCCTTGGGATTTAGAAGATAAACGAGAAAAGTTACCTGCTGATTATCTTGACAGAAGTCTGCATGAATTTGGAATTCATTTGCAGTTTCTAGATTTCGATAAAATTAAAGCAATGATGGTATCTGCTGGTTTTTCAGAGGATAAAATTAGCCTTAGAGAATATGATTCTCAAATTGATTTACAAGAAAGAAAAGATTTTTCTATATTTATTTCAGCAAAAAAGTAATTCATAATTACTTTTACTATTATTTTGGAGATAGATATCTTGGAACGAATAAATGTAACATCGCCATTACTGCCACAATTAGAAAATTTTCAACCATATCTTGAAGACATCTGGAATAGAAAATGGCTAACTAACAATGGTCATTATCATCAAGAATTAGAAAAAGCCTTATGCGAATATCTCAAGATAGATTATATAAGTCTATATACCAATGGTACTTTGCCTTTGATTACAGCTTTGCAGGCTTTAAGAATTACAGGAGAAGTTATAACTACTCCGTATAGTTTTTGTGCAACAACCCATTCTATTTGGTGGAACGGCATCAAACCAGTTTTTGTAGATATAGACCCCAAGACATGCAATCTTGATCCAGAAAAAATAGAGGCGGCAATTACTCCTAGAACAACGGCAATAATGCCAGTACATTGCTATGGTATACCTTGTGATGTAGAAGCAATAGAAGAAATAGCTAATAAATATGGGCTTTCGGTAATTTATGATGCTGCTCATGCTTTTGGTGTTGAATATAAAGGCAGAAGCATACTTAATTACGGTGATATGTCCACTTTGAGTTTTCATGCTACAAAAGTATATAACACTGTTGAAGGTGGTGCTCTTGTTACTCATGACGCAAAAACCAAGAAGCGAATTGATTTTTTAAAAAACTTTGGTTTTGCTGATGAAGTCACTATTGTTGCTCCAGGTATCAATGGAAAAATGGATGAAATTCGTTCTGCTTATGGTTTAGTAAATTTAAAACAAGTAGATGAAGCAATTATATTACGTAAGAAAATAGTAGAAACCTATTGTGACGGTTTGAACAATATAGCAGGAATACGCCATCTAGACTATTCAAATAAAAACATTAAGCATAATTATGCTTATTTTCCTATTTTTATTGACAAAGAAAAATACGGCATAAGTCGAGATGAACTTTACGAAAAGCTTAAAGAGAATAATATCTATGGCCGCCGCTATTTTTACCCATTAATTAGTAATATGACTACTTACAAAGGTTACGATTCTGCTCACCCAGATAATCTTCCTATAGCCAACAAACTTGCTGATGAAGTATTATGTTTACCAATCTACAAAGACTTGAAACTTTCAGAAGTCGAAAAAATTGTTTCACTTATAAAGGGTTTTAGAAACTAATTATGAAACTTGCCATAATGCAGCCATATTTTTTCCCTTATATAGGCTATTTTCAACTAATAAAATCAGTTGATAAATTTATTTTTTATGATGACGTTAATTTCATAAAAAATGGCTGGATAAACAGAAACAGAATATTAATTAATGGAAAACCATCTTATTTTACTGTAACCTTAAATGGAGCTTCGCCTTTTATGCTTATTAAAGACGTAAAATTTACAGACAACAGAACAAAGTTATTAAAAATTCTTGAAAATACATATAGAAAAGCTCCTTATTTTTACGAAACAATAGAATGTCTAAAACCTGTTTTTGATATAGAAACTACATTTATAAATGAATTAGCTATTGAATCCGTTAAAGCTGTTTCTAGATATTTGGATATTAAAACCCTTTTTAAGCGAAGTAGTGAAATTTATGAAGACACAAAAGGTATGGAAAAGACAGCTAGATTAAAAGAAATATGCCATCGAAACAACGCTTCCGAATACCACAATCCTATAGGCGGTACAGAATTATATTTCAAAGATAATTTTGCTGAAGCAGGTATTGATTTGAAGTTCATAAAAACAAATGATATTATTTACAAACAATTTAAAAATGATTTTGTTTCAAATTTGTCTATAATAGACTTAATGATGTTCAATTCAAAAGAACAGATAAAAGAATTTCTTGATAAATACGAACTAATATAATTGTGGTTGTTGTGGTTCTTATTATTCTTGCATTTGTTCTTAAGCTAGATTAATCACTATAATCTAATCTAGAATCTATTTAATTGCATTTCTTTTTTAAAATCTCTTAACATTTCTAGATAATTATATTTAGGTTTATAATCTAAATCATTAATAGCTGCCGTAATATCCATTATATACTGTGGAGCATTTGTTAAATCTGGTCGTTCAATAATCTGAGATTTTTGCCCTGTTTTACCAAAAATCTCTACTATTCCTTTTATCTGATCTTCTAAAGTTGTTCCTATGCCTGTTCCAACATTATAGTAACCTTTTGTTTTATTTACAAAAGTAGCTTTATATAACATTTGACAAAAATCTTTAACATAAACCATATCTTTTTTTCTTGTTTTATCGCCCCATACCTCAATTGTTTCTCCAGCAATAGCTTTATCTATTAATATTCTATAACCTATTTTTCTTTCGTTACCATCAACATAATATTTATCTATTGGGGAATATAGATATATTGTCGGTAATCTGAAAATAAATCTTTTTAAACCATACATTTGATGATAATTCTCTATCAAATCAACAGCAAAATTTTTAGTTAAAACATAAACAGTATGATCACTTGTAAAACTAAATTTTCTAGGCATATTTGGATTTAAAACAAGATATTCATCACCATAATCTTTTATATCGCCAAAACTTTGTGTAAAAAGAATTCTATCCGCGTTAGTTTTTCTACAATAATCAAGAATATTGAGGGTTCCTGTTATATTTACATCAATATATTTTTGTGGATTATATCCTTTCATTCTTGCTGGCATAGTACCTGCCAAATCTATAACAGCATATACTTCTGAAGGTAGTTTATTAAAATTTTCTTTTTGGGTAATATCAACTTTTATATAAGGAACATTAATTTTTTGAAAAAAATCAGTATCTTTTGTGCCACTAGCTATAATTTCAAATTCGGAAGAATAACCCTCTTGTTTTAAGAAATAATCTACAAGATATTTTCCTGTATCACCACTAGCACCAAAAATAACTATTTTTTTCATAATACCACCTTATATTTATTTAAGTAACTTTCTTTATTATAATACCAATAATTAATGTAATTAAAGATTTTATTTTAAATACTTTAGATATATAATCTATTATAAAAGGATGAAACAAATGAGAAGTAATATTAGAACAGAGCAAGAAATAATGAAAAATTGGACTGGCAATGTTTGTTTAAGCATCAGTTGTTGTACATATAATCATGAAAAATTTATAGAAGACGCCTTAGAAGGTTTTTTAATCCAAGAAACAAAATTTCCCTTTGAAATACTAATACATGACGATGCTTCAACAGACAATACAGCAAATATTATTAAAGATTATGAAAAAGCTTACCCTCATATAATAAAACCTATTTATCAAAAAGAAAACCAATTCTCACAATTTGTTAATATTACTTCAAAATATCAAATTTCTAGAGCACAAGGGCAGTATATCGCAATGTGCGAAGGAGATGATTATTGGACTGACAGATTGAAATTACAAAAACTTGTAGATTTTTTAGAAAAGAATAATGACTATGCTGGCTGTGCACATAATGTCGATGTTATTGACGATCATAAGCAAATAAAACAAGAAACACCTTACGGGAACTATCACGAAGACTTATTAACTATAAATGACCAAATCAAATATAATAATTTACCTTCATTGAGCTTAGTATTTAGAAAACGATGTTTTAATCCCGATCTATTTATAAAATTGAAAGAAAATACAAAATATATTGGTGATATTCAATTGAAGTGTATGATTCTTTCTCAAGGAAAAATAAAATACTTTAAAGAAAAAATGGGAATTTATCGATCGATAACTTCAAGCGGAACTAGTTTTTCCGCACAAAAGCCTGAAATAGCTTATAAAGATACGATTTTTGCCTATTTAAATATTTATCAATATTTGAAACAAAGTCGGTGTTCAAGTTTTTTATATGTTATAGCAAAACAAATCAAACATTATATAGAAATTTGCAAAGCCAATAAAGATACAGAATCTATAGATAATCTTATAAAATATTTAAAGTCAAAAAATCTATATTATAAATTACTTTGGAATTATTTAAGATTTAATATTACGCCAAAATTTTTGAGAAAAAAATTATATAATTAAAAACTTAGTTTTTTATATGAACATAGCCATATTAATCTCTTTTTATACAGAGGTCGCAAGAGTATTTTTAGTAATTATTGTAGTTGGTTTTTGTTACTGTAACAACCAATCTAAGACGTTGACAACTTCTATTCCTTCATAGTTGCCAAGCGTGAATTTATCAAGGGTTAATATTGTTTTCTTATAATTGTCTTTTATTGTTTTTAAAGGTTTTATTTCACGT
>CAJOND010000117.1 GCA_905236675.1 Candidatus Rifleibacteriota bacterium | reverse complement strand
TGCGAAGCTGCCTTTTATGCTGCTCAAACATTAGAACTGTTGGACAAAGATAAAGAAAGACTAAAAACAAAAAGAAGCATCGGCTTTGAAGATTAAACCAAGTTACAGGATAGCAAAACTATGATTATTGCTGTAACCTCATCCACTAACAACGACAATACTACAAAACGTAGCACTCCCAGCATTTATAAAAAGAAGAAAATAAAAGTCAGAGGCTACGTTGATAGAATTTCTAATGGTATTGTCGTTGTAGTTATAAATTCTCCGAAAGAAGAAGACGCAATAGAAGAAATATATATCCCTGTTAGCAAGTTCCCTAAAGGTGCTCCCAATGAAGGTGATTATATTTGTGTAACAATAGAACGTTAAAAACTTTGTTTTCTGTCATTTGTCTTATGTCCTAAATATTCTCAACATCTATCTAAAACAATAGAATTTATGCTATACTTTCAGCTACAAATTCTTTTTTGAGGTCTTACATTGTCATACCAGAGCGAAGCAGAATTAGAACAAAAATTAGTATCTCAACTTGTCACACAAGGCTATGAAAGAGTTGTTTTAAAAGACTATGAAGCACTTGTAGACAACTTCAGAAAACAACTAAATGTTATAAATTCAGATGTTCTTGAGAAAGAACTTTCCGACACAGAATTTAAACGAGTTTTAAACACCGTAGACAGTAAAACCGTTTATGCTTCAGCTAAACAACTTCGTGATAAATTTGATTTACAACTAGATAACGGTAAAGATATTTATTTAAAACTTTTCAGTAATGACCCAGAAAAGAATATTTACCAAGTTTCTAATCAAATAACAGTAAAAGGAAAATATGTAAATCGTTATGATGTAACAATCCTGATAAACGGTTTGCCAGTTGTTCAAATAGAATTAAAAAGATCCGGTATCGATATAAAAGAGGCAATAAACCAAATAGACAGATACCGCATCCACAGTTATAAAGGTCTGTTTCATTACACTCAAATTTTTGTTGTGTCTAATTCTGTAGAAACAAGATACTTTTCAAATACAGATGATAAACGTATAACAAAATCACTAACCTTTTATTGGACTGATGAAGCCAATGCTAGAATTAATAAACTAGATGATTTTTCCAGAGTTTTTCTTAATAAAGATAAACTAACTAAGATGATTGATAAATATATGATCATTCTTAATACAAAGAAACAAATTATGGTAATGCGCCCATATCAGATATATGCAACAGAAATTATTATGAATAGAGCGTTATTTACCACTAAAGGTGGTTATGTCTGGCACACGACAGGCTCTGGAAAAACCCTTACTAGCTGGAAAACATCTATGTTACTTTCTAAGGAACCTTCAATTAAAAAAGTTTTCTTTTTGGTAGACCGTCACGATTTAGACGAACAAAGTTCAAATGAATTTAATTCTTTTGGTGAAGGAAGCGTAGATGGTACTGAAAACACAAAAGCTCTGATTAATCAAATAAAAGACAAAAACAAAAAATTTATAATTACAACTATTCAGAAAATGGCTAATGCTGTTAATTCTCCTAAATATCAGAAGATTTTAGAAGTTTACAAAAACGAGAAAATAATTTTTATTATCGATGAATGTCATAGATCTCAATTTGGAAAAATGCACAACGATGTAAAAAGATATTTTGTTAATGCTCAATATTTTGGTTTTACTGGTACTCCAAGATTTGCTGAAAATAAATCACAAGACGGAAGAACAACAGAAGATGTTTTTGGTGACAGGCTTCATAGCTATATGATTAAAGAAGCTATTTTTGACAGAAATGTTTTAGGCTTCAATATTGAATATGTAAGCACTTATAAAGGGCAATATGACGAAAATGATAATGAAATGGTTGAAGCTATAAACACACAGGAAGTATTAGAAGCCCCTGAAAGAGTAAGTCTTATAGCAAATCACATAATAGACCATCATAGTATTAAAACTAGATTAAGTGGTAACAAATATACGGCAATATTTGCAGTTAGCAATATACCAATGCTAGTCAAATATTATGAAGAATTTAAAAAGATAAAGCATAATCTCAATATTGCAGCAGTTTTTACTTTTGACTCTAACGAAGATATAGAAGAAAAAGACGAACATAGCAAAGATGAACTAGCTAAAATTATTGCTGACTATAATCAGAAATTCGGAACAAATTTTAGTGTAGATACTTTTAACAGCTATGATAGAGACATTCAAAAACGTTTAACACTAACGAAAATACCTGAAATAGATATACTTATAGTTGTTAATATGCATTTAACTGGCTTTGACAGTAAACCTTTGAATACTTTATATGTTGATAAAAATCTAGAATGGCATACGTTATTACAGGCGTTTTCACGAACAAACAGAGTTGAAAAAGAAACAAAACAATTCGGTAATATCGTTTGTTACCGTAATTTGAAGAAAAACACAGATAACGCTTTGAGGCTTTTTTCTGGTGGTGGAAATATTGATGGTATCTTGCTTAAACCTTATGAATATTACTTAGAAAAATTTGAAAACCTTGGAAAAGAACTTAGATTGCATTGTCCTGACCCAATGGATGTCGACAAAATGCAGAGCGAAGAAGACCAAAGAAAGTTTGTGCTATTATTCAGAGATTTAAGTAAAACCCTTCTTACACTTCAAACTTTTATAGAGTTTGCTTGGGAAGAAGTTTCTTGTATGTCTCAACAGGAATACGAAAACTATAAATCTAGGTATCAAACTATTTATGATAATCTCAAAAAAGACGGAGAAACTGAAAAAACTTCAATTCTCGCTGATATAGATTTTGTTATAGAAATAATACAGACTGATCGAATAAATGTAGCCTATATTATGAATTTGCTTAGAAACGTAGATTTAAAAGACCCAGTTCAAAAAGAAAAAGATATCGACAATATTCGTAAAGAAATGGCTAGATCTGACAGCCCGGAACTTAAAAGAAAAGTTGATTTGATAAAAGGTTTTCTTGATGAAGTTGTTCCTAATATGAAAGCTTCTGATGATATGGATAACACTTTCCAAGAATATGAAAACAAAAAAAGAAATGCCGAAATTGATACCTTTGCAAACGAAATGCAACTAGACAATTCTTTTTTGAAAGATATGATTTCAGAATATGAGTATTCCGGAAATTTAGACAGAGAAAGTATTAGGGAAAAAATAAAGAAACCTCTTCTAATAGCTAGAAAGATAATTGCTAAAATTACAGATTTTGTTGTAGCTAACTGCAACAAATACAAATGGGAGTAATAAAAAATGGCTGATATAAAGAAACAACAGGAATTAGCTAACGAATTAGCTAGTAAACTTTGGAATATGGCTAATAACCTTCGTGGAAGTATGGAAGCCTACGAGTTTAAAAACTATATTTTGGGTCTTCTTTTCTATAAAGAACTTTCAGACAGAACAGAAAAATTTGTTGAAAACATTTTAAAAGAAGATAACATCTCTTTCAAAAATGCTTGGGAAAACGAAGAATACAAAGAAGCTATAGTTGATGAAATGTTACAAAAACTTGGTTATGTAATAGAACCAAGATACTTATTCCCAGAAATGCTTGATTTAATCAGACAAGATAAATTTTCCATAGATTATTTTGAAGAAGCTATAAACTCTATAATAGCTTCTACGCAAGGTCAAGACAGTGAACCAGATTTTGACGGTTTATTCGCAGATATGGATTTAAAGTCAACTAAACTCGGTAAAGAAATAAAACAACGAAGTAAACTAATAGGAACCGTTTTAACTACTATAGACAGTATTGAAGTTGATTTGATTGATACAGATGTTGACATATTGGGAACAGCCTACGTTTATTTAATAGGCTTATTTGCTCAAACCGCTGGTAAAAAAGGCGGTGAATTTTATACTCCTACCAATATGAGTAAACTTGTAGCACGTCTAGCAACTTTAGGATTAACTAGAGTAAAAACTGTTTGTGATCCTGCTTGTGGTTCAGGTTCACTTCTTTTAAAAGTTGGTGATTATGCAGATGTCACAAAATATTATGGTCAAGAATATACAAGCAGTACTTACAACTTGGCTCGTATGAATATGATTTTGCATAATATTGATTATAATAACTTCAATATAATCAATGTAGACACTCTGGAAGATGATACTAATTTTGAAAAGGAAAGATTTACTGTTCAGGTTGCTAATCCTCCATACTCCGCTAAATGGTCAGCCGATAAGAAATTTTTAGATGATGATAGATTTTCTCAATATGGTAAATTAGCTCCTTCTAGTAAAGCTGATTATGCTTTTTTACAACATATGGTTTATCATATGGATATGGGCGATAGTCGTATAGCTGTTTTATTACCGCATGGAGTTTTATTTAGAGGCAATTCAGAAGAAACAATTAGAAAATACCTGATTAAAAATCTCAATCTAATAGATGCTGTTATAGGTTTGCCCGCTAATTGTTTTCAAGGTACTCCGATACCTGTTTGCTGTATGGTATTGAAAAAAGAAAGAAACGGGAACTCTGACAATATCTGTTTTATAGACGCAAGTAAAGACTTTGAAAAAGGTGATACTCAAAACTATATCACCGATGAACATATAGAAAAAATAGTTACTGCTTATAAAAACAGAGTTGATATTGATAAATATTGTCATATAGCTACTTTAAAAGAAGTTGAAGAAAATGACTATAATCTCAATATACCAAGATATGTAGATACTTTTGAAAAAGAAGAAGATATAAATATTATTGCTGTTCAAAAACAACTTTTACAACATAAAGAAGATAGCAAAGCAATAGATGAAAAATTAAATTCTTTTCTTTCCCAACTTGGTTTTTGAGAGGTTAAACAATGTTGATACCTAAATACAGATTTCCAGAATTTAAAGAAGATTGGTTGCAAACATCTTTAGGTGAAGTTGTTGAAGAAAATTTAGAACCAATACCAATACCACAAAATGGCTATACGAGAGTAGGTATATACTGCCACGCTAAAGGCACCTTTCAAGAATATGTTCCTGAAGGTAAAGGTTTAGATGTTGATACAATGTATGTTGTTCACAAAGATAATTTGATCGTAAACATAACTTTTGCTTGGGAACACGCTATTGCTATTACCAAAGAAGAAGATGAAGGGAAAATAGTTTCTCATAGATTTCCGACTTATAAATTTAAAGAAGGTCAAATTCCTGCTTTCTATAAATATTTAATTCTAGATAAAAGAATGGAATATAATTTAATGGTTGCTTCTCCAGGCGGTGCTGGTCGCAATAGAGTTTTAAACAAAGAGCAATTTTTACAAATACCTATAAAAATCCCTTCAACAGCCGAACAACAAAAAATCTCTGACTTTCTATCTTGTATTGACTCTAAAATCAAAAACCAAGAGCGAATCGTCAAAGATTACGAAGATATGAAAAAAGGCTTAATTCAAAAACTTTTTTCTCAACAAATTCGCTTCAAAAAACAAGACGGTTCAAACTACCCCGATTGGAAATTAACAAGTATTGGTGAAGTTATGACTTCGCTTGAATATGGTTTAAGTGTTCCTTCTAAAAAATTTGATGGCAAAAATAAATATATAAGAATTACCGATATTGATGATAATACACATCAATATTTGAATGATGATGTTGTTTCTCCAGATGGTAATTTATTAGATAAATTTTTAGTAAAAGAAAATGATTTGTTATTTGCAAGAACAGGAGCTTCTGTCGGGAAAACTTATTTATATAATCCCAAAGATGGTAAAATGTACTTTGCAGGTTACTTGATTAGAGGTCATATAAAAGAAGATTATGACAGCTACTTTATTTTTCTGCAAACTATTTCAAGTAATTATAAAAATTGGGTAAAGAAAATTTCTATGCGTTCTGGTCAGCCAGGGTTAAATAAAAATGATTATGAAAAGTTTAGTTTTATGTGTCCATCTAGCATAGAAGAACAAAACAAAATATCTTCTGCTATAAAAACTTTTCAATCTAAAATTCTTATAGAACAACAAATCCTCGAAGATTACAAAACTCTTAAAAAAGCCCTCCTCCAACAAATGTTCCCCTAATTCCTCAACAGGTGTATAAAATGCAAGAAGATAAAATACCAAAAATATTTATTTCCTATAGTTGGAAAACTGAAAATTTTGTTTCTGATTTAGCTAATAAACTTTGTGCCGATGGTGTCGACGTTGTTTGGGATAAATGGGATTTAAAGCTAGGTCACGATATATACAAGTTTATGGAAAATCCAGTTAATGACTCTGACATAACTAAAGTATTGCTTATTTGTGATAAAAGCTATAAAGAAAAAGCTGATAATAGAACTGGTGGAGTTGGCACTGAAACCATTATTATTTCTAGTGAAATATACACAAATGCAAAGCAAGAAAAATTTATACCATTAATTATAGAAAAAGATGAAGAAAATAAGCCTTTTTTACCTACTTTTATAAATTCACGTTTTTATATTGATTTTACCGACTCAGATAAATATGACGAAAGTTATGAACAACTAATACGTAATATTTATGATAAACCTAAATACAGTAAACCAAAATTGGGTAAAAAACCAGATTGGCTAGATGAAGATAAAGTCAATTATTTTCCCTTAAATGATTTAATAAAACAAATCAAAGGTTCTAATAATGATAAAAAGAAAAGTTATTGTATTACTAAGTTTGAAACTGATTATATAGAAACATTAAAAAAATTCTACACTAAAAATACCACTCCCCAACAAGCTTATGATAACTTCTGCAATATGAAACCTATTAGAGATATTTACTTAGATTTTTTAGAACTTCTAGTAAGTGAAACTAATGATTTTACTGATAATTTATGTTCTTTCTTTGAAAATTTATATAATACTTTAACCAATATTAAATCATTTGGTGGTGACCCTTATTGTGTAAATTTATATGATTTTGATATTTTTAATATCCATATTTGGGAACTTTTTATTTTAACAATAACTTATTTAAGACACATTCAAGATTATAAATCTATAAATCAAATCTTAACCCATACATATTTTCTTGATTATTCTAGTAATGGTAATAAAATAGAAGCTAGTAGTTTTTCTATGTTTGATTATCGTGGTGAAATAATTGAAGCTTTATACAAGCCAACATCAGATAGGAAAAATAGATTTAGTATATTGGCAGATGATTTATATAAATCAAGATTAAAACTTCCTATCTTTACAGGTGATAATATTGCAGAGTCAGATTTATTTATATATCAAGTCAGTCAAGCTTTAGACAAATGCAGTTGGTTCCCTTCGTTATATGTTTATGTAAAAAATCCTCCTATCGAATGGATAAAAATAAAATCTAAAGAATATTGCCAAAAGTACTTGTTCCCATTGTTTGGTGTTAATAGCATAGATGAATTAAAACTACTTGTTGCAAAATGTAAAATAGATAAAGATTTTAAATATTCTAGTGATTTTAAAGTAGCACCAACAATATTAAGCTATATAAAACTTGACGAAATCGGCATTTATAACTAAGAACTATACTAATTATTATTACTATTAGTTTGAATCCTATGTTTATTGCTTAATGAGATAATTCGATTTAGAATAACTTAAAAGAGAAAGTGCTAATTATATGATTATTGTAAAGGAGAAATAATGAATAAAGAAATAACCGATATGATTTTTAGGGCATTAAATGTTGCACTAATAAAAGAAGATGAAATTTTACATAATTTAATGGCAAAAGATCCAGAAAACTATTCACATTTTCATAATGGTATCGCGTGTCTTTATGAAACGACTTTGGTTTATATTACATGGAAAGAATTAATGAGTATGGGTTTCCCTTATTTGATACATTGGGAATATCCTTGAACAGATGTCCTGATGCAGGCGGTGTTTATTCTTATGCAAAAGAAGCTTTTGGATATGACCACGCCTTTATTAGTGCATGGTTCTTAAGCTTAACTT
>CAJOND010000116.1 GCA_905236675.1 Candidatus Rifleibacteriota bacterium | reverse complement strand
TTACTCCAAAGGATTTCAGAGAAAAACTAAAAGACTCAGAAAAATCTAATAATTAGGAACTAAAATGTAACTAATTGATTGACTTATACAGCAATGACGATTATGGCTGAGATTTTCGTTTGCTAAAATATTTCCATTTCTCTCCGCTCCCTGTGCCCTATACCCTAAATCTTGCCACTCAGCACCAATATTCAATTTACCAGTGACTGCTTCTGCTATCACCGAAAGTTTCAGTTTCTTGTATTCTTCAATGGAGGCTTTAGTCTTTTCTAACACAGAGTCAATAGCCAAACATTTCTGATCTAGAAAACTTGCTATGCGGGTTTGAACAGTTATATCAATATCAGGAACAAAGAAGTTAAGCAATTTACTATTGTTTATGCTAGGTATGGTTCCATTATTATCAAACCATTTCATATCAAGTAATTTACTAAGATAAAATAAATATTTTAAGTTGTCGCATCTTCTAGGTATTAGTGCTTGAGTATTATTATCTATGCAACATTCAACAGTATTAATTTTCCGATGATTTTTCATTAGAGCAATACCTATTTTAGACATAATTATTGAATTAATAGGAATTACGTTGAAATTATGATCGGAAACTATCTTTTTAGTTACATAATTTTGTGCTTTTTCTACATAATCGGACCCGCCATTAATATCACTAACTTTACAGAATGGATAGTCTCCTGTTTCATTACCTTGAAGACTATCGGGGAAACCATTCCCTCCCACAATATTAAATGAGTATTTAAATTTTATGACTTTCCATTCTTTAGGGATCTGCCCAATCCACTGAATACCGCTATCTTTCATTTTTTTTAAAATTCTTTGTTTCATAAAATAAAATCTTAAATCAAAAACTCACGGACAAATAAAGTTATCCTCATTCATTTGAAAAAAAAACGCCTGATTTATATCAGGCGTTTTTTTTGCTATTTTACTTTTTATTCAAACCACCACTGCGACCATATTTTGCATGGGCGTTAGTAAATTCATCAGATGCCATAGCACCTGTAATTGATATTTCACCAGCAAGGACTGTAGCGGCTAAGATTTCGGCGAGTTTCTTGGCTTTTCCAGGACCAGCACACTGCATTATTTCTAAGCACTTCTTCTGAGTTGGAAGTCTTGTTCCACCACCAACTGTGCCTACCATAATGTCTGGTAAAGTTACGCTGATTTGCAATGCTCCATCTATTAGCTTCATGTAAGTTACACCGCAAGCAGATTCTGCAACACAAGCAGGATCCTGCCCTGCAGCTATATAAACAGCGGCTAACATATTCGCATAATGGGCTTGAACACCATAAGAATGAGCCTGTAACGAAGTTATCATAGTTAATTCGCCAAGTCTTATGATTCTTTCTGCAGTTGTATGCAAGAATTGTTTAACTATTTCTGCAGGTATTCTTACTACAGCAACAACTTTCTTTCCACGATTTCTAGTGAAGTTTACAGCGTTTACTTTCTTATCACCAGAAAGGTTGGATTCTAGGAACCAATCGTAAATTGAACCGTCATAAGCATTGAGAATATATTCAATGGCAGCTCTTGTTGCTATTGTTGTCATATTCTGTCCTGAAGCATCACCTGTAGAATATACCATTCTTAAAACCAGCTGTGTACCTATTGGATATTGTTCGATTGTAAGAAGCTTACCGAACTTGGTTGTTGCATCAGCAGCTTTCTTGATTCCAGCAAAATTGTTAATGATCCATTCAGAGAATTTTTCCAAATCAGAAAGAGCAACAAATTCAAATACTGGAGTTCTTATCAAGCTGTCTTCTAATATTCTAACTTCTGCACCACCAGACATGGTTATAATCTGACAACCACGGGCGACAGAGGATACTAGTGCACCTTCTGTAGTAGCCAATGGAACATAGAAATCACCGTTGGCTACCTGGCCTTTTACTTTAAGAGGTCCACAAATACCTATTGGTAATGTTACAAAACCAGCAAAACCTTCGATGTTGCCACAATAGGCTTCTGGATCATCAGGTTTTGGTAACGCAAAGTTCTGATTGCCAGTATAATTTCTAATAAATTTCTGTCGGGCTTCAATAGCTTCAAGAGAATAATCTAACAGCGGAGGCATATCATCACTTGTCGCTGTTTCTGAACGGCTAACCTGAGACATTTTGCTTGTATCAACTTTAGTTGCTAAGAATGAGAACAGATCATCGAATGTTTCTACTGAACTGCCTATCAATTCTTTAAAGGAAATACCAAAACGTTTTTCTAGTTTTAGAAGCATAGCTATGATTCCGAGAGAATCTAGCTGAATAAATGAATCTAGTCTAGTTGTAAGTTTAATCTTGTGATAGTCAGCCTTTAAGAAATTTGCTATTTCTTGTCTGAATTCTTCAAAGAGTTGTTCATTTCTTGGCTGAGAGCTGATTTCTTCCTGTTTTGGACCAACTTCAGCTGGTTTGTGTTCTTTTCCACTTAAAGCTTCTGCTAATTCAAAACGTTTTACTTTTGCACTTGCAGAGCGGGGAAGAGGGGAGCCAAGCATGAAAATCTTTCTGATTTTTTCGGGTTCTGGCCAATCTTGGGTTTTTGCTCTCAAATCAGCTTCCACAAACTTAAGGACATCTTCTGAAGCTTTTCCTTCAAATACGCCTTTTCTAGGAACAAATGCGAAAGCAGGAACTTCAAGACCATCTAACATAATACCGAAAATCGAGTATTCTTCAGCAAATTTTAATATTCCAAGACGAACTTCTAATTCATCAGGATAAACATTAACGCCAGAGCCAGAAATAATAACTTCTTTTGCTCTTCCACGAATATATATAACGTTATTTTCATCAATATAAGCCAAATCACCAGTTTTGAAATAGCCATCTTCAAACAAGGACTGATCAACTTCTGGTTGATTATAGATGCCAGATAACAATGTTGGTGAAGATATTAATAATTCACCAACTCCATCAACCGGATTACCAAGTTTAACTTTAACTACGTCTAGTGGTTTACCAATTGATTCGGGCGGGCAATCTCCTTCATTGAATATGATACCAGCTGCTGTTTCAGTCATGCCGAAACCTTGAGAAATCTTAACACCTTTACTAGCCAGGAACATAATAGTCTTTGGATTAGGAGCAGCTCCACCAACAATCAGTTCAACAGGAGGCAGTTTGAAATCAGGATTCTGCATAAATGATAATGCCAATAAATCGCAGAGTCTTGGAACTGCAAGCAAGAATCTAGATTGATACTTGATTATTAAACCAAACATTTCAGCAGGATCCAATGTGTTGCATAAAATGATGGTTGCATGCCAGAATAAAGGAGCTATACCTGAGTCTACAAGTGCAAAAACATGGCTGTATGGCAAAATGGTAACAATTTTATCTTTTGCCTGACAATGAACCAAATCTTTAGCTATTCTTGCTGACTCTATAAGTGCTCTGTGACTGAGCATAATACCTTTGGGTCGGCCTGTTGTGCCTGATGTATACATTAAAGCTGCAATATCATGTGCTTTTACTTCTCTATTTGCTGGTGTATGAGAAGAACTATTTCCTTTAACTAGAATTTCAAATTCGTCTTCAAATATAAATTTAGCTTTATAATCATCTGGAATTAATTTGCTAAATCTCTGCGAATACTTTCGCATCATTATAATTACAGCAGGCTTACTATCTTCTAAAACAGATTTAAATCTATCTAAAGCAGTATTTCCGTCTAATGGAACTGCAATTTTACCTGATCCTGCAATACCTATAAAAATAGGCATCCAATAAAGATGGTTTTCTGTAACCATGAGGATTCTTTCTCCTCTGGATATACCAACTTTATTAAGTAGATCTGCTATTTCCTGTGATTTGTTTTCAACTTCTTGATAAGTTAATTTTGTAACATTACTGGCTTGTTCTTGTATAATAGCATCTTGATCTGCAATTTCACTGATATTCTGGATTTTAAGAGTATCTCCAAACATGGAAAATAAAGCACTCCTATTACTAACAAATTTTTTGTAAGATTATAGCAGAATTTTACTAGTTTTGCTGATATTTTTTTGCTATTTGTGATGATTTTCACAAATTTATTGTGGGTATTTGTGTTTTCTAAAGCCTCCGCTTGTCCTAACGGATATATCTAACTACTCCATCCTAAAAGGCATCTTTGTTTGTTAGCCTACCCATTGTCATAACCGTATAGCTTTCAGGGCTAAAGCCCATACGCTATACGCTTTATGACAAATTTGTAGGCAATTAGCATAATATAATTTGGACTTAAAAATTAGTTCTAGCACAGCCTCTTGCAATGACGGTTATTGTGCTAACTTGGATAGCGAAAATCTCCACCAATCCCTAACCACCAACCTCGACAACGCCTAGTTGGCTAAAATCACCGTTTTTATTGTTGTTGGTTTTTGTTGTAGTTACTGGTGTTTCAGAAGGTTAGTCTTAAAAAGATAATTTTACCTTAGAAATTAAATTATAGTAATATCTTGCATTTTGTTGTCAAAACAATCCCCTTATCTCTAAAAAGCAAAAAAAAAGCAGTAAGTATTATATAAAAATACTTACTGCTTCTTTTTGCTTATTTAAGCTATCTGACCTTCAACTTTGTAGACAATCTGATAGGGTTCTTTGTTTTCAACACAGCGTTCGTGAATAATTACTTTTGCAACGGAATTATCTGAAGGAATTTCATACATAAGATCAAGCATGAGTTCTTCAATAATTCGTCTCAAGCCACGAGCACCGGTATTCTGTTCTATAGCCTTTTTAGCTATTGCAGAAAGAGCCTTTGGAGTAATTTCCAAATCTACGCCTTCCATCTTCATCAGTCTTGCATACTGCTTAACCAAAGCATCTTTTGGTTCTGTAAGAATTTTTACCAAATCAGCTTCACGAAGATTATCGAAGGTTGCCAAAACAGGAACACGACCAATAAATTCTGGTATCAAACCAAAACGAAGCAAATCGCCAGGCATAATATCCTTTAACAGGTCGCCAATCTTTCTTTCACTCTTGAGAACAGGAGTTGAACCAAAGCCCATAGTCTTTTTGGCAGTTCTAGCTTCAATTATTTTTTCTACTCCTTCAAAGGCACCACCTAATAAGAATAGAATATTTTTTGTATTGAGTTGTATAAATTCCTGATGAGGATGTTTACGACCACCCTGTGGAGGAACCTGAGCAATTTTACCTTCAAGAAGTTTAAGCAGTGCTTGCTGAACCCCTTCACCTGATACATCACGTGTGATAGAGACATTTTCACTCTTTCGAGCAATTTTATCTATTTCATCTATATAGACAATACCACGTTCTGCTTTTTGCACATCATAATCAGCTGCTCGAAGCAAATTTAACAATATACTTTCAACATCATCTCCTACGTAACCAGCTTCTGTAAGAGTGGTTGCATCAGCAATACAGAAAGGTACATTCAAAAGCTTTGCCAAGCTTTGAGCCAGATGAGTCTTACCAGAACCAGTTGGTCCAATAAGCAAAACATTCGATTTCTGAACTTCTACATCATCTTTATGTTCATCACCAAGAGCTAATCGTTTGTAATGATTGTATACCGCTACAGAAAGAATCTTTTTGGCTCTTTCCTGACCAACAACGTATTGGTCTAGAACCTTGACTATATCTTTGGGTTTTAATGTATTCTCCATTACTTGAGGTGCTTCTTCATCTAGTTCCTCAATAATGATGTCATTACATAAGCCTATACATTCGTCACAGATGTAAACATCAGGTCCAGCAACAAGTTTGCGGACCTGATCTTGTCCTTTTCCGCAGAAAGAACAGTGAAATTGCGGGGTCTTAGAAAGCATGCTTACTCCTCAGTCGGTTTTGCTACTACATTCCGCTGAACTACTTCATCTATAAGACCGTATTCTTTAGCTTCCTTAGCAGACATGAAAAAGTCACGATCAGTGTCTTTCTTTATCTGCTTCAAAGGTTGCCCAGTGTGAGCGGCCAAGATGTTGTTCAACGAATCTTTCATTCGCAGAATTTCCTGAGCCTGAATTTCGATATCACTAGCTTGTCCCTGAGCACCACCTAATGGCTGATGAATCATGATTCTGGAATTAGGTAATGCATAACGTTTGCCTTTAGCACCAGCCGCCAACAAGAATGCACCCATACTTGCGGCCTGTCCTATGCAAATAGTGCTTACATCAGGTTTGATGTATTGCATTGTGTCGTAGATAGCCATACCAGCTGTAACAACACCTCCAGGGCTATTAATATAGATGGAGATATCTTTTTCAGGATCTTCGGATTCCAAAAATAGAAGCTGAGCTACAACAACATCGGCTACACCGTCATCTATTCCACCGCCCAAAAAGATAATACGATCTTTTAATAGACGAGAATAGATGTCGAAAGCGCGTTCCCCACGGCTACTTTGCTCGATAACTATAGGAACCATTGTCACGCTTCATCTTCCTCCTTGTTTTCGTCAGCTTCTTTAACCATATCGTATTTTACTTCATTATTTTTTAGTATAAAGTCACGAATTTTTTGACTTCTTAAAGAAAATTTTACATTTTCTTCGCCATCATTTTGTGATAAGGTTTCTAGAAGCTTTTCAACTGGCATATTATATTCTTTAGCCCGTTTTTCAATTTCTTCACGATAATCAGCGTCAGTTACTTCGATGTTTTCTCTTTCACCAATAGCATCGATAATAAGCATCATCTTAGTCTGGCGAAGAGCTCTTTCTCTGAAGCTTTCTCGGAATTCGTGAACATCTTTACCAGAATTGCGGAGATAATCCTGGATAGTTGTTCCAAACTGTCTCCAGCGACGGTCTAAACCCTGGATAAAGAAATCTATTGTGCTCTGAATCATTGCTTCAGGAACATCAAATTTATATTCTTCTATAATTTTGCTAAGAATATCGTCAAAAGCTCGTTCTTCAGCATCAAACTTTGCACGTTCTTCTAAATCTTCGCGAATTCTAACTTTAAGAGCTTCAACATCTTTATAATCACCCAATCTCTGGGCAAATTCATCGTTAAGTTCTGGAAGAGTTGGTCTAGAAATGCGAACAAGAGTAACTTTATATTCTAGAGTCTTGCCATAGTATTTTGAATCTTTCTGGCTTTCATCTTCGTTCTTTCGCTGAGTTGTACGACTTTCACCAATTTTCATGCCTTCGCAGAAGCCAAAAAGTTTGTCATCTTTTAAAAGCTTATGAGTCATTTTGTCATCAGACAGTTCTTCTTCAGCTTCGCCATCACAGGTGACTTCCAATTTAGCAGAAAAGTAATCGCCAACTTTCAATTCGCCATCTTCAATAGCTTCGGTTTTGCTCTGTTGTTCACGTACTTGTTCAATTACTTTGTCAACACTTTCTTCATCAACGATTTCGCGCTGAACTTGAGTTGACATTCCTTTATAATTAAATTCACCAAGTTTTGGTCTTACTTCAAACTGGATCTTGAATTTATAAGGTTCATTTTCTTTTAAATTTGATTCAACTAATTCAAAACGACCTACAGGCTGAAGTTTATTATCTCTGATTGCCTGTGCATAAACTTCTTGAATCAATTCTTCTTCAATCTGGGCTTTAACATATTCTTGGCCCATAGCTGCAGCTATAACATTACGAGGTGCTTTGCCCTGTCTGAAACCAGGGATTCTAATCTGACGTGCTGCTCGACTAAAAAAGCTATTATAAGCTGCGTCAACTTTTTCTTTTTCTACTTCAACTGTTAAAGCAACTTTATTAGCTTCCAGTTCCTGAACTTGTGTGTTTAACATCGAGAAAACTCCTAAGAGAAAATTTACAAATACAACAACATCACTCTGAAAGTGTTTTTTTAACTTTATCTAAAAACCACCATCAAAGCTATGAAATTGAATATTTATTATAATTGACTTAAAGCAAAAAGTAAAGAGATGTAATAAAAAACCAGGGAAAACGCATTATAAATCTTGTACTTTTCTAAGAAATATGTTTTAGTCATATATACTCCCTATAAAAAAGAGGAAAACCCGTCTTTGGTAGTTCACACCATAAAAATTTTGTTCTATCATATATAAAAAAACACCCCCAAACAATTTTCACAAACAGTTTTTTAAAAGTTTCGTACCCTCTTGACAAAATTTTTTTAGAGTGTTAGAATTAATGGTGCGAGTGG
>CAJOND010000115.1 GCA_905236675.1 Candidatus Rifleibacteriota bacterium | reverse complement strand
AAGTCTCGCCTTGTTGACCTGGTAGGGAAGTTCCTTGACAACAATGCGGTCTCTTCCCTTGTTAAATTCTTCGATTTCGGTAACAGCACGAACGGTAATAGTGCCACGGCCTGTCTTATTTATTTTTTAGTTTTAGGGAAAAAGCTAACGATGGTTGGAGTTAAAACCAAATTTTTTAAGTTTTTTATTGTAATTGCTTTTATATTGTTTTAGTTATTTAGTGTTTGCTCAATAGAAAGCCAAAAATTTATTCATCTGAAAATTCAATCCAGGTAAAAGGTTCAGAACAGAAATTATCACAATTAATAAAATAAAAGACAAAAAAATATTTGTAGCAGATAGAGAATAAATTTGTTACAAGGACAGACAAAGCTATAGTCATAATAGTTGTTTCAGCTAGTTTTGCCTTTATCACCCCCATACCATTGCCTCTTTTTGCAAGACTGAAAAACCTTTCTATTGCAATCCTGTCTTTCAAATCCTGTTTTTCTATTTTTTTGTTTTCCTTGCTTTTATCTGCCTGTGGTCTTCCCAGTCTAGGTCCGGATATTCTTATTCCGTGTTCTTTGCAGAAACTGATGTTCCTGCGTGTTCTGTATATCCCATCGCAGAGAACCCTTTTCGGGTATCTCCCTTCTCTTTCCCTATATCTTTCCAGAGCATCGATCAATACTTCGCTCTCATTATACGGATTGAAAGAGATCTTTTCCATTCTTGCCCAACCGTTCTCATCAAGGCTTACATCGAATTTTGCACCGAATTCAACCGGAGTTCCTTTCTTGCCTCTGACCACAGGTCGCAGGAACGGTTTGTCAAGACTGACAATCCTGTTTTCAGTCCTGTTTATGCCTTTGTCATACATCTCCTTCTGCTGTGCATATATTTTTTGAACTGTTTCATAATAATTTCTTTGCTTTTCACTTATTTCAATACCAGAAGCGACAAAGCTCTCAATGTGTCTGAAATTTCTTTTCAGGCAGTTAAGAAGGCGATTCTTCATTTTCTTGATTTCTTCGGAAGAATTCCTTTTTTTCTTGGAAAAACTACGGTATTCACTGTCAACAGTCCTTCTGTATGTCCTAGGTTTTTCTGATAATCCAGAATATTCGTAAAGCTCATCTATTATCTTTTCCAGATGCTTGCGGGATTCATTTAGAATGCCTGTGTCTGTGGGGAAAGAAATATAGGAAGGAGCACATGTCGCATCCAGTATTGTTGTGCTCTCATCCACAGCAGTATCGCCTTTCACACCTGAATTGTTCCTGATTTCAGTAAGCTTTTTCAGAAGCGTTTCATTCATAGAGTTGATAATGTCAGCTGTAATCCTTTTTCTGAAATAGACAAGGCTTGTCGATCCGAACGGTGCTTTCTGCGAGAAGGATTTCAGTCCTATAAAATACTGCCAGTATGGATTTTCAGCCAGAGCCTTTACAAATTTAATATCTGACAGACCGCTGCGAAGTTGTAATATTAGCGATCCAAGAACTATCTGCAAAGAAAGAGCCCCTTTACCCTTTGTAGCCTTACTGAAATATTCTGCATATTGAGGCTCAAAATCTCTCCAGGGAATCAGGTCACGCATTTTAACAAGCTCGTTATCTGGATTTAGAGACATGCCGCAAGACTGGTTAAAATCATTGAAGTTACCTTGGACAGGTTTATGAAATTTATACATTATGTCACCTCAAAATGCAGGGCAATTTTTCTAAAACTCGCTTTTACCTTACATTATTGTATCATAATATACCAAAATAAGAAACTATATTCATATTAAATAGTGATTTTAATTCGATTTCTTTTTATATTGAGCAGACACTATTTAATAATGCAAGTTTGCTATTTATTAAATAGCAATTTTTGATTGTGTAGCAAAAAATTATAACAAACTTTTAACTTTTTCTATGAAGTTGATAATATTGTTTTTAAATTCTAAAGCCGTATCACCTGCTATATTAATATAAACAGCTTCTAATCTCTTTAAAAAAAACGATTCGTTACCAAAACTCAATCTTGCGTTTTGCCTGTCTTTTGAGGATGGGTAGCATAAAATTACTTTTTTACAGTTAAGTTGGTTTGCATAAAAAAACATTTGATACACATCTGCATTATTAAACGGCATAGAAACTTTGTTTTTCATATCCAAAATACAGTATGCGGAAACATTTGCAGGGTCATAATTATAAATTAAATCTGGAATGTAAGATTTTGTATATTCACCTTCATCTGTGAAACAACTTGCATAAGGCTTTTCATTATCCCAATAAGTAAAATTAAAATCTCCGCTATGTTTTGTAAGTATTAGTTTAACAAAATCTTCAAATAATTTGTCAAAATTTACTAGAAAACTATTTCCATAGCCTTTTTCACCAAAATCATTCACCGATATATTGTTCAGTATCATATATGCTAAGGTAACGGCTTTCTTACAATACATAGTATTTGTATTTAAAACAATATTCGGTATTGTTTTGGGTAAAGAAACATTTATGAAAAACTTCTTTATTTGCCCTATTTCATTGCCAAGATTTTCACATTTAACAAGAGCCATAAGTAATAACTGGTTTATAGGTACATCAAGTGATAAATCGTCAAAGTTGCAACAGAATATATTATTTCTATGTAATTTTAAATTTATGGTTGTTTTAATTAAATCTAAATTACCTCTTAACTCTTTTATATTTTCATTAAAATACTTATATGAAACAGGTAAACCTCTTTTAACTACTTTACTCAATTCAAAAATAAAACTTTTCAATATATCTACAGTTTTATTTGAGTCTAAATCATAAATAGGCTCGTCAAAATCTTCGTTTTGAAGAGAATAAAGAAAAAAGTGAATCCTTAATATATGTCTTAAATCCACCCCTATATGTTTTGGCTCAATTAGTATTTTTCTTGTAGGCAAATTAATATATCCGACATAGCTTTGTGGAAAAGAAATAATAGATTGCTGTTTATCTATGCAATTAGAACTGATGTTAAAAGAACTTAGTATTTTTTCAAGAACTTCAATTTCTTCTGACAACAGTATTACTGAATCTCCTTGGTTTATATGGGTTATAGTTGACAATATTAACCTCAATTTACTTTAAATTGTTTTTTTAGTTCTCTTATAAATAATTCTGTGTCGTTTATCCTTTTCGGAAGTTCTTGTCCTAGTATATTTATTAAAAATCTTTCATTTCCATAAGTATATTCTTCAATCATAGGAATAATATAATAATTCATTAGTTTTTGAATAATATTATAAGACCATTGTATTTTACCAGTTTTATTATTATAAGCCCATTTAGGCATAAAATAAGCATGACCTAACAATAAATTTTCATCTTTCAAAGTGTTGAACAATGCTTTATTTATGCTTTTTAACAAGATACTAGGTTTAATATCAGGAATTAATGAACAATCAGAAATTAAACTTATAATTTCATAATTAGTATAGAATTTAACGAAAGCAAATCTTCTTCTTATAGCATAATCAATTTGAGCGATGCTTCTATCGGCAGAATTCATTGTTGCCAACAAATAAACATTATTAGGTATAGCAAACTTAATTATTCCATTAATGCTATTTGGTAAAGATACTTCATAGTCTCTATCTAAAGCTAATATAGTTTCTCCAAAAACTTTTGAAACATTTCCCCTGTTTATTTCATCAATTACAAACAAATAATTTTTATCCGTATTTTTCTTAGCATTTTCACAGAAACTTAAAAATATACCTTCTTTGCTTGTTAACTCACCTTTATCATTGACTGTAATACCACCAATAAATTGTTCGTAATTTATACTTGCATGAAATTGGATAACAACTGTTTCTTCAAAAGACTTTTTAATAGCATTTGTTAAAAATGATTTACTGGTTCCAGGTATTCCATAAAGTATCACTTGCTTTGTGTCATTTAGCAATTCTAATAGTTTTTCAGAAGTAATATTATTTCCTGTTGGTTGAGCAAGTTCTTCGGTAGTTTCAATATCTATGCTATTTATATTATCCATATAAGAAATTCCTCCAGAAGGTATTTTTGTTATATTTGGCTTATAGTCTTTGTGAAAAGATAATTTATTTCTTAATACTGAACCTAATAATTTTTTATCACTAAATTTTATAAAATCAACTTCATCATATACAAACAGTTCAGATAATTCTTCATCATTAATTTGTAATTCTTCGATAGTCTTTTTAATGCAAATTCTAGTATAGGCTTTATAAATATCAACATTAGGATTATTTAGCCATTCGTCTGGACAATCAACACCTCTAAATCTGAAACACCAAGTAGATAGTTTTGATATAGAAATTTTCTTATCTTGTAAAAATGTTGTTTTTAAAAGACTTATGTAATTTTTAGGAAATTTAAAATTATCAGGGTTGCTATCATCTTTTCTTAAAAATTTAGAATTGTCAATTAATGTATTGTCAACGGTATCTCTTAAACGACTTAATAAACCTTTAAATGATGTTCCTGGATTATATAAGTCTTTTTTGCCAATCTCATCTGTTATTGAAAATGGAAATAAACAACATTTTTTTTCTCCATTTTCTGTTTCTGAATCAAAAAGACCAGACAATAAATATAATTTTTGTAAGTAACTTTTTCTAGTATCTTCATCAATAAAACTTACTTTCGGAAATTTATTGTATTCCAAACTGTTAAAGCCTAAACTTTTGAAAAATAGGAACAATCCATATTGTTCTGGAGAAGCTATTGCTAGATTTTTAAAATAATCCACACAAGCATTTATTGATTCTTCGGAAGGGAAAATAACTTTCAAATAAATACCTCAATAAAATTTATTTTTCAGTTGTTTTTTTATAGCTTTAGCGATAACTTCAGCTAATAATGGTGGCACAGCATTCCCTATGACTTTGTACATATTCTGAACCGACTTCTTTTCATCTGTAAAGAAAGCAAAATCATCAGGAAAAGTCTGTATTCTAGCAATTTCTCTCACATTAAATCGCCTGTCTTCTAATGGGTGAATAATGCCACAGTTTTCAGGTTGTGCAGAAGCGGTTATTGTTCCTGCTATCTCATTTCTGGCAAACCGTCTATACATATTTGGAGCATGATATTTCTTCATATTGTCACGAATTCTCTTCAACCTATCTGGAAGTAATTCGTAAGGTATGCTTTTCCAAGAACCACCCTCTGGAATTAATTTTATTAATGAAAGAGCCTGTGGAGAAAATTCCCAATCAATTTGGTTTGGTATTTCTTTAGGAATATCTATTATATTACCAATACTTAAACCGACTTTATTTTTTGTCGGAGGAAACACAAAAGTTTCTTCTAAATCTTTTCTGAAAGCAACAACTATAACCCTTATTCTGTTTTGTGGGACACCATAATCGCTTGCATTTATAAGCTTGTAGTTTACGTTATAGCCTTCACCTATCTCGTTAAGATTCTTAACTATAGTATCTATCAAAAGATTGCCTTTTTCATCTTTAATTGAAAGCAAACCTCTGACATTTTCAAAGACTATTACTTTCGGCTGTTTTTCTTTTATCACTCTTAGACATTCTTTATATAAATTACCTCTTGAATCTTTTACACCCTTTCTGTTACCAGCATTAGAAAACGGCTGGCATGGGAAACCAGCGTTTAATATATCGCAATCAGGAATTTCATCTACAGGAACATCTAAAATACTTCTTTTATCTATATCACCAATGTTTTTTTCATAAACTTTTTGGGCATCAGCATCAAAATCGTTAGCATAAACTATATCATAGCCAGCTTTCTTGAAGCCTAAATCCATGCCACCACAACCACTGAAAAGAGAAACTAATCTAGGTTTTCTTTTTATACAGCTTTTTTCTAAAAGTTCGTTATCAATAGAGTCTTTATCTTCTAAATCATAGAAAGAAAGTTGCATTTTTTACCCCTGTGATTAGTTTTATATAAATAATTTTCAAGTATAATAATAAAAAACTTAGAAAAAAACAATAGTAGATTTTTAACATAATTTATAATGTTAATCTTATTGTATTTATTTGTTCTTTTATGATTTCTTAAAATAATTAGTGTTTGCTCAATAGAAAGAATTTCCTAAAATACCCACTTTACAAGAGGCTGTCCAAAAACTAAGGTTTTATTCAAAATTAGATTATACTGATTGTCTACACATTCGTCATAAAAAGTAATTCGTATGGATAAACCCTGAAAGAATTACGTTTATGACAATGTGTAGACTACAAAAAAAGGAATACTATTTTACGGCAAATTTCGAGTTTTTGGACTAGCTTCAAAAAAGAGGAGTAATATTTAGAATATTCAAAAATGCAAAGATTATTAACGAAAATAAGCCATTTTTGATAACTTAACATTTCACTAAAATCAAATATAAACTTATTAAAATTATCTATTAATACAAGATATTTTTATATTGAGCAGACACTAATTACAAATCTTTAATAACAGGATCATTGCTATTGGGCAAAGGATATGCATCATGTATTTTTACAACAACATCATTAGGAAATGCTTCGCCACAAACAATAGCATATTGTTTTTCCAAGGCACTCATTTGAGAGTAAAAAACACTACTAGATAACCGTAGAATATTTTTTAAATATTCTAAATCTTGTTTACTTGTAATTTTATGCATTATCACAGAATTACATTGACTTATAATTTCATAAGAAAGCATTGATGGAACTTGTGAAGAAATAATTAAGCTAATTCCAAATTTACGACCTTCTCTTGCTAGTTTATCTATATAATAATTACCTAATTTACTTTCTTCTTGATTCTTTTCAATATATCTATGGGCTTCTTCAAGAAGTAAACATACATGCGAATTAAAATTTTGTTTTCTTTTTTCTATATACAACTTTTTAAATAAAATATATAAAACAATATCCAAAGAATCGCTAGATACAGGAAGATCTAATATGAATACTTTTTTATTAGATTTCTTTATTTTTTCTATCGTATCATTATCGTCATTATTATCTATTACCTGAATAAGGTCTTTATCTGCTAAAATAGCTTCTATTCTTAACATCATGCTTCTCAAAAAACCTGTTAGTTGATTAATGGAAAATCGATCAACCCCATTTCTTTGAGGCCATTCTGTAAGTAAATTCTTTAAATCACAAATATTCCAATTTTCTGACTTTGCGAGCAATTCAATACAGCTTTTTAAGGCTGGAAATTGAATTCCTTCAGCAGCTCTAAATAGTTTTCCATACTCCAAATTATTCAAATTCGAATGATGAAAACGCAAAGAACTAAACTCAAAACCTTCTGCTTCACTTTCGTAAAAAGCATTTTTGTATTCACCATTTATATCAAGAATAATAAATTTAATATTTTTCTGCTTATTATTACGTATATAGTTTTGAATAAGAGAAACAACAGTGCAGGTTTTACCACTTCCAGTGTTTCCAAATATACCTAGATGTTTGCCAAATAAAACATTCGGATTATATCCAACAGGTATTTCTTTGTTATAAATATATGAACCTATTGTAGTATTATAATTAAATCTATTAAAAGCTAGAATATAAGCTAATATATTATCGTTTAAAACAAAAACATCTTCATTTATTATTGGATATGAATCTGTTCCAAACTGAAAATTCTCATTTATTTGATCATAAACACCATTTATTGAAGATTCAAAAAAGATTTCTTCATTTTTACAATATATTTCTTCAATAGTTAATATTAATATCCTTCCATCTAATAATTTTGTTCCTACCAAACAAGCAATTGAAATAAAATTTGTATTATAATTTTGAACAAAAACATCATTTATTAAGGTAATCTCACTTACTTTTACCAAAACTTTAAATCCATTAATTCTATATATTTGCCCCAATATATTATTTTGCATATTTTTCTCTCATCTCATCTAAGATTTTTATTAGTTTTTCTTCATCTGTTTTTTCTGCCGCTGCAGGGAAAATATAATTAACAAAAAATTCAAACGAAGCAAGATTCTTACCTTGGATAATATTTATATTTGAAGTTTTTTCAGAAACATCTTTAATATATGTTAAAAAATTTACTTGATCAGTTTTATTTATTGATCCATTTTGTTTTGATAAATCACTGCTTAAACAGTTATAATCGAAAAAGTAGTAAATATTATTAGGATTAACTAATGATTTCTTTATTATTTCGTTAATATGTTCATCTCCATATTTGTAACCAATGACAAACAATATGTTATTATCTGTTCTTAAAGAATCTAACATATATCTCATTAACTCACTATATGGAGTATTATAAGTTTGATAAAGTTTATTTGAAGTTGGATAAATCATCATCAATGGTATATTTTTTTCTACATCTAAATTTAAACATTTTTCTTTTAAGATAAACTTTGGCTGAATAGATTTAATATAAATACCTTCTTCAATCCAATTTAAAGAGCCATGTAATTTAACTACTTTTGGTTTATTATCAAAAAAATGTTGAGGGTCAAAAATCCTATTAATAAAACCAGTAAAACCATCTGAATACTCTATCAATAATTTATCCATTACATATTCAAAAATTAAATCGTAGTTAAGTGAAAAAATATGTAATTTACTAAGGTTATTACAGTTACGTAATTTTAGCAACAAAGTTTCATGTATATTTAATTTGCTATAATCAATAGCATTAACATAATTATTTATTAGGTTTTCTTTAGCTTCTCTATATATTGAATCTAAATAATTTTCTTTCCTAGTTTCTTTAAAAAGGTTAAAATACCCTTTAAGAAAGAGTAATCTATTTAACTGTTTTTCCATATCTAATTCTTTTAATTCATCTAAGACTCTATTAATTCTACTAAAATTTTTATTTGTATTATTTATTAAATTAAAGGTATTTGTATTTTTTGAACCTGCATATATAGAACAACCATTACCTATCAAAAAGCAAATTTTATTAAGTCTTAATTGTTCGCTAATTTTCATTCTAAGGTCATTCATAGAAGAAATAAGAGCTTTATTTGATTTTGCAGTGTCTTTGATAAATTCCTGTAAATTTTCTTTAGTAACTTCTTGATTTTTTAATTTTTCTATTAAATAATCATCGCCAATTATCATAATAATCCCCCTTTGTTATAAATATGATATAAAGATAATTGAAATAGCAATTATTCTTTTGATTTGTTATTTTTCCAATTTTAGCTATTAATATTAGCTTGAAAACTCCAATGAGGCAAGAATAGAAAGTAATCCCTTTAATCCACCGCTAACTTGTTTGCTGTGGTAGTTAAATTCTTTATTATGTTCTACAAAAGAATAATCCTCTATAGAATGATTATCTATTTCAGCATGAATTTTTGCTTGTATTTCGGCATTTTCAATATCACGATTTTTATCAACTAGTTTTTCTATTTGCTGATTGAAATTATCTTGGACGGTAACGGTTGTTTTATTCAATATGGCATTTTTTACAAGATTTTTTAATTCTATCATTTCTTGTTGTTGTTGAATTATTATACCAACCAACCCAATTACTATGTCAGATAATTTTTCTGTATCATTCATAAGATTTGGTAGATTATCTAAAATCATTATATAATTTCTTTGTTTTTCATAGCTACTTGCTTCTAAATTCCAACCAAAAGGACCATCGTCATATTTTGTTGCTGGTCGATTAGACATACCACATATATTATGTTTTCCTAAAGTGTTTTTATTGCATTTTTCAAATTTTCATTCATTATATTAAAAAACTCCTTAATTATATTATAATATAGAACAAGCTCTCAACATTACTTTGAGAGCCTGTTTAATAAGTTATTTATCAAAGATTAGTCAGCTTGTTCTTCTTTTGAAGGGATTCTGACTACGGAGATGAGGCGGTCGTCGCCTTCGAGGGTTATGAGTTTAACTCCTGAAGCGGCGCGGCCTGTTTCACGTATCTTGTCAGCGTCAAGTCTTACAACCTTGCCACTAGTAGTAACTATCATAAGTTCGTCACCTTCGAACATACGTTTGATTGCG
>CAJOND010000114.1 GCA_905236675.1 Candidatus Rifleibacteriota bacterium | reverse complement strand
AGAAGTATTTCTGAATTCAAAGAAAAGATTAAAGCAAAATACCCTAGTCTTTTCCTTGAAATATACAGCAGCTATATTCCCAATTCCCGACAAAGAATCAGTGAATATATAAAACTTGTTCTGCCAGAGATTTCTGTTGGTCATTAAAAACGACCGAGAGAAGAAGGAAGAGGGAAGACAGAGAAATGTGGATACTAGCGTCATTTACCAAGAAAATGCCTTTAGCTTTTCCACCCCCCATCGCTCACGTTGTTACGTAAATACCTTACCATTCATTTAAACAGCAAACCTTAGTGTACATAAGATTAATAATACACAAAACATTAAATTGTACACCAATTATTATAAAATATGATAATATAAGTAAAGATATTTAAAACTAGAATAAAATTTGAAAGTATTATACTATAGATAAATTGTTGTCAAAAAATTAGACAAAGGAGTATATCAATGAAAGATAACTTGATAAAATATTATCCAAGTTTTTCCCATACAAAATTGATATTAACGCTATTAGCGTTCGTTTCCCTTATATCTTTAGCTTATTCCAATCCGTTTGACGGGACTAAAGTTGAAGGCGACGTAAAAACTGCTGAGGAAACTAAGTTAGAAATAACAGAAGTTAGTATTGCCAAAGCCGCTGGAATAGAAGAAATAAAAGAAGGTTATCCGATTGAAGGCAAAACAGCAAAAGGGAATCTTAGACTAAGAAGCTGGCCATGGGGTGCTGTAGTTGAAAAATATCCAGAAGGAACTAGCGTGAAAATACTTGGTGAATCTGGTGAATTCTATCTAGTAGAAGTTGACGGTCAGCAAGGTTATATGCATAGAAGCTATATTTCTACAGATAAAGAAAAAGCTTCTTTAAAGACTCCTTCTTATCCAGGCGATACCAAAAACGGTGGCTATATTCAATTAGCTAAAGGTGTTGAAGCCTCTAAAAAAGGTAAAGAAAATATGGATAAAGGCGATGCCTGTGGTTGGGATAGCGTAACACCTTGTGAAAAAATGCCAAACCGTGTTAGCTCTGAATATGGTTGGAGAATTCATCCTTGTACAGGCGAAAGAAAATTCCACAATGGTGTTGACCTTCCTGTTCCAACTGGTACTAGATTAAATGCAATGGGAAATGGTGTTGTTACTGGCGTAGGATTTGAAAGTGGTGGAGGTAACTATGTTAGAATCAAATACGATAATGGTTACGAAACTTTCTATTGTCACCTTCAGAAAGCAACTGTTAAAATGGGAGAAAGAGTTGAATGTGGTCAGCAAGTTGCTTTATCTGATAACACTGGTCAGTGGACTACTGGAGCACACCTCCACATGGAAGTAAAAGTTAATGGGGAACGTGTTAATCCAAGAGATTATGTTTCTTCAATTAAAAATTTAAAATAATAGACATAAAACAGAAGATGTTACAGGAATGTCTGTAACATCTTTTTTTTTACTAGGTCATAAAGTCCATGTTCAAATTGAAGAAAAATAACTCTTTATTCAGATGAAAGAAAATTCTATTCTTTACATACATTTACTTTTAACAAATAACTAGTTTTTATAGGTAACAATTTCTGGTTTTTATCAAGGGCTTTTATAACGCCCTTGATTATTTTAGAGAAAGAATTATTTTTCTTTAATATTACTACAGCACTACAAAATTCTACTTTGTAGCCTATCTAACACTCTCTTTTTGAAAAGTATCCTTGGTTTTTCCAATATTCAAAAGCTAACAAAAAAGTTTTGAAATAGAAAATGTATCAGAAGATTTTGTCATCAAAATAGGCAACAGCCTTTATAATATACAACGATATACAAATTCTAGAAACTATATGAGCAAAGATAACCATTAGAACAGTAATCAACATCAATAGAACTCCAAACTTCATTTATTCCATATTCCTTTGACGCTCCTGTTATATTTCGACCTAATCTTGTGTCTTTATCTTTAACCAATAAATAAATACTACTTTCGTTAATTCCAGAATCCATTAAACCATTCTTTTCTTTATAATAATTAAAAAAATCTTTAAGTTCTATTAAAGCTTTTTCAAGATCTTTATTTACTGTTAAGAAACGTTTTGTGCAGTAATTTATAAAGTAATCAGATTCGATTTTTTCAATATTCATAACGTATATATTGTTTTCCGTAAGAATTGAATTATCAATGTTTTTATTTACTTGTATAATTCTTTTATTTTTATAATTACCTAATACTTTTATAATTCCTGTTTTCTTTCTAGATTTGGTTTTTGTATCAAAACCGCATAATTCTCCTTGCCTGCCAAAACTTACATTATATGAAATACGCTTTTTGTCTTCTATACTATTCACCATATTTAAAATTAATTCTTCCAGTTTCATAATTATCTCCTTAAATATAACTGTATTTTTCAGCTCCAATAAAGCTGTCTATATAATTACAAACTATCTTTTGATTTATTGAATCTTCAAGAAGTCTGTTTACCTCTTCCATGGCTTTTTCCAAACAGTTAAAGACTTCAGCAACATCTGTATTTTCATTAACTTCAATTTTATTTACAGATTTCTCTTCTATATTTACATTAAAAGAATTGTAATTGCCTTTTATGCTTTTGATGGCTCCAATTTTTACTTCACTATGTGATTCATTAATTATTTTTAGTTGAACCCATATTGATTCTTTGAAAGAAAAACAGTCTGAGTAATCAAATATATTCTTTTTAAGAAAATGAAATTCTGGCATTACGTCAGAATTGAAATAATCATCAACAGAATTCACAGGATAACAATTAACAGTTAAGTTTTCTTTGCCGTAAATTTTTTCAAAATCTTTAACAAATTTTAATAGGAATTTGTATTTGCTGTTTTCTATTTTACACATCGCTCATATACCTTTCTTTCAAATTTTTAATATTTAATTATTTGAAAATTTAAAAAAATTACTTTTAGCAAATGAAATACATTTTGATTTAAATAGATCAAAATTTGATTTGAAAAACACTTTCTCGCTCAATTCTTCTAATATTTCATCAATTGACCGTTTAAGTTGTTCTATTATTTCTTCTGGTGTTTTGGCATCGATTATTATTTCTTTATGTATTTCTGTGCTTGTTGGCAAATGCCTAATAGTTATTATTCCCTCTATTATACCCTTATTTGAAGCAAGTCTGATATAGGCCGGAACATCATTTTTTTTAATTCTTGCAACTATACTCCAATCTTGGTCTGTTTCATAATTTATAGCAGCATCACCATCGAATATTTTTTTAGAATAAGTATTTTTCAATGATTCAAAGAACGGCGAGCAAAGAGCTTCAAATTTTTCTTTCATAAGATTTCTCCTATATTTGTTTATTATTTGGGAATTAGTTATTAAAGTTTTGAAATATTTTCAGAATTGGTAAAAATTATTTCTTATTCAAAACCCTTTATCTATTTTTATTATAAAAAAGAGACAAATGTTTGTCGTCAAAAAAAAGCTGCAAACTATCTTTTTAGAGATAAGAGATGAGAGAAGAGACAACAAACAGGATGTTTGGTGTGCATGCGAGCGCCAGGATGGCAAGCGAGTCGTAGATGAGGGGATTGTTTTAGCTTGAGAAAGTCTGTATTATAACCATCATTGCGAGGCATCTTTAGATGGCGTGGCAATCCAGTTTTTAGAGCAAAAGAGCTGAGAGCGGGAGAAGCTAAAGCCTTTTCTTAGAAATAAGAAATAAGAAATAAGAAATTAGAGAGAAAGAGATTAGAGCAACAGAGCAGAGAGTGTAAGAAGACAAAGTCTCTTAGAGCGAAGGGAAGAGGTAGAAAAGGGAAGAAAGAGCTATAGAGCAGAGAGCAGGGAGCCTGAAGCCTCTTAGAGCAGAGAGTAATTGAAAACTGAAAGTTTAAAGATATGAGACCAAAGATAGAGATAGAAGAAAAGGGAAGGCCAAACGAAGTTTGGCGGTGTGGTAGTTGGAGGCTGATTGGTCGTGATTGTTAAAAAATAGGTCTGTAAGCCATTAAACTTTATAAATAACCGATACTTTGAGCAGCTTAATCAAAACAATAAAATCTACAAACCGATCACAAGAATCATAACCATAACAAGAATGACTAGAAATAAGGGAAAGACGGAGCCTTAGGCTCGTTTTAGTTGTAGATGGTAGTTTTTGTTATTAGAAGGTTAGATATATAAAAAATCTGCTCTTGTCCTGAGTAATTTGGAGTAGTTATTGTTAAAAAAAAGAATTAGTATAAAATTAATAAAAATATATAAAAAATCCGAGGAACAGAATGAAAGACTTTTTTAACCGCTTTTTTAAGCTAGATGAAAATAAAACAAGTGTAAAAACAGAAGTCATTGCTGGTATAACCACCTTTATGACTATGGCCTATATTCTCGCTGTAAATCCTGATTTACTTGGTAAGAGTGGCATGGATAAAAATGCGGTATTTACAGCCACTGTTCTTGCTTCAACCTTAGCAACTTTATTAATGGCTTTACTTGCTAATCTTCCATTTGTTCTTTCTGCCGGAATGGGTTTAAATGCTTATTTTACTTATACAGTTGTTAAACAAATGGGATGTTCATGGCAACTAGCATTAGCTGCTGTATTTACTGAAGGTATTATTTTCATAATTCTTTCTTTAACTAATGTTAGAGAGGCGATATTCAATGCTATTCCAAAACCTTTAAAAACTGGTGTAACAGTGGGAATCGGATTATACATAGCTATTATTGGTTTAAAATCTGCTGGAATTGTAATTCCAAACGAAGATACTTTGGTAAAATTAATCTCTTTTAAAGTATGGAGTCCTCAAACCTGTGCTGCTTTGCTTGCCATGTTTGGAATTCTTATTACAGGTACACTTATGTATAGAAAAGTTACAGGTAGTATACTTCTGGGAATAATAATAACCTGGGTATTAGGCATGATATGCGAAATTACAGGTTTATATGTTCCAAATCCCAATTTAAAATTATTTTCAGTAATTCCAAATAAAATAATGTCTACTGATTTAACGTTAGCACCAACCTGGTGTGCTTTTATAGAAGGTTTTAAACAAATACCTCTCACTTGGTCCGGTTTATTAGGATTCTTCTCAATTCTTTTTGCTTTTTTGTTTGTAGATTTATTTGATACCATAGGAACTTTAATTGGATGTGCATCTTCTGGTAACATGCTAGACAAAGAAGGCAAGCTTCCAGGAATAAAAGGCGCTTTAACCGCAGATGCTATCGGGACCACATTAGGTGCTGCATTAGGAACGTCTACTGTTACAACTTTTGTTGAATCTGCTTCAGGTGTCTCTGCTGGCGGAAGAACCGGTTTAACAGCATTAACTGCTTCAGGTTTGTTTTTTATTTCAATGTTTTTTTCTCCGATCTTCTTAACAATACCTTCATTTGCGACAGCTCCCGCACTTGTTATGGTCGGGTATCTAATGGTTACTCAAATAACAAAGATCAATTTTGAAGACCCCACAGATGCTGTTCCGGCTTATATTTCTTTTATCTCAATGCCATTCTTCTATTCGATATCAGAAGGCATTTCTTTCGGAATTATTTCTTATTGTTTTATTAATTTAATTAGTGGAAACATATCAAAAATACATCCATTAATGTATTTTCTATCAATTCTCTTTATCTTAAAATATGCTCTTATTTAAAACAATTATTATTGATTAGATAAGATTAAGCTATGTCCTAAAGCCTAAATTTGTAGCTTTAGGACAATAAAAAAATATAGCTACAAGATTTATTAAGCAATAATGGAGGAAGTGAAGATAACTTACCTTTAAATTGTTGACAATGGTACAACTCTATGATAGAACTATCGCCACAGATAAAAGTAACTTAGGTTAGAGTTCATAGAAGTTTAACCATCAAGGGAATAAAAACAGGAATCTGATTTAAGAAGCGAGAATAACCTTGCAGTGCACAGGGTGTTCTCGCTTTTTTTTGTAAAAAAAAATACTCAAAGAAGCGTGAATTTTTAAAAGAGAATGCACTTATTAAGTTTGTATAAAGCATAACTTGATGATTATTAAGCATAAAATTGAAGGGAAAAACACAGATGAGTATATCTAATATCATTACTCTCCTCGGAGGTATAGCGCTTTTCCTTTTCGGCATGTCGGTAATGGGCGACGGTTTAAAAAAGGTCGCTGGAAGCAAATTGGAGAGTTATCTATATAAACTCTCTAATACTCCCTTAAAAGGTGTCTTGCTTGGTACTGGAGTAACTGGCATCATCCAGTCCTCTTCAGCAACATCTGTCATGGTTGTAGGTTTTGTTAACTCTGGAATGATGAAAGTTAAGCAAGCCCTGGCAGTAATAATGGGAGCTCTTGTTGGCACTAGCATTACTGGTTGGATTATATGTCTTTCTTATATGAAGGAAAGTTCAGGATTAGTTTCCTTGCTTTCAACTTCTTCTATCAGTGCCATAGTTGCAATTATTGGAACTATATTGCGAATGACCTCAAAAAATCAGGCAAAACGTCAAGTTGGTGACATTTTGCTTGGATTTTCCGTTTTGATGTATGGTATGCAAGTCATGAGCAATGCTGTGACCCCTCTCAAAGATAGCCCCAGCTTCATCAGCCTTATGACAGCATTTTCAAACCCTCTTCTTGGCATTCTCGTTGGTGCTGCATTTACAGCAGTTCTACAAAGTGCATCCGCAGCAGTAGGTATCTTGCAGGCACTTTCCGTTACAGGAACTATTGATTTCGCCGAAGCATTTCCCTTACTTCTTGGTATAGGAATAGGCGCAGCCGTTCCTGTTCTATTTTCTGCAATTGGTGCTAGAACCGATGGTCGCAGAACCGCCTGGGCTTATTTGATTATTCAGACCCTTGGCGTCATTGTTTGTGCAGCAGGATATTATATTTTGGATGCCTTGATAGGTTTTAATATTAACAAAATGGTCATGAATCCTGTGAACACTGCGTTTGTCAACACAACATTTCGTGTAATTTGTGTGGTTTTATTACTTCCTTTTAATTCTTTAATAGAAAAGTTACTGAATTATCTGTTCCGAGAAAGTATTCAGGAACATAAAGCAAATGTTAACTTTAATCGCTTGGATGAACGTTTTCTTCGTCATCCGACTCTTGCTGTTGAACAAAGCCGAATGACCATAAATGCAATGGCACGTATGGCTAAAGAAAACCTATTTGAAGCTATTTCACTTATTTCAAATTATGACGACAAAGCCGTTAGCACTTTAGAGCAAAAAGAAAGCCTTATAGACCAATTTGAAGATAAAATTGGCACTTATCTGATGAAACTAAATAGTTCTGAACTCAACCCCGTTGATAATGAACGTGTCTTCGAATTTCTGCATACACTCAGTGATTTTGAGCGTATCGGCGACCATGCCTTAAATATTTGTCAGGTTGCTCAAGTAAAAAAGTCTAAGAAAATCAGCTTTTCTGATAATGGCAAGCATGAAATAGAGATACTGATTGATGCCATCAAGGAAATAATCGAAATATCTTTTGCTGCATTTTTTAAAGACGATTTAGAAAAAGCCTACTCTGTAGAACCACTTGAGGACCGAGTAGACGTGCTGTGTAATGAATTGAAACTTCGTCATGTAGAACGTTTGCGCTCTGGAACCTGCTCTCTTGAAATCGGCTTCGTTTTCAATGATTTGCTAACCAACTTCGAACGCGTGGCTGACCATTGTTCTAATATTGCTATAGCCATAATTGAACTCAGCAAGAACGAATATCAAGCTCATGACTGTAAACAGAATCTTAAGGAACTACATTCTAATGATTTTGATTCTATCTACGCTCGCTATGCTGAGAAATATAAAATATAGTTTCAGTAGTATCTATAATTCTCATATTAAGCTACAAATTTGGCAATCCCATTTTTTAGAGAGAAGAAATGAGAGAGAAGAGAACAGAGGATTGTTTTTAGCTAATGATAGTTTCAGCTATAATTTACTATTTACAAACGGTTATGTTTCTTCAACTAACCTTTTTTAGAATAAAGAGAAGTTGAAAGATTTAAAATATAAGCTGGGAAAGAGCAAAAGAGCGTATAGCCAAGCAAAGCTTGGCGGTGTCGTAGGTGTTGAGTGGTGGGTGGTGATTGTTTAGAAGTAGTTCTATAGGCCATCGGAGCTTGTCCGAAAACTAGGTTTTTAGCCTAAAATTAGCTTATTCTAATTATTTTAAAATGTTGTGGTCAACTTTTTTTGTAACATTAATGTCTAAAAATTTTTTATTCCGTATCTTGCCTCGAAAGGCGTAAGATAATTATTGTAAGAATGAGGTCT
>CAJOND010000113.1 GCA_905236675.1 Candidatus Rifleibacteriota bacterium | reverse complement strand
AAAAATTGCATTTACTCTTGCAAAACTTGCATTTAGTTATGCAAATTCCTGCTTTTATCCAGTTTTTCAAAAAGTTGCATTTACTTTTTCAATTAACCACAAAAACAGAAGCTATAAATGAATTTGAAAGAGAAAAAAATAATTGTAAATCAGGCAAATTAGAATTCCTTCCGAAATTTATTGCTTATGATTGTTTCAAAGACAGCTATTTCATAGATTACATTCAAAATAAATAAGATATGAATAAACCTATATTTTTATTTACAAATTATTCAAATAATGAAATCGGTGGAATGGAAGTCCACCAGCAAGCTAAATATTTTAAATATATAAACTCCAATTTTTATATTGTTATTCTTAAAGAAAATATTAAAATATATAAAAATGACCAATACTTAAAAGATTATTCTTCGTTAAAAAATTTTATTGATTTTATAAATGAAAACTTTGAGGAAGCTATATTCTTTTTTAATAATCTATCATGGATAAAAGAAATTCCTATTCTTAGACAATCTGTCAAAATAAATGCCAAATATATTATAAGAAGTGGTGGCAATGATATTATTAGAGCACCTTATGACAATGATGAAATTCCACTAAATGAAAGACAAAATATTATTGTAGAAATTATCAATAAAAATATTGATTTTCTAATAGTTAATAGTGACTATTCTTATAATAGAAACATTAAATTAGGAATAAATCCAAAACTTATGAAAAAAATAAGAGGTGGTGTTGATTACGATTTAATACATCATCTTATTTTAAATAAGTCATTTAATCGTAATAGTTTTGATATAATAAACAAAACTTCAAATAAAAAAATATTATCTATTATTTGCCGCTTAGTTGATTTTAAAGGAATTATCCAATTTTTAGACTATTATGCTAAAATTAAACACAATAATTATTTTTTATTAATAGCAGGAAGTGGTAATCTATCGGATGTTATAAGAAATAAATTATTAAATACATTATCAGAACAAGATTATCTTTTTTCAGGTCCAATACCTCATTCAAAAGCCTTGGAAATAATATCAATATCTGATGTTGTAATTAATCCATCAATTGAAGTAAAAAGATATTATGGTAAAAATTATTATATTCATACAGAAACAATGGGAAGAACTATGCTAGAAGCAATATGTTGCAATATCCCTATACTAGCTTCAACAGCAGGAGCAACAAATGAAATATTTGCTGAAAACCAGAATATAGGATTATGCGTTTCTGATTGGAATAATCTTGAAAAAAACTTAGATTATTTAATAAAGGTTAAATTCCAAAGTAAAGTCATTGATTATTCCTGGAATCTTGTTTTTTCAAAATATATTGAAATATTTTAATCAATTTAAATCAAATAATAATTAAGTATTGTTGTTTTTTTAAAATTAAAAATAGAAAGCAAAAGTATATAAAAAATCATATTATTATTTTAAATAAAATATTTGCCAAAAAGAATTATAAATAATAAAATTAGAGCTAAAATCATTTAAAAATAACCGTTTTAAAAATATTAATCGGAATACATAATTATTAATCAGGTGAATAACATGAAACTATATCTAGTTCCATTCAATGCTGAAGCAAAGGTTTTAACAGCAATTCTGCCAAATTGTAAAAAAGTTCCCAATTCTATTTTTCAAAATCGATGGGAATATAAAGGCGGAGAAATAATATGCTGGAATGCGATGGGCATAAAAGCTATTGAAGATGTAATTATGAAAATTGGAAATTTCGATAAATATTCCTCTGTAATTCTATTCGGGTCAGCCGGCTCTTTATCACCGAATTTAAAACTAGGTGAATTATATTCCTGTACAACTATCAAAGATACAGATAATAAACAATGGGAAATGCCTAGGATTCAGGAATTTAACAATAACTCTCTCTTAACAACACCAGAATTAATTTTTGATAATAATAAACGAATGGAATACTACAAAAAATTTAACTGTAGCTTAGTAGATATGGAAGCTTCTATTTTTGCTAAATTAAGTTCTGAAGGATTTTTCAAACAGGCAGAAACTTACATTATCCGATTTATCAGTGATAATTATGATACTCTACCTCCATTTGATGAAGCAAAAAATACTTACACAAAGAGTTTTTTAGAAATAGTTCATAAAGAAATTGTAAAATATAGAAAACAATTAATTTAATATTAATATTTAAAATTTATAACTTAATAGAATTCACAATAGCATTCATCTTTTTTTGTAAGTTTTTAAGATCTTGAAGCCATAATGGTAGAGAATCTTCAGATGCCATTTCATTTATTGATTTCTTTAAAATATCTAAATCAGTATTTATATCTTTAATTTGAATTTCAATTCCTTTTTTAATAATGTTTTCTGCATTTAAATTACTTTTATTTACTGCTTGTTCAAAAACAACCAACCTGATTTTATTAATCAAAAACTTCACTTCTTCCCAAGTATCAACCCAAAAAATCATATTCTTAAAATCTGGATGATTTACTATGTCAGCACAATTCTCACATTCAATTCTATTAGACTTAGGAGCAAAAATATAGGTTTTCCCAGAATCTAATGCTGTTTTAATCTTTAGCGCAGCATTACCAATTTTGCCAATTTGACCGCTAGCTTTGTCTAAAGCTCCTGTAGCAATGAATTCTATTGTTGGCATAAAAGCTGTTTCGTGCAAATATTTATGAATAGCCAAAGCCAGCGTATTTGAATCACCCGTAGAGTAGTCTTCAAAACAGGAACAAACTCTATTTTTTCTGTGACTCCAATAACAGGCATCTAACATAACCATTTTCTTTTGTTTATCAACTATTGGGAACCATACTCTTCTCTTTTTCAAAGGGAAATTACGTCTGTCTTTTTTTAATTCCTGCTCAAAGCGGTTTATAAGAGTGTTGTTAATATTTTTAAATAATTTTTTTCTTTAGCTTTTTGGAATATTGAAATAGCTTCTTTTTGTGACCAGCCCAAGTTTCCATTGCAAGATAACCTTGCAAGTTCTGCAAGAAATAATTCCTGCGGGATAGACTGATTTATTGTGGCAGCTTTTAATACAAAAGAACCTATTCCCCAATACATAAGGTTTTTATGCTTGAAATCATCTTTTTCTCTCCAGTAATGAAGCACGTCTAACACAATCTGCTTGTTTTTATCGTTAATTCCAAGTAAGCTTGAAGAACCAAGCCATTTTAAAAATATGTTTTCCGCATCCATTGTTAAACCTTATTTTCTATTTTTTGATTATTGAATAGCTATTTTACTAAAGCAAAAATAATAGAGATTTAGTTTTTGGGAACTATATTTACTAGACCATAAGTTATTTATAACAAAAAGCTTGGAGTTTAGCCAAGCTTTTTTGTTGTCAGAACTAGACAGAAAAGAATTGATTTTGTTCTTTATCAATGATAAATCTTTAAATATGATTTGGTAAAAATACATTATTAACACAAATGCCTAAGTAAACGTAGAGATTCAAAGGAATAATCTGCTAAAAACCTTATTTCAAATATGTCTGGTAGCAAACCAAAAGTGAAATAAAAGTAAAAATATAAAGGTTCAGATATTCTAGATGCAGGAGACAAGTAAAAATGTTATGGCTAGATATTGGCAGCGAATTAACATCTTTAGAAATGAAAAAAGTAATTGTAGAAGATATTCTTGGCGAAGGCGGTCAGGGTATAGTCTATAAAGTTAATTATGATGGCGTATCTAAGGCTTTAAAATGGTATTTTACAAGTAAACTGAATAATCCAGATGAATTTAAAGAAAACCTGGAAAGAAATATAAAAAAAGGGAAACCAAGCAATTCTTTTCTATGGCCTCAAGATATAGTAACAGATTCAGAAGGTGGTTTTGGTTATATTATGGATTTGAGGCCAAATAGTTATAATGAATTATCTGAATACCTTGTAAAAAAAGCAAGATTTAAAAGCAATAAAGCTATAATAAATGCCGCTCTAGATATTTGTAGTGCATTCAGAGCTTTGCATCTAAAAGGTTTATCATACCAGGATTTGAACGATGGTAACTTTTTTATTAATGAAGAAACAGGTAGAGTATTAATTTGTGACAATGACAATGTTGTGCCTGATGGAGACAATAAAACCGGTATCCAAGGGAAATGCAGGTATATGGCTCCAGAAGTAGTGTTATGCAAAACCCTGCCTAACACGCAATCAGATAAATTCTCCCTGGCAATAGTGTTATTTATGCTATTATTCAGAGGTCATCCTCTTGAAGGGAAGAAGACCCTTGTTCCTTGCGTCACAGAAAAACATGAGCGATTATTTTACGGAGAAAACCCCATATTTGTCTACGACCCCAACAATGAATCTAACAGACCAGCATTAGGAGTTCACAACAATATAATTAACACATGGAAATATTACCCTGAATCGCTTAAAAATATGTTTATTAAAGCTTTTTCACAAGAATCTATGAAAAATCCCAATAATAGAATAAGAGAGAGAGAATGGGCAGATATTTTTATTAAATTGCGTGACGGCATAGTAAACTGTCCTTATTGTAATGATGAGTTTTTCTCTAATACTGAAGACTACAATGTTTTATGTCCAAATTGTAGTAATAATATTCAAAGACCAGGGAAAATCGAATGTGGACCATATACTATTCCAATTTTTGTGGGGAATAAACTATATCATTGCCATGCCGAAGGTTTATCAGACGAGCAGGTAGACTGTTTTAAAGAAATAGGAGAAATAATTCTGGGCAAAAGCAAAATTGAAGGGAAACCACCTGTAGTCGGCATTAGAAATCTTTCTGATGTAGCCTGGCACACCCTTGGTGACAAAGTTTCAACTATTGAAAAAGGTGGAGTTGTGAGAATAGTTAGAGGTCTGGAAATAGACCTGGGTGGCGAGTTAAAGCCAGCAAAAATAATATAATTCTAGGAGATAGATGATGCCATCTATAGAAGATATAACAAATGAAATTTCAAGAAGAACTATGATTCTTTTTTTCCTTATAGATACTTCTGGAAGTATGAACGGTGAAAAAATAGGTGCAGTTAATGCTGGAATGGAAGACACTATTCTTGACATAAGAGAAATTACAAACTCTGATGCACAGGTAAAGATTGCCGTATTAGAATTCTCTACAGGAACAAAATGGCAGACGCCACAACCCATAAATATAGAATCTTTTGTTTGGAATCATCTAGAAGCTACAGGTTTAACAGATCTTGGAGAAGCCTGTTTAAAATTAAATGAAAAGCTTTCAAAAAATGCTTTTATGAAAGATGGAGCTGGTAATTATGCTCCCGCTATCATTTTAATTTCTGATGGAAATCCCACAGATAATTATGAAAAAGGTCTAGAAGCTTTATACCATAACAACTGGTTTAAACAGGCTATCAAGGTTGCTTTTGCTGTTGGAAGCGATGTTAGAATTGAAATGTTAGAAAAATTTACAGGAAATAGCGATACAGTTATCCCTATTCATTACAAAAGCCAATTACGAAAGATAATCAGGTTTGTAAGCGTAAGAGCATCACAAATAGCTAGTAGAAGCAGTGCTATTTCTGAAGAGGAGAAATCAGATACTATTCTAAATTCTAGACAAAAAGAAGTTATAGAAGCTTTGAATGAAATAAACTTAGAAAATAATTATTTAGATGATGATATAGAGTGGTAACAGATAAATAATGTAGTTTTTCCACTCTGTAAAAACAAAACTACCCAATGTTTAATTTTTAGGTTCTGATGAAATAGAAAATTCTTTTTCCTGTGAAAACTACTAATTTAATGTTATTGGTAATTGAGTAGTTATATATTCAAGATTCTTACTTCTTTCTTTTAATTTTGATAATACGACGGATTGACCAGACGCCTTAGCCAACTCAATCTCTGCCGCAGCTTTTATAAAATCTAAGCCTGTTGCTTTAATCTCATCTTTAGCATTTGCAATATATTTTTTTAATTCATTACTTTCTTTGTTAATTCTTTCAATTAAAATTTTTGATTTCTCAATACTTTCATCAGTTATTTTGTCATTAGTGTTTGTATCTTTTATTGAAGGCAATAAACCCTTTCGTAATTTATCCAAATTATCTAAACGTTTATCTGACTCTACAATATTCAGGAAAACTCTTAATAATTCATTGAAAGTTTTTGAAGCTTCTGTTCTATAAAAGCTCATTTTCTCATCTTTTCCAATAATTTTTAAAAGATTAGAAAACTTTTCATCTACTTCTGGGAAAACTTTTCTAAAGTTGATGCGAATTAACTCTTGCTTTTTTCTTTTTTCTTCTAACTCTTTTTGTTCTTTTGCTGCTATTTGTTTCTGTTTTGTTTTGTAATATATTACACCTACTAAAACCAGAACAAATATCACAATACCGACTAACACTTTTTTACCTCGTTTCTAAGTTAGTTTATATTATACTTATTTATTAGCAAAAACAAAATATCTTTCAATAAAACCAAGACAAACGCAAACTTTTTTCATAGTTATTGCCACTTTTCGATTAATAATTTTTTTAAATATCCCCTTTTTCAAAGGGGAAAGATTGCGTTAGCAATCTAGGGGATTTTTGAGAAGTTTATTAAGCAATAGATAGTTGAGTCCTAAGACTGTTTTAACATTAAAAATCTCCCTGTCAGGCTTTTAAAGCCTGACATCCCTCTTTAACAAAGAGGGTCATTTACATCCAGCATTCATTACTCATCACACACCACCAATCACCCATCACACACCGCTTACCACGCCAAGCTACGCTTGGCTCCCCGATCTACCGCTCTATTGCTCTACGCTCTCCTGCTCTATTGCTCTATTACTCTCTCCAATCTTAAAACTTATATCTTAAATTTGTTGAATAATTCTTACTTATACAATATAATTTTTAAAATTTTTATAGATGAGTAGATAAACAATGAAATACAGAGAGCCTAGCGACTTCTTCAAGTTTATAATAGAAAAAGCTGGTCTTGATGTAATAAATGATACTCAAAGAAGTCTAGCTTTTGCTCTTGACTTACTTGACAGCCAAAAGTCTTATTTTCATTTATTAAAAATAGCTTTTATTTTTGATGCATATAAAGAATTAATAAAAGCTTATGATAAAGATCCTAAAACAAAGAAACTTTATATAACTAAGTCTATAAAAATTCTTACAGATGATTGTTTTACAAAAGATGATAAAGCTTTTTGGGCAATAGGCTGGCTTGCTAGCGTTATATACCCAAATGAATGGAAAAATATAATAAGTAAAACAGACATAAATATAGATGAAATTGATAAAAAATTTTTGAAACAACCAAAAATTCAAGTTAAGAGAATATACAAAGAAGAATTCACAAAATCTAATTCTAATATTAATTCTAATTCTAATTTTAATTTCAATTTCAATTCTAATTCAGAATCTGTATCAACAATCACCTTTGACGATAATACCAAATTTTCAACTAATAACTTATTAAAAAAGAATTGGACTTTAAACGAAATAAATCTAAAGATGATTCTATGTCCTCCGGGAAGTTTTGTGATGGGTAGTCCAGTTAATGAACTGGGAAGAAATACTAGTGAAACAACCCATCAAGTAATCATTTCAAAACCATTTATGATAGCCAAATATCCAATAACTCAAAAGCAGTATTTTTCTATTACAGGAAGAAATCCTTCATATTTTAATGGATATGATAATCCTGTAGAATCTATTAGTTGGTTTGAAGCAAAAAAATTCTGTGAAATACTTAATACAAAGTACAAAAACATTCTTCCCAAAGGATATATTTTTTCTTTACCAACAGAAGCTCAATGGGAATATGCATGTAGAGCAGGAAGTTTAACAGCTTTGAATAATGGTAGAAATTTAACTTCTGACTATGGACTTTGTTCAAATTTACACAAAGTGGCATGGTATTCTCTAAATTCTAATAACTCAACTCATCCAGTAGGTCTGAAAAATCCTAATAACTGGGGCATTTATGATATGCTTGGAAATGTCTGGGAATGGTGTGATGATTGGTATAGAGAATACTACAACAATACAGAAAAAGATCCTATAGGAACCATTAAAAGCACACGTCGTGTCAATCGTGGAGGTAGCTGGGTCGACTATCCCATGAACTGCCGTTCAGCAAGACGACGTGGCTACGGTCCAACTAAAAGAGACATCATTCTTGGTTTCCGTGTTGCCCTTGTTTCAATTGATAATTCTTCTCAATCTGATGTTTGGTAGTGATATTACTCAGATGAAATTTTTGGCAAATCAAGACAATCATTAAATATAAAAAAAACACTTTATCAAATATTATTTGGGTTATACAGATACAATAAAAACTATAACTACCAACTTCAATAATTACAAAACCGCTTGGCAAGATATATTTGTCTGACTTAAAGCTTGAAGCTTATATCTTATAACTTAAATCTTATATCTAATCATATTGTTCATTCCGAGTTTCTTGATTATTCTTAAAAAAGATACTATATTTTTTTACTCAAGACCGATACATAATTAAATAGGTGCTTTACTTCATATTAGTTTAAATCAAATAATAAAAAAATGGATGAATCTACTCTAACAAAAGTAAAAGAATTAAAAGTCGGTTTATGGATTGGAATTATTATTCTCATAGTAGGAATTCTTGCATCAATAGATTCAGAAATAATTGATCATGTTGGTGTTGGTACACCCCAAGATTGTTTTCCCAATCAAAAACTAATTGTAGATGCTATAAAAAGCTATAATTCAAATACTCTTAAATGGATAGAAACAGCTTTACCAGGAAAAGATTTTGAGGAACTGGAAGAGTTACTGATAAAAAACTGGTATCTTAATAATCCTATAAAACTTCCTACTCCAGAATGTTCATATGGCTATATAACTGTAGACAAAAAAGAAATTGTATTTTGTAAACTTCACGGTTCCCCAGATTCAATAATAATTCCTGATTACGATAGAAGCAAAGAAAGACCTTTTTCCGATAAATATCTTAAAAAGATAGAAGAACTAAAAAGCGCTAGTATGGAAAAAGCATCTACTATTGCTCAAATAAGAAATTCAATAGACCCAACAATTATAATAATATTTGGGTTATTAATTGTTATTTTAATTGCAGAGCAAATATATACAATAAAAAAAATACAATTAATTTTTCTTATATATATAATTAAGAATATTCTAAAACTGCAATAAAAACAAAGCTTTAGAGACTCTTGTTCCAAAAACCTTTTCTAGAAATTATCACGAAAACAGTTTTGAAGTAATAATTCCAGAGAATTTTGTTGAATGACTAGAATAATTAGAAAAAAAACAAATAAGGGGCTTTAGTCTTTTAACTTTGGACAAATAACAAATAATAAAGAACCTGTTGGATATAGCATGGTTCTCTTATGCAAAAACCCGCTTGGCAAGGAATGCCAAGCGGGTTTTATTTCTGGCTTAAAGCTTAAGGCTTAGGAAATTGTTTAGTCTACGAATCTATCGAAAAATTACATATTTTCGTTAGACTGAGAACCAAACAATCCCCTTACCTCTTTTCTCTTCTCTCTAGAGGCTGTGCTAAAACTCGAATTTAGATGAAAAATCGGTTTTTATTTGTTTGTAGCCTACCCATTATCATAAACGTAATTCTTTCAGGGCTAAAGCCCATACGAATTACTTTTTATGACAAATGTGTAGACAATTAGCACAATCTAATTTGGACTTAAAAATTAGTTTTAGCACAGCCTCTCTAATCTCTTAAAACTGAATGGAGAAGATGGGGGCGTGCTGTTGAGCCCGTAGATGTCGGTTTCGCCTGGAGCGCCTGATTATAAAAATATAGCCATATATAAAGGTAAAGTAAGTTTCTTTCCTGTTTGTCCGATATTACCAGAAATTAATTTATAAGCAATCTGAGGATTATAATCTTTAATAAATTCATTTAAAGAAATTGTCTGACCTCTAGAAGATTTAACTTCTATGGGTATTACTCCACTTTCATTTTCATATAAAAATTCTATTTCCTGAGTATTATTCTGATTTTTATAATAATTGAGTTTTTTGCCTTTTTTTATCAAAATATCAAATATTAAGTTTTCGTAAATTCCACCCTTTGCAGCCCCAGACAAAGTATCGTTATACAAGGCTGTCTGTGTAGGATAGCCAAACATAGAAGTTAAAAGTCCAATATCTGAAACATATATCTTAAAATCTTCTTCTTTTTCATAAGCTACTAATGGCATTAACGGAACAGAAAGATTATTAACTTTTTTTACTAAACCAGCATCAATTAGCCATTCTATTGAGTTTGCATATTTTCTGGAACTCCCATTTTTTTCAATATTTTTGTATTGAAATTTTGTGTACTCTTTTGCTAACTGTCTCGGAATAGAATAGTAACAATTTTTGATTTTGGGCTTTTCTATATTTTTAGCATAATAATCTATATCATATTCATAAGCTTTTAATATTTTTTGTTGAGTTGAATAAGACTTTTGAAAATTATTTGAATCAAGATAATTATTTACAACTTCTGGCATACCACCAACAATTAAAAAAGTTCTTAGAATATTTAAATAACGATTATTAATATATTCTTCTATAAATTTCTTTTCTATAAAATACTCTTTTAATCGATTTATCACATTTTCACTAATTCCATTAGCCCATAAAAATTCTTCAAAATCTAGAGAAAACATTTCTATTTCACGTTCATAACCTACAGGTATAGAAATTGAAACTTCTTCCTCTTTTTCCAGTTCTACTAATTTATTATAATGTAAACCTAGCAATGAACCAGATGCAATAACATCATATTTATTATCTAGTGCTAAAAATTTTAATGCTGTTCTAGCTCTCGGACAAGATTGGATTTCATCTATAAATATTAGAGTATTATTATCAACATAATTAATATTGGGTAGATATATAGATATTTTTTTATATATTTCTTTTGCTTCCAAAGAACCTTCAAATATATGTTTTTGATCAGGCGATTCTATAAAATTTATATAAATATAACTTGAGTATTCAGTTTTTCCGAACTGATCAATAATGAAAGTTTTGCCAATCTGCCTTGCACCTTTGACTAAAAGGCATTCGTTTTTCTTTGTTCTTTTCCAATTTAGAAGAACATCATAAAATTTTCGTCTTAGCATATTAACCTCTATTCTTATTATATATGTATCTAAGCATCTTTGCAAGGTTTTTGCTAATTTTTAGACATATACTTTAGAGATTTTTGCAACGAATTCAATATATTGTATTAAAAAAATTGCAACTATTTAGACATATAAAATTAACACATTAAAAATACGTTTGTTGCGTTGTAAAGCTTTGAGGGCTAATATTTTTTTTAGAGATGAGAGAGCAGAGATTAGAAATTAGAGGTTAGAGATTTGTTAAATTACTGCTTTTAGATTATATTTTATTTTAATCTAAAATTTGAGGTATTCCTATGAGTTATAAAG
>CAJOND010000112.1 GCA_905236675.1 Candidatus Rifleibacteriota bacterium | reverse complement strand
CCTCATTCTTACAATAATTATCTTACGCCTTTCGAGGCAAGATACGGAATAAAAAATTTTTAGACATTAATGTTACAAAAAAAGTTGACCACAACACTTGGGTTTTTCAAAAGGAATTAAGCCTGTGAGACCATCCATTTGCCAAAAATTCCAGACTATTATATTGGTTATAGTTTTTAATTCTGAATTATTCGGTTCACGTTCCCATCTATTTTGCATATAATCAACAAAGGTTATTAAAAGATTAATTCGTGCAATCAATAGATTATCGCCTTGTAATTCATAACCATAGACACTTTTATATGCCTTATAAACCCATTTTAACCATTCTGATTCATCTGTTGCATTTTCATTAACAATACGTAATTTTCTATCAAGAATACCTATTCTTTCTTTTATAGGAATCATATCGCCAGAAACAGCATCATATCTAGATACAATAAATGGTGCTTCGCCACAGGATATTTCTAAACGCTTTGAATTAACATACTTTTGCCAATTTTTAGACTTTTTAAATGTTATTGGATTTGAACTTATTATCCATTCTTGCTCTTTCTCAGTATTAAAGACGTTTTTCCTTCCAAACCATTCTTGGTCATAATAATTAATCATTCTATTGCAAATCCAAGATGGAGAAAAAACTTCAGCTTTGTTTCTAGTGCGTTCTGATTTTTCTTTTAGGGTTTTGGAAAATCTTGGCTGTAATGAAATTTTATCAATATAAGCTTTAGTGATTTGAGTCTTTTCATTTATTGAAGAATCAATTTCTTTATAGATATTGGTAGCAAAAATAATATTTTGCTCTGTTGTTCTGTCTTTTAGAAGTTCATTTAATACTTCTTTAACAGGATATTCATTGTAGTTAATCGTGTTGTTCACTAGAAAAATGCCTTTTTTTTATCTTTCGGCATTAGCCTAATTCTAATTAACTATTTTTGTTTTAAGAAGAGTTCTTTTATTTCTCAATTCATTGCTTTTACATTGGTTTCAATAAAATCTATTTCTTCTTTAGAAAGATTATATTTTTTATAAAGCTGTTGGTCTATTTCAGCGATAGATTTAGACCAGTCTATGTCTGATTCTGAAGTGAAGTTTTGGAGGGGAACTTTACGCCAAGTTTCTCTATTGTTGTCTTGAGTTATTTTTAATAAACTTAATAATGTTCTTGCAAATTTTGTTTTAACATATTTTAGAGCATTTTCAGCTTCAATTTGAGTATCAAATGCTCCTATTCCTATAAATGTTTGAGTATAACCTTCTCCAGGTTTAGCAATAAAAGGATTGCTTAAAACATCACTTAATGTTCCATTCCCATTAACTCTTACAACCAAAACTTTATATTTAAAAAGATTTTCGTGAGTAACATCAATAAATTCTTTAGGAAAATATCTCCATTGTCTTTTATTTTTTATCACTCCAATAATTGAAATATCATCATTATTATTTTTATTTTCAGTAAATAAATCTATTTTATCGAATATGTTGTTTCTAAATCTTCTATCTTTTCCATCACTACCAATTAGACTTTTGTATTTTGGATATTTTTTATATAGATTTTCTAAATCAAATTTATTTTGTATATAAATAATGCTCATTAAACTTTCTAATTCTAATTTAGCAGAAGCTTTCTGTGAAATAGTATTCATCTCCTTATATGCAGAAAAGGACCCTATTGGCTCAAAATATTTAGTTTTATCGTAATAAGTAATAGCAATTCCGCCTTTGATTTCATTGTTAGGAAAAACTTTACTACAATCTTCAATATATTCTAAAACTTTAAAGTGATTATCTTGTAGCATTTTTTCATTCCAAACTTTTGGTGTGCTACCAGCGTTGAATAAAAATCTTGCAGGATGAATCAATTCAACTTTGTCGGCAAGTTTATATGCTGCTTCCATAAACTTATTATAAATGGGTGGTGCAAAAGTTTTATTTTCACCTAATGTTTCGTCTTGATAAGGTGGATTTCCGATTACAAAGTCAAATTTCATTTAGTTTTTCCTTTTTATATTAATCTTCTCTACATATACCTAAGCACAATTATACTTTAAATATACTTGATTAAATCAAATAAATTCAGAGTAATCCATTGAGTGTTTATCAAGTTCTTTCTTTAATTTTGCTATAGACAGACCCATTTCTACAGCTACTTGTTGTAAAGATAAAACACCTTTTTTCATGAGAGAGTAGAGAGCTTCAAGTTTACCTTCTATTTTACCTTTATTCTTAGCATCTATTCTTTCTTTTTCAAGGGTATCGTGTAACCAGGTATCCATAGTAATTGGTTCTCCTTTCATATATATTAGCTTTTCTGTAATTTCATAGTCTTTGTCACCAGTAAGGACTCTCATAAGTTCCATTACTTCTTCCACATGTTTTATTACTTGCTTAGAAGGAATATAATTTTTGTTTTTCCTTTTCTGAACAAAGTAATCGGCAACTATTTTAAAATCACTAGTAAACATATTTAACTGTTCATCAGAAAGATAGGCAATCTCAAAAATATTAATCTTATAATCGCTAACAAAAGGCTTCAAATCATCGTCTATATTTAAAGCTTCAACTAAACTTCTAGGCTTTTTCCAATGTTGTTCACCAAAATATAATACTAGAGTTATAACAGGGTAATGAACTTTCTTTGATCTGTTTTTACTAGTCTTTTTATCATCTATTAATTGACGTTTGTAAGAAGCTCCATCGTAAGCTATAATTCTAAATGGCATATCGCGATCTTTTTTGGTCTGATTTTCAAAACCATACAAAGCTATTCTAACATTACTATTTTTCCAGAATTTGGCAACATCTCGTTCCTGTGAATGAATTTTCCCATCTGCTTTAAATATAGATATTGGTGATTCGTCCTCTAAGTCTTCTTCTTTTACTTTGGTATTTCCGTTAAACAAAAGTACATTAACGATGTCAGCAAAAACATCGTTATAAGCTTCAAGAGTTTTTTCTATTTTGTCTTTATCGGCCATATTAACCTTTGGGAAATAGATTTAACCTAATATTATTATAATTATAAACTCTAACTTTTTTATATGCAACTGCTCAACTCAACCACGAGTTATGCGTCATTGCTACGAGCGATAGCGTGGCAATCCAGTTTTCATCTCTCAACTTTCAATTCGTCAAGTTTTCCAGCTTTTATTAGAGGCAAAACGTCTAGATGTTTAAAATTATGTTTATTTATTTGATGTTCATTATCAAAGCCCAAAATGTAATTTGTAGATATTTTATAGATAATTTGAGTTGGAGCAAATCCATAAAGCTGTTTTTCAAAAATGTGTTTCAATCTTTGATTTTTATCTGGATATAATTTTGTTATAGCTTTGCTCTTGAAAAGTCTTTTTGCTATTTCAGCTATGTACATCCCAGATTTCATATAAAAATCAGCAAAAGTCTTATCAGGGTTGTCGAAACAGCCTGGATTTTCTATTTCAAGCATATCAACCATTTTCTTTACGACTGCTTTTGGTGTGAAAATCTGATTAGTTTTTTGCGGTGGTATATAATCGAAAATATCTTCTTTATGGCTTTCATCGAAATAATCAGCTAGTTTCTTTTTTAGGGTCATAAACTCTTTAACAGAATCATCGAAAACTACGTAATCAAAAAGTTGACCTTTAAATTCTTTCTTTTCACCTGTTTGAGAATCTATATATTCGCCACCATCTCTTAAAAATATGAATTGCTTAATTGTTATTCCTGTAACTTCAAGAAAAACATCATCAGGAATAATCTTATCAAAGTTACTTAAACTAACTTCATCATTACCATAAGCCATTAAAAAAGCAGGAATAGTTCTTGTAAAACCTCTCAAATGGTCTTTAATTCCATCTTCGATACCGTCACGTTCTCGTTCTATTATCTTAGTTTCAACAGTCTTTATTGCTTCTTCTTCAGAAGTTTTGGTAAAGTTATCTACAATATCATTTAATTCTTGTTTGAAGTCAAAATCAGCCTGTTTTTGTTTATTATCAAACTCTTTGTTTATTTCTTCTGTAGTTTTGCCGGTTTCGTGGCGTGCCTGCATGGCTTCAACACGTTCCTGTTCGATAACTTTTTTCTTTATGTCATATTTTGAAACAGTCTTATCAACTATTTTATCGACTTCAGAGTTTAGTTTAGATTCTGTTTTCTTCTTATCACTAGCTTTAAAATTAGTTCCGTAATTTTCTTGTGTAGTATCAACAATCTTTTTTACAACCTTTCCTTTTAAATAGTTTTTAAGCTCTTTTTTCAAAGCATTTGGCTCATCAGTTTCTTCTTTTACAATATTTTCTATTTCTTCCTTCTGACTTTCACCATAAATCTTTTCTCCAAATACTTCAGCCTGTTTACCTATTAAATATTCGTTATCAAGAGTAACTTCACCATTTTCATCTAGGAACAATTCAGCATTTTCACTAGAAAAATCGTTGTTCATTCTAGAGTCTTTTACTGCTTCAAACTTATGAATAATCTCTAGAACTTCTTTTTGAGCAGAAAAAACACAACCGATATTTTGAAACAAGAAATTGCTCATGAAACCACGATTAACGACTTCTACAGACCTAATTTTTCTAGGAATAGTAAGAACTTTTTCTGCATCAAGCTCTATAAGCTCACCTTGTTCATCTTCACCAATTACAGGGAAAAAGTTAAGCAGTTCATTTATATTAGATTTTCGACTTTCTACGTCACCACGACCAACAGCAGTGTTAGCTGACAAATCGTTAGCAAATTCCTCAAATATAGTTAAGGTTCTAGCAGGGTCGAAGTCGAAAACATAAGCGTTTTCTTTACGTCTATATTCTGTTCCGTTTAAGAACAAATGAGGGTTTTGGGCTCTAAAAGCAGCTTGCATATAGAGAGCTGGTGATTTCATATTGCTCAACATTAATACACCAGTCCATTCTGGAATAGTAATGCCTGTAGTAAGCTGACCGACTGAAATTGTAATTGTTTTTTCGTTCTCTGCAATGGCTTTTACTACTTTATCGTAAGATTTTTTAGTTTCATCGTCATCATCTATTTTGCCATCGCCAGCAGCAAGAACTATTTCATAATCTTTGAAAACTGGGTGTTCTCTAAGTTTTTTAACAAGGGCCTTTGCACTCTCTACTCGGTCAAGAATCCAAAAGGTATGTTTAAGCTCTTTTCTTAGTTCTTCGGTGGAGAAAGGAAACTTAGTTTGTAGAGTGAGAGCATCCAAAAATTTATCTACGGATGATTCATGAGCAAACTTACCTTTATTGGTGCTGAAAAACTCATTTAAGTCAAAAGCATATTCCTTTGTTTCTCCATTTATTTCAATGCCTTTAGAAAGCTCGTCCTTTATTATCTCAGACATTTGATATGTGAACAAATTCAGCTTTGGAAAATTAATATACGGATTTTCTTGTGGTAAAGCTGTGTTCCAGTCACGCTTTTTCTTCTGTTCGTCCGCATAAGTATAGTTAAATATTGCGTCACTAGCAAACTTGTTGTTAGCTAAGGCTTTAAAAGGAGTTCCTGATAAATGAAGTGTGAATTTTCTATTTATCTGTTCAAATGCTACGTCTGTTTTATAAGTGTCTACTCCTTCGTGAGCCTCGTCGATAACGAGCAAATCCCATTCCATACCCTTGTCTTTGCTAATCTCTTTTAGTTTGTCGTATTGACCGCCAAAGTAAATAGAGCCTTTCATGTCTTGAAGGCTTACAAATTCTATTAGTTTTAAGTCTTTGTTTAATCTATCATAGTCTTTTCTTGTTAAAACACCAGCTTTGCCCTTTAATGCTTCAACTTCACTCACAAAAGCATAGCCAGATTCATTCCCTAAAAATTTTATATAATCTGAATACCAAGAATTAGCTATAGCAGGTCTGTTTGTAACAATTAAAACAGTTTTTGCATTTATTCTTTTACATAATTCATAAACACTAAGAGTCTTGCCAAAACGCGGCTTTGCGTTTCACAAAAATTCACCATTAGGGTGTTTTTCAAAGTAAGCTTTTGTAAGATTAACAGCCTCATTTTGCTCTTCTCTAAGAGTATAAGGCATTACAGCAACATTTGATTTTAAAATTCCATGATTAGAGCGGAAATCATAGAACATTTCACGAGAGTTTCTCGGACTTATAAAGAACCATTCATTTCTATCTTCTTCACTGAAATATTTATTATTAAGGTCTTGTGGCTGTTTTACACCGTTATTTCTCATATATGCGTGAAAGTCATAATCTTTAAATGGTTCGCCTTTTCCATCATCAAAAATTGCATTACCTTGCCACTCTTTTTGTGCTCTAATACCTGCTGTGTGGGTCTGTTGCCTAATACGAGTATCAACATCTTGTTCTGTGTAACCTATTTTTATATAACCATCGTGATAAGTTATGCCTGGTGTCGTGTAGGCATAAATCATAGGAATAACTTTCTTTGTTGATTGAATATTAGGCTTTTGCATTATTTACAATATTCCTTATTGGTTCTAGATTTAATATCTCTTTAATTATAAAAATAGTTATATTTATATGCAAGTTGAAAAAGATTAAAAGAAACCGTCATCTACGGCGCCCAACAGCACGCCCCAATCTTCTCTATTCAATTTTAAGAGATAAGAGAGTAGAGAAAAGAGGTAAGGGGATTGTTTAGTTGCATTGGGTACAGTTTACTACTTCTGCAATGTCTGTGCCATTTCATCTTTATGAGAGGCTGTGCTAAAACTATTTTTTAAGTCCAAATTAGATTGTGTTAATTGCCTACACATTTGTCATAAAAAGTATAGCGTATGGGCTTTAGCCCTGAAAGCTATACGTTTATGACAATGGGTAGGCTACAAACAAATAAAATACTGATTTTTCATCTAAATTCGAGCTTTAGCACAGCCTCTCGCAGTCCAACAATTTTCTAAGCCTTAAGTTTTAAACCAGAAATAAAAACCGCTTGGAATATCTTGCCAAGCGGTTTTTGTTGAAGTTAGTTTAATCTGAAAAATGAATACTACCTATTTTTCGTAAAAAGAATTGGGGCTTTTTGAAGACCATTTAATGTACATTTCTTTATAGTTTTCTTTTATAAATTCTTGAATTCCCTTTAATTCTTTATCGGAAAGAACACCTTTTTTCTGTATAACTGCATAATTTCAAATTATGGGTTGACCAGTTAGAAGTTTAATAAAATGTTTAAAGAAGACTAAAATAAAAGTCATACTTTTTATATAAATCCAAAAATCTAAATTTATATTGTATGACAAACGTATTAAAACTTCTTTTCTGGGTTGTCATGGTATTTTCAACGCCTCGCAATAACGTTTTTTTATTTAATCATTGTTAATAATAAATAACAGAAATTATGATTATAACTAGCTTCCTTAATTTTAACAAAAGTTTTAATACGTTTGCTCCTATTGGGGTTTATGGCAATTTGACAGCCGTGTGTTTTTCCATTATGTTATAAGAATATGGAGGTAATTATGGCAACAGTAGATTACTCTATAAAAATAGATTCAGACTTGAAGCAACAAGCAGAAGAACTTTTTGCTTCTTTGGGTCTTACTATCAGTAGTGCAACAAATGTCTTTTTAAGACAAGCAATTAGAGAACAAGGTATTCCTTTTACTATTAGACGAGAAATCCCTAATGATGAAACTTTAGAGGCTATAAATGAAGTTAAACTTATGAAAGAAAATCCAGAATTGGGAAAGACTTACACTGATGTAGATGAGATGATGGAAGACCTTTTAAAATGAAATATAATTTAAAACCAACTACTGCTTTTAAAAAAGATGTTAAACTATGTAAAAAACGTGGTTATGATTTAGATTTATTAAAAGTAGTTTTAAAACTGTTAGAGAAAGGCGAGAAATTACCTGATAAATATTTAGACCATCCTTTACAAGGAAATTTTTTAGGTTGTAGAGAATGTCATATTTTGCCTGATTGGTTATTGATATATGAATATTCAGGTAAAGACCTTATAATATATTTAACTAGAACAGGAACTCACAGCGATTTGTTTAGAAATTAATAATTTGGCAGGAGTTTGGATTTATTTTTTCCCTTTAAGATCAAAAAAGTTACTTTATATAGTAGAAAAGAATCATTAAAATACCAAATATATTTATCTATTCCAGGACCTGGTGGAGAACTCAACCTTGAAGGCTGTTCTTTCAAGGATTTGGGCGAAGGTCGTGTTGAAGTCAAGGGCAGTAAGGAAATACCTACCCCAAAATATTGGGTTAAGCTTGAAGGCGCTCGCTGCATTGGTTATAGAACCGTCAGCATCGCTGGTACTCGTGACCCAATCATGATTAAGGGCATCGACAAGATAATCGAAGAAGTTAAAGAACGTGTTAACACCATTACAAAAGATCCGCACAGAAGCGATAATCTTTATTTCCATGTTTATGGAAAGAATGGCGTAATGGGCCCGTTAGAAACTGTTAAAGAAGTTACTTCTCACGAACTCTGCATCGTTATTGAAGCACTTTGCAAGACTCAGGCTGAAGCTGACTCACTCTGCAGTATAGCTCGTTCTACAATGCTTCACTACGGTTATGCTGGTCGTATCTCTACTGCTGGTAATCTTGCTTTCCCGTTCTCACCATCTGATATTACC
>CAJOND010000111.1 GCA_905236675.1 Candidatus Rifleibacteriota bacterium | reverse complement strand
TAAGCTCTGTAATAACGCCAAGTTTTGGGGTATCCCATACGTTTGTCGAATTCAGGCCAATCACCAATAAATCTACATACCTCACTATATTGCCATAGCATAAGATCTTCTTCGCTTTTAGCCTTATATACAAGAACGTCGTCTCCGCCACGTTCCCCTTCAGTCATAACATTCATGCCATCCAGAAAATAATAATCAAAATTAAAATCAGCTTTTTCAACGAGTTCTTTTGGCAAATGTGCTCTTATAAATTCTTTGTAGACTTTCATTTTGTGTTTTCTCCAGAACCACATTTTACAAATCAACCAATACTTTCCAAGAACCGTTACGTTTTCCATTTTCACGGCTTAAATAGCCTTTTTTCTGAAGTTCTACGGTTATTGTTTTTACGGTTCTTTCTGATTTATTGATTATTTTTGCTAATTCCTTCTGTATTATTTTATTGTTTGATAATATAGCTCTTAATAATGCCATTTCTTCCAAAGTGCAATTCAAAGTGCAAATTTTGCTCTTTGAAACTTCGGTTGGTTCTTTTTCTTCTATTTTATTATTATAATCAACGTGCAAAAACCTGTTTTTTAATTCGTGTTTTGTGTTAAGCAATAAATTTTCATAAAACATTTCCAAATATTTGGTTGTAGCAGTAATATTCTTGGGTAGATTACTATAATTAGCTCTTACCAAAGCATTTCTAAAATACCAGGAATTATTCGCAAATATTTCATTTGCAATAGGAAAGCCAAAACTGATTAAATATTTAATTATAAAAACAGCTGTAGCCCTAGTATTTCCTTCTTCAAAAGGGTGAATCTGCCAAATGTCGGAAGTAAACTTTGAAATATGTTTGATAGATTCATTCAGTGCCAAATTAGAATATGAAAAATTTTTTTCGTTATTAAAGTCGTAATCAATACTGTCTTTTATACTGTTATATGATGCATAAAAAACAGATTCTCCGTTTAAAACCCATTCCTTCTTTGAAATATTATAATTTCTTATTTCCCCTGCATGAGGGAAAACTCCATCGAATAATCTCCTGTGTATTGATATCCATTCTGCTGGTGAAAACTGAAAAGTTTTTTCAGAAAGAACATCAGCTATTCTTGTTGAAACAATGTCTGCTTCTATAGTGCTATCTTCTGTTTTTTCTCTGTTAGATCTGATTTCGTAATAATTTTGAATACGATTTTTTACTTCTGATAATTTTATATTCCCATCAATATGTTCTTTTACTGTTTCAAGTAAATAGTTAGAAGTTTTTAAATTATCTACATCTTGAAGTCCAATCGCTGTTTTCCAAATAGAACTTTTTTCAGCTTTATCTGGTTCATTTTGTTTTATGTATTCTTCAAGTTCTGTATACCATTTGCTATTCATATTTTTAGTATACATTACCTAGTGTTTAGAGACAAGAGCTTTGTTTCTTCTATATTTTACGTTCTCTATTCCATCTGCGAGAGTTCAAGCATCATAATATAACGAAGATTTATATCTAAATCTTCAATTTCAAGAAGGGCAGGAGATGCTAGAAGCATATTACCATCTGTTCTTGGCTTTTGGTCAGAAATTGCATAATCAAGTCTGCTTTTCTTTTCACCAGCAACATTTTGTTTTAAAACATATAATTTATTACTTTTTCTATCAATGTAGGAATTACTAATAAATTTTCCTGAAGAATCTATTAAATAATACGAATTACTATCTGACGACAGTTTCAAAGTATATAGAGTTTTTTCTTCTTTCAATTCAGATGCTCCCCCATTTATGGGAATCTGAGCTTTATCGTATTTTACTTTCCATCTATCATTTGTTTTAAATCAGTAACATCTTTCCTTGATTCAATTAATTCTGCTTCTATTGCCTGATTTGTTACGTATTCATCATCTAAGGTTATACCAATACAGAAGTTTTGCTTCCACAAGCATTGCAGCAGTAACTCTGTTCTTTTATGTTATATTCGGTTTTAGAGCCGCAAGACTTACATTTAACTAATAATGGATTTTCAGACATGTTTTTTATCTCTTAGCTAATTATTTATTGTAAATTAACATAATTATTAGCTATTGTTTTTTACAAAGAGAAGCTAAAGTTATATTGTCAAAAAAATCATTGGTTAACATTTGGTATTCTTCCCACATTTTGATGGTTCTACATTTGCTTTTTCTGGGACATTTCTTAGCTCCAACAGTTAAACAGGCAACAGGAGCCAAATCATTTTCTGTAGTTCTCAGGATTTCGCCAACAGTATATTTTTCAGGCTTTTTACAAAGGCGATATCCACCATTTTTGCCTTGAACTCCTTCTATTAAACCAGCTTTTTTTAACGAAGGAAGAATTCTTTCAAGATATTTGAGGGAAATATTTTGCCTTTCTGCAATGGTTTTCAGAGAAATATAATTGCCTTCGTCTAATTCTGCTAAGTCGACCATTACTCTTAAAGCATATCTTCCTCTGGTAGATATCATAGATTTTACCCCTAGATTTATAATTGATTTATCTATAAAATCGTTTCTTTATTTTAACACAAAATATTTTGACATTGAATCTAGAATAGTTTAGTATTCCCTGCTAATTTGGTAGGGAATACTAAAAATAGAATTAATAACTTATTTATTAGGAGTTAATATGTCTGAATTAACAAATAATGTACTAGAATTAATTGGAAATACCCCTCTGTTAATCGCTTCAAAATTCAGCAAACAAGTAGGTCTTACAGACAATACACTTTTAACCAAGTTGGAATATTTGAATCCTGCTGGTTCTGTAAAAGACAGAATTGCTTTAGCGATGATAGAAGATGCAGAAAAGAAAGGTATTTTAAAGCCAGGTGCAACTATTATTGAACCAACTAGCGGAAACACAGGAATTGGTCTTGCAATGGCTGCAACTGCTAAAGGCTACAAAGCTATATTTACTCTTCCAGAAACTATGAGTATAGAACGAAGAAAGCTTTTAAAAGCTTATGGCGCAGATCTTGTATTAACTGAAGGTAAACTTGGAATGAAAGGTGCCATAGCAAAAGCAAACGAATTAAAAGAAAGCATTACAGGGGCTGTAATTCTAGGACAATTTATAAATCAGGCTAATCCAGAAATGCATTATAAAACTACTGGACCAGAAATATTCAGACAGACAGATGGAAAAGTAGATATTTTTGTTGCTGGTGTTGGCACAGGTGGAACGGTTACTGGTGTTGGAAGATATTTAAAAGAAAAGAATCCAAACATTAAGATTGTTGCTGTTGAACCCGCAAGTTCACCGGTAATTTCTAAGGGTACAGCCGGTGCCCATAAGATTCAGGGAATTGGTGCTGGCTTTATTCCCGAAACTCTTGATACAAAAATTCTTGATGAAGTTATTACAATTGAAAATGAAGAAGCTTTTGAAGAAGGTAGAAATTTTGCAAAATCTGAAGGCATTTTGGTTGGCATCTCTTCTGGAGCAGCTTTAAAGGCTGGTGTGATTCTTGCAAAACGACTAGAAAATAAGGGCAAAAATATCGTTGTATTACTGCCAGATTCTGGTGATAGATACTTATCTACCGATTTATTTGCCGAATAATTATAAATTTTAGAAAGACCAGTATTATATAACATTGTGTCAAAAACAATTGATTTTTGATTGTAAAACAGATTAGATCTTTGCATTGTAATAAAATAATTATTTTTTTTATTACAATGCAATCTACATTTTTTTATTTAAATAACAAACCTCGTTTAAAATATAACTCTACTAATAATTATAATCAATATAAAAAGCTATATAAAGAAAGGCTAACTTGTTTTTAACTTATGAAAAAATTCATTTTTTTTATTACTCCAACTGCGAGAGTTCTAGCATCATAACATAACGAAGATTTGTGTCTAGCTCGTCTAATAAGAGAACAGCAGGAGCAGCTAAAAGCATGTTCCCATCAGCTCTTGGTTTGCTATCGTTAATTAAATATATTAACTTAGTTTTTTCTTTGCCTAACTTGCCTTTAAATACTGCTAAAGAACCTGATTTCTCTTTTTCTTTAGGCGGAGAATAGATTACATTACCTAACATTTTTTCGGAAGAATCATATATAAAATAATTTTCTTTTTTTGTTTCTTCTAATTTAATAGTATAAAGAGTTTCTTCCTTTAAAAATGGACCTTTTTGAATAAGAATTAAATTTTTATCGTATTTTATATTCCATCTATCATTTGTTTCTAAATCAGTGATTGCGAAAGAAGTATTGTAGGAATTTACTTTATATATTTTTTTCTTACCCTTAACTTTTAATTTTGTATAATAATAAATTCTTTCGTTTTCATTATAAGTCATAGAGTAAATATGATCAGACTTTTCTTTGTTGCTTTCATTGAAAATTAAATCATAAGAAACAAACTTATCATCCATTAATAATTTAGCAGATTTTTTTGTTGGAAGTTCATAAATAAACATTCCTTTTTGTTTTAATGCTGGAACTGTTTTGCGAACAATTGAAAGTTCTTCTGCTCTGGCTTTTTCTTCAATTTCTTTTTCTTCGTCAGATAATTCAAGTTTTTCTGTTCCTAATATTCCACATTGGACAAATCCACTCATCAAGACCAATACCATTGCTGCAATAAATAATTTTGTAATGAATCTTGCTTTTAATAAAAATCCATCAGATATTTTTATAAAGCTTTTATCATATTTTCTTCTGTTATATAGTGCAGAAATTACGTGAAATGGACCATAAATAAAAATAGCCCATAAAAGAAACATTTTTATCCCAATATCAGAATAAAAAGTTTTAAAAACAGCTGTAGTTTGCATCATAAGGTATAATGGAATCATTAAAATAAAAGTAACTACAGATGGACCAAATAGAACAATAAAGGACATTATATTTATTGTAGAGCCTTTATCTACATCAAATTTAATATTATTAATTAAGTCTCTTTCATAGAAAACAGGCTTAGGCCAAGCATCATCAAGAACTTTTTCCCCATATTGATATTCGAGTTTGTTGTCGCCTCGTCTTACTGCAAGACACTTTTTACTTGCTATAGGTTTCTTTTCAATAAGAGTTTTTATTTTCTTTGGCAGCATCCAGAAAGTTAAGCCAAAGGGTGAGAAAAATAAAAACACAAGGGTGTGAACAGTTATTTTTATAATGAATGGGTCTTCCATTTCATCCCAAAGTCCAGAATATGTCATATATGCAATATATAAAAGCAGAAGGAAAGGCAAAGCTAACCAGCCTGAATAATTAACTATTCTTTTGGTTTCATGATTATTAGTCATGGAAACCCTGCCTGTCTGACCATTTATAGAAACAGTGAAATTGCCTGATTTATAATAGTATACGGGCAATAAAACAGGGGAATACATTAACTGTTTATTTACAAGAGTTACATCTATGGCTTCGCTATCCAGCTCTTTTGCTATTTCTTTTTTTTCATTTTCTGTAACTTCGTCGACAGCACGATTAAGTAGTTCATTATCGTTAATATCTCTTATTTTAACGGACTGACCAGCAATACAACCGAAATCAAAGGGAATAATTCTGTTCCAGTCATAGGGTTCCATTGCATCTAGAACTTCATTATCAAGGTCTTTGGAAGCATTGATAAAATTAGTTTCTACGAAGGCTTCACAGTGGAATTCACGTAAAGTGTAGGTTCTTTTAACTTTATATTCGATAGGCCCTCTAATCAAGCAGTATGGAAGATAATAGCCCTGCAATTTGTTAATATTGTTTTTGGCTATTTCTACTTCTTCTTTAATTAAGGAAGTTGGTTTGTCTAGAAACTCCAAAAGCTTTTGTTTTGCTTCTTCAATGGTAATCGCAAAAGGTATTATCAATTCAGGGAAAGAGTCGCTCTCTTCAAATTCCTTGCGAACCATAGGGGTATCGCAATAAGGGCAGGTAGTAGTAAATTCATTTTCTTTGAAGAAAAATTCTGCACTGCAATTAGGGCATTTAGCCACAGAATGAGGAAGCTCTCTAAGCTCTTCTTTTATCTTGTTTTGATGTTCACGACGCCAATTCTTAAAATGGTTTACTGGGTCTAGAGCACTTGTTTTGCCACCACAGGCAGGACAGCAATAGCTTTGTTCCTTTATGTTATATTGAGCATTTGAACCACAAGAAGCACATTTTACTATTAACGGATTTTCTGACATAGCTATTGTATTCTCTTTTTCGTTATAATAATTATTACATAATATCATATTTTTATTATAGACATAAGGTTACGAGTTTTTTTCTAAATGCAATTAATTTGATAATTTCAAATGTAATCAAAGCTGTAGCAATCGATAAATAAAAGGACTTTAAAGCGTTATCTCTAAATATAATCATGATATTTGATAGAAAATAACAATTGATATAAAATATTAGTATTTATAAACGAGGAAAAACATGAAAAAAATATTATTTATTGTTGGTTCTATGCGAAAGCAGTCTTTTAATAGACAATTATCAGAAATTGTAAAAGAAAAATTAAATGGAAAAGCAGAAATAAAAGAATTAGCTTATTCTGACCTGCCATATATGAATCAGGATATTGAATTTCCAACACCTGAAGCTGTAGCTAGAGTTAGAGCAGAAGTAAAAGAAGCTGATGGAATCTGGATTTTCACACCAGAATATAATTACAGCTATCCAGGAGTTTTGAAGAACCTATTAGATTGGCTTTCCAGACCTTATAAAGCTAATGATTTTGCAAGCGGAACTGCAGTTTTAGAAAAGAAAGTTACTATTAGTGGAATTGGCGGAAAATTCGCAACTGCTGGAGTTAGAGAAAACCTCAAAGAATTGTTGGGCTTTATGAAAATGAATGTTATGGAAGAAACCAACGGGTTTACTGTAAATGCTGATGCTTGGGCTAGCAACGTTCTTGCTCTTCCAGAAGAAGATAAAGCCAAACTCTATGACCAAGCCGACAAGTTCATTAAATTCTTGGAATAAAATATTAATCGCTGTTAAATATGTCCGACAGGACATAACTTTATTAACCTAGGGTGTTGAAAACGCCCTAGGGAAAACTCTATCTATACTCTCGTCCGCAAGGACGATACATCATTAACCTTGGTCATCTTGAATGACCAAGGGGCAAAAAAACTAAACTTTAAACTAATTGCACAGATTTTCATTAGGAAATAATATTACATAATAGCTTTGTGAAATTATTCACAAATATGTTGTTTTTATTTAAGCATAGAAAATATCACACAGGAGTTCTGAACAATGGCAAAAGAAATCGACCCAAAAGATACCACACGAGCTAAAGCATATGAACTTTGGATGAAAGCTCCAAACCCGATGGTGACATTTTTCAAAACTGTTGATGTTACAAATTTGATAAGAATTAGCAAACGAAAAAAAATTAAATTCAATATGCTCATAGATTATTGCATAGGAAAAGCCGCATCAAGCATAAAGGAATTTTATGTTCTTCCTGTTGGAGATAAGCTTATAAAATACGATTCAATTGCTGTAAATACTATTGTTAAGAACAAAACAGGAGAAGTGAGTTCCTGCGATATTCTTTTCGATGAAGATTTGAATAAATTTAATCAGGATTATCTTAAATATACTTCTTCTGTAGCTGAAAGCTGCATTGATAGAGATTTGTCTGCTAACTCGATGGTAATCGGAACATCGGCAATAATAGATACGGAAATAGATGGCGCAGTCGGCATGAATAGTGGAATATTCAATAACCCTTTCATGATTTGGGGAAAATATAAAAGAAAATTGTTCTGGTATTATTTGCCAATCTCGTTCCAGTTCCATCATACACAGATGGATGGCGCTCATGCGGGCAGATTCCTGGCAAACCTCCAAAAAGAAATAAAAAATCTATAAAAATATATTCTCCTGAAAAATTTGTTAATGAATTTTTGTCTTGATAACCTAACTAGACAAAAAATATAAAATAATTATAATATAATTATGATAACTTTTGAATGGGATGAAAATAAAAACAACATAAACAAGAAAAAACACAAGATTTCTTTTGAAGAAGCAAAATCTGTGTTTTATGACAGTAATGCACTTCTTATTAGTGATCCAGAACATTCTTATGATGAAGAAAGATTTATTCTGCTGGGTTTAAGTAAAAATTTAAATCTTTTAATTGTATGCCATTGTTATAGATGTTCTGAAAGTGTAATTAGAATAATATCTGCACGTAAAGCAACTAAAAATGAAACAAAACAATATAATGAAGGAGTTTAAAATGAAAGCAGAATATGATTTTTCAAAAGCTAAGAAAAATCCTTATGCAAAAAAGTTGAAAAAGCAGATTACTATAAATATAGATCTAGACACCATAGATTATTTCAAATCACAATCTGAAATTTCAGGTATTCCTTATCAGACTCTTATAAATCTTTATCTTTCTGATTGTGCTTTTAAGAAGAAACAGCTTCAGTTATCTTGGCAATAAAAAATAAAGGGTATTTTAAAATGTCAGAAAGCAGGATTCGTATTGATAGAATTCAACGAGATATTGAGGAACTTGCAAAGTTCAGTTGTGTTGAGGGAATAGGCTGCACAAGATTCACATATACAAAAGAATGGTGTTGTGCCAGAGATTACATAATGTCAGAAATGAAAAAATCTGGGCTCAAAGTTTACGAAGACCCTGTTGGAATCATAGTCGGTGTTCTTGAAGGCAAGGATTCATCAAAGCCGATAGTTATGACAGGAAGTCACTTTGACACAGTAAAGACTGGTGGTCGCTTCGATGGTATGGCAGGCACAGTTGCGGCACTCGAAGTTGCAAGAGTTATGAAAGAAGAAGGCTTCGTTCCCGATCGTAACATAGAATTTGTTGCTCTTCCTGAAGAGGAAGGAGCACGCTTCGGAAAAGGACTTTTCGGAAGCCGAGCAATGTGCGGTAAGATTTCAGACGACGAGCTTAACATATATAAAGACGAAAAGGGTATTTCTTTTGCTCAGGCTATGAGAGAATATGGTCTAGACCCGTCAAAAGTCGGTGAAGCTATTAGAGAACCTGGTAGCATTAAGGCTTTTATCGAACTTCATATTGAGCAGGGGCCAATTCTAGAAAACGAAAAGATAAATATAGGTATAGTTGAGTCTGTCGCTGGTTTGCGAATTTTTGACGTATTCGTTCATGGCAGATCAGACCATGCAGGTAATACTCCGCTCACAATGAGAGCCGACTCTTTTCTTGCCAGTGCTAAAGCTGTATGTGCTGGAACCGAAAAAGCTCTTGAAATTGGTGAAAATACTGTTTTAACCTGTGGATATATTGATGTAAAACCAGGTGCGTTCAATATCGTTACAAACGAAACTCATTTCCAGATAGATTGTCGTAGTCGTAGCCTAGAAAATGTCGACAAAGTGCTTGATGAAGTAAGAAAGTCTCTTGATGCAAGCTGCACTCAAAACCTCGGTTTGAGTTACGAAATAAAAGAAAAGATTTCTATGAAAGAAGTTCCAATGAACGAAAACATTAAAAAGCTTATGGAAAGGGAAGCCGACAACGCAGGTATATCTACTAGACGTATGCTTTCAGGTGCAGCTCACGATGCCATGGTAATGGGCTCTATTTGCGATGTGGCAATGATATTCGTGCCTAGCCGTGAAGGTCGCAGCCATGTTCCCGAAGAATGGACAGATTACGAAGACATTCAAAAAGGAACAGAGCTTCTATACCGCACCGTTAAATCTCTAGCTTCAAAATAGTTTTCAGAAAAGATATTTTAATGTGTTTGCCCTGTTAGCCTCAGTTTAATAAGTTTTAGCTTTTTGATATAATTAGAATAGATAATAATAGGAGATACTTTATGTCACAAGCTAACCAAGAAATCATTGATAACGTAACACTTTCTTCCAAAAATAAAACAAAAAGCAAAAATTCCTTATATATAATTATTGTAATGATTTTAGCGTTGGTTAGTAAAATTGGTTATTGTCACAATTTACAAAAAGAATTGGCGGAAATAATTAATTCTAATCGACTTATTGAAGTAAAAAAAGATTATAAAGAAACATATAAACTTATAAAACAAGGCTTTGATAAAGGGGAAACATCAGCAATTGGTTTACTTGGCGAAATGTATTTTGAGGGCAAAGGTGTTGAAGTTAATTATAATGAAGCAATAAAGCTATATAAGCTAGGTAGCGAAAAAGGAGATCCAAAATCCCAAACCAAGCTAGGTGAGATATATTTTAATGGTTATTATTTAAAGCAAGATTATAACGAAGCCTTTAAACTATGTAAGTTAGCCAGTGATATGGGTGATGCTGATGCTCTTGTTTTGTTGGGACAAATGTATCTAAACGAACAGGGTGTTAATAAAAATGAAGACGAAGCATTTAAACTTTTTACTTCTGCTTCAGATAAAGGTAATACAGATGCTTTAATACATTTAGCAAATATGTATATATATGGTTTGGGGTTAGAAAAAAATAAAATCAAGGGATTAAAATTAATTAATGAAGCAGTACAAAAGAACAATACCAAAGCGATGATTTGGTTAGGAAGTTATTATTGTTTTGATCAAGATAACATAAATTATGATGAAGCAATAAAATATTACAAAATGTGTTATGAAAATGGCAATCCTGAAGGTTTATTTTATCTGGCAAATATGTATGATATTGGCATAGGTTTACAAAAAGATATTAATGAAGCGATAAGATTATACAAATTATCTGCTGATAATGGGTTTAAAAATGCTCTAATGCTAATAGCATTTAAGTATGAAATGGGTAAAGATATTAATTTAGACTATAAAGAAGCTTATAACATATATAAATATTTATCAGATATAGGAAATCCTGAAGCAACTTGGCATTTGGCTAAGTCTTATTGCAAAGGTGAAGGAACTGAACAAAACTATAAAGAAGCACTTAAATTATTTAGATTATCTTATTTTAGATGGAATAATCATTTCGGTGAATTTAACTTATTTAATGAATGTATAAACAAATTAGGCATAGAAAAAACAGATGAAGATAAGCAAGTAGAAAAAGAAGTAATAGAAAATTTAAAAAAATGGCAGGAAAATAAAAAACAAGAGGCTTATAGAGAATATTTAAAAACTTCAAAAGAAATAAAGACTAGATTTGAAACAATAAAAAATAAACAACCTAATCAATTTTTATCTCGTTATGATTTTTCTAAATATATACCTTTTAGTTTAATTGTTAAAAATTCTAAGTGTTATACTCTTGGAGCGAAAATAAATCAAAAATGTAATGACGTAGACATTTTCTTTTATGAAGGAACCGACTTTATTCCAAATGAATCCAAATATGCAGGACCCTGTATAACAGATAACGAAGAAGGAAAAGAAATCTTCAATAAATTCTGGGAAAATCTCGGAAAAGAACAATCAGAGCAAAAATAAACAACAGCTACCAATTACAATATTTAAGATAATTATGAAATGCAAAGCAATCTAGAAATAGAAAGAATTATTTTTCCCTTTTCCATTCGTGACGAAGGATTCGCATCATAATAAAGTCGCTATATTTGTTGTTATAAAAGTATCCCTGTTCTTGAATGCCTTCTTGCTTAAAACCGATTTTTTTATAAAATGACAGCGCGTTAGTATTCATTCCTACTACTCCGATTGCAACTCTATTCATGTCAAACTTATCAAAAGCCATATCTAGCATTATACTAATTGCTTCCGTTCCGTATCCTTTATGTTGCGTTGCTGGATTTGGAATTATTATCGAAAGATCGGTGCAGTGCCAAGCTGGCCACATACGTAGTAGACCTGTTTCACCTATTATATTGTTATCAAAATCTGTAATTGTAAACCATACCGAGTCTTCGTTTTTATGATTTTTACAGATTACATTTCGTTCTTTTTCTTCATCGGTTAATTCCGTAAAACCACATTGAAACATAATCTGCGGTTGATTGAACCAATATGCAAAGAAACCTGCATCTTCAGGTTTCTGCTCACGAAGTATAATCTTTGTTCCTCTGATTTCGTTCATGCTTTTTTAATCAAATCTCCCGATAATCTGTTTACATTTATTACATAGCAAAGCAATAAGATTAAGCATTAAAATGATAGCCTGAATAAATATACCAAATATCAAACTATAAATCTATTTTCGATAAAAATCTGTTTCTCTAAAACCCTATTTAAGGGGGTAAATTTTGTAAAAACATCAAAAATTACCCCCTTAACTTGCAAATAACGATTTTAAACTTTATAAGATTTATACAAACCTCTAGAACAAATTAAAGATAATTACCTCAAATATATTATGACAAGAAACGACCTGCTTCAAAATAGAAACGGCATAATTCACGTTAATATAGCTCCTTTTATGAAAAATAATTCTTTGTTTTAGATATCAGAGTAATGATTACTATTTAAGAGAATTTTAATTAATCCGAATTAAACCATAACCAATCTAGCAATTGTCTAAAAATCATACTTTTGCTATACTGATAAAAATTCATAAGGATATTATATAAATGGATAATAAAGAATTGACTTTTAAAGAATTAGCAGAAAAAGTATTAACTCAGACTAAAATACCTATGACAGTAAATGAAATATGGGAATATGGTGAAAAGTTAGAATTAACAAAAAAAGTTAAATCTCAAGGTAAAACTCCAACACAAACTTTGGGTGCTAGACTATATCTAGATATAAAAAATAATGATGAAAGTCTTTTTGAAATAGTTTCAAAAAGACCTACTAGATTTGGAATAAAAAATCACTCAAATAATATAAACAAAACAATAATTAACAAGGATTGTAACGAAGAAAAATATAATGAAAGAGATTTGCATATATTATTATCATCTTTTGTTTATAGTAATGAAGATTTTAGTTGTTTAACAAAAACAATATTCCACGAAAAGACACCTAAAAATAAAAAAGGCTCAAATGAGTGGATTCATCCCGATATAGTGGGAGTTCATTTTGCTGACGATGATTATTCGGAATCTACAATTAAACTTCAAGAAAAATTAGGATATAAAAAAGATAAAATATACTCTTTTGAAATGAAGAAAAATCTAGATTTATCAAATCTAAGAGAGTGTTATTTTCAAGCAGTTTCAAATTCCAGTTGGGCTAACGAAGGATATTTAGTTACTTTTAAGATTTCTAATGAAGAATATTTTATGTCGGAATTACGACGTTTAAATAATGCTTTTGGAATAGGAATAATACAATTAAATCCAGAAAACATAAGTCAAAGCAAAGTATTATTCCCATCAAGAATATCTGAAAACTTAGATTGGGAAACAATTGATCGTTTGGCAGATAATCCTGATTTCAAAAAATTTTTAGAAGATATTCCAAATTCTAATAGAAGCAACAAACTTATAAAACTATATGATGATGTTTTAGACGAAGAAGAATGTAGATTTTATGCTAAGAAAAAGCATATTATATAATTGTATTTAATTAATTATTCTAATCTTGTCTTTAAAATGTCTGAAAGCATAAAAACATTTAATTTTCTATAGAAAGATCTAAAATCAGTATTAATATAGTTCATAATTATTGCCTAACAACAACGTCAAAGTATCATAGTATAAAAAAATAAATATGACAAATTTTATAATCAGCTATTTTCATACTTTCCATAGATAAAAAACGCTACTTGCAAAATATCTCATTTTTGATTATTTTATATTTGAGAAGTAGCAATTTTATTTAACCTGTGAATTTTAATTACTTAACTCTTTGATTTGCTACTTAGTTACCCACTAAAATTCGTATTTTTAATCAAGGAGTTTCTATGTCAACTTTAAATAATGTTTCTAATGACACTTTAGAAGAAAACAGTTCTAATTACGGTGCAAACAGAAAGTATAAGGACAGTTTATTTAGATTGCTGTTCGGTCGCGA
>CAJOND010000110.1 GCA_905236675.1 Candidatus Rifleibacteriota bacterium | reverse complement strand
TAGTGGTGTTGCAAAACCACTTTATCAATTCGACATTTCTACTGAATATGATAATTATAAGCGTTTTGAAAACTGGCTTAAACGTTTTGAACAGAAACATGTAAAAACTTCTACAGAAGTTGATTATAAAATAGATTCTGTTAAGGTAAACGGTCAATTTATAAGCAATATGCAGCTTGAAAAAGGTTTGTATTTAATAGAAACCGATAAAAAGACTGTTCCTAAAAATATATTGCTACAATTTAAAATTACACCTTTACCACCTCCATATCAGAAGTTTGAATTAAATATAGGTAAAGATTTGGTTTATGCAGTAAGAGAAGGTAGAGACGACTATTATGAAGTTAATTTTGCTTTGCCATCTATTCCAGAATTTTTTATTACAATAAATCAGATTGATTCTATAAATCGTAGAGTAAGAGTTTTTAATGCTGGTTTTACTATATTCAATAAAAGATTGGCAGAACTTAAGGCAAGAGATTTTTGTAAGGAATTAAGTGATGCCGTAAGCAAACGTGACCAGATCTGGTTTAGAAAGTTTGTTTCAAAGGATTTTAGAGATTTTCAGGGTAATACATGGACTGATTTTTCTTTAGTAGCACAGACTATTATGAGAAATTACCGAGATATTAGGCTGATGATTCATCCATTTAGATTTGAATTTAGAAAAGGCGAAACTTTGGTTCATGTAAATTACAGACTTACGGCTTTAACTGCTAATTGGAAATACCGCTACGATGACAAGGGCAGTGATATTTATACTCTTAAATCTGAAGAAGGTGTTTGGAAGCTTAAATCTAAAGTTTCAGGAATGTTTTTCAACAGAATGAAGACAACGATAGATTTGAGAAAATCTGTTCTAAGAGGTCGAGTAGTTGATGAACGTACTGGAAATCCATTAGAAGGAGTTAAGGTAGTTCTAGCTGGTACTGATTATACTGCTATTACAGACTCTATGGGTGAATATATTATCTATAGTGTAGAACCAGGAAAATACAATATTCAGTTCTCTAAAAATGGCTATGGAAATATTACTGCAACTTCTGTAACTTTGAATCCTGCTGGTCAATATATTATTCAAAGGTAGTGAGCAAGTGAACTTGAATAAACGGAGAATTATAAAAAGCTTATGAATAAAAGATTTATTTTAACAGTTATATTTGTTTTTGTAGCTTTAATCAATCTTGTCGGTTGTTCGAGTTCATCTGACAATGATTTGCATTCCGAATCTGGCTTTATCACAGGCTCTTTGTTAGATGCTGCAAGTTCTAATATAGTTGCTACCAGTGATTCTAGTGAATATATAATACCTGTAGATTCTCAAGGTCGTTTTTCTGCAAGCCTCCCCGCAGGTGTTTACTCTTTAAGTTATAGAGCAGCAGAATCAAATAAACTGGTTTTAACAAATAAAACTATAGTTGTAGCAAATAACGTTACTATTTCTATAGTAGATGCTGATTTGGTACCGCAACCACAGGTCCTTAATGTTAATATACCTGTAGTAAATATTGGTTCTGCCATAATTGAATGGGAAACAGATATAGAGTCTGATGGTTACATAGAATATGGCACGAATGAACTTTATGGTGTATCATCTTATGTTTCCTCTGAATTATCCAAAAGACACAGAGTACAACTTAACTCTCTTATGGCTAATACAACTTATCATTTCAGAGTTGTTGCAAGCCGACACAATCTAGAATCAACCAGATTTTTTACCCAAGATTACACTTTTACCACTTCAGAATAGTTCTTTCTGTCAAACCAGCTTTTTAGAGATTAGAGAAGAGAGATTAGGGGATTGTTTTAGTCTGTGTTGCTACGATAGTTTTTACTATAAGCGATATTGAGGATGGACTTCCTTTAACCCCTTTTGGTAAAGGGGGATGTCTGGTAGATGCTGCCCCGCGAAGTGGGGAAGCTGTCACGAAGTAACTGAAGGGGCTGCAAAGCTAAGCTTTGCGGTGGCGTGGCGATCCAGGGTTTGTCGTAAAAACTTAATTAGCTTTCAAAAATTGGTTACATTAAATAACATTTTCTAGCTAAAGCCTATTCTTTTGCCTCTTCTTTTCTTCTTATCTCTCAACTAAATATTGCTATTTTTTTTAAATTTGGTTAACTTTAGTATAATATTTTAACCAAGGAGCAATATAAAATATGTCAGAAGTTTTCCAAAAAATTCCACCTCATAGTTTGGAAGCAGAACAAAGCCTTCTTGGTTCAATGATGTTAGGGGAAGATGCTGTAGATGCAGCTCTTGAAGAAGTAAAAGCTGACGATTTCTATCAATCTTCCCACAGGTTTATTTTTTCTGCCTTAGTAAATCTTTATAATTCACAAAAACCTTGTGATATTGTTACTCTTGTAGAAGAGCTAAAAAAGCAGGAACATCTAACTGAAGCTGGCGGTGCTAGCTATCTTTCTCAACTTTTAAACGTAGTTCCAACTTCTAAAAATGCTAAATTTTACGCAAAAATAGTAAAAGAAAAATCTATGTTGCGTAGTCTTATTTCTGTTTCTAATGATATTATCGATAGCGCATATGACCCTCAGGCAGAAGCTGAAAAATTGATTGACTCTGCAGAACAAAAGGTTTTGACGCTAAATCAATTAAAAACAACTAGACCTTATAGTTATGTAAAAGATATTATAAAAAATACTTTTGCCGAGTTAGAAATGCTTTATGATAATAAGCAATCGGTAACTGGTATTGCTAGTGGATTCTATAAATTAGATGAAATGACTTCGGGGTGGCAGAATTCAGATTTAATCATTTTGGCAGCACGTCCTGCCATGGGAAAAACAGCTTTTTGTCTTAATATTGCTCAGTTTGCTGCTTATAATAAAAGAGTGCCGGTTTTATTCTTTTCTCTAGAAATGTCCCATCAACAACTAGTAAAGCGTCTTCTTTCTGCTGAAGCAAGAATAGACGGACAAAAAATCATTTAATCCTGAAGACTGGGATAAACTTGGAGTTGCTGCAGGAAGATTGGAAGACACTCCAATGCTTATTGACGATACTCCTGGGGCTTCTCTTATGGAAATACGAAGTAAAGCTAGAAAAGCTTATTCACAAGATAAAATAGGTCTAATAATAATAGATTACTTACAGCTTATTACATTAAGCTCTGAGGGTTCTAAAAGAGTTGAAAGTCGTCAGCAGGAAGTTTCTGATATATCTAAGGGACTTAAAAATCTTGCTCGTGAATTGAATATTCCTATTATTTGTTTGTCTCAGCTATCTCGTAAAGTTGAAGAAACTCCAGATAAGCGTCCTCAGCTTTCTCATCTAAGAGAATCCGGTTCTATAGAACAGGATGCTGATATAGTTATGTTTCTTTATAGAGAAGAATACTATAATCCCAATAAAGACGAATGTAAGGGCAAAGCAGAAGTAATAATAGCTAAACAGCGCAATGGTTCTATTGGTACTGCACATCTTGCTTTTAATTCAAGATGTGTAAAATTCGATAATCTTGAAATGTACCTTTCTGAAGAAGGCGAAAAGATTGATTAATTAGATATAAGATATAAGATTAAAGAACAATAAAAACAATAAATACAACAAAAACAACAAAAACCAACAACAATAACAACTAACACTATTGACTTTAAAATAAATTAATTGATAAAATATAATTAAGCTAAAAGAACTTGCCTTATCGTCCGATAAGCATTGTGGAGGCGTCCTCCGCTAATGTAGACTAGATAATAGGGGGAAGACGTTCAAGGGAGTCAGGAGGAACCATGAAGGTTTCTAATGGAATTAATGTAACTCGTATTTATCAGGAACAGCTCAAAAAAGCTCAGAACAAGACTACTGGTGACAGTTTCAGCAAAATGCTTGGTAACGTCACTAATGATTCTTCTAAGATTAACGATGCACCAGCTTTAAAGCATGCTGCAAATGCTAATCTTAATATTGCTATAAGCAATGCTCAAGCTGAAAGAGCTGATCCGGTCAAAGTGTTTGAATTTGCTGCTGGAGCAGTTGCAAATTCTCCAGAAGTCAGAGAAGAAAAAGTTGCTCGTATCAAAGCTTTGTTCGATGCCGGGCAATACAATATCTCTGCCGAAGCAGTAGCAGAAAAGCTATGGGCTTCTGGTGTAATGACAGCTTCTTGGGAAGGCTGATTCTAAAAGGTAAGCATATTTGAACCAAAATGTTGTTGAACTAAAAAACATTTTAGCTGAAGAGCTAGATGTTTATCAGAAACTCCTCGAGCTTGCGAAAAATAAGACGAAGCTTCTGGTCGAACGTAAATTGACAGAACTTCAAGCCTCCGTAGAGCAAGAGGAGAATCTTGTTCAACGATTAATAGAGCTAGAACCTTTAAGACAAGAACAGGTCATGCAAATAGTAGGGGAACCTGTTGTTAAACTTGATGTTCTTGTTGAAAAGCTTTCTGACGAAAGCTTAAAAAACGAATTGATTAATATAGGTTCGAAGCTTCGTGAAGTTGTTGAAGAGATCAGAGTCATAAACGAGGGCAATCAACGCCTTGCACAAACTGGCTTAGAAGTTGCTCAGCATACTATTAAAATTATGACAAGAGCACCAAAGCCTGTGACTTATGGCCCCGGCGGTTCTAAGTCCAATAATCAGTTAAGGGGTCGTTCTTTGTTTGATCATAAGGCTTGATTTTATCAACATACTTCTTTATTAAAATAGTAATTATAAAAAGCAACAGATTTTTAGCTCTGTTGCTTTTTTTGTTTTAGTGTTTTTTACTCTGACACCATTACAATAATTAGAAAGTAGGAGTTTCAAAGTGAAGTATTATCTAGGTCTTATCTTAGTGGGTGCAAGACGTAAGGGAAAAACAAAAGTATAAAAGGATAGAAAATCTTTATATATGTGTCTTTGTTTTCTTTAATATGAAGTCTTGTTCGTTCAAGGAACGGCTTCTTTGATCTAATTTTTTTATTTAGTTCTATAACAATATCTCTTTGCTCTTCAACACTTCCAGCACAATTCTTTACTTCTATGAATTTATTCCTAAGTTCTTCTATCTTTTCGAAAGAAATATTAGAGTCTCGACCAATATAGTCTTTATAATTATCTTTATTCATATGATCATATAAAATACAATACCCACTATAATATAATTCGGAATTGGGACTAAAATGTTCGATACAACATACAAATCCATTATCAGTTAAATTATCTATACTAGTGTAATAGCAACGATAAGAAGGGAAAGAAAACTCTTCCTTTATATAAGTTTCATTAAATAATGTCTTGAAGTCCAGATTTTCCATCATTACACTATTATCCATATTATACATTTCTACAGCACCAGTTATGAGTCGTATATTATTCCAACAAGCTTTTCGTCTTGCTCCTTCTCTATCTCTTTTTATACACATAATGCCGAAATTGGACCATACTGTAAAAACATTTAAACAACAGTAAATTACAATACAAGTTATTATATTTTTTCTTGTTGTTTTACTCCAATATTTAAAAGTACAAATAAAACAAACAATAAATATAAAAATAGCTAAACAAATTAAATCTATAATATCAGGTCCATTCACAGTAGTGGAAAAAGATCCAAAATCTGCTAACAATAAGCAAAGGAAACCAACAACTATAATTATGATTGATGTTATAATAAAAGATTTCATAGATAATAAACTTCATCCCTTTTCTCGAACATTATCTGATACAACAACAACGGACTAATTCGCTTGGTTCTTCTATTCTTCAGCCTAGTTACGTTTTCACTACTTGTTGATTCTATTTTAAAGCTTATTTTGCTCATGATACTTAGGAAAAGAGCTCAGATAATTGTTCTAATTACTGCTGTAACAAGCTTTTTGTATTAACAGTATGTTATTACTTTAGCACAGCTTTGGTTAATTTGGAATGGTTAAAAGTTTTACGTCCAGGACAAATGAAAACTTTTTTAGTTGTAAATCTATATTATAACAATAACAGTTATTGGTTTTTGAAGTGGTGAAAGGGCTTAACTGAGGAAATTCCTAACTCCTCACACGTAATTTCTGCGACTAGCTAGCACTTTGCACATCTTGTGCTCGTAATTTAAGCTTAATCAGAGTATAAAAAAACCTTCGGTTTTCACCGAAGGTTTTTTGTAATCTTTAAGCTAAGATATTAGAAGCGGCTGTAGATTTCAGTGTAGAAGAGGTTGGTGTCGATGTCAGGAGAACTCTGAGCAGCATTAGCAGCAGCCTTACCTTCAACTGAAGAATTTTGATAACCAAGTCTTAATCTAGTATTTTCAGCAAGTTTGTAAGTATATTCGAAAGTGATGATATTAGCTTCAAGGTCTGCATTGTACTGATTACCTGCATTTCTTGAGAAGACATTGCCTTTATCGTTCTTGTCATTTTCAATGTGATCATAAGCTAATCTGAAGCTGTGTTTATCATTATCTTTGAGAGTATAACCGATTTCCAACTTGATGTCGCTGAGGTTGTTGAAGTCGAGGTTAGTTCTACCACCAAGAGCCATATTGCTCAGATAAATGTCTTCGAATATAGTTTCATCGCCGTCATGATATCTGTTAGCATTTTCAACATTGATGTTAGCATGAGATTCGTCATCAGCGAAAGTATAAGCTAACTTAGCAGTGAGTTGTTTCTGATCATCATACTTAACAGCTACATGACCCAAAATACCAGATTCGTCATCATAAAAACCAGTATTTGCATTAGTACCAGTATTTTCAGTGCTACTGTAAACTAAACCTAAGTCATATTTAACTTTATCGTTGTTGTTGCTGAGCTTGCCGCTTGCACCAAATTCAACTCTCATTTCCTTGTTGTTCTTTACATTAACACCGGCTGCATCAGTTACTGGGAAACGAGCATCATTGTAATAAATACCTAAGTAGAGGTCATGACCCTTGGTGCTGTAGTCAGCATTGATGTTCCATACATTGTAATAATCATGTCCAACTATTGGCTGATTGTCATTCGTTCTGTCGAAGAATACATTCAAAGCTACATCTACATCGCCACAGCGCTTAGTATAATTAACAGCGTCCATATAGTTGTGAACTACGAAACCATGACCGTGCTGATACCAATCACGACCAAACTTAAAGTCGCCGCCGAAGCTGAACATATCTTTAATCTGGATGTAAGCAACTTCAACTTCACCAGTCTGCTTGTTACCGCCGTCCCACTGTCTTCCATTAAGAGTGAATGCTGGGTTAGCACCATCGATTCTGTTGTTGGTATTGTCAATCATATTCCAACGAGCACGAGCAGTGATATTTTCATCAATCTGAGCATCCATCTGGAGTCTCAAGAAGGTTTCAGTTCTGTGAGCTTTTCTTTCAGGATTATTGATAGTTCCTGTCATTTCATCTATGTCCATAGCATAGTTGCGAACCAATATGTCGCCAGAAAGTTTTACTTTGTCCATGCCACCGTTCTTCATATAAGTCTTGATACCATCAACGTCTTTTTTGAGACCAGCAACATCTTCTTTTACAACCTGCATATCATCTTCAAGAGCAGTTACTTTAACACCGAGAAGAGCAAGTTCATCTGCGAATTCAACAGTTAGTTTTTCAAGAGTCTGAAGGTCAGTCTTAGAAACAGAGCCATTGCCACCCATTTGTTCAACATTAGCAATCATCTTGGCAGTAATCATAGCCAACTGGTAACGAGTTACATTCTCTTTTAACTACGTATAAAAATAGCTATTAGACGATGTTTTAAACTTTTAAATATAAAAATCACTACCATATTTTAATCTCTTTTCACTACCACTTTAAAAAGGTACTATGTTCATTCGGTTTTTTATGGCATTGGCGAGATGAATGTATTTTTCAGCAGTAGAAAGCTCTGTCCAGCCCATTACCCCCATCACTTCTCTTATATTCATCCCACTTGCTATAAGATATGTTGCCATAGTGTGTCTAAGACCATGGAAACGCTTATACTGTACACCGCTTTCATTGCATGCTTTATTCATTATTTTAGCCGCCTGTGAAGTAGCAATTTTTGCGAACCATGGAAATAGTGGACCTGATCTTACTTTATTCAACTGTTTTTTTAATACATTTTGAAGCTGGGAGTTAATAGAAATATATCTAAAGACATCACTAGAATTAGATTCTGTTTTTATATTTCTTATTTTTATAGTCATCATAGAGAGATCGATGTCTTCTACTTTTATGTTTGCGATTTCTGATCTTCTACAACCAGTATAAAGAGCGAATAAGAAGACTGGCTCAAATTTTTTACCATGAAAGTAAGCTTTCAATTTGGCAATATCTTGAAGAGAATAATATCCTAAAGTCTCAGGTTTTGCAGGTATCTTTTTTACTTTCGGCCACTCTCTTACCGGTAACTCTGAAATCATATAGTTTGCCCAAGCAGTTTTTAGCGAGCTTTTGAGAATGTTCAATTCCTCGTGTATGGTTTTCCCTGTAACAAATTTGCGTCTGGTGTTTATATACTCTGCAACATCTTCAGTAGTCAGTTGATTTGCAGGGGAACTACCAAACCAGTCTTTGAGGTTTTTTGCTATTGTTACATATCTGCTAAACGTGGTGGGTTTGACTGTAGCTTCTTTATTCTCTAGAAATTTGTCAATACAGTCAGAAAGAGTGACTATTTTTAAAATATAGCTTAAAGAGTTCTTAAAAAGTTTGTTGTCTAAATCGATTACTCTTTGTTTTGCCAATAATTCATTATCGGTCATAAGTGAGCATTTATGCTGTTTACCTTTTTCATACCATTGATAATAGTAGATACCATTGTTTCTTTTAAAATAACTGCTCATAATACACTAATTCCTTTCTTGTTTTTAATAAAGCTTCCCATTTCTAATTCTAAAAGTACCGTTTTTAGAAAAAATGTACATCAAACTAAAATTTCGTACTCTTTAAAAAACTGCTAAAGTTCTGATTCCTACTTGCCGATAAATGACTTACAAAAAAAAATATTAAAAAAAATTAAAAAAAAGTTGACTTTGAGATACGATTAGTTTATATTCACCTCATCAAGTTCGGAGATGTGAAGTTAAGTTTATTAACTGACACATCAGGAGCTAAAGACTTAAACGAAGTTCTTTAAGACTTACAAAGTAAGCAACCAAGAGTCAGAGGAAACAAGGCAACTCGCGATAGACTGGAAGCAGAAAAAGTAAGACCAAAAGAACAATAAACAAAGGTCTAGCTCCAAAAACTTTTAATATATATAGGAGTTCTACAAATGAAGAACACTTCAATTTTTGCTTCTGCTGCTATGATTCTTGCTACTGCAGCTATCGCTTCTGCTAATCCATTTTCTGATGTTCCAGCTTCTCACTGGGCTTATGATGCTGTTAACAGCATGGCCGAAAAAGGCATCATCCAGGGTTTCCCCAATGGTACTTTCAAAGGCAACCAGAATGTAACTCGTTATCAGTTGGCTATGATCACTGCAAAGATGATCGCTAACGTTGAACAAATGGGTGGCAACGGTTCTGTTTCTAAGACTGATCTTCAGACTCTTGAAAAACTCACTGTTGAATTCGCAGATGAACTTGCTCTTCTCGGCGTTAAAGTAACTGCTCTTGAAGATGATATGCAGGTTGTAAAAGAAGATGTTGCTGGTCTCAAAAAAGATGTTGATGGCATCAAGACTTATATGAAGAACGGTGGCATGGACAAAGTAAAACTTTCTGGCGATATGTTGATTCAGAACTATGGTTATGATTTTGAAGATAACAACAACGCTTTCGGTGGCGATGACAATCAGCACAGAACTCAGACTTTCTTGAGACTCCAAATGGATGCTCAGATAGATGAAAATGTTACTGCTCGTGCTCGTTGGAACATGGTTGATGGTACTCTTGGTGCTCTCAATGGTCGTCATGAATGGGACGGCGGCAATAAGTTGACTGGTGATGTAGAAGTTGCTTATATCCAGATTAAAGATATGTTCAGCTTCGGCGGCGACTTCAAGTTTGGTCGTGATTGGTATCAGCACGGTCATGGTTTCGTAGTTCACAATTATATGGACGCTGTTAACTACACTAAACGCTGTGGCGATGTGGATGTAGCTTTCAATTTGTTCTTTGAACGTGAAAATGTAACTGGTGCTGCAAGAGATACTTATAACATTTGGAACATCAATGCTGACTATAGTACCAAGGGTCATGACCTCTACTTAGGTATTTACTATAGAGATATTCCAATGGTTGCTGCTGACAACGATAAATTGATGGTAGTTGAATTGGGTTCTTCTGGCAAGCTCAGCAACAATAACGATAAAGTAAGATATGACTTAGGTATCGTTTACAGTGATGTTGATGATGCAGACCTCAGCGGTATATTGGGTCATGTAGCTGTTAAGTATGATGATCAGAAACAACTCCAGGCTAAGTTAGCTTATACATTCGCAGATGACGAATCTCGCCACAACATTAGCGTTGAAAACTACAACAGCTATCATATGGGCGATGAAACAATATTCGATGACATCTACAAAGCTGCTATGGCTAATGGTAGAAATACTGACAGATGTTTCGCTAACTTGCAGGATATCAAACTTGAAGTTAAGTACACTCTCAAAGATAACGACAAACACAGCTTCAGATTAGCTTACGATATCATCCAGAACGATGATGACAACAAGAACACTCCAGCTCTTGGTGGTGTTGTAGCAGATGTTGATGCTAACCTCATCACTTTCTACACTTACAAGCTTGCTGAAAATACAAGATTAAGACTCGGCTATCAGAACTTCAAAGAAGACGGTGGAAATCGTCAGGACACCAAGTTTGACCTTTACTACACTGAACTCTACAGCAGATTCTAATCGAATAGCTTAAGACAAAAAAAAGACCTTAGATTTCTCTAAGGTCTTTTTTTTGTCTTAAGCTATTCGAGAGATAAGAGATTAGAGAAAAAGAGATAAGAGGATTGTTTTACCAATAATAAAGTTTTTACTGTTACAACTATTTTACTGTTTAATCGTAGTCTTTACGACTAACCTTTTTGGATTGCTACGCCTTATGGCAAAAACCAATAACTACTAAAACAATAAAAACATGGCTATAGACTGATATCTAGGGAAACCTAGAATTTTTTTTGCATAATAAGCTTACAAAATTAAAAAGTACTAAACTTCTAAACCTTGCTAGCCGATACAGAATATAGGGAAAAATAGGAAATCGCCAAACTATGTTTGGCATTTTCGAAGATAGAAGATAAAAGATTAAAGATAGAAGAAGAGAGGAGAGAGAAGAGGTAAGAGAAAAGAGGTTTGTGTTTAGATTGCAAACTAACGTTTTATTATAAATATTCGATAGCTTGAGAACTAAACAATCCCCTAATCTCTAAACTCTAATCTCTTGCCTCTGCAAAATAAGGAGACTGGCAATGGCTAATTCATTTTCTGGTTTGAATATAGCAAAAAGCGGCATTTTTGCACAAAGAGCCGCAATGGAAGTAACCAGTAATAACATTGCAAACGCCAATACAGAAGGCTATACAAGACAAAGAGCCGTAATGTCTTCCAACAAGGCTTATTTAATTCATGGAATGCATACTTCTACGGTAAGCCCTGCTGTCGGTAATGGTGTTAGTGTAAACTCTGTGGAAGCACTTAGAGACGTTTACATGAATGCAAAGATTGTTAACGAAACTTCCACAAATTCATTCAACGATACTTCAAATACTTTGCTCAAACAGGTTGAAAGCATTATTAACGAACCTGGCAAAGTAAGCATAGCAGATGAATTAGACCGGTATTGGGCTGCTTGGCAAGATTTAGCTAATGACCCATCAGACACCTCCTTAAGAAGAAATCTCATTGAAGAATCTAATAGTCTCATCAGTATCTTTAAAGAAGTAGACAGCCAGTTAAGAGAATTACAGGGAAAAAACTATAAGACTTCTCAGGGCAGCATCGAAAACCAGATCGAAGACTGTGTTAAAGAAATCAATACTTTGGGGCAATATATTGCTGATTTGAACCGTGAAATAGCACGTTCTGAAATAGCAGGGGAAACAGCTAACGAACTTCGAGATAAACGTCAGGTTGCTTTGGAAGACCTGGCAGAATTGGTAGATATAGATGCTTTCTATAATACAAAGGGTGAATTAACTGTATCTATCGGAACTCATACTCTTGTTCAGCATGAGTATTTCAAAGGTGTTAGCGTAGAAGTAAAGAATGGTGAACTTGGAAGCACAGTAACTGGTTCTAAGAATGGTTATCCTGAATACTCTGATAACCCAGAAGTTGCTACTGCGGTATTAGATCATACTGTAAACCTGAACAATGTTACAGTAACTGTTTCTCAGGTAGCGACAGCTCATTCTCAGTATTCTTTCCTTACTTATCATCCTTTAACTGGTCCTCTTTCTGATTTTGGAATTACGAGCGGTTCTTTTGTTATAAACGGCAGAGGCTTCTATCTTGATGCCGAACACACTACTATGAAAGATTTGGCTAAAACCATCAATGAGGCAAATCTTGGTATAGAAGCTCACATAAATGAATCTGGGCAATTAATTATGAATGCTACTCAGACTGGTATCGCAAATCAGATTTGTACTGCTGATGGAACAAGCAATCTTTTCAGAACCTTGAATCTTCAAGACCAGAGAAAAGCTCAAGATTGTATTTTCAATTTTGGAAACAAAGAATATGTTACTTCTGGTAACGAAATTTCTGATGTGGTTCAAGGCGTAACTCTCACTATTAAGAGTGTTGGTGTTGCTACAATGGATTTAAGACCGACTATTACTGGCGGTAAGCTCAAAGCTTTACTTGAAACAAGAGACGGCGATATTCAGACTCTTATAGACGGTTTTAACGAACTTGCTTATACTATTATGACTGAAACCAACTCTATTCATAGAATTGGCTATGGTCTTGACGGTGAAACTAATAGAAATTTCTTTACCTATTATCAGTCTGGCGACCCAAGCAATCCTTATAAGGATTGTATCGCAAATATGTCATTGGAAACCTTTATCACAAGCAATCTTAATACAATCGCCTGTGCTGGAGGTAGTTTCATAAACGAAACAGACAGACTTCCTACTTTTAACGGTGTCGGCGATGGTTCTAATGCAATTCTGATTGCTCAGTTGAAGCAGACTTGTTTCTTTAATGACGGGAAATCTACTTTCAATGATTATTATAACGAAATAGTTACTGCTATTGCTGCTAAGAGCCAGAAAATGGAAAACGAACTGACTTATAGCACCAATATTATGACACAGCTTGAAAGTCAGCGTTCTGCACAGGCTGGAGTATCGTTAGACGAAGAATTGTCTAACCTGATTAAATTTCAGCATGCTTATAACGCTGCTGCTAAATGTGTAACCACCATTGACGAAATGCTCGATAAAATCATCAATGGCATGATTTGATAAAACTGAGAATTGAAAAATATCGTCATTGCTGTAAATATAACCAATAAGTTACATTTTGAAGATGAAATAAACCATATAAATACTCCCCTTTTAAGGGGAGATGTTGAGCGTAATCGAAACAGAGAGGTTTTAATTTGCTTATTAAAAATCCCCCAGTCACCGATTGCTATGCAATCAGCCCCTTCAGTCACTCCGTGACAGCTTCCCCACTTCGTGGGGCAGCATCTGCATGACATCCCCTTTTACGAAAGTGGGCAATATTATGATTCTATCAATGTTTTATAATAAATAATCATAGTTTTTTCATCTAAAAGAATGTAACTAATTATTTGACTTTTACAATTGCGAGAGGCTGTGCTAAAACTCGAAATTTGCTGAAGAAATAATATTTAGTTGTTAGTAGCCTACACATTGTCATAACCGTATAGCTTTCAGGGCTAAAGCGCATACGCTATACTTATTATGACAAATGTGTAGGCTATTATTATAATCCAATTTGGGCTAAAAAATTAGTATTCGGACAGTCTCTAAAAAGGGGAGTAAAATTTTTAGAAATTATCTTTGATTATAGAGAATAATGGTAGAAATAATGCGATAACAACAGATCCGCATATAATACTCATTATAAAAAAAATAATAGGTTTTACAAAGGTTGTAATTTGTTTAATGCTGTCAAAAGTTTCCTTTTCATAATTATTCGCTATTTCCGTGAACATTCCGTCTATATGGCCTGATTCTTCTCCGTTTTCTATTGTATACATGGTTTTCTGTGGAAGAAAATTTGCTTTACAAAAAGCTTTTGTTATAGGTAAACCTTCTTCTATATAAGAAGCAACTTTATCTAGTTTATTTTTTAGAAATAAATTGGAAACAACTTCGCTGCTGATTTTCATAGAAGAAATCAGATTAATTCCAGAATTAAAAGCAGAAACAAAGTTTCTGGCATAGCGAACAAACCAATATTTTTTTAAAAGAACCCCAAAAATGGGAAGTTTTATTTTTAAGTAATCGATTAAATATCTTGTTAATTTAAAACATTTAGCAAGATAATAGATTACAATAATAATTGATATTATTCCCAAAATATAAAATATGTTATTTTGAAACCAAAGTCCTATATTTAGTATCAGCTGAGTAAAATAAGGTATTTTGTATTTTGAATACATGAAAGTAAAGGGGGTAACAAAACAGGTCATCAAAAATAATATTTCAAAAAATGAATATGTGGTTGCTTTTGAAATGTAAGAAAAAAAAGTATCCAATTCGTCTTCTAATTCTATACTCTGTTCTAATGTGTTTGATAGGCGTTCTAAAACCTTATCTATACGCCCTGATTCTTCACCTTTTTCTATTAAGTCACAATATGTAAGTCCAAAAAAGTCTATGTGTTTTCGAAAACAAACATGAAGAGGAATACCTGTTTTTACTTCGTCAATAGATTCTGTTATTATTTTTTTTAGTTTTCTATTATTTGTTTTTGTTAAAACTGTTTCTAAAGAACCTACAATTGACATGTTGTCTTTTGTCAATGACGCAAAGTTTTTTGTAAAAAGTAGCAATTCTTCATTTTTTACATTTTTATTAAAAAGAGTAAAATGGGAAAAAAAGGAATAATTCTTTTTTTTAAGATTGTTAGTTTTTATATTATTTTGAACTTCAGAAGACATCTTTTTGTTTGATTATAAAAAATAAAGATTATTATATCCTTTTTATAAAACTCTTTTTACGCAAGGGATTTTTCTAGGGGCTTATTTGCAAAGAATCCTTCGATTATAGCAAGTATTATAAGCAGCCAAATTGCAATGTTACTCATATCATAGCCGTCACGAAGTATGGTTACTTTTTCTTTTACACTTTTACCTTTGCCAACTTCTTGTTCTAATGGTATAAATCTGGGAATTTTTCTAAGATTTATACGGGTTAAACAGCTTTCTTCTGGTGGTGGATTAACAGCAAAAGCACTTACAAGTTTGTTACCTACTGACAGTTCATAATAACCTGGTAAATCGGTATTCCTTGTAGTGAAATGCAGGATGCCTTTTGTAAAAGCGAGACCTTCAACATTTTGAATTGTGCCATCAGGACGTTTTAGTGTTATTTTTTCTTCGGAAGTAGCATTTAATGTTGCTGAAATTATCATACCTGGTCTAGCACTATTTATGGTTAAATCATTGGCTGTTACCATTGCAATAATGCTTTGATGTAAGAATGGCAGCCATGTTGGTTTTATTGGCCAATCAGACCATTTGTTGTCCGGGGTAAAAGTAACCAACATTGATCGGCCTCGACCACGTTTTTCTTCTATAATGCCAGGCAAACCGTGACTCATTCTACAAAGCATCATGGCTGTGGGATTAGGTCTTACTTGGAAAAATTCATAGATTTTTGCTCTGCTTGGGTCACCATTTCCGTCTTTACCAAATATGCTAAAAGCAGGGTGACCTAAATCAAGATCTGTGAGTTGATAACCAACAGATTTGCTAACAGCATTGCCTACTCTTTTAAAAATGCGAGCTGGCAACAGATAACCTCCACCAAGATTGTCCGATAAATATTTGTTATACCAGTCAGGTTCTACTCTATTACCTAAAAAAGTAATGAGGTTTCCACCAGCTAAAACATAGTCTGAGAGTTTTTTTATGAAAACTTCTGGAAGATGTCTCTGGTTAAGTAATATTACAGCAGAATAATTAGCAGGTTCTGCATTGTTTATTTCGCTAGTTAATCTTGAATCAACAATAAATATATTTTCTTTACTTTTGTTTAATGGATTAAGGGCAAATTTTATAAAAATATCATCATTATTTTCTGTAGATCCTGCATTATCTGGTTTGATTAAAAGAATTTTACAGGGCTCAAATACTCTAACAGCAAGATGTCTTGTGTCATCAGATGGCATGGCATCACTTTGAATAGATGCTTCTAGATGATTCATCCCTGTTTTTGAAAACGAACAGTCCAAGACACATATTTTTTCACTGTTTGCTTCTATTTCAACTTCTGTGCCAATACGGCGTTCTCCATTTATAGATATGCTTATTTTGGCAATTTGTTTCTTGTTTGTATAATTGGCAGCAGTGAGTTTTAATGGAACTTTACGACCTAGCATGACTACGGAAGCGTCTGTTTCAAGGCCTGTTATAGCCATATTTTCTGGAGCAACGCCTCCAACGGGAACCATAACTAAATCAATGCCTTTGTCTATTTTCTCTAAATCATATTTTTCAACAAAAGGTTTCCAGGCTGATTCCGTCATATCGGTAACTACATAAATAGTTCTCTTATAGCCAGCCAAAGGAACCAATAGCTCTAGAGCTGGAAGTAAAGCAGAACTTATATCGGTACCACCAGCTGTAAGTTTTGCATTATTTATGCTTTGTCTTAAGGCTTCTTTATCCCATGTTAATTGTGGAAATACAAGACCACCTGGTTCGTTAATAAAACCAACAGTTGCTTTATCTGATGGATTCATTTCTTCTAGTATATCTAAAGCTCTTGCACGTGCAGTATTAAATACCGAAACGCCTTGATAGGTGCTTCCCATAGACATGGAGTTGTCTAATAAAATAACAAAAGCCGTTGGAGCAGTTGAAGAAACACCAGCACCAGCACTTTGTCCTATAAAAGGTCTTGCTAAAGCCATTACCGCAAGAAATATCAAAGCAATACGCATAGCCATTAGTATTAAATTTCTTAATTTATGCTGATGGGCCAGGTATTCGACAGATTTCATAATTAGTCGCAAGCTAGGGAAATCTTTTATAACTGGTGTTTTCTGAAAAAAAAGATGAAGCCACACAGGTATGGCTATTCCTAGAAGACCTAATAAAAACCATGGACTAGCAAAATTCATCTTTTTTACCTTTCTAAAATAGCTTGCCGACGAGTGAAAAAGCTTCTTATATTAGCTTCTAATGGCATTGAGGTATTTGCCAGTAAATAATCAATGCCGGACTTTCTAAGGGCTGATCTAAATGTGTTTATCATTTGTCTGATTCTTGTTAAATATTCATTTCTTAAAGAAAAGGCATCTGTTGTTATTTCTGATTTATCTTCCAAATCTTTGAATATAGTCATTTCGTCAAAGGGGAATCTGATTTCATCATTGTCTAGAATGTGATATAAAACAATTTCATGGCGGCGGCTCTTGAGCTGTCTTAGTTTATTAATAATGATTTCTGCATCATCCATTAGGTCTGAGAACAATACAAATATGCCTCTTTTTTTCATTGTTTGACCTACTACGTCAAGACTCTCACCAATATTGGTTTTTTCTGTAGCTTTTATGTTGTCAAGTTCATTACAAATAGTCTTTAAATGGGCAATACCTGTTTTCGGTCGTATTATTTTGCTAATACCGTCAGCAAATGTTAAAAGACCAACAGAGTCCTGTTGCTTGAGCATTAAGTATGAAAGTGAAGCTGCAAGGGTCGAAGCGTATTCTAATTTGCTTAAATTTCCAGAACCTTTATAAGACATTGAACCACTAGTATCAAGAATCATATAACCAGAAAGATTGGTTTCCTGTTCATGTTCTTTTATATAGAATTTATCCGTTCTTCCATAAACTTTCCAGTCTATGTCTTTTAATGGGTCGCCAGGAACATATTGACGATATTCGGAAAACTCAACGTTGAATCCTTTGAAAGGACTTTTATGCTGCCCTTCAATCATACCTTCAACAACAGTTCTAGCTTTTATTTCCAGATTTGAAAGAGAGGCAAGTAATTCTGGATCCAAAAATCTGGATATTTTGCGAGTTTTGTCCATGTTTTATTTTTGTTTATACCTTTTAACTAAATTTTTTAACTATAAATACTGCAATTACCAAGAACAATTACTACAAAATATTAGCTGGCTGGTTCAAGAACGGTTTTTATGATTTGTTCTATTACAGAGTCTGGTGTAATTCCTTCGGCTTCAGCACTAAAATTAAGCATTATTCTATGACGAAGAACAGAAGATGCTAAAGCTCTTATGTCTTCGCAAGCAACATAGTATCTGCCTTGAAGAACAGCTCTGGCTTTTGCACCTAGAATTAAATACTGACTCGCACGTGGACCAGCACCCCATGTAATATAGTCGTTAACAAATTTTGTTGATTTTGGCTGATTTGGTCTTGTGGCTTCAGCTATAGCTACCGCATATTTAATAACTCTGTCTGAAACAGGAACTTTGCGAACTATTTCCTGTAATTCTTTTATTCTCTCAGAAGTAATAACTGGTTTTAAATCTTCCATTGTTCCGCAAGTTGTGGCTTTAACCATCATTATTTCTTCTTCTACTGGAGGATATTCCAATCTGACATTAAACATAAATCTGTCTAATTGCGCTTCTGGAAGCGGATAGGTTCCTTCCTGTTCTATGGGATTTTGGGTTGCCAAAACAAAGAAAGGCTCTTCTACGTCATAGGTTGTAGTGCCACTTGTAATTTTTCTTTCCTGCATTACTTGTAATAGTGCAGCTTGTGTTTTTGGCGGAGTTCTATTTATTTCGTCTGCAAGTAAAACCTGGGTAAATAAAGGTCCTTTAACAAAACGGAAATTGCGTTCGCCTGTTTTTATATTTTCTTCTATTATATCGGTTCCTATAATATCGCTAGGCATTAAGTCTGGAGTAAACTGAACACGCTTGAAGTCTAAATCAAGAAGTTTTGCAAGACTGTTTACCAATAATGTTTTCCCTAGACCAGGAACTCCGATAAGTAGAACGTGTCCTCTTGCAAATAAAGCATACAAAACTTCTTCAACGACTTTAGTCTGACCAATGAAAACTTTACTGATTTCACTCATTATATTTTTATATACGTTTTTTATATCAGCTAAAGCTTTTGCTTCATCAATTGGTGTGTTAGTTTGTTTAATGTCTTCTGCCATAAAAAGGAAAACCTCCTACAAATTCGCTAAAAACTTAACATGAATTGAATAATAGTACAAGAGTCTATTGTAATTTTTCTATATTATATACTATATAATAGATTATAATTTTTATAAAAAGTTTCACTTTATACGTATCTGTTGTCCACAGTCAACAGGATATGTGGAATAAAAAGAAATCATAGCAATTTCAACAAGTTATGATAGAACTAAAAAAGAAATCTTAACAATTCTTAGAAGAAAACATTTATATATGTTCTATGTTTTTCTAAAATTGGTTTACATAATTATTGAAATTTTAAAGTTAAGACTAGGAGCTTGTTTTAAGGCATAAAAATAAATCTTGACATATAAATAAAAAGTGATAAAATCAGTTTTACTTCGAAAGAAGTAAGATTCATTACCAAATAAAAAACAACTTAAAAAATAAAAAAAGTTGTTGACAATAAAAACAAAATTTGGTAATATAATCACCTCGCTAAGGCGAGAGGGTTTCAAAAAGGAACCCGAGCTATTTGAGAATAAGATCAAAAGACTTTGAATATGACGCCAAG
>CAJOND010000109.1 GCA_905236675.1 Candidatus Rifleibacteriota bacterium | reverse complement strand
TAAGCTCTGTAATAACGCCAAGTTTTGGGGTATCCCATACGTTTGTCGAATTCAGGCCAATCACCAATAAATCTACATACCTCACTATATTGCCATAGCCTAAGATCTTCTTCGCTTTTAGCCTTATATACGAGAACGTCGTCTCCGCCACGTTCCCCTTCAGTCATAACATTCATGCCATCCAGAAAATAATAATCAAAATTAAAATCAGCTTTGTCAACAAGTTCTTTTGGCAAATGTGCTCTTATAAACTCTTTGTAGACTTTCATTTTGCGTTTTCTCCTTACTCACTCCAATTGTGAGAGTTCAAGCATCATAATATAACGAAGATTTATATCTAAATCTTCAATTTCAAGAAGGGCGGGAAAAGCTAGTAGCATATTACCATCTGTTCTTGGCTTTTGGTCAGAAATTGCATAATCAAGTCTGGTTTTCTTTTCTCCAACAGCATTTTGCTTTAAAACATATAATTTATTACTTTTTCTATCTATATATGAATTTCCAATAAGTTTTCCTGAAGAATCTATTAAAAAATACGAATTACTATCTGACGACAGTTTCAAAGTATATAGAGTTTTTTCTTCAGAAGGTTTTCCCTTTAGAATAAGAGTTAGATTTTTGTCGTATTTTACTTTCCAGCTATCATTTGTTTTTACATCAGTAACAACAAATGAATCAGAATAAGTATTCACTTTATATAATTGTTTTGAAACAGCTTCTTTATTATTGGGTTTACCATAATAATATTGTCTTTCGCCTTTTTTGACTGTTACAGTAAAAAGATAATTGGCTATTTCATCTTTTTCAAAGAAATATATCATATAAGAACGATTTTCCACATTAAAGTAAAAAGCTGTTTTTTCTTTTGTTATTACGTTTCTAATTATAGTTTCTTTTTGTTTTAAATCTGGAATATCTTTTCTTGCTTCAATTAATTCCTTTTCTATAGCAGCTTCTTTTGTCTGATTTGTTATGTGTTCATTGCCTAAAGCTATTGGTCCTAAAATTTGGAATAGACTGAATACCAAACTAAAAACTACTCCAACTTGAAACCAAACAGAAAATAATGATTTATCTAATATAAATTCTCGGCTACTACTCTTTTCTAGCTTAAAATCATATTTTATTCTGTTATATATTACCCCTCCAAAAAAGTAGAAACTAGCGACAACAAGTACCCAACAAGCATTTACTTTAAGAATATCAATCAATTCATTTGTAAAAAGTGAAATACTTTTGTAGTAAAGGCTGACAAGAACTAAAACAACCAATCCTACACTAAAAGGGTAAAACATAGCAAATAGAGCCTGTTTAATTAATGTAGAAGTTTTATATACTTTAATTTCTATGTTTTCTTTATTTGAATCTACTAATTCCCAGAAGGAAAGTTTATTCGGTTCTTCTAGAATAACATCATCACCATAATCATATCTCAATCTTTGATCTGGTTGGCGTATGGCAAGGCATTTATGGCTAGCTATTGGTAATTTTTCTGTAATTGTTTTGATTTTTTTTGGCAGTAAAATAAATACTAGCCCTAAAGGTGAAACGATGAAAAAATATAAATATAATAGAATTTTATACCACATATTTATTTCTAATTTCTCGAAAGACTGTATAGAATCAAAAAATATAATTTCTAATGCAATCAAGATCGGCAAAGCAATCCAACCAGAATAATTAACTATTTTCTTAGTTTCATGATTGTTAGTCATTGAAACTCTGCCTGTCTGCCCATTTACCGCAACTGTGAAATCACCGACTTTAAAATAATAAACAGGCAATAAAACAGGAGCAGTCAATATATTTACAGAATCAGATTTGATTTCTATAGCTTCGCTGTCTAATTCCTCTGCTATCTGGTTCTTGTTTTGACTGGCGACTTCTTCAACAGCCCTTTTTGTAAGCTCTTTTTCGTCTATATTTCTTATTTTAACTAACTGACCAGAAATATAACCAAAGCTAAATGGAACAATCTCATTCAAGTCGTAGGGTTCCATCGCATCTAAAACAAGATTATCCAGTTCTTTTGAACCATTTACAAAGTTTTTTTCAACATCTATTTGACAATGGAATTGGCGTTTCGTTCTTTCTCTTTTTATATTGTAATCTATAGGTCCCATTATTAGGCAGTATGGAAGATAAAAACCTTGCATTTTATTAATGTTCTTTTTGGCTATTTCAGCTTCTTCAGAATATGAGCTAGCTGGTTTGTCGACCAAATCTAAAAGCTTTTCTTTTGCTTCTTCTAATGTAATTTTAAAAGGAATAATACTTTCGGGAAAAGAGTCGCTTTCATCATAGTCTTTACGAATCAAAGGAGTATCACAGTAGGGGCATATTCCGGTAGCTTCGTTTTCTTTGAAGAAGAACTCTGCACCGCAGTTTGGGCAGTGAGTAAAAGTATGAGGAAGCTCGTGAAGCTTTTCTTTTATATCACTTTGCTGATTCTTTCGCCAAGAGTCTAAATTTGTTATGGCGTCAACTACAGAAGTATTGCTACCACAAGCAGGGCAGCAGTAACACTGTTCTTTTATGCTATATTCAGTTTTAGAACCGCAGGACTTACATTTTACTAATAACGGATTTTCAGACATTATTTTACCAATCTACCAATACTTTCCAAGAACCATTCCGTTTACCATTTTCTCGAGCTAAGTATCCCTTCTTTTGAAGCTCAACAGTTATTGTTTTTATAGTTCTTTCAGATTTATTCTTTTGATTATAGCAAAATAAATAATTAATTACATTATATTCTACGAATTACAGCAGGGCAAACGCAAGCCTTTTTCTTTTATTAATGAAGCTTTCATAGTTAGTAAATTCATAATAATGACAGTAGACGCGAAACCAAAACATAGATAAGAGATAATAGAGAATAGACTACAAGAGATTGTGTGGATTATCACGCCTACGGCTCGTAGAGCTTGTCCAAAAACTAGGTTTTGACTCCATAATTAGATTATTCTAATTATTTTAAAAATCCCCCTTAATCCCCAAGCTTTGCTTTGCTTATTCTTTAATCATGGCGAGGCGGAAGCCCATAAACTTCTGTTTATCATCGTGGTAGTTGTAGTATCGAGAAGCAGAGCGGCAAGTACCTGGGTTGCTAAGATAGCTCCCACCACGAAGAACATGATAAGACCCGCTTTCTGGACCTGTTGGGTCTGTTACATCACGTTCAGGATAATAATCATAGATGTCTTCACACCATTCGCACACATTGCCGTGCATATCATAAATGCCCCAGGCATTAGGTTTCTTCTTACCTACGGGGTGGGTTCTGTCGTCAGAATTTTGTATATAAAATGCTACTTCATCCAAACTATCACTTTTACCAGTCCCAGATATTATATTTCTTCCATTATTTAAATCTGAAGTAGTTCCTGCACGACAGGCATATTCCCACTGAGCTTCGGAAGGCAAAGCCAATTTATAGCCTTCAGGAAGTTGCCTTTTATATAAAGAATTAATATTTTCAACAAATTCTTTCGCATCATCCCAGCTTACTGATTCAACAGGTCTATCTTCACCTTTAAAAAAAGAGGGTTGTTTCTTCATTATTGCATAATACTGCATTTGAGTTACAGGATATTTACCAATATAAAAAGGTTTTCTTAGCTTCACTTGATGTGGTGGGTATTCTTCTCTCTTTTTTGGACTGCCCATTCTAAAACTGCCTTTTGGGCAATAAACCATTTCCAAAGCAATATCTTTTAAAATCCAGATATTTTCAATTCTAACTTCATCGGTTCCGATTTTATCTTTATCTATGTTATTACTTGAACCTTGAGAATCTTCTTCTTGAGCCTCTTCTGAGATTTCAGTAAATTTACTGCATGAATAGTAATCATCTACGACTTTTATAATAGAACCTGGCTGTGGCTCATCGATAGGATTAGAGTGCTCATCATGCTCTTTAGTATCGCTGATTTCTATAAAGCATAATTTTTCTCTGTCATAATCCCAGTGAGGCTTTGAATACCAATAGTTCATCAAAATAATATGATTTTTAACTTCTTTTTCCCATCGTTCTGGCGGAAAACCAATTTTTACTAGTGCAAGATACTGTTCAAAACCATGTAATCTGGAATCTTCTATTGCATTGTAATCATATTTTGTATATTCAATATATTTCCATTTGTTATTTTCTGCATAAGCTCTGTAATAACGCCATCTTTTGGGGTGTCCCATTTTTTTATCGAATTCAGGTCAATCACCGATAAATTTACATACCTGACTATATTGCCATAGCATAAGGTCTTCTTCACTTTTAGCCTCATATACTAGAACGTCGTCTCCACCACGTTCCCCTTCAGTCATAACTTTCATGCCATTCAGAAAATAATAATTAAAATTAGGAATAGGTCTGTCGGCCAATTCTTTAGGCAAATGTGATCTTATAAACTCTTTGTAGACTTTCATTTTGCGTTTTCTCCAGAATCACATTTTGTTATTGTTTTTCTCTTTTGCTGACTTTTCTTTTATGATTTTTTGAAATATTATTTAAAGCTTTTTTAGCATCAATTGTTTTGCCTTCTATTGCTTCTTTATAACCTTTTTGAAGCTTATTATGTAATTCTTCATCGGTCATTAAATCAGCATTTACAGAAGTAGGAACATTAGGAAGTTTTAATGGAAAAGGAATTCCACCTGTTAATGAGATTTGGTTTAAATAAATATCAATAGCTGATGACATAGATAAGCCTAAACTAGAAAGAATATTTTCAACTCTATTCTTTAAATCAGGATTAACTCTAAAATTTAATGTTGCTGTTTTTTCCATTTTTACCTCTTTTGTAATTAAATTGTAATGCAATATAAATTACATTGTCAATCATTTAATTATTTGTTAATGAAATAATAGTATTTAGGTGTTTTTTACTATAAACCTCTAATTATGCTATGAAAGATTTGTTGCGAAATAGAATCACCATTTCTTGGAAGAGTGTAGATATCTCCCTCCTCGTCCCCAACTTTCAGATTTACGTAGAAATCATCCATTTTTGCAATAAGTCGGACAGATACTTTCTCTTCTCTCTTTCCTGCCTTTATGTATTCAATAAGTTTTTCTTCTGTAAGAAGTCTATAAGATAATATTTCTTTTTGCTCTACGCCAGCTTCTTTCAAATTATCATATATATTCTGGGAAATCTCATTGATTCCCATTTCATTTAGAATGGTTTCAAAATGCATGATTTCAATTTGATGTTTAAGTTCCATTCTTAACATAATCGCACAGATAACGATTATGATACTGATAACAGCAAATGCTAGAAAAACATACTCAAGAGAATAGGTCTTTAAAATAATCACAACAATCAAGGACATAAAAATAGTAACCAAAGATTGACCAGCATTAAGAAAAACCAACATACTTTGCTGTCTTTTTTTGCTGTTTGTGTCAACCGCAGTCATTCGCAAAAAAGTGCGTAGTGGATCCCAGAGAAGCCCTCTTACAACAACATATGCAATACCAGCTACAATAATCGGAAATACCGTCTTACTAAAAAGCAAGCCACTAATTCCTATTAAAGAAAAACAAATAAACATGGTAATAGAAGCAATCAAAACAATTCCATCTTTCAATCGATCTAATATTTTTGGAAGCAAAAGATTTGAACCAAGTCTCACCATACGTGCTACCCAAATGATTGCCCCATAGATAAAAATTGTATTCTGCTCCAAGAAAAGTTCTCTTAATCTATTTTCAAGAAACACTTCCGTATTGTTGGTAAAGACAGCTCCTGCACAAAAAAATAAGCAAAATACAACGAGTAGTAGTTTAAGACCCTTTCCTATTTTTACAAATGTTTTTTTCTCTTCTTTCGGCAGAGGCAGTAATCCACCCTGTTCGCTATAGTCAGGAATGAAAAAAGATAATACAGCAATTACTCCACATGTAATGATACAGAGGGCTGAAGGAATGTATCTGTTGACCGAAAACAAAACAGGAACTAGAATAGCAGAAACCATGGAAACTGCTGAATAAATCGTGTTTCCTTTTGAAAATAATTTTGCATATTCATCTTTTTCACCAAGCAACACCATATTATTTCGTGCGCTTGCTCCTGCCATTGACTGAAAATTCCCTGCACTTTCGAAAAAAATCATTCCAATAGTTATAAGAGGTAATGTCTGTCCACATGTTATGAACAAAATACCAATCAACGGCATGATTCCGCCTATCACGCTAGAGCGACTGTTTCCCAGTTTCCGTATAGCTATATAAGATGGATACTCCAACGCAAAATCCACAATACTTGTAATAAGTATTATTGTTGCAATCTGTGCAGGAGAAAAACCTTTTACTTGGGTCAAGAATAGTGTTTGTATCACACTAAAAAATAGAAGATCTCCGTTTACTGCCTCATAAAAAGGATATAATTTTAATGCACGTTTTATCTGATTATTTTGTTGTGAATTGCTCATGCTTCTTTTTATATAACTGTATTCTTTCCATATTGAGTGACTAATTCAATTAAACCATCGTATCCTTTTTCCTTGATCAATGACCTTACGGCTCCACTTTTTGTTCTACCGATCTTTTCTTGTTCTATGTAGTATTTGATTATATTATCAAACCCAAGATCTAATTCTCTGTTTACTTCACCACATTTCAAGAGAATATCTTTGGGCTTTTCTGGTATATCGTCAATCACTATGCACATAAAAATCATCGCTGTTGCCAATGTTATTTCATTAAGTGATATGCCGCAAACATCAAAAGGATCAATATCACAAAGACGGAATTCAAGCCTTTTAATACCATGTTCAGCAATTCCTTCATCAAAATTTTCTTTATCTTTACTTTTTAAACGTATTGCTGATAATCTCTCATATGACAAAGTTTGTTTTAAGGATTGTATATAAGCTTTCTTACTGCTGTAATCAAGTTTTTTTGCATTTTCATTACGAAATCCAGCGGGACCATTTCGCAGAGAATTTTCTTCAACGATATTACCATCAAAATCAGTGGGCGATGCATCGAAAAAATATCGAAGTGCCTTTTCATGTGCTAGAATGTTTTTTGTATTTCATTCCATATAGTGCTACATGTTTGCCCTCGCAGGAAACAGTATCAACAACATATTCCTCGCCATCAATGTACTGCTGTATTATTATTTTCTCTTTTTTATTATTACGTTTTTTTACAAATTTATCAGTTATACGATATGCCTTTCTTACCTCATTTTCTAATTTGCAAATAAAAACACTCTTAGAGGCTGCCGCCTGAGTAGGCTTAATCACAACCTTTTTCCCTTGTTCCTTTTTATAAAAATCAACAGCTTCTTCTTCCGTGCTTACAATACGACTTTTGATATGCCTGATTCCCGCTGACTTCAAAACCTCCTGTGTGACAAATTTATCGCGTAGATTCCAAAGTATAGAAAGTGGATTGTTTTTTAATCCCAAATCTGAAGAAAGACGCAATGAAAGCTCTAATCCTGGCTCAGAACCAGGAAGAATCAGGAGAGGAGAAAGTTTTCTTATGAGTTTTAAGGTTTCTTCATACTGCTTGTTTGCCATAAGTATAGGTGGACAGGAATCTCTGTTAAAAGCATATGCTTTGTCATTTATTTTTCTAACCTCTTCTAGTTCCTCTTTTGGTGTGTAACACTCCAAAAGAACAGGTTCATATCCCCGTTCACGAATATCATGAATATAATTGACCGATGAAGAATAGCATTCCACAATAACTATCTTTTGCTTAGTATTCTGTATTTTCATTCAGTCACCGAATAACTCACATAAGAATTTTCATTTATATATTTAAGAATTATAAACGTGATGGGGTAAAGAAGCAATAGAATTAGAGATGAGGGGATTGTTTTAGCTAACATAAGTCTTTGGTATAAACGTCATTACGAGCATACGTAGTATGCGTGGTAACGTGGCGATAGCAGTTTATCGACTGAAAGAGTCTTAGCTAATATTAATCATAAAAAAGCTTAAGTTTACTCTGTCGCAGACAATAATATAGATTGTAATTGTCATGTGGAAATATTAGAATCTAGTATTAGTTAGATAATTAGCTATAAAAATTTAGCTGAGAAGGAAATGAATAGGGAATTTGTTGAAAAAGAAATAGATAGGGAGTAAATATGAATATTAATCGCAATTATAAGCCTTTTACAAAATTTGCATTGATTATTTGTTTGGCTTTTCTAGGTTCTACTAATCAAATATATTCACAGATAATATTTAATGTTGATTCTTCTGAAAAAGATGAAAGAGTTTACAAAAAATCTCGTGTAACGAAAATAAGAAAACAATTTCCTGAAAATATTCAATTTAATAAACCAATGAATGTTACTGGTAAAGTAACAAAAATTCTTAGTGAATCCTCTATAATTATAAAATACAATGACAGAGATATAATGGTTAAATTTAAGGAAAAAGAAGCTTCTAATATTAAAGCTGGAGATAACGTATCTGTATCTTGTGTTCCTTATAGAGAAAATCTTAACGGTGTAATCTTATCTACTGGGGAAAAAATTGAAAAGTCTAATGTCGACATTGACTCGCAGATAAATTCAGAAACCACCAAAGAATTAAAGACTTTGCCCGTAGAAAATAGATTAAGTAATAGTTCTAGAGAAGCTGTTCAGGTAAAGAGATCTTCTACAAGTTTTAAAATGCATAAAACCTGTACTATTTCTGGTGAAATTACAGAAATTATTTCAGACAATAATATAATAATTAAATATGATGGCAGAGAAATATTGGTTAACCTTAAAGGAAGTGAGGTTGCCAACTTTGAAGTTGGAGATAGAGTATCTGTTACTTGTCTTCCTTATAAAATAAATCCTAACGGTATAATCCTAGCCAAAGGAACTCAAATATCAAAGGAACAATAACGTTTAAAAATGCTGGCGATAGCCAGCTATTTCAGGGTGTAGGGCATCGGGAGAAGTGAGTAAGGGAATTGTTTGGCTCACGATAAATTCCAAAACCGTCATTGCTAGGTTTCCTAGAAACCGTGGCAATCCGGTCTTCGCTTTTATTAAAAATCCCCCTGTCAGGCTTTGCCTGACATCCCCCTTTCTTAGAGGCTGTCTAAAAACTCAAATTCATCTGAGTGGTAAATTTTCAAAAAAAACTCCTTAAAAAATAAGGTACAATCGCTATTTGATACAGATTATGCT
>CAJOND010000108.1 GCA_905236675.1 Candidatus Rifleibacteriota bacterium | reverse complement strand
CTTCGTACAACAAAATAATTAGAGAAATTTGACAAAAAAATAATAGTATTCATGATACTTTAGAGCAGAACGAGTTATGTACAAGTGTTAAACTTCCGAAATATTAACAAAATATTACAAAGATAGTTGTATTTATAAAGAATTTATGATATTCAATAAATTGAATCGATTCAAAAGGTGATTATACATTAATTATGATGAATTGTTTGTTTAACTATAGATACGATTGCACAAAACTCGGATTACATCTGAGTGATTTGCCGTATTCTGTTAAGACAAGCAGTTTTCTGTATGATTATCTTATGCTTTAAAGCAAAAGTTTAAATAGTTATAACTCGACCGCTTGTCTTAGAAAAGGCAAGCGGTTTTTTTATGCATTGAAATGGAGTATTAAAAATGCAAGAAATTAAAGGAAAAATAAATACAGCTATCAGCTTTGCAAAAATAATTGAAGATGGTGCTGTTGAACAAATACGCAGAATGTGCGACTTTGAATTTACTCAAGGCTCAAAAATAAGAATAATGCCTGACGTTCACGCAGGTGCTGGCTGCACCATTGGAACGACTATGACTGTTAAAGACAAGGTTGTTCCTAATGTTGTAGGCGTAGACATCGGTTGCGGGATGTATACTGTAAAACTTGCCAATAAAGAAATAGACCTTGCTAAAATAGATGAAGCAGCTCACTTCATTCCATCTGGCTTCAACACTTGGGAAGGGAGACAAGAGCGATTCGATTTAACAGGTCTAGCATGTTTCAGAATGCTCAAACGCACAAAGCGTTTGCAGATGTCTTTAGGAACACTTGGCGGTGGCAATCATTTCATCGAAGTTGATTGTAGCAGCGATGGAACCAAGTATCTTGTTATTCATTCTGGTTCAAGAAATCTAGGTTTACAAGTTGCCAATTATTATCAGCAGCTTGCTATAGACTTGAACAAAGGGAAAGAAGAATACTTTGCCAAAAGAGATGCTATTATAGCAGAATACAAAGCAGCAGGAAGACGAAAAGAAATCCAAAAAGCTCTAGAAGAACTAAAGTGGACCGCTAGAGACGCTACTATTCCTGATGATCTCTGTTTTGTATATGGAAAATATCTAGATGAATATTTACAGGATGTTGATATTTGTCAGAAATTTGCTGTTCGTAGCAGAGAATTAATGGCTGAAATAATCTGCGAAAGAGCAGGTGTTACTCCGGTAGAATCTTTCCATACAATACATAATTATATTGATATTAACGAAATGATTCTTAGAAAAGGAGCCATAGCTGCTCATGCAGGTGAACTTGTGCTTATTCCTGTAAATATGCGTGATGGTTCTATTTTAGCAATAGGAAAAGGTAATCCTGATTGGAACTACTCTGCACCTCATGGAGCAGGAAGATTAATGTCTAGAGTTGCTGCGAAAGAAAGCCTCTCAATGGAAGACTATAAAAAATCAATGGAAGGCATTTACACAACGTCAGTAAATGAAGCTACCATCGATGAAGCACCTATGGCTTATAAATCTATAGACGACATAATAGACACAATCAGTGAAACTGTCGACATAATCGAAGTTTTGAAACCAATCTATAATTTTAAAGCTTCTTAAAATTTTAAACCCTAAGCAAAAAGCCTAGGGTTTAGTTAATATATAAAAACCGCTTGCCTTTTAAGCAAGCGGTTAATAATAAAACTATTTATATAAAAACTTACAAACCTAACCCTTGAGAATATGAATATTGTTCGTTTTCATAAGCTTCAACACTACGCCCACCAGCCATATGGTTTTTACAATAAGTTCGTTCATCTTCTGTTAATTCTAAACCAAGACAGCATTTTAATTTGATACCATAGCTTTGAACGGAAGAACCAGTGTTCTTAAGATCTTGCCAAGAACCTTTAACTAAGCTAGACCATGGACCAGCATTATAGCTACATGCAACAAGCATAAGTTTATCTACACCAGTCTTTTTCCCTGCTGAACCATAAGTTCCACTAAATATCTTTTGGAAAAGTTTACAACCACCTTCGATATTTTCTTTTGGATCTTGTGCACTAACTCCCAGTTCTTTTGCTGTAGCTGGCATTAATTCCATAAAGCCTTGAGCACCAACAGAACTACCAACAATTGTTCCATCGCTCTTTCTATGAGTTCCACCACTTTCTATCCACATGATACCTTTCATGTACATTTCTACACTAATGGTCTGACCATATTTATTCTTGATTGCTGGCATATCCCAATCTCCATATTTATCAAGAGCACCATTAAACCATTCATTAAAATCAGGAGATTTTGTATTAACACCAGAACCAGATGGAGCACTCTGATAATGAAGAGCCGGTGCACCAGATGGAGAATCAACAGCTCTCTTTGGAGCTTTTCCAGAAGATACTAATTCTTGATCATCTTCAGATGGTGTTACAGAACCATCATCTTTTTCTAATTTTTCTGCACCCTTATTAGAAGCTTCTATACCTTCTGTAAGTTGCATATAGCCGCCTTTTCTTGTTTTACCAGGATAAGTTGGTGTTTTTAAAGAGGCCTTTTCTTCATCTGTAGTTATATAACTTTTATGCATATAACCTTGCTGACCATCAACTTCAACAAGATAAAATTCACCAGAAACGCCTAAAACCTTTAATTTTGTTCCTTTAGGATATTTTTCTATAACTGCACCCCAAGGCCAGGATCTTAATCTTAAGTCTCCTTGAGCAACTGTACCATCTATTGGGAAGCCATCTTTTACATCTTCAATACCAGCAGCTTTAGCAATACTTGTTTCTGCTATTTCTATTTTACTTTCTTTAGATTCTTTTGCATCAGCAGCTTTAACTTCATCTTCTTTTACTTTTGTATCTTTATCAAAAGGGCCAGAATAAGCAAATGAAGTTAAAACACTAAATGCTAATGTTGTACAAAACATCTTTTTGAAAGAATTTATTTTTTTATTCATAATAAATGTACCCTTTAAAAAAGAACTTCTAAAATCTTACTACAATAGAATACCAAAATAACAATAAAAAGTTTAATAATTTTTAGATTTTGTAATAATAAAACCCCTTTGTTTTCACAATATGGACATTACGCCTAATCATTAAACAAAGGGATTTTTATTTCTCTAGGAATTCTTATTCACAATCAAAAGTTGTAAATTTATTCACATAGATTCTTAAAAGCAAGAACAAAAGGAATTATTCATTTATTTCTTTTATTCATCATATTTTTCTAATCCATACTTATCTATAATTCTCCTATATCGATCAGTAGTACTTTCATTAGGATTTGGTGTATATCCTTCCAAGAAACTGCGATAAGCCTCCAAGTTATTATTGCCAACACATTCTGGATGGTATAGAGACATAACATTTGCGTAGTCTTCAATACATTCTTCAATACTGTCATAATGTCTCATTGATTCATATGTTCCGACAACTTTGCCTTCTGAATTCCATTGTGTAACATTATTATAACCAGCTGTTTGTTTTTTAGACCAGGTTGAGCTCTGCATACTTGGTTTGATTCTTCCCATATCTGTATTAATTCCTAATACATTATTGAAATCATGTAATTTACTAGGTTTCATCCAGCCACTTTCATTGATTATTTGTGCTATAATCAATGATTTTTTCATACCATAAGTATTAGTATTTTTGACAATTTCGCCAACTTTTCTAATCCATTCTCCTCTAGCTGAATTTTCAGTATATTCTTGCCATTCATTATATGCTCTAGTTCCAAGTTCATAGAAATCTTTGGCTTGTGTATTTCCTATAGTTTGAGAACCATTATTATTGTTAGAGCTGTTTCCATTAGTATTAGTATTAGTATTAGAATTATTAGAAGCTACTGCTGTATTAGATGGATAATCAGTAGGTTGTACATCATTCTTGGGAACATATGCTTCATAGCCATTATATTTAATTTTCCAATAATCGCCACAGTCTGCAAGAACGGGCAAACTTGATCCCGCAGGGAATGAGCCAATAGTTTTTCCACCAAGGGTTTCCAAAACTTTAACTCCTGCCCCATTAGTTACTACACAATTATCAGGAACAGTTCGCGGCATACCGTCTACTACTATCCATTTTGAGTGTACATAAGCAGTCTGACCATTATAATTAATTTGATACCAATCACCCTTTTGTCCTGTTATTTCTACAGTCGTACCTTCAGTTATAACACCGAGTATATCTCCCCAAGGTTCCTGTCGAACGTTTAACATATTAATTCTAACAACACCTTGGCCACTCATAGCTGTAGTTTCTATTTTACTAGCAGCCACTCTGCATAAATCGCCAAGTGATTCATCAACATCACTAACTTCATCAGTTACAGTAGTGTTTGAACTGAAAGGATTGGTTTTCTGTGCATAAATACAATTTGTATAAGGTAATAAAAATGCAAAAAGTATAGTAGAAAATCGAGATATTTTTTTCATTATAATCTCCTGCAACTAAATCATTACTTTTAATATTACACTTAAATCAAGAAAAAGTTTATAAAAACTATAATTTTTTTTAATATTTTTAGACAAATAAAGAAAATAATTATTAATTAGCAAAAAAGTTTGTTACTGCCTATACTTTGAATTGACTTAAATAATCATTTACTCTATAATTGCCTAAATAAATTTGGAGCAAACAATAAAGTGAATCTTTTTAGAAATATTACAATCAAAACAAGATTAGTTTTGACTTTTTTAATTGCAGTGCTTTTTCCTGTTGTTGTATTTGGATATATTGAATTATCAAGAATTGATGTCAGCCATACAACCACTTTCTTTTTATGCATAATATCAATCATAATAGCTATTATAACTGCTTTAATGGTAGGTGCTTCTATAATTGCACCTTTACAGATTATTCAAAGTTCTCTGCAAACTTTTGCAATAAAAAAGAGTACAACATCAATCAACGACAAATCATTAGATGAAATAGCAGATATTGCTGCTGATCTAAATAAAATGTATGAAGAATGGAATAACGAAGTTGTTTCTTTAGGGAAAAGGCAAATCAGGCTTGATAAAGAAAACGCAAAGACAACTACTCGTGCAAATACAGTTGAATCACAATTAATACAGACAAGAAGCTTGCTTTCTATAGCTCAAGAATTAAATATTACTTTTGATTTTCAGACTAACTGTAAAACAATATTAGATGAAGCTATAAAAACATTAAATATACAGTGGGCTTCTATTTTGTTATTAGATCGTGAGAATAACGAGATGAAAGTAGCCTGTGTAAGAGGAATAGAAAGAAGTCTTCTTGATGATTTATCTCAAGAAAATTATCCTGCTATAAGATTAAAACCTCATGAAGGTTTAGCTGGTCTAGTAATGAAAGATGGCCTTCCTTTAATTGCCAATAAAGGTCATAAAGACCCTAGATTTAAAAATTTCAAAGAATTTAATTCCAAAGATGAAAAGGTCGCAAGTTTGCTTTGCGCTCCAATAATAGGCAAAGATGAAAATATTCTTGGTGTTTTAAACCTAATTAACCGTCAGGTTCCACCAGTATTCAGGAATGAAGATATTCCCTATGCTAAGGATTTATGTACATTAACATCTTTGGTGGTAGAACGAGTCAGAATGTATAAAAAGCTTTTCACTGATTCTTTAACAAGCTTACTTGCTTACAATGTGTGGGTTGGTTATCTTGAAGAAGAAGCATTAAGATCGCACAGATACTGCCAAAGCTGTTCTGTTGTTGTATTCGATATAGATAATTTCAAAAAAATAACAGAAAGAACAAACGACGAATTTGCAACTAATATTATTGGGGAATGTGGCAAATTAATTTCCAGTCTGCTTAGAGATAGTGATAAAGCAAGTTTTAATCAAGAAAGATATTTTTGTCTTTTACCCAATACTGATACTGCTGGAGCTATTTACTTTTCCGGCCGTGTAAAAGAGTCTTTAGAATCTCAAGAGTTCACATTTACTGGAAAGAAAATTCAAATTACTCTCTCGGCAGGTATAGCAACTTTCCCTGACAACACAAAAGAAAGTAAAAATTTATTAAATTCTGCAATCCAAGCAGTTGTCAATGCTCATGAAGCTGGTGGCAACCGCGCTGTTATACATAAAGAAAATACAAAGGAATAAATCGAGGTATTTATGTCAGACAAAACATTTTACATTACAACCCCACTCTACTACGCAAATGACGAATTACACATAGGTCATGCTTTTTCTACTCTTGCTGCCGACATTATGAGCAGGTTCCAAAGAAGCATGGGTCGAAAAGTTCACTTTTTAACTGGTTCTGACGAACATGGTCAAAAAGTTGAACAGGCTGCTAAGGCCAAAGGTTTGACTCCAATAGAACATACAAATTGGTTGAAAAGTTTAAGTCACTTTGGACTCTTCTAGACATAACCTATGATGATTTCATCAGAACAACAGAAGAACGCCACGAAAAAGTAGTTACCTATGTTTTAAATAAACTTTGGGAACAGGGCGATATTTACGCTGCTGAATACTCTGGTTGGTATTGCACTCCCTGTGAACGCTTCTGGACAGAAAAAGAAGTTCCAGACAAGATTTGTCCTGACTGCCACAGACCAGTTCAGGAAATCACTGAAAAGAACTACTTCTTCAGAATGTCTAAATACCAGCAAAAACTTATCGACCATATCAACGCTAATCCTGGCTGTATTAAACCAGAAGCAAGAAGAAATGAAGTATTAGGCTTCTTAAGAAAACCCTTGAATGACCTTTGCATAAGCCGTCCAAAATCTCGTCTACAATGGGGTATCGAACTTCCATTCGACAAAGACTATGTTACCTATGTTTGGTTTGACGCTTTGACTAACTATATTTCTGCGGCTGGCTACCCATACGATATGGATAAGTTCAACGAATTATGGCCAGCTAACGCCCATCTTATCGGCAAAGATATTCTTACAACTCATGCCGTTTATTGGGGAACAATGCTTTTGGCTCTTGGCCTGCCTCTTCCAATGTGTATTTACGCTCATGGATGGTGGGTAACTGGTCAAGGCAAAATGTCTAAATCAGTAGGAAACGTTATCAACCCAAGAGAATTAGTAGCAACTTATGGTCTAGACCCATTCAGATTCTATTTGTTCAGAGAAATGATTTTCGGTCAGGATGCAACCTACACAAAAGAAAACTTCACCAACCGATATAATGCAGACCTCGCTAACGACTACGGTAACCTCTGCAACAGAATGCTTCCAATGTTGATGAAAAATCGCGATGGCATTTTCCATAAAACTGATGCTACATTAGATGTAACCAAAGAAATAATCGCTTTATCAAAAACCACAAAAGAAAACTTCATAAAAGCAATGGAAGATTTTGCTTTTAACGAAGCATTAGAAGCTGTTTGGTCTTTTATACAGAGATTGAACAAATATGTTGATGAAACTGCTCCTTGGAAAGTTGCAAAAGAAGGCAATACTGCTTTGTTAGATGAAATATTCTATACAATTGGTGAAGCAATCAGATTCGTATCTGTTCTTGTAACTCCAATTATGCCTAACTTGGCACCGAAATTCTTAGCTCAAATCGGCTGTCCACAGAGCATGAATTTTACAATCAAAGATCTTGAATGGGGTCAGTTACCTGAAGGCACCAAATGTGTCGAACCCAAGCCATTGTTCCCAAGAATTGAAACAGAAAGAATTCAGGCTCTTAAGAGTGGCAAAACCAAAGAAGCTAAAGAAGCCAAACCTGCAAAGACAAAAGCAGAAGAAGTTGCAACAGATGGAGTTATAACATTCGATGATTTCATGAAAACTGAACTCTGTATTGGTAAGATTGAAACTGCAGAAAAAGTTGAAAATGCTGACAAGCTGTTGAAACTTTCTGTGAACATTGGTGAAGAACAGCCAAGAACTGTAGTTGCAGGGATTGCAACTTATTACAAACCAGAAGAAGTTGTTGGTAAGCAAGTTCTAATGGTTAAGAATCTTAAACCAGCTAAAATCAGAGGAATCATGTCTCACGGAATGCTTCTCTGTGCTGAAACAGAAGATGGCAAACTTGCCCTCATGACTCCAAGTATTCCAGCAAAGACTGGTATAAGAGTTCATTAATATGAGTTCGACTTTTCTAATTGATGTTCATGCACATCTTGAAGACGAAAAATTTTCTGAAGATGTGCGTGAAACAATACATAGAGCAAACCAAGCCGGCGTTAAAAGGATTATTAACGCAGGCTGTTCTATTCCTGAATGTGAAGCAATAATCAAACTTTCAGAAGAATATCCTGAATGTTATTCTATTGTTGGTGTTCACCCTCATAACGCAAAAGAATTTGTTGATGGTGACTTAGAAAGAATAACCAATTTCACAAAGCATAATAAAGTTCTAGGAATAGGTGAAATCGGCTTAGATTATTTCTATGATTTCGCACCCAAAGATTTACAGATAGAGGTTTTTCAAAAACAGTGGGAATTGGCTGCAAAGCTAAATATACCAGTAGAACTGCATATAAGAGATGCCTACGATGATTTTTTCCCTTCAATAAAAGGATTGCCACAACCGCCGAAAGTAATGCTTCACTGTTTTTCTGGAGATTTAGATATAGCTAGAAAAGCTTTGGATTTAGGTTTTGAATTTTCTATAGGTGGAGTATTAACTTTTAATAGATCAGAAGAAACACGACAGATATTTAAGTTTATTCCAGACAATAGAATTCACTTAGAAACTGACTGCCCATATCTTGCACCTCAAGGGAAACGTGGCAAAAGAAACGAACCAGCTTATGTTGCCATAACATTGGAATATCTAGCTAAAGTTAAATGCTGCTCAGTAGAACATATAATCGAAGTCTTATATAATAATGCAAAATCTTTCTTCGGTGAAAAATTAGGCCTAGAATAATGGAAAATCAAAAATTAGAATTTACACGACACTCTAAGACAGATATTTTTATTGGGACAGAGCTTTTTCCTAACATAGCAGCAAAATTTAATATTGCTGGTCTTCCCAAAAGCTGTGTAATTATTACCAACGAAACTCTGTCAAAACTTTGGCTAGACCAATTAATAAAGGCTTTCACTGAAAAAAATATAAAAGTAAATTCTATAGTTATTCCAGATGGTGAAAGTAATAAAAATTTTGAAACTGTTCAAAATATAATTGCCCAACTTGTTCAATTCGAAACAGAAAGAGATTGCCCTATTGTCGGTTTTGGCGGTGGTGTGGTCTGCGACATTGCCGGTTTTACAGCTTCCATATACAAACGAGGTGTTCCGCTAGTATTGATTCCAACTTCTTTATTAGCAATGGTAGATGCAAGTTTTGGCGGGAAAAATGCTATAAACACTTCAACTGCAAAAAATATAGTAGGTTCTTTCTACCAGCCTGTTTTAACTTTTATGGATGTTTGTCTTTTAAACACATTGCCTCTGTCTCAGCTTTATTATGGTCTTGTAGAAGCACTTAAACACGGCTTAATTTATGATATGGCATATTTTAAGTTTATAATCAAAAATCTTGAAGATATAAAAGCCAAAAAGCTTCCAGTGCTTCAAAGAGTCATAAGAAGAAGTGTGTATATAAAAAAAGAATTTATTATAGATGATGAGTTAGATAATGCAAAAAGATCTCATCTTAATTTTGGTCATACTTTCGGTCATGCTCTAGAAACCGCAGGAAATTATGTTCGCTATAATCATGCTGAAGCTGTTGGGCTTGGAATGCTAATGGCTATAAAAGCTGCTCTTAATGTAGAAATTCTTAAAGAAGATTTTTCAGACCAATTAAAGGAAGTTTTAGCTCAGTTAGAAATGCCAACAGATATTTCGACAGATATTTCTGTTGAAAAACTAACTGATGCAATAAAATCAGACAAAAAACGAGCCCATGACGCTTACAAATTTATATTACCAGAAACTCCAGGAAAAACTACTATATATAAAGTTAAATCAGAAGAATTAGATGATTTTGTAAAGAACGCTATAGTTTAAAGCCGGATAATTATTTCTCTTTAGATAAAACTTTAAAACCTTTTGGAAGGTTAGACTTTTTGCCAATAAAGAAAACATCACCCTTTTGAGCTAATATTTCTTTACGCATTGATGATTTAATTATTCGACCATCTAAAGATTTGTAAGCCCTTAAATCATTAATGCAATCATTCCAAAGTTTCATAGTTTTGTCAGACCTTAAATCTGCTTCCATATATGAAGAATTGGAATAATAATTTATACTATTTTCATTTTCAACAATTTCTGACATTGTCGGTAACTGATAATCAGTCTTTAAAATATTTTCATTGATTATCTGTCTTACCTTCATGTTAAAATAATAAAATTCTGGTCTTATTCTAGAAAAAGCAATTATCCTCTTATATGTATCATAATACTTATCAAATAAAGCTTTGCTGTTTGCCTTATAAATAATTAAATATTGTATTTCCCATGGTATAGCTATAGTTTCCATCATTTTATTACCCATACTCATAGTAGAAGATTTTACAGAGGTAGAAACTTCAGCATAACCATTATCTAACAAAAATTGTTTTTTGGCTTTATCTAATTTAACTTCTTTTAAAAATATCTGTATTTCATTTCATTTCATCATATTAAATCTTTGAATTTTATGGAAATGCGTTTGTGCTTCTTTTAAAGCGTCATTTCTAAGAATTTGAACTATACTATTATCTATAGGCATATCTTTATATAATTTTCTGTTTGTTAAATTTAATTTATTCATAAAAGAATCAATTACAGAAGCAGAATCCATATAATTCAAAAGCGTTATATGACGTTCATTATCAGGTCCCTGATTTTGAGGAATATTGATTCCAAATGAATTATTATTCTGGAACTGGCTATAAAATTCATTCGTAAAAATATAAATACCAACAGTCTTATCGGAATTTTCTATTGCAATGGATTCATGACCAGGATAATTGCCATCCAATCTATCCCATTCACTTGAAATGCTAGCACAAAAACCTTTTGGAATCATTACATCAGCTACAGGCATACTAGCAATTTGATCTGTTAATGTTTGAAAAGTATAAAAACCTAAGCTACTGTCTTTAGCAAATAAACTAACTGAACTGAAAATATAAACTAATATAATAAATAAGATTTTGGTTGTTCTTATATTCATTTTCCCCTACCCTTTTATTGATATTATATAACAAAAATGTCTAATAGTATAAATATATTCTTATGAATTCTGTTTTACACTCTCAAAAATACTAAAAAAATATAAATTGGTAAACTAATAAAAATTCTTCATAAATCACACAGAGAATCAAAACGATAACCTTTTTCCAACTATGATAGTAGAAATCAAAAAGTAAATTACACCACCAGTAACCACAGAACCTGTTATTCTTTGCCTACCAGCCTTTGTTAATGGAATACCAATCTTCCTAGAAATACTCGATTCGCCCTTCGTAGGGGCTGTGCTAAAACTCGAAATTTGCTAATTAAATAAAATTTATTTGTTTACAGCCTACAAATTGTCATAACCGTATAGCTTTCAGAGCTAAAGCCCATACGCTATACTTTTTATGACAAATGTGTAGACTATTAATGTAGTCTAATTTGGGTTAAAAAATTAGTTTTAGCACAGCCTCTCGTAAATCCACAAAAACCTTTTCAACGAAAACCCATATTTTTTCATTCGTGTTGCCTCTGCAAAACCTAATCTTATAAAAGCTTTTTGGCTATATATTAAAATATTTAGAAATGTATCTTTCTGCGTCTTTATCTATTTTCAGCTATTTCTCACCAAGACAATCATCTTGATTGGGTGAGTAAGTATAAGAGGATAATTTGCGACTAAAATTACATTGCAATGTTGTTTTAGTCGAAAAATTATGTTATATTATTCATAATTATGGTTATAAGTATGTATATACATAGGACAATAGAAAAAGCTATAAAAAATTTATCACGGTCTTTCCCTTGCATTGTTGTTTACGGACCAAGGCAAGTAGGGAAATCAACAACTGTTGACTATATTTTTTCAAGTAATTATAAAAAAGTTACATTAGATGATTTAGAGGATAGACTATTAGCCGAAACGAATCCAAAACTTTTCTTAGAAACTAACGGTTGGCCTTTAATTATTGACGAAATACAAAAAGTTCCAAAACTCTTAGATGAAATAAAAAAAAGAATAGATGAACAAAGATTAATTTGGTTAAAAACAAAAGCTAAGCGCCAGTTAATGTATATTTTAACTGGTTCTAATAAATTTGAGTTGCAGCAAGGCATTTCTGATTCACTTGCAGGCAGATGTGGAATAATAGAAATGGCTTCTTTTTCCCAAATAGAAAAGAATAAAATTAAAGGCAATTTATTTTTTCCAGACATTCAAAATTTATTATTATTAGAAAGAAACACAAAAGCTAAATATAAAACTCAAAAAGAGATTTTTGAAACTATATTCATAGGCGGAATGCCAGATATTTGTATTAACAAGATTGAAAGAGACACATATTTTAAATCTTATGTAAGTACATATCTTGAAAAAGACGTAAAAAAATTAATTTCAGCTTCAAGCGAAATGCAATTCCGTAATTTTTTAACAATTCTTTCTTTAAGAACAGCTTCAGAACTTCATTATGAGGAAATAGCAACTAATGTTGGTATTGATGTTAGAACTTGTAAGAAATGGATTTCTATATTGGAAACTTCTGGAATAATATTCCTTTTACAACCATATATGACTAATATCTCGAACAGAATAATAAAATCTCCTAAGTTGTATTTTATGGATACTGGCTTATGTAGCTATCTTTGTAAATGGCCCAACGCAGAAATGCTAGAAAATTGCGCAATGAACGGAGCCTTTTTTGAAACTTTCGTTGTTAGCGAACTTATTAAAAATTTTTATGCTTATAACAAAGACCCCAAGGATTATTTATATTATTATAGAGATAAAGACCAAAAAGAAATTGATTTATTGTATGTAAATCAATCTGATATTTACCCTATCGAAATTAAGAAAGGTCTTAACCCTCAAAAAGCTACAAAAAACTTTAAAGTATTAGAAAAATATAATAAGAATATTAAACCTGGTTTGGTAATTCACAATTGCGATAAAATAAGGCCAATAAACGAATCAGCTTATTTCTATCCTGTATATTTATTGGGGTCTTAAAATCTTATATCATAACAGCAACCAGATTCCAACGATGATTGTAGGTACAAAAAAGTAAATCACAAAACCTCCACCAGTAACCATAGAACCTATTTTCCTTTGCCTACCAGCCTTTGTTAATGGAATACCTATCTTCCTAGAAATACTCGATTTGACCTTTGTAATCCCCAAGAACCTTTTTTCACGAGAAGCCGTATTTTCTTCTTGTTTAGCCTAGATTATCAAAGAGCTTTATGTATTTTTCACACCTTCTTGCAACATTTTAAAGAAAAAACTATAATCTTTAATAGGAGTTACGTAATTATGGGTGAAAAGGATTTGGCACAAAAGACACTTGAAGCTTATAACGATGTTTTTGCCGACATCGTAAATGTTTTGTTATTCGATGGAAAGCAACTAGTTCAGGAAAACGAACTTGAGCAAGAATCTCCAGACAGTATATATAAAGTTGATGGCAAGCTTCATGAACTTAAACGTGATGTTGCCAAATACTGGAAACACAATAATATTAGAATAGCTTTAGTAGGTCTTGAGAACCAGATTGAAACAGATAAATATATGCCTATTAGGGTTATGAGCTATGATGCAACCGCTTACCGACAGCAATTACTGAATCTGTATGAAACAGATCCCCAAACAGGTAAGCTGGTAAAAAAGAAAAATGCAAGCCCTATCTATCCTGTTGTAACTATGGTTTTATATTTCGGCAATATTCCATGGAAGAAATATAAGACTCTTTTGGACATTGTTGAAGTTCCTGAAGAACTAAAACCTTATGTAAGCGACTATAATACGAATATTTTTGAAATAGCCTGGCTTACGGACGAGCAGGTAGATAAGTTTACAAGCGATTTCAAGATTGTAGCTGACTACTTTGTTCAAGTTAGAAAAAATAAAGATTACAAGCCCTCTCAACAAAAAATGAAACATGTAAATGAAGTTTTACAACTAATGGCTATATTTACTAACGATAACAGTTTTGAAGAATACCAAAATCAATTTATTATAAAAGGAGAAGAAATTACTATGTGCGGAATTTTGGATAAAGCAGAAGCCCGTGGTGAAGCCCGTGGTGAAGCCCGTGGAAAAATCAGTGCTGTATATAACTTTATAAAGCAGGGGCTTGTTACTATTGAACAAGCAGCTAAATCTATAGGTTTAACAAAGGAACAGTTGTTAGAAAATTTTAAAGAATATAATCTCGTTTTGTAACCAGAGAAGAAATGACTATGTGCGGAATATTGGATAAAGCTGAAGCCCGTGGTGAAACCAGTGGAAAATTTGACTTACTTTACAAACTGATAAAAAAAGGTCGTATTACTTTACAAGAAGCCGCAAGCGATATTGGAATGACTGTCGAACAATTATTAGACGGTTTTAAAGAATATAATTTGGTATTATAGACAGAGAATAAATCAATATATGTGATGTATTAGACAAAGCGGGAGCTCGTGTAAAGTTAAACTTACTTTACAAACTGATAAAGAATGACAGTCTGCTAGTTGAACAGGCTGCTGTAGCAATAGATACTACGGCAGACCAGCTTTTAACAAAATTTAAGGAATACAACCTAGTTTTATAAGCAAAGAAGAACAGGGTGAAATGTAACCTGACTATAGTTTTAAGTGAATTCACAACAACGCCAGATTCCTATTATAACCGTAGGAACAAAAAAGTAAACCACACAGCCTCCGCCAGTAACCATAGAACCTATTTTCCTTTGCCTACCAGTTTTTGTTAATGGAATACCTATCTTCCTAGAAATACTCGATTTTACCTTTGTAATCCCCAAGAACCTTTTCCACGAGAATCCGTATTTTTTCATTTGTTAACCTCCCCCAAACCTAATCTTATAAAAGCTTTTTAACTATACATTGAAATACTTAGAAATGTATCTTTCAGCGTCTTTATCAATTTTCAGCCATTTCTCAGAAATTCTATCGCCTTGATTGGTAACATAAGCATAAGGAAATAAAACATATTTATAATCAATTATAGTTGAATCATTACCCAGTATATGATGCATTTCACTTAATAGAGTTTGTATTTGATTTATGCAATATGAACTTAGTTTCATATCCTTCAATAGTTCATTATGCATAGAAATGAACTTATTTGTAGGCTCTGGCAATTCTATTTTTGTTGGTTTCAAAGTTTCAAAAATAGGTGGTTTATCTATGATTAATTCTGTTATGAAAGGCATAACAGAATAGTATAAACTCATTGGTTCTATTTGCAAATCTTCATAAAATGGATTTGTTAAAATATAGAATTTTTCACCCTCTGCCAGAAATTCTAATAGAGTTTCTCTCCAATCTGTAGCAAATGGATGTTTTATAATTACTACTTCGTTTTCTGATTTTAACATATCGTCAACTAGAGCAGTATTATATTCTTTTTTACAATCAAAAATATATGGCAAAGAACCACAAACAGAAGCAGAAAAAACATTTGCAATTTGGTCGCCACAAGGTCCTGCTAACAAAA
>CAJOND010000107.1 GCA_905236675.1 Candidatus Rifleibacteriota bacterium | reverse complement strand
AAAATTGCATTTACTCTTGCAAAACTTGCATTTAGTTATGCAAATTCCTGCTTTTATCCAGTTTTTCAAAAAGTTGCATTTACTTTTTCAATTAACCCTTTTTTTTCAAATCATTTAATCATTAATTTCACGTCTTTATTTGTGCATAAAAAACTTGAAAAAATTTTTATAAGAAAGAATTAAAAGAAACAAAATTTCATTTATGTAATTATGTTTAAATCATAAGAGCAATGGTAAATTAAAAAAAAATATAGATGCGAGAATAAAAATAAAAAAATACAAAAAAATAGAGATCAGAGAACATAATTAATATTCCCTGATCTCTATTACCTAATCTATTCTATTAACCACATTTTGAATAGCCACAAGACTTACAGATTACGCAGCCGCTATCATGTTCTAATGTTGAACCACATTCAGGACAATTACCGCTTGGGTCTTGATTGTCTTCCATCAGGTCTTGTTTTTGAGATGCTTTTTCTTTAAAGATTGGAGGCATTTTCTTAAAGTTATCTTTTGCTGCAAGGTAGTATTTTTCAATTGCTTTACCGATAGCATCAGGGCAGGAAAGAACTTTTAAGTCTTTAACAACAGAAGCTCTTCTTATAGTAGACATACATCTTATGCCTTTAAGCTGGTCTATTATTTCTTGTACATCAATGCCAGCTCTCAATGCCATAGAAATAAGTCTGGCTGTTGCTTCCGACTGCGAAGGACAGCCACCGTTTCGACCAAGACTTGTGAATACTTCGCAAATTCCGTTGTCGTCACTATTAACTGTTACGTAAAGATTACCGCAACCAATTTTTACTCTTTCAGTAAGACCCATAGTAATTTCGGGTCTTTCTCTAGGAGTTACAAACATAACCTGTTTAACATTTACTGTATCAACGGCCTTCTTACCAGTTAAATTCAATACCTGGCTGTCTCTAGAACCGTCACGGTAGACTGTTACACCTTTACAGCCAAGAGTATGAGCTAATCTGAATATTGTTTCTATATCCTGCTTAGTTGCATCATTGGGGCAGTTTACTGTTTTGCTGACAGCATTATCTGTATATTTCTGGAAAGCAGCCTGAGTTCTAATATGCCATTCTGGGCTAATCAGATGGCTTATAGTGAAAATTTTCTGTACATCTTCTGGAACTTCTGGCAAGCCTCTAACACTACCAGTCTTTGCAACTTTTTCCATTAATTCCTGAGAATAGAAACCGCGTTCTCTGGCAACTCTTACGAAATCATTGTGTACCTCCAAGAGTCTTTCAGTATCCATAACGTGTTTTTCATAAGCTATTGCAAATAGAGGTTCGATTCCGGACGAAGCACCGCAAAGCATACTTATTGTACCTGTCGGAGCAATAGTAGTTACTGTTGCATTTCTCATTCCCTTAAAGCCCATTTTTACATAAATAGATTTATCAAAATTAGGGAAACTTCCTCTTTCTACTGCCAAATCCTGTGATGCTTTCCAACCTTCATCGTGAATAAACTTCATTAAAGATTCAGCTAATTCTATAGCTTTTTCAGAATCGTATGAGATTCCAAGCTTAATTAGCATATCTGCCCAGCCCATAATGCCTAAGCCGATTTTTCTATTTGATTTTGTTGTTCTATCAATTATAGGAAGCGGATATTTGTTTACATCTATTACATTATCAAGGAATCTTACAGCAAGGGTTATTATTTCTCTGAGACGTTCATAATCAACTTCAGGCTTACCATTGGCTGTTGTAACAAATCTGGCAAGGTTGATAGAACCGAGGTTACAAGCTTCAAAAGGAAGCAATGGTTGTTCCCCACAAGGGTTGGTTGATTCTATTTCACCAATAGCTGGAGTCGGCTGAGTTCTATTTATTCTATCTATAAAGATAATACCAGGTTCACCGTTCTTCCAAGCTCTTTCAACAATCATATAGAATACTTTTGAAGCTTTCAGACTCTTTACTACTTCTCCAGAACGAGGATTAACCAAGTCGTATTCGCCGTCACATTCCAAAGCTTCCATGAATTTATCAGTTATAGCAACAGAAATATTGAAATTTGTCAGTTCTTTCTGATCTTCTTTTGCTGTAATGAATTCAATTATATCTGGGTGGTCTACACGAAGAATACCCATGTTTGCACCTCGTCGTGTACCGCCTTGTTTAATTGTTTCAGTAGCAACATTAAATACTTTCATAAAAGAAATAGGACCAGAACTTACACCGCTAGTCGAAGATACTATATCTTTAGTGGGTCTTAATCTTGAAAAGCTAAAACCTGTTCCACCACCTGATTTATGAATTAGAGCAGCATTCTTTACTGCATCAAATATTCCTTCCATAGAATCTTCTACTGGAAGAACAAAACAAGCTGAAAGTTGACCTAATGGTTTGCCTGCATTCATCAAAGTTGGGCTGTTAGGCATAAAGTCTAGTTCAGTCATCATTTTAAAGAAGATCTCTTCTAATTCTTCAGCTTTATATTTACTTTTAGTATAGTTATTTTCATCAGCAGCAATAGCATGGGCAACACGTCTGAAAAGCTGGTCTATCGTTTCAATAGTGTTTCCGTCTTTGTCTCTGGTGAGATAACGTTTAGCTAAAATCTTTTGAGCATTAGCCGAGAATCTGTTTGCAATAGTAGTGGTAGAATTCATCATACATCCTTAAAAAACTAGTAAAAATTTTTGTGTTTTATTTATATACTACAAAAATTTTTATTTTCAAATCTTGAATAAATAATAAATATATGTTATGCGGTACAAAATGTTAACAATTAAATAAAAAAATTGGATACTTTTATGATATTTGAAAGTTTAGGATTATTATTATTATTAGCTTCTATATTTTTACTCCCGATTGCAGCAGTTGTTGGGTTAGTTATTTTACATAACCGTATAACAGATCTGACTAAACAAATAGATGAATTAAAGAGACATTGTGATTTTAGTTTTTCATCCTATGACAAATTAATGGAATCTCTTGAAATTGAAATAAACAGAAGATGTTCTATTATTCAGCAGCGACAAGAACAATATTTACAGCAGCTACAGCAACAGCAGCAAACAACTAAACCTTCAGATAATTATTCTAAGGAACAAAGTACAGAATCATCTACTGAAAATATTCCCAAACCAAATATTGATATTAATGAAAGTATTGAAACTAAAAAAGAAACAGAAGAGCTTAATTCACAACAAGATAGTTGTACACAAAAATCATCTGAATCAATTATTAAAAATGAAGCTGAAAAAGAAAGCTCTAATATAAATAAAGAAAGTATAAATAATGAATTTGTAGAAAAAGCAGAAAGAATTGTTACTGAATCAGTACATAATCAATCCGCTAATGAAAATATTAAAGAAGAAGCAACCAATAAAGCAAAAGAAAATATTGAAGAATTATCTAAAGCAGAAGAATCTATTTCGGAATCCTCTTCTGAACCAGATTATGTAAAAGAATCAGAAGCAACAACCAAAGCTCAAAAAGTATTCGAAGCAATTTATAAACCTGATGATTTTATTTCTAAAGAACCTGCTCCAAAAGCCAAAGAGCCTTTGTCTTTTATACAAATTTTCTCTTGGATAGGTGGATTTATTCTATTATTAGGAATAATATTCTGGATAAAATACGCTTTAGAACAAGAATTGCTATCACCAGTCATGCGTATCGCATTAGGCAGTCTGGCAGGTATAGGAATGTGGGTAGCAGGCGTTTTACTTAAAAAGCCAAATGTAAAGACCACATCTGATACTTTATGTGCCTGTGGCTTGTGTACATTCTATGCAATATGGTTTTCAGCCTATTATTTTTACCATTTGGTTTCACCTGCAGTTTCTTTTACAATTTTAAGTCTGGTTGCTTTAGCATCCTTTGCAACTGCGATTTGGAAAAACGCACAATATATTGGGGTTTTAGCTCAAATAATAGGCTTCTTAACTCCTGTGCTATTCCCTTCTGATAATTCTCAGATTTGGTTTATATTACTTTATATAGCTGTTATTAACATTGCTGCCGTATCTTCTGCAATAAAACGTAACTGGACCAATCAATTATATTTAGGTTTGGTTTTCACATTCTTAAGCTTCTTAAGTGTTATTAACACAGGTAGTTTATTGCAAATAGCTGTTTTCCCAGGCGTTTTTGCATTATTTTACACTCTAGTAGCTGCCAAACAAGATAATAAATGGCTTTTAAATTTATCTTTTGTATTTACCACTATTGCACTCATTATAATAGGGATTAAGAATTATAATTATCATTTAGAAGCCATACCTTTGACTATGGGATTCGCCGGATTATTTGCAGTTTGTTTCGGCTTATTATCTTACTTTAAAAAGAATAACGAATTAGCGATAAGTACACTAATATTTACTTTTATTTCTTTTGTTATACTAGCAACAGCTAATTCATTTAAATATCTATTTGTATTTGCAATGATTATTTCTGCTTTCTTTGTTTTTTTAAGTGCAAAATTAAAAAACAAATATTTACAAATTGGAAGCATGATTTTATCGACTTTAGGTTTTATTGCTGTTTATTTTTGTCAGCCAAATTCCTTGTTAGATATTTCTCATTTGCCTTATTTAGCAGGTTTTTCTGTTATATTTATGATATTTTTTGTAGCTATAGCTTATTGGCAAAAGAACGAAACTCTTTTTATAAATAGTATTGTATTTGGTATAATATGTTTTAGTTTTTTCAAAGAACTTGCGTATTTATTATCTATATCATCACTATTTACTCTTATTTTTGGAATCATCAGCTATTTATTCGGAAAAAAACATCTACAAATCAGTTCTATTGTTTTTTCATCCATTTCTATCAGTCTAATTAACCTGATAGGATCTCAAAACATCAACCTTGTATTATCTTTTGGAATGGCCTTCATATTATTCTATGATTACTTTGCTATAAAGCAAAAAGATGGAGAGATTTTATCTGCAAATGCAATTTCTCTGGTTCCTTCATTTATTATATTTGGAATTTACTCAGTATTAAAAGGAATTGGACTTGCACCATATGTAGATATTACCCTGACTATAATAACTTGGATAGCTAGCTGGAACGTACTTTTCATGGTCATACCCTATTACTTCAAAAATGAATTTGATTATAGTAAATTTTATTGGATTACATTATCCATATGCAATATTTTCACAGGAATAATCATTCTAACTCTCTGTACAACATCATATTTGAGTATTTATTCTGGAAGAGTAGCTTTTGTTCTAGCTTTTGTTTATGCATTATTTACAGAACGAATATTCAGATGGACGGCACTAGCTAATGGTATTCAAAAGCTTCGCCTCACAGCTCTAGTTTGTGCTCCTATTCTATTTTTGACAACTGCTATATCTTTGGAATTTGCCAATGAAATTAAAACAATAGCTTTTGCAATAGAAGGATTAGGCCTGATAGCTCTTTGGAATATACTTAACATTAACCTTTTACAATATGCCGGATTCTTAATCCTTGGGATAACTGCTGTTCGCTTACTATTTAATCCATATATTGCAGACTACTATGTAAAGACAGCTTTAATCTTTAACTGGTATTTATATACTTATATTATTAGTGCAATATCTATGTTTTCAAGTGCACTCTGCTGGCGAAAAGATTCATCAAAATATTTTCCAACAGCACTCAATACAGTTGGTGGAATACTTCTTTTTGCTCTTGTAAATATAGAAATAGCTAACTATTTCTCTAATGGAGTAGGTTTACATTTCCAATTCAGTGGTACAATCGGTGAAGCTGCAGCTTATACGATAGCTTGGACAATCTGTGGTGCAATATGCATGTTGTGTAATTATAAGAATATTCCTGAGTTACAAAGAGTAGGAATAGGTCTAATTTCACTTTCTGTTTTGAAATTATTTATAGCAGACATATGGCAGTTATCTTCAGGATTACGGGTTGCTGTTCTTTTTGCTGTTGCTATTATTATGCTGGCTATATCTTTTATTTATCAACAATTCAAGAAAAATAAAAGTTAAGACTTTATTTCAAAAGTTTTACTTTGCAAATTTAATTAGATTTTTAAAAATAAGTTAGTTTAATCTAATTTTTTTCTTGATTATTTAAAAAGATAGTTGTATATTAAGGTTATAAAGTTATTAATTAACTGTAAGCACTAAGTTTTAAGCAAAAAAAACCTATTGTATTTTTTGAGCTGATGACTTTTTAGTTTAAGAAAACCAAGATGTTAACTTAGGCTTATAAATCAATAACTAAAATCTGAAAACTTATAGTAAACAGATTTTTCAATTTATTATTTACAAATAATAATAAAGCTTTTAAATTTGTAAGAATTGTTAAACGCTTATTTATTCGTTTAACCTTTTTTGGTAGTCAATATATATTTTTATCCATCCCTTGAGAAAAACTCAAGGGATTTTTGTTTTAGAAAAAAATTAAAATACAGTTGCAGTAATCGTTAAACCATTAGGAGTAATATTATAACTCTTTATTTCACAATCGAACCCCAGTTTAGAGAAATCCCATAAAGGATTTAACCAGTCTAAAAACACTTTTTTTAATTCCGGACTCATTTCTTCTCCATTAATATTACCTTCAATAATATTAAGATAAATTACAGGTCCAACTATTCTTACTCCAAGCTTCGCCGAATATGGAGAAAAACTATCTCCTGTAAACATTGCAAAGGGATTTCCAGGAACTCTCTTCATGTTGATATTTCCACTAACAACAACACAAGAGTTTTGAAAACTGAAATTTGCACTATCAAATATTCGTCTGGCACTAGAAACTCTAACAACTTCCTTGTCTATAATCTGTTGAAGTTCATCCAGACTGATTTCACCAGCTATTTTTATATTACAGCATTTCTGAAGTTTTGAGATGTTTATACCTTCATTTAAAAGATTATTTCTTGATTCATTTGTAAGATTTTCAAATTTAATCAGAACATTATTAAACGAGTGACCTTTAACATTACCGTCTTTAAGGTTAACATAGTATCCATTGTTCTTAAATTCACCTTTAATTGCCAAAGCATCTTCACAACATTGGCAAATTGTTTTTTTAAAGTGTTCTACCACATGGCTGGACATAGACAAAGCATATAAATTATTAGAAAGGAATAATGATAAAAATAGTAAAGAATAAATCTTAATCAGTTTCATTTTTATCTCCTCAAATCAATATAGATTTATAATAACATTAAATTAATTGCTAATCTAGGATTATGTATGTTAATATTTTCATGTTCTGAAAATTAATATAATGAGGTCTGATTGATGAAAATAATTGGTAATGCAACTCTTGTAACTTTAGGCGAAAATCATCAGGTTATTCAAAATGGTGCAGTAGCTTATGATGAAGAAAAAATCCATGCTATTGGAACCACAGATGATTTAAAAAAGAGATTTCCAAAAGCCAAGGTAAAAAATGTTAATGGCCGTGTTGTTATGCCTGGCATAATCAATACCCATATGCATCTTTATTCAACATACTCTCGTGGTATAACTCTAAAAGATCCGCCAGCAGAAAACTTTTTACAGGTTCTTGAAAGACTATGGTGGAAATTAGATAAAGCTCTAACTCTTGATGATTTATATCTAACAGCTATGATTCCTTTGTTAGATGCAGTTAGAAATGGTGTTACAACTTTAATAGACCATCATGCAAGTCCATATGCTGTTACTGGTTCACTTAATATATTGAAGAAAGCATTCAGAAAATGCGGTTTAAGAGGCAATCTCTGCTATGAAATATCAGATAGAGATGGTCAAAAAATTACTGATGAAGGCTTTGAAGAAAATGCTAATTTTATCAGACAATGCCAGATGGAAAATTCACCAGATATGCAGGGTTTAATTGGTTTACATGCCAGCTTTACTCTTAGCGATGCTGACTTGGAAAGAACTGCAGAACTTATGAAATCTTTGAAAACTGGTGTACATATCCATGTTTCCGAAGGTACTACCGACAATGAAGATGCTATTAAACGTGGCTATAGATCAGTAGTAGACAGACTTCATAAATTTGGTCTAACAGGTGAAGGCAGTATATTTGTTCATGGAGTTCATTGCGATTCTCATGACATTCAAACTATGGCTCTAACAGGAACCAACTGTGTACACAATCCTCGTTCCAATATGAACAATGCTGTTGGTTGTTCTCCATTAGAAAAAATGATGGCTGAAAAAATACATGTAAGTTTTGGTACTGATGGTATGTCAGCTTCTCCATTAATGGATCTAGTTACCGCTAACTTCTTGCATAAACATCAAGCTGGCGATCCTCGTAAGATTTATGGAGAAATCTGGAAGATGTGGAGTGTTAATAATCCAAGATTAGCTACTTTAATGATGAAGCGCAAAATTGGTGTTCTTGAAGAAGGTTACGCACCAGATATAGTTATTTGGGATTATATTCCACCAACACCTATGGATGCTAATAATACTCTTGGTCACCTAACCTATGGTATTCCTTTTGCAAAATGTATGACTACAATTTGCCAGGGTAAAACTATTATGGAAGACGGCAAATTAACATTCCTAGAAGAAGATGAAGAAGCTGAAATGATGGCAAAAGCCAGAGAACAAGCTGCTGCTCTTTGGAAGCGCCTTTAATTAGATAGTTTCAATTAAGCGATTCACTTTTATGTGAATCGCTTAATTTTTATATCAGCTGGTATAAAATATGAATTGTAATAAATTTCGAGAAAAGGTAAAATCCGGCGAAGATTTCTCAAAAGAACTTGAAGAACATAAAGACAACTGTAAAGAGTGTCAAAACTGGATTTTAAAAGAAATTTCTTCTCCTCCGGAAGGCATTTCAAAAGAAAAATGGGAAACAGCTTTATCAAAATTCAAAACGAATGAAAATCAGGAAGAAACAAAAGATAAAGCACAAGCAAATAATAAAGAAGAAGAACAAGTCTCTCAAGAAAATAAAGAGGATAAATCTTTATTAGATTATTATCTTACTGGTTTAAAATATGGAATAGCTCTAGGCTTATCTATAATTGTTGGTTTAGCTATTGTCCGGAATATAGATGAAAGTAAAGAATCGACTGTTCCAAAAATATCTACAGAAAATGCCTCTAATACTGCTAAAATAGGTTCTGATTCTTCATTACTTTCTATTGCAACAGATTCTGAGTTAATACCTTTACCTAAAATTCAGTCCAAATAAAATATCTTGGTTCTTTTATTATATGAAAACAAAAACACAGCACAATATCAAACTATTATTTGTTTTTCTCTCCTTTCTTCTTTCTTCAGTCACTCTTTTTGCACGTTTAAATAATCCAGATGACTTTAATCCATACATGAAGTCTGGTGAGTGTGAAATAAATTCTGGAGATTTTAAAACAGGCAACAATAGTCAACTCTTTGTTCAAAAAAGTGATGATTTTGAATTAAGATTAAAACAAAACTCTTCGGTATCTATTTCTAAAAATCCGTTAGCATTAACAGATGAACTAGAGATAAAGAATGGTGTGATTGGGTTAAAAGTAGCCTCTGATACATTATATATAAAAACACCTTATGCAGATGTCCGTTTAAGAAATGCAACGGTAATCATCAGAGTTTCTGAAAAGCTAGTTCGATTATGTGTTTTGGAAGGAACTGCTATTTTTATAAAAAACTCGAACTTTGTACCAGTTAATAAAGGGAACGAGATTGCTGCATCTAAAGATAAATTATCAAAAATATATAAGTATCTTGACGATCTCCGCTTTGTTTGGTATTGGAAATCACCAGAAGAAGAGCCTTCTCTAAAAAATTAACTATTTTGAATAAAAAAATGAGGTAGCTAATATCATTAACTATCTCATTTTTTTTATAAACAAGAATATTTTTTTACTAGAAACTTCCCTTCACCACTATATTTTTCGGTTCTTTACCCATCAATACCGCTGTTATATCTTCAGCTGTCATTACCGACATTTTTGCTCTAGTGGTAGTATTAGCACTGGAAATATGAGGAGCGACAACTATATTATCCAGTTCTAATAAAGGATTATTCTTTTTGATAGGTTCCTTGCAGAAAACATCTAAAGCAGCACCAGCTATTTTTTTATTTTTAAGAGCTTCATATAAAGCTTTTTCATCAATAACCGGACCTCTTGCGTTACTGATTAAATAAGCCGTTTTCTTCATTAATCCAATTTTTTCAGCATTAATCATACCTAATGTCTGTTCATTTAAAGGAACATGAAGACTTACGAAATCAGATTCTTTTAATAATCTATCTAAATCAACGCGTTGAGCACCACATTCTTTTTCAAAATCAGGTTTTGGAGACCTGTTATAATATAGAATTTTCATATCAAAGCCACGGCCACGTTTTGCCATTGCCTGCCCAATTCGACCTGCTCCGATTATACCAAGAGTAGTTCCATGAAGTGGTGCCCCAAGCATCATTGTTGGATGCCAAGCTACTTTCCATTTTCCTGCTCTGACATATTTATCTGCTTCAACAACTCTTCTTGTAATAGCAAGCATTAAAGCGAAGGAAAAATCAGCAGAAGCATCTGTCAAGGCATCTGGAGTATTAGTTACATATATCCCTCTTTTTTTGGCTGCATTTAAATCAATATTATCATAGCCAACAGCTAACTGAGATATAACTTTAAGCTTAGGGGCAGCTTCTATAACTTCTGAATCTATTTTATCGGACAGCATGGTTAAAATAGCATCAGCTTCTTTTATATGTTCAATAATGGTATCTTTTGAAGGTGGAGCATAATCTGTCCAAAGGTCGACATCAAATTTTTTTTTCAAAATTGCTAGACCTTCTGGTAATATTTCTCTAGTAACAAATACTCTTTTCTTATTGTCCATACTATCTCTCCTTGATATTTCTTTTTTTTTCAACAAAGTCGCATCATTGTATGTTTCATAATTATCAAATAAAATAAATAACCCCTATATAAATTGCATATTCTTAGCTGATGTGCATAAGAAACAATTCTTACATTTTTTATAAAATTCAAGAGGCTGATTTGTTTTTGCCATTGTTATCCAGTTTGGTTCTTTATTTAATGTGCGTCCTAATGAAATCAAATCACAATTATCTTTTGAAAGATATTTTTCTGCTATATCAGGTGTTGGAATTTCTGCTGCTAAAACAGTTTTTGTGTTTGTTTCCTTTTTAAAAATCAAAGCATCGTCCCAGAAAGGAACAGGAGAATCAGCTTTTATAAAGTAAGGATGTAAACAAGATGGGCTACCTAGTTTTAACCCCTCTGTTATATGAAATAAATCTACCCCAAAACATTTAATATCATTAGCTAATTCAATTGCGTTAGATAACCCAAATCCTCCAGGAATCAAATCTCTCATGGATAATTTTATTGAAAATAGTAAATCAGGAGCAACGCTTTTTATAGCTTTTACAACTTTTCTTAGTATCAAAACACCATTATTATAACCGAAAGCATACTCGTCTTTACGTTTATTAGTTATTGGCGAAAGAAATTGATGTAATAAAGTCCCTTCCGCTGCATTTATTTCTATACCTGAAAAACCTACATTCCAAGCCAAACTAGCTGCTTTTTTATAATCTTCTATAATGTTTTCTATTTCTAAATTTGTTAATTCATGAATTGTAGCATTTATTTTCTTTTCTTTAATAGATGACGGACCTACCACCTCATGATAATTACCTGGAATAGAATTAATTCCACCATGATACAGCTGAACCATAGGTAAAATATCGTGATTTCTAATATTTATTACCAATTCAGATATAGCCAAAAAGTTCAAATCATCGGTAATAACACATTGATTAGACCATCCCCTGCCTTGACTAGAAATAGCAGAAGCCTCTATAACAAGGACTCCAGGTTCGCTTTTTGTTAAATGTTTATAATATTGAAAAAATTGAGGAGATAAGCTACCGTCTTTTTCACAAAGGAAAGAAGGTGGCGGCGAAGCCATAATTTTATTTTTAATAGTTCTATCGTTTATTTTTAATGGGAAAAGCAATTTTTCATACATGAGTCTAATATAACCTTTTTAACTATTTTTGGTCAATAGATCCATATTTTATTCAAAATTAAAATTATTTCTCTCTTCTCTTTAATTCTGGTTATGATTGGTTTTATGTTTTAATTCTCAATTCTCAATTCTCAATTTTCAGTTTTCAATTCTCAATTCTCCACTCATCTTCTCTCTGCTCTAAGAGGCGTTAACCTCGTCCGCTCATTTATCTATTCTCTAAAAAAGGGACTACAGACAAAGGTCTTTGGACAAAAGATTCTGTTTATTTAAAACACTGTTAAAGATAATGCTCTCTTCCCTTCTGCTCTCCTGCTCTCCTGCTCTCCTGCTCTCCTATTGCTTTGGCCTAACCGACTGTTTCTTTTCTGTTTTCGTAACTTTAATCTTCTGTGCACAGCGTCTTTCAACATTCATTACTTTAAAATGATAACCTTCATAATCAAAATCATCACCTTCTTCAACAAAATCGCCCTTAATAAAAGTTAAGAAGCCATTTATAGTATTAGCTTTATGATGAGCCTCACTTGAAAATTCAATCATCAATATCTTGCTCAAATCCTGCAAAGAAAGCGTGCCATCTATTTCCATGTCAAGCTTATTATTTTTACTTTTATTTATGAGTATTGAATCATTTTCATCATCGTATTCATCACTTATCAAACCTATTATTCTTTCAAGGATATTTTCTAAAGTGACAATTCCATCGGTAACCCCATATTCGTTAACAACAACAGCCATGTGTTTATGTGAGCTTTTCATCTGTTCCATCAAGCTACCTATAGTTACGTTTCCAGGAATATAAATAGGTTTAATTAGGTATTTCTTAATATCAAAAGTGCTCAGTTTTTCTTGGTCTAGCTTAAGACATTCCTTAATATTAAAAATACCTATTATTTCATCTATAGAAGATTTATACACAGGGATTCTAGAATATAAATGAGTTTTGAAAATTTCAATCAGCTGTTCAGGTTTTACATCTGAACTAGCAGCTACTATTTTATTTTTAGGAATCATTACATCGGCAGCAGTAAGATCATTAATCTGGCTGGAAGAATACATCAAAGATTTTTCCATGGAATCTATGTTTCCTGCTTTTTCGCTATTTTCAGCCATTAACATAAGTTCATCTACAGTCGGAGCATCATCTGGTTTTTCTACGGGAAGCATTTTCATAACCATTTTACTTAAAAAATTCATTGCAAGTATTATTGGTTTAAAAACAAAAACAAGAAATCTAAGAATGTAAGTTGAATTGAGACACCAGCCTTTGGCAAAGGCTACACCAAACTGTTTTGGCAAAACTTCCCCAAAAATAAGAAGGAAAATAACAGATAAAACAGATGCAATAATCGGACCAGCTGCTTTAGATGCAATATTAGCTTGAATAAGCATTTTATTCGCTACTACACCTGCATAAACAGCTAATACAGTGTTAACAATATTATTTCCAATAAGTAAAGCAGATATTACAGAAGCTTTATTGTCTATAAGTTTTTTTAAGCTAGTAAGTCTTCTAACGCTTCCTTTCATAGAAGCCAATGAATACTCGTTCAAAGCAGTAAAAGCAGTTTCGGTTCCTGAGAAAAAGGCAGATAAGCCTAATAATACTATAAAAATCAATAAATCTATCATAAAAGTTACAATCTAGCTCCTATAAGCTATTATATATGTATTACATCCTATATGCAACAAAAGGGCATCTTTCAATTTTCAATTTTCAATTATCAATTTTCAGTTTTCAACTCTCAATTCTCTAATACGCTATCGCTAATGAAGGGTTTACTCTGGTTCGTTCTCCCATCAGTCAACGCAAAGCTAAAGCTTTGCTCCCCCTTCAGTCACTACGTGACAGCTTCCCCGCTTTGCGGGGAAGCATCTTCTTTTCAATAACCTCAAGTCGCTCTCAATCCTCAATTCTCATCTCTCTGCTTGAAGTGTACCCAATGTCAAGGACATTTATATATAGGGGGGTATAAAAATTACTCCCCTTTGAAATAAAAAAAATAATAGCCCTCCTTTCTTTTATA
>CAJOND010000106.1 GCA_905236675.1 Candidatus Rifleibacteriota bacterium | reverse complement strand
AGATATTAAATTCTTATTCGTTATCTCCATTTTTACTTAGTCCTTTTTTATTTTATATAACTTCGTAAAAATGTAACTAATTGATTAACATTTACAGCATGCACTCCCAACATCCTGTTGATCGTCAGTCACTTCGTGACAGCTCCCACAACAATGCCAAAGCATTTTTGGGGAGCATCGAGAAGAAAGAAAATCTGCCCCAAATTATCCTTTCCAGATAAATCTTGGGCCTTCTTGCCCCATAATTCCACTTGGAACAAAATTTGATTTTTCTAAAACACGTATTGACGCAATGTTAGTTTCTTCGGTTTCAGCTTCAATCTGTTTTACATTTGGCTGTTTTGAAGCCCATTCAGACAATGCTTTAACGGCTTCTGTAATATAACCTTTATTTTCATATCCGTCATTTATTCCATAACCTATTTCTACCACACCCTTTTCATCAATTCCTTTAAAAGATAAAGTTCCAACGATTTCATTTTTTGAATTTTTCAACTCCATAAACCATAATGTATACCAAATATGGTTTTTAGGGTGATTCATACAACCATCTAGCATTTCTTTATAAGCTATTTTTAATATTTCATTTTTCTCATTTTCAACAATTTCTTTCATTTTATCTAAAGAAATTGGATATATTTTTAATCTTTCTGTTGTAATCATATTTTTACTCATTTTTCTTTATTCTTAAACAACAAAAACAATAACTAACAAAGACCAACAAATTATAATTTCAATTCTGGATTAACTTCGTTTTGCTTTCAGCAACGCAACGCTTCCGATTGCTTTCAGCAATCAGCCCCCTCAGTCAGCAAGCTGACAGCTCCCCCACCATTTCCTTATAGGATAAACGTGGGGGAGCTTCTTCGGCTCGCAACTTATTTATTTAATACCAGCTTTTTCGTAAGCTAAGTCAAAGTTTTTGTGCGTAACAACATGGCTTCTGCTATCAAAATAGTTATCAGCGGCTGGATTCAACATTTCGACACGATTACTTGCTTCGGCAAAAGCTGATTTTTGTTCATCTTCCGAAAGTGACTTATTGATAGCATCAAATAAAGCTTGCCTATGATCTTTTTTTAGTTGCACAAGAGCAAGAAACTCATCTTCCAATAAAGATTTTTCAAATCTACGTCTCAACATATTTTTAAGAGGTTCAGATATTTCCCCTGTTCTACGAACACTGCTTGTAATATATTCTTCCATATCTTTTGGAACAGGATATCGATAAGAACCCTTCATAGATTTGTCTTTGAAACCAAATTCTTTCTTATCTCTTTCATCTGTTATTTTAGTAAATTCAAAAACTATTACAGACTTTAGACTTGTGATATCTATGGTTTTATGAAAGTTTGTATAGCACATATATTGGTCATAGTTATCATATATCCAGCCTTCAGCTTTCAGAGCCTGTTCTTCTTCCTTTGTGAAAGCTACCCTCCTAATAGTTGCACTATTTCCGTGGAATGAAGTTATTTCCGCGTTACTTTCCCATTTAATATTATCAATTCTATATAATTCCACAGATTGTTCCCACTGACGCTCTTTCTTATATTTTAAAAGCTGTTCAAAAGCGTTATCCCATCTTTGAAAATCATAAGAAACAATAGTTTTACCTATTTTCCCGTAATATACGGTATCTTCGTCTATAGAAACTGGTTTTGACCTATCATGGGTAAAACTATACCAATCATCAGGAATTTCTGCTTTTCGACATTCTTCGATAAATTGTTCTTGCGTTTTAATACGATATTTGTCGTATATTTCCTGTCTTCGTTTTTCAAAATATGCTTGTTGTTCTTCTTTGGTCATCATGATGAATTAGCCCACATTTCTATTTATGATTTATTTGCCATATTAACAAAAGAACCTATTTCTATCAAATTTCCTTCTGGGTCGGCACTATAACAGGTTCTTTACCCCCATGGTTCTGTCGTTGGTGTGGAAGAAACAAAAATTCCAAACCCGTCTAGTTTCATTTAATTCTCCTTTTCTATAATAAGGAATCCTGGTTAAAAAGCAGTAAATTTTTATTAGCTTTTGATAAGATTTTAAGCTTAACAGAAAACACGCTTTTAGAAAAGATTCCAAAAATTACTTTATAATCTATGAAAACTTTTTTAAATCTTTGGAAAATTTATACTTCTGTGAAAAACTCTAATAGACCTCATTATAATTTAAATTATAAAATACAATAGGTTATTATTTCGTATGCAAAATAATCCCCTAATCTCTTGCCCTATGCTCTTCTCCCTAAATAATCGGCCTGTTGTCTGCTATATCGTCAGCGAGCAGGAATACTTCGTATAGAGGTATGGTAAGAATATCACGCTCTTTATTGTAGCCAAAATTTGAAGCAGATATTTTTATTGCTGTGCTCTTCAGATTATAACTTCTGAATTCATCTAATGAATTTAATTTACCTTTATCCTTTTTTACATCAATAGGTAATATTTTTCCATTATTGTATAATAAAAATTCAAACTCGTGACTGTTTTTCCCTGTCCAGTAAAACAATGGAATACCTTTCATTACAAATTCATCTGCGACATAATTTTCATAAAAAACACCTGACAAAGTGTTACGTTTGTCTTTAACAAAAAAGTCTGACTGGCTAACCTGGCTTTGAAAAGCAAACATTCCTTCATCTGCAAGATACATTCGGAATAATCCGTTTGTTTCTTCTATTAATGGCAACGTTACTTTACCTGTTTTTATTTTGCTTCTGTAAATTACATTAGCTAATTCAAGCCACTGAAAAGCATTAAAGTAATCCCTATTAGATTTGCCTTTTTCCAATACAGATATTTTAAAATTCTTATTATCTTTATTCAGCTGAGAAAAAATATTTTTATAAACATTTCTTGTTTTCAAGATTGTTTCATTGGAAATATTATAAGTATCCATATCTGCAAGGTAGTTTGAATAGACTTCTTTTATCACCTTAGTAGCTTCTATATAAGATTTTTCTTCAATAAAAACATTTAAAGCTTCCGGCAAACCACCTATGGTCAAAAATTCATAAAGAGCATTTAAAGCCAATTCATGTTCATATGGTTTTAATGGGGTTTTATTTAAATAGGCATCTTTTATTATTTTCAACAATTTTTTATTCTTATTTAAAAGATATTCTTCAAACCCCATAGGGAAAATGTTCATAGAATCAATTTTTCCAACGGGGAATAGAAAATTATTTGAATCTTTGTTTTCCTGTTGTCTTATTGAAAGCCTGACTAGTGAACCTGTTGCAATTACAGGTAACTGAGGGTAATCCTGACAAAAGTATTTTAACGAAGATAAAACTTCTTGGCAAATTTGAACTTCGTCAAAAATAAGAGGCAATTCATTAGAAATCTTCTTCCCATAGCGAGTTTCAATATAAGTCAGATACTCATCAGGATTTGACGTAGTAGAGAAAAAATCTTTGGCATCTTTATCCCTTTTTAAATCAATATAGAGAAAGTCATCAAAATGCTTTTGGGCGAATAGTTCCTTCACCAGATAGGTTTTACCAGTCTGTCTTGCACCCCAAACAACAAGAGGTTTTCTTCTTTTACTTTTAAACCATTGATAAATTTCTTTCTCTTTTAGACGTTCCATAAGTGATTCCAGAATTTAAATACAAGTTTTAGCAATTATTCTATATTAGAATTTACAAGTTTTAGGGAATATTTTCAACCTAAATTTACAAGTTTTAGTAACTTTTCTAAGAAGAATTACTCAAACAACTTTGTATGATAAATGTTTCTGTTTATCATTAAAGGAATTGAGCCATATAAATTGGAAAGCACTCAATGTTTTCGTCTTTTTGATAATCTTTTGTATAAATAAGAATTTTTCGTGAAATCTTCGATGAAAATTTTGAGGAAAAAGCATCTATTGAAGAATGATTCTTATATCCAGAACTTTTTACTTCAATTGGGCACATTTTATTTTTGTCAGATATTATAAAATCAATCTCATAATTATGCTTTGTTGCCTGATTCAAGAAAGTATGATAATAGAGTTCATGTCCATTTGTAGCAAGAATTTGAGCTACCATATTTTCATATAGATAACCTAGATTAGCTTGAATTCTATCATTTAGCAATCTCAAATATATATCGTTTTCCGTATAATTCTTGTCTTTAAAAGCTAAAGAAACAAATAATCCTGTATCTGCTGTAAATAATTTAAATTTTGTTAAATCTTTATTTTGTGCCATTCCAACGCTAGGGTCATTAGCATGATATGAAACCAGCACTGTTTTTGAATCCTTCAGTTCAGTTATATGTTCCAATATATTATTTGCTCTCCTGCCAAATAAAACGCTAGACACCTGATACCTAGACGAATTGTTAGTAAGTTGAGCAGGAATAGCATCAAAAATGGAAGATATTTTCCCTGTAGAATCTATTTTTCTAAAATCATCCTCATAAAGAGTAAGAATATCTCGCTTTATATTATCGACTTCTCTAAAATCATTGCTGGAAATATAGCTTTCAACCGCCTGAGGCATACCACCTACAAGCATATACAATCTGAAATCTCTCATCATTTTACGATGAGCAGCTTGTCCTAAAGATTTTCTTGAATCAAAGAACTTTCTCAACATAGGAACTGTTACATCATCACCTAGCGCCCATCGAAATTCCTCATAATCCATAGGAAACATTGATATTTTTCGTTCTTCGCTTGGAATCAGAATATCTTTGACATTTTTCCGAATAGAAATTAAAGAACCAGTTTCTATATAGTCGTATCTACCATCTTTGACAAGTGCTTTAATAGCTTGTCTTGCCTTTGGGCATAATTGCACTTCATCAAAAACTATTACAGAATTACGCTCTTTTAAACTTACTTGATAGGTAAGCTGTAACTGCAAAAAAATGTAATTCAAGTCAGACAGATCATCAAACAAAGCTTTTGTTTCTTTAGAAGCCCTATAAAAATCAATTAAAATATAGCTTTCATACTCGTTTTTGGCAAATTCTTCAACTATAGTAGATTTTCCAACTCTTCTAGGACCTTCTATAAGTAAAGCCGTCTTACCTTTTGATGATTCTTTCCAATCAAGCAAGCAATTATATATTTTTCTTTTAAACATTTTACTAGCAAGTCTTTGTGCAATTCCGTTAATTTTATTTTAATAAATTATTACAATTCCGTTAATTTTATATTAACTAAAATTATCAAATCCGTCAAATTTAAAGAAAATATTTATTATAATTAGTCGGTAACAGAAAGAATAAGCCTTTTACCAAGAGCATTGAGAGCTCTTTCTAATTGTTTTAAAGTTGGAGCGTGTCTTGGGTCTTCTAATCTTTTAGCTGCTGGCCAACTTGTATTCAATGCTCTTGCCAATTCTGCAAGAGTTGTATTTTTTCTGGATTTTCTAACCAATATAGCGGCTTGAACTGCAGCAGATGGAGCTACAGAATATTGAGTTTTGGCTTTGCTTGGTTCTGGAATTTCGTCGTTTTTTTCTAATCTGCTTTCAAGTATTGCATCAAGCACTTCTTTCGCGTTAAAAATACATTCTTCTATTGTATCACCACAAGTAAAAGCTTCAGGAATATCAACAAACTGAACTAAGTATCCACTTGGTTCATCTTTTTCAATTGTAAAATGATAATTAAAGTTCATTTGCTTAGTTTCACTCCAGTTTCTCTTTCAATACATTTTAAAAGACCTTTTCCCAATTCTTTTGATGAGTGTATAGGTATTGCAACAGAACGATAACCCTCTTTTTGCATAATATGATGACTTCCTCTAATACGCTCAAGAGTCCAGCCGTTTTGTTGCAAAATTTTCAAAACTTCCTTTGCATACATATATTATATTTTATATCAAAATTGATATATTTGCAATGATTTATATCAATTTTGTTTATTCTCCTTCTTTAATATATTTTATTACTTCGGTGGTTAAATATCGAAAATTTCTGGATGGACTTCGTTTTGCTTTCAGCAACGCCACGCCTCTTTCAGAGGCTCACAATGACGAATCCAGAAGCACAAATTTTCGTTATTTCATTGCCGTATTAATAATGAACAATTATAAAGAGAAAAAAGTGCTTCATCCGACCACTCAGGCAACCTTGTGCCGTCGTACGTATATGAAGCACCCAAAAAGAACTTCGCAAAGAGGTTCCGGCAACAGTGCACCTTCGCGTTTAAACGATGTTCTTTTTATAAAAACCAGAAGTTATAACGCCTTTCGACAATTAAAAGGAGATATAACTTCTGACTTTCTACACCAATTTATTAGCATCTAATCTTCTTCAAAGTATTTAGCTTTTCTTAACAAATACTTATATATTTTATAATTCTTAGTTTTATTCGCTTTTTCTCTAGCAGCTTTTAAAGGGGTTCTACCATCTAAGTTACTATGAACTGGATTATTTTTATATTTACCAACAAGAATTTTAATTACTTCAAAGTTATTTGCTCTAACAGCCCAATAAAGAGGCTCTTCTTCCCAATCGCTTTGAAATAAAGGATTTGCACCATAATTCAATAAAGTCAGAAATACTTCTATATCCTTATTCATAGTTGCCTTATGAATCGGAAAAGCAGCAGATTCCCAACCTTCTTTCATATCTAATCCTAGCCAAAGACAATCATTATCGTAAGTAACCATAGAATTAACATCAGCACCAAGTGAAATTAACCTTTTTATTCTTTTCAAATCAGATAATTCACAAGAATAAAATAGTTGCTGATTTAGTTCTTCTTGGGTGTATCCAGGATAATACATTTGATTCTGTGTCTATTGTTTATGATTTACGGGGATAAAATTATCTGAGAAATACGTAAACAGCCTTATTAACAAAGTTAGTTGAGAACTAGCTTTATTCTACCCCCTACTGTTCTATTGCCAGTAGGTATTCAGATGAAGTAACTGTTTACTTCACTTCAGCTAATTTATATTATCTTCACTTCTATAATTCCTTTACATTTTTATTATAGCACAAAGAATCTCAAAAAATGTCGCCTGGCAGGCGACATTTTGGGAATATTTACCACAACTGTCTAATTCGATTTTTATTAGTATATGTTCGAAACAAATGAGTAAGAAAGAATTATTCCTAAATTATTAATAGACCTACATTTATCTCACTCAATGAAGCTATCAATTATTTATCTGAAAGAAAAATATATAATTTCTATTTAAAATGATAAGAAAAATTTCCTCTTTGAAAATGATGAATTTCGCTTCACATTTGTGTTTAGAAGGAAAAAGAACTCTGACCAAAATCAAAATGATAAGATAAATAATAAGATAAATTTGCTAGATAAAAAAATCTTAAATTTATTATTTATTCTTAGATAGTAATTTCACATTTTTAAGCCAGTGATTAGATTTTGCCAAATCCAAGGCTGTTTTACCTTCATTGTTTGTTAAATTGGGATTTGCTCCATACTTAAGTAAAAGCTTAATACAATCTGTATTGTTAGAAACACTGGCTACCCTCATTAAAGCATTATAACCTTCATTATTTTTAATATTTGGATCTGCTCCATGTTCTAGAAGTATTGTTAAAACTTCTAGATTATCCTCATATATACAAGCATGAAACAATGCGGTTTCTCCATCATTGTCTTTATAATTTGGGTCTGCTCCATACTCTAATAAGGTTTTTATTGATTTGGGTTTGCCTTTATCGCCAATAGAATAGTCAATTAAAGCCGTCCATCCATTTTTGTCTTTTTCATTTGGGTCTGCTCCATGTTCTAAAAAGTATTTTAATGGTTCTGGATCATCACCAAATATACACCATACCTTTGTAAATGCTGTATCATTATAAATATTTTTGATATTGGGATTTGCTCCAAATTCTAATAAAATTTTTATTATTTCTTTATTTTTATGAAATTTTAAAAGATGTATTAAGGCTGTTTCACCTTCATTATTTTGTATATTAGGGTCTGCTCCGTGTTTTAACAATTCTACAAAAAGTTCTTTATCCCTTTCAAATCTAGATGCCCACATTAAAGCAGTCCTGCCATCATTGTCTTGCAAATCTAGATTAGCTCCGTGTTTCAATAAAACATTCAATGATTTATAGTTATAATTATTCTGATTTATTGCAGCTTGCATTAGTGCAGTTCTGCCGTCTTTGCCTTGTATATTAGGATCAGCTCCGTGCTTAAAGAGAATATTATATATTTTAGCATTATTGTTTTCAAAACCTTCATTGGAAGCACAATAGATTAAAGCCGTTTTTCCATAATCATTTTGTAAGTTTGGATCAGCTCCATAATCTAATAGAATCTTTACACACTTTATATTATTGTAAAATTCTGTTATACGCATTAATGCGGTATTTCCATCCCAAGCCTTTAAATTAGGATTTGCACCATATTTTAACAAAACTTTAAGAATCATGGGATTAGGATTGTTTATTGAGGCTGTTTTTAATACAGGGCCTTTTAAAAAGCCTATAGAATTAGGATTGGCTCCTTTTTTTAATAATTCTTCAACAGATTGAGGATACTTAGCTAGAGATGCAGCCTTAAAAATATCAGTATAATGATCGTAATCAATTATATTTGTAGTGTTAAAATTATTATAAATATTGTAGTCTTTGTTTTTCCCAAAATGTTTTTTCACAAATTTTGACCATTCTATGGGATACATAAGACTTGTTAACCACCCCACAACCCAAGCAGCTTTTTCTTTTTTGAGTTTGCAGTTTTCCACCAAAGTTTTTACAGCATTTTTAATATATATGGTTCTTTTACTAGAATATTCATATTGACCTTTAATGAGTTCTTTATAAATATTATTTTCAAAGGCTAATTTTAATAATTTAAAAGGTTCTTGTTTAACATAAAGTTTTTGCTTAGCTAATATTAAGCATTCAACCTTATATTTTAATCTCCAAATCCATTTTTTTCTAATAATATATTTAAAGAAATCGCAAGGATCTTTGTATTTCAAGGTTTACTCCAAAAACTTTTAGTATATATAGAATTATAATATAAATGATAAAATCTATAAACAATCTTTTATTTTTGGTAATTAATAGAAATAATTTCGTATTATTAAAACATTTATGAAATAATTGCCCATATTTTACTGCCACGTTACTTCGTCGATTGCTTTGGCTTGCAAGGAAGTATTACTTGCAATCTCGCTATACCTTTAAATCCTGTAGCCATATTTATTGAGATATAAGACATAAGATATAAGATAGAAGATAGAAGATAGAAGATAGAAGATTGAAGACGAATAAACTTGTTGTCAACTTCACCTTAAGGAGGCTGTCTAAAAACTCAAATTCATCTGAGTGGTAAATTTTCAAAAAAAACTCCTTAAAAAATAAGGTACAATCGCTATTTGATACAGATTATGCTA
>CAJOND010000105.1 GCA_905236675.1 Candidatus Rifleibacteriota bacterium | reverse complement strand
CAAATCTATGTTCATAGACTTGCCAAATCGTCTAGGTCTGCTGATACACATACAGTTTTGACGAGTATCAAGTAAACTATTAGTAATTTCTATCATTCCTGATTTATCAACATAAATCTTAGAATTTAAAGATTGTTTTAAACCATCATTGTTTGGATTTACATATATGCCCATCTTGCTTACCTCATTTATAAGTCTAGCATAATCTAGTTCTTTAGGCAATAAGTTGCGGTGACTTAAGCAGAGGGTAATCGCAATTTTACATTAAAGTTTCACAAAAGTATGCTTATTGTCCAAAGAATCTCTAATTCTAATATATTGATTATATAAGGGTAAATAAAACAAAAGAATCCAGTTGCTAATATAAAATATTATCAGATACATAAAACGAATTTGGTGGGATATCTTTATAAACAACGGCATTAGGTCCTATTTTACTTTTTTCGCCAACTTCACAGTTTATTACTTTACAACCAGCGGATAAATAACAATTTTTTCTTATAACAACATGCTGATCTTCCAAAGCTTTAAATTCATTTATTCCTATGGTTACTTGATGATAAATAGTAACGTTATCTTCAATAACAGCCTTAGAAGATATTATAACTCCATTGCCAGAATGAGGTAAACGTATATTATCTCCAATTAAAGCTTTTTCACTAATCTGTGCGTCAATTCTTAAAAAGAAAAATACTAATTCTTTAATGAATGTTAGAAGTATTAGCCAAAACCTGCATACATACATACATACATACATAAAACTGACATCTTTCAAACGCTGTGTCAAGTAATTAATTTTTATATATGCGTCATGTGTTAACCTGTAAAAAAGCAGTATAATAAAGCTTCTAATAGAATTATTTTTTCTATCTAATATAATTGAATGTAAAAGTTTATTCATTAACTTAATTTACCTTCTGATATACCTTGACAATAAAGTTCTATAATAGCCATTTATTGACAATTCTATTGAAGGAAACAATATAATAAAAAGAATTGTGCCAATTATTATTTGATTTAATTCAAAAATAATAAAACTTTTGAAATAATAACAGATAAAAGCACTTATTGTTCCTGTGAAGATCAACGAAAAAATATTAAAATAAATGTTTTTTTGAATAGAAATGTATTTCTGAATAAACCTCATTTTTATAAAAAGTGTTATATACAAAGATATACTAGTAGCTAAACTAAGGCCAGCAACAGCATAATATTCCAAAAAAACATAATTCAACCCAATATTTAATAAAATATTAACAATAGAAGTGTACATCAAAACATCTGCTCTCTTATATATATAAAACAAATCGTTGATTAAAGTAGTGAAACACATAGCAAGAAGCCCAAATCCATAAGTTAAAAACACATATGAAGTAATTATTACAGACTGATAATCAAACTTTCCATGACCGAAGAGAATTTGAACTAAATCTTTTGAATAAACACAAATATAAGAAGTTATAGCTATCAAGAAAAATGAGAGAATAGATAAATAATCTGTTACAAATTTTTCTAACTTTTCATTATCTTTTTTTACTGCAAGTTCTGTAAGTGTTGGAAAAACTGCTGTGCTTATAGCAGTCGAAAACAAGCCGTCTACAAAATTACGTAGTTTTGTTCCATAATTTAAACAGGTTATTGCTCCAACCATCAAAGTTGATGCAAATGCTTTATCGATAATATTGTTCAGCTGATTTATTATGGAGTTTAAACAGGCAGCAGGAACGGATTTCAGTATTGCTTTTGTTTCAGAATCTATCAAAGTTTTAGGGAAAGAAAACCTATATAATTTGATTCCAAAAACATACATTACTATTGCCGTTAAAAATTCACCTACCACAACAGAAATAGTTAAACCTAGAACCGATAAGTTTCTTCCCCAGAACAATAAATATAACAATGTGGGAATATGTTCCATAATTACTTTTAATTGAGATTTTTTAAACTGATTATGTGATTGCAATATAGCGGAAGAAAAAGTGTGTGAGACTCCTATAGCGAAAAGCAAAGAAATAATTCTCAGCATCGGAATAGCAAATTCTAATGTTTGTTCGTTAAAACCAGGTGCAAAAAGAGATATTATTATTGCGGGAAAAGTATTAATGATTGCAAAAAGAATTAAAGATATTATTTCAAAAATTATAAACAACTGATTTGTTATTTTATTGGCATTGAGGTTTTCTTCTAAAACGCATCTTTCTTTATATGCTGGCATATAAACTTTCCAAATGCCAACAGAAATCATTGGACTAATTATTCCATAAATACTATATATGACGTAATAGGCATCTAGCACCAATTCTGTATGCAGTAAGCATTTCGATAAAGAATGAGAGTATTTTGGCTATCAGTCCAAATGACACTACGACCGATATGCTTCTTAATAACTTACTTTTTAATATCATAATCAATGTAATAAACGCTTATTTATTAAATTTATTTTTAAGCTTTTTGCAAAAACAAACATGGCAACAAAGGGATAAATTCTAAACCACACCATATTTTTCCACAAAGAATAGGATTCTGATCTGAAAAACTGGAATAAAGAAATAAGTAAAATCATATAAATTATTTCAAAAAAATCGTTATTTTTATAAATTTTCATTTGGATTTGTTTCATTAGAAATCCGTAAAACCCAAAAACTAATATATTACCTAAATAACCCCAATTCATAAAAGCTTCTAAAACTCCAGAAAAACCTCTTCCTCCACCTTTTTCATATATAGAATACTCAAACCTTTTTATATACCACCTTGATAACGGTTCTGAATTAGTAAAAGGAATTACAATATTTATTATTGTGTCTAGGTATGATTTGCCAAACTGCATTGGAAGATTAGAATTTAAAACATTATTACAAATCTTATACCAAGTATTAAATTCACTATCATAATATATTTCAACTTGGCTTGCCCTAAGCAGGCTTTTCCACATTCCAAATAATATAAAAGAACTAATAGCAATAATTAATAATATTTTTTTTGTAATTATATTGTATTTTTCAAGAATATAGAATATTGGCAACAATACACTAATAAGCTCACTTCTAGAAGCACTTAATATAGAGTCAAACAGTGTCAGAGTAAAAGCTATGAAAAAAACAATTTTTGCTTTTCTTTTTTTATATTTTACATATAGCAATAATGCAATAATCGAAATCAAAGGAATAATTAATTTATAAAAACTAAGCCTTGAATATGGAGCTAACAAAAGAGATTTTGAAGCTCTTGAAGCAACCAAATAATTAATAACACCTATTTTTTTAAATAAAACATAATATTCAATAGAAAAACAAAAAAACAAGGAAAGAAATAATATAAAAGTTAAGTTATTTATATTATTCTTAGATAGTGTTAAATATTTATTCACATAAGAAAATTTAATATTTTTTTTTGTGAATAGATAAAAAATATTAAATACAAAAATAGAAATATAAGATAAAAACATTGCCAAATAATAATTTGAATGTATTTTACTGTTTGAGTATATCATTTGAGTTATATAAAAATTGCTGTAAAGGAAACCAAAAACATTAAAACTGTTTTGCAATGTTATAATCTGTTTATTTTTAAAAATGTTGTAAATAGTATAATTTCCAAATAAATAAAATGAAAAATAATATGGTATAAGCTCTATATCTTTATAAAAACTGTTGAAATAAGTAATAACAAGGAAATAAGTGATTATAATATTATATAAAATATATATTAACAGTTTATTTATCTGCATTGCCTTTTATAATACTATTTGCTAAACTAATTGTAGTTTACAAGCAACTCAAATTAGTTTCAGTTTTATTTATTTTTTCATATATTTCATCATATTTTTCATGCATTTTTTTTAACGAAAAAAACTCATAAGCACAGCTTTTACAGCTTAAACCTCTTTTGTATCTTTCTTGCTTAGACAGCAAAGAATACTTATTAATTGCTTTTGTCCAAGTTTCTGTATCTAATGGGAGCAATTGAACAGCACTACATACATCTGCTATTTCTTTGTGTTGAGGTATAGATGACAAAATCGTAGGTTTACCGCAATACATGGCTTCTAATGCTGAAACAGGGAGTCCTTCTAATGTTGATGATGAAATATAAAAATCTGAATCAGCTATTTTTTTATAAACTTCTTCTCTAGGAATCAGACCTGTAAATTCAATTTTGTCTAAAACACCTTGTTCCTCAGCATATTTTCTAATACTGCCATTTTTATCCTCTGCTCCTATGAAAATAAATTTAATATTAGCAGCACATTGTTTTAAGACATTAATAAGAAATTTATGATTCTTTATAGGAACCATTCTTGCTATAAATGAAAAATATATGAAATCATTATTTTTAACCACTTTGTAATCAGTTAAAGTAGAATCAATTCTTTCAGTATTCACTGAATTTTGAATATATTTTATTTTATCTTTTTTAATTTCTCTTATCACTTTTGGGAAATAATTATAAGCTGTTTTACTAACACAAGTTACATAATTAGAAAAAAGAGAATTTAAACAAGTTAATAATTTGTTATGAATTTTAAAACCTGTAAATGTGCTATGAATAGTATAAATTGTATGCTTTTTACTTATTTTACCTAAAAACATTGCAATAAAAGTCGAAAAAGAACCTCTTATACTATGAAGATGAATAATATATTTTATATTAATGTTTACACATTCAAATATTATTCGTTTTAATTCACTACAAATTTTAAAAGGATTTTTTCCAACTTTATGAATTTCTAAATTTGGTGGGATATCTTCTTGTGGTATAATTATTTCTGAACCTGTTAGCAATAATATCTGTTTTTCGTTTTTATAATGAGAATTTCTATATAAAACAAATTCATTATAAGGCATGGTTGTGGGGTTAATAGAATCTAACACAGTAATTATTGCTCTATTTTGCATACTTATATTCACCTTTATCATTCCATTTTTTTGGTTTCATATAATCGCCGTAACGCATTGTTAAATATTCATGAAATCCCTTTAAAATAGGTAACTGTCTACCCTCGAAATTAGAAATAATTGTTTTTTCTCCAAACCATTCGCTCTTTAATTCTTCACGATTTTCCCAAACAGAAGGTAATAAAACCATTTTATATTTAGAATGTTTGAATTTGCTTAAGTTACCTATTTTTTCTAAAATACGGACAAAACCAATATAAAAAGCATTAGGAAGCAATGTTGCTATTATTTTTAAAATATTGTATGGAAAAATTCTATTAACATTTGTATTTTTTAATTTATACATTTTTATGTTTAAATACGCCAATATTCTAAGCATATTTCTAATAAATGAATTATTTGGTGCATTTACATAAACAGAAACATCTACATTAGGTTTTGTTTCATAATTCCAGGAATCTTTATGCATTAATAAAGGAAAAATTCTGCTTCCATTTTCAGGACAGCACCACCTCATGTCTTTAAGGTTTTCATTATTCATTGCTTTATCTAGTTTTTCAAATTCTTTTAAAGTCATTAAAATATCAATATTTATATCCCAGGGAATAAAACCTTTATGTCTTACTGCTCCTAAACAAGTTCCAAAAGCTAGATAATAGTTGATTTTATTTTTTTCACAGACTTCAACAAACTTATCTAATAAATCTAAGCAAATTTTATGGTTTGTCTGAATAGCTTTTTCATTCAGCATTTTCTTAGCCTTTCGACAAAATCATATTTCTTATTTGTGTACTGCTTGTTGATTTTGTATATGGAAAATAAACAATTTCAACATTCTTATCTTTAAAATATTCTTCATATCTATTAAATCTTTCACTATTCTTATAATCACTACCCACAAATAATCTTGTATAATGATATAACTCCCAAGCATCTGAATCTTCTCTGCAGGAATCAACAACTTTATCCACATAACGACAGCAAGAAACGATTTTTTTCCGTTCTTCAAGAGGAATAAAAGTTTCTTTACCTTTCCAGGATCCGCTATTATGTACACCTACTATTAAATAATCACACTTTTGTTTTGCCCTATAAAGAAGATTCAAATGTCCTACATGAAATAAATCAAAAGTGCCTGAAAGATAACCTATTTGAGCCTTATTTTTATTTATAGCCCTTCCGGAATATTTCTTATATTCATAACTATGAAGTCCGTAAGCATGTGGGTCTTCTTTATAATCAGAAATTACTTTATAAAAAACACTATCATACTCTGGTATAAATAATTCTTTATTATTTAGTAAATTATCTACAATTTCTATTGCTAAGTTTGAAGTTAACTTTGTATTATTTGTGATTGCACCATTAAATTTAGTCCCTTGTATAGAACCAGGCGAAACGTTAAGAATTCTATTGTTTGAACCAGAGACCTCTAATTCAATATTTATACTTTCTATGAATCTAAAATCTGCAGCTTTTGAAGCAGAATAGACACTGAACATAGGAGAACAAACTAATCCAGCAATGGAAACCATTACACCTGTATAAAAAGGTAATTTACTTTTTATTCTATCATAAAATATTCTTAATATTTTTATAGTCGATAAAGTATTTATTGTTAATGTATTATTAATTTCTCCTAAGTGCAAAAATTCAAAATCAGCTACCCTACCTATTCCAGCCGTTATCATTAATAAATTAATATCATTATCTTTCGATATGTTTTTGAATAAATCTTCATCAAAATCAAGTAAATTTGTTTCATAATAAGTATAGCTGTTGTTATCAATTTCATTATCAGAAGGTTTATTCTTATCTGCTATAACTATTTTATAACCACGTTTAATAAGCTCAATACAAATAGCCAAACCAATACCGTTACTTCCACCTACAACTAAAGCTTTCATTTTTGTTTTCCCCCATCTTATTCTTTAAGCAATTTGTAAAGACTTATAGCCATAATAAAAAAGTTTATTGTGAAATAAAAAAGTATAAAAACATTCAAATAATGATAAATAATTGCCAATAATAAAATTATTTGTAAAAATCCTGATGGAGAAACTAAGTTCATCGCTATAATCTGCTTTAAACCAAATTTTTTTTTGTCAGATAATTCTTTTATAGAATTTTCTACTTTCCCATAAGATTTTTTCTTATGCATGACAAGTCGTGGAAAAATCGAAAAAATAGCTGTTGCTCCACCCAATATAATTAAAATATATGCTTCACAAAAACTATATGAATTATTATCAAAAAACGAACTAATGCCAGCAGAAAAATACATTAGTATCATTGCCAGATATCCGCCAGTAGTATCCCATAAATCACCCAGTTGAGAACACTGATTTGTGCATCGTGCCAAATTGCCATCAACACCATCAAACACTGCCCAAATAAAGAATAAAAACCAACCTATTAATTTATATTCTAGACTTTTCCCAAAACTAACAAAAAAGAAAGCGATTAAAGAACATAAAATAGAACAAAAAGTAATATGCAAAGGCTTTATTTGGGTTGATATTAATGGCATTGTAAACAAAACAGAAAGAGGTCTAACGGCAATCGTCACCCATATATTATATTTTTCTTCTTTTCGTTTTTCTTTTGGAACTGTAATATTATAAATTTCTTTGAAAGTCATATTTTTTCTCTATATAAAATTTTTGAAATTTCTTCTAAATAGGCATTTACAACAATCTGGCGGTTAAACTCTTTTTCGACTTTTGCCCTGCCCTCGAGTCCCATTTGCTTACGTTGCTCATTAGACAGTCTGGAAATAAATATTTCTATGTTATCAACTAAGTCTTCTATATTTCCTCCATGGTAGACTAAACCTGTTATTCCATTTATAACCGTATTTTTACAGCCTATATTGTCAGTAGTTATAATTGGACGACCAGAACAGGCGTTTTCAAGCAGAACATTGCTTACGCCTTCTCCATATACGCTAGGGTGAATTATGGCATGAGACCTTTTTATCCAAGGTCTCACATCTTTTTGAGAACCTCTGTAGAATACAATCTTTTTCTCTTCTAATTCTTTAAGCTCATTTACGTAATACTGTTCACTAGGCTCGATGAAACCTATAATATTAAATTCAGTATTAGGATATTTTGTCTTAATTATCTTTGCCGCAGAAATAAAGTCGTTTACACCTTTATCTTTCAAAATACGACCAATATAATTAAAAACAATGGTATATCCATTACGACCGTCACCCCCATTAGGATAGTCCTGTAAAGGATATCTTTCTACCGCTACACCAGAACCAGGAATTATATGGTATTCACTGTTGATAACCTGATTGGTTTTTGCTAACTCATAATTCTGAATATTCTGGAACATTATGCAACTAGCTTTAATAAAGGCTATCCTATATAGGAACATAAAGAATTTTTGAAACAAAACAGACTTTTTCAACACACTTCCTAAGCCTGTAACATTAGGGATATAGGCAATATTAAGCAACCGTGCAGCAATATTTGCATAGACATTAGGTTTTGACGTAAAAGTTAACAGTATGTCAGGTTTATGTCTTTTTAATAATTTGAAATAATGAACAAATAGCTTAAAATCGTCTATTACATTTGTTCCCCTGCGATTAATATCTGGATTATCGTATATCCAATCATAATCCTTCATTAGTTCGAATTTTTCACCATAAGGGCAAGAAAGTAGTATTCTATAATTATTAACAATAAGTGAATCTATCAGTTCTTTTCTAAAGCAATAAATATCGTCATCGTTATTGCTAATTATTGCGATTAAGAGCTTTTTATTCATAAAGTCAATCCCCTTATCTCTAAACGCCTATCTCTTACCTCTCTTTTCTCAAAACCGATTACAGCTAGAACTGTATCTACGGTAGTTAGAAATTCATCTAAGATATTAAAGCTTCTTATCGCTTCGAGGTTGATTTTCATTTTTTGAGGAAGAACCACATTTATATAAGTCGCATCAGCATTGTCGCTTTTAGCTAAGAGTTCTTCTTCATCCTTATATTCGATACTGCATCTTGAAGTCACTCCTGCTGGTAGTAACAAAGTTGCATACATTTCGGGAGTGTATTGTTCAACATATTTGACTACTTCTGGGCGAGTGCCTACATAAGTCATATCACCAGTTATAATATTCATAAGCTGAGGAATTTCGTCTAAGCGATATTTGCGTAAAAAAGCCCCTACTCTAGTTACACGCATATCATTATGAGTAGTTACCTGAGTTCCAAGCTGTTCAGCGTTTTCGCACATAGTACGAAATTTGAAGATTTTAAAATTCTTGCAATTAGCCGTTACCCTAGTCTGTCTGAAAAAGACTGGTCCTTTGCTGTCTAATTTTATTGCTATTGCAATAACTATGAATAATGGCGATAGAAGCAGAAGCATTAAACTTGCAACAATAAGGTCGAAGAGTCTTTTTGTAAAAAGTTGAATCTTCTTAGTAGCTAAAATGTCGTAATAAGGTTTTACAGCTTCGTTACGCATTTGAGTTGGAAGTTTGTGCCAAGGAGAGAGAAGCATTACAAAATACCTCCAGTATTTTGTAATGATGAATTAGGAGTTAGTAGTGAGAACTCAAAAATCCCTTCATTCACCGCAAAGCTTCGCTTTGCAGCCCCCTCAGTCACTACGTGACAGCTCCCCCACCATTTGTTGGGGAGCATCTTATTTAACTCTACGCTCTGGGCTCTATGCTCTAGAATCATAGTCCAAGCACCTTCTTAATAGAAATGACTATATAGTCTATTTGTTCATCAGTTAATCTTGTATGGAGAGGCAGAGTTACTTCATTTTTGTAGAAATTATAAGCATTAGTGAAATCTTTAATATCGAAGCCTAACTTTTTGTAAGCAGAATGCATTGGCAAGGGCTTGTAATGAACATTTGTCGGAACACCCAGTTCTGCGAGTTTTTCAATAAACTCATCTCTATTTATTTCATATTTTTCAGGAAGTCTTGTAATATAAAGATGTCCAGAAGATTTTGAATTATCTGTTTTATGTGCTAAAGTTGTAAAACCTAAAGGTAACAACGCATTATCGTATTTTTTTATTATTTCATGACGTCGAGCAATAAGTCTATGATAACGTCTTAATTGCGACAAACCAATTGCAGCGTGAACATCTGTCATATTACACTTATAAAAAGGTTCGACAATATCATATTCCCAAGAGCCAAGCTTGTCTTTTGCTAATGCGTCTTTTGACTGACCATGAAGCGAAAGAAGCTGGTATTGATGATAAAACTTTTCATTATCTAAGCCATCTCTGGCTTTCCAAGTAACAGCTCCTCCTTCTGCGGTAGTCAAATTTTTGACTGCATGAAAAGAAAAATTTGTAAAATCAGCAATAGAACCAGTTCTTTTATTATAACGCTCACCACCTAATGAATGAGCTCCATCAGCCATTACTATTATTCTTCCAAAGACCTTTTGAATACTATTAGTTGGCTTAAATAAAAAATGTTTGTTTTCAACTATTTCATAAATTCTGTTGTAGTCGCAAACAACTCCGCCCAAATCGACAGGAATAATAACCTTGGTCTTATCTGTAATGGCTTCTTCCACTTTGTCGTAATCCATCTCTAATGAATTTTTTTGAGAATCAACCATAACGATTTTTGCACCTATGTGAGCAATAACACTTGCAGAAGCAGTATAAGTATATGCAGGGACAATAACTTCGTCGTCTGGACCAATACCTAATAAGCGTAGAGTCATTTCGGCACAGGCAGTATTAGAGTTTAAGCAGACAGCTTTAGAAGTTCCGCAGTAAACAGCTATTTCTCGTTCAAATTCTTTGGTTTTAGGTCCAGTGGTTATCCAGCCAGATTTTAGGGCAGAAACTACTTCCGCAATGTCTTCATCGTTAATATCTGGTGGACTGAAGCCACCTGTGATGGGTATTGATTTATTTATACTCTTCTGCATTATTTCTATTTATCCGATAGTTTCTTGAGCATTTATGTACCAAAAGTACAACAATATGATTTCCAAATTTAAATTTGTAGGAAACAAGAAAAACGTGTAAAACATACTAATCTGTGTTATACTTGTACACAGGTTACGACACGTTTTACGTGTTTATTCCTTAGTATTCCGTCATCTCGCCAAAGCTGAACGGAATACTACCCATATATTATTGTTAACTTAGAAACTTTTAGCTCCTCTTACGGAGCTTTTATGTTTTTAAGTAAGATTATTTTATCACCTGTAGCTAATTTTTGTCAAATATTACTTATAGGTGATATTTGACAAAATATTTTATGTAGTATTACACAGTCTACTACTGCTTATAATGACATTAAAAAATGAATAATCTTCAAACAAAACTGCATCAAATTATGAATGAAAGAAATCTTAAGCAGAAAGATTTGGCTAAGATGGGTAATGTTTCAACAAACGCTGTATCTAAATGGTTAAACGGAGTATCTTGCCCTAAAGTTGAAACTCTAGAACCTTTAGCGAAAGCTCTTAATTTGACTGTTGGTGATTTAATTGGAGATTTTGGAAATAACTTAAGTCTTTCAGAAGAAGACAAAGAATTCATTTCTCTTCCAAGTAAAAAAAAGCATATGCTTCTGCAAATTCTTAAAACGATAGAAAAACATGACTGATTAATAATTGATAGAATTTTTCAAAATTATAGGTATCGAAACATATATTTATTTACTATTTGAAACAGAATTGCATTCAACCAAAAACTACGAGCACTTGAATTATTACTTTTCTATTTTTTCAATTTTGCAATAGTGCTTTTTATCATCGTCGTAAGTAATGCCAACTAACAGTATGTCACCTGAATAGTTTTGTAGAGATTCGGAATATTCCTTTTCTTTAATTTGAGCTATTGCAGATTCTGGTGAT
>CAJOND010000104.1 GCA_905236675.1 Candidatus Rifleibacteriota bacterium | reverse complement strand
CTAATTTCAATAACGAAATTAGGAACAATTAATACTTTTATAAAAGAAAGGAGGGCTATTATTTTTTTTATTTCAAAGGGGAGTAATTTTTATACCCCCTATATATAAATGTCCTTGACATTGGGTACACTTCAAAGGGGAGTAATTTTTATACCCCCCTATATATAAATGTCCTTGACATTGGGTACACTTCACGATAGTCTGTGGTATAACCGTCATTGTAGAGCAATCAGGTTTTTAGAGAAAAGAGGTAAGAGATAAGAGGCAAGAGGATTGGCTTTAGCTGGAGATTGTTGTTAAATTTAACCAGCTTTTGTGAGCTAATTGTGTTTTTACGACTAACCTTAATTTAGAGAGATAAGAGATGAGAGAAAAGAGATGAGGGGATTGGCTTTAAGTAAACGATAGTCTGTGATATAACCGTCACAGCAATGACGAGTATGGCACAGAACAATGGATACTACTGGTTCGGTCACCCCTCAGTCACCGCAAAGCTTCGCTTTGCAGCCCATTCCGCCTTGCTATCGCAAGCCACCTCCCCCAAAGCTAATGCTTTGGGGGAGTATCTTCTATTTTGCTCCCACCATTCGTGGGGGAGCTTCATTTAGATCTTCCCTCTTCAATCAACCAATCAAATAGCCAATGTTTCAAAATCATTAGTTTTCTTTTTGTAGTATCTATAAAGAATCATCAGCCCCAAACCTTTAAAAAATGTTGATAAACTGATTGCCCACCAGATTCCATTAATTCCCAAACCTAGATAAGAAGCAAAAAACCAGGCTAATGGAATACGACCAATTGTTAAAGGCATAGTTACATATGTTGTTGGCAAAGTTTTACCTAACCCCGTAAAAACACCTACCATTAAATTTTCATAACACATAAATATTTCAAAGACACCAATTATATATAGATATTCAGCACCAGCTACAATTAAATCCTCTTTATCAGACAATAATCCAATGAGTTCATAGGGAAGGAAAAGATAGAAGATCATAAATGGAGTTATTATCACTGATGAAAGAAACAAACTGCAATCAACAATTCTATCTATTTTTTTTGTTTCATGTTTTCCTAAATAAAAACCTACCAAAGAAGTTGAAGCAATGGCAAAACCTTGTGCAACAAAGTAAGGGAAGCTTTCTAGACGATGACAAATACCTACAGCAGAAACATGAATAATACCAAATGGAGTGATCTGACGCATTAAAATTGGGTAAACCATACTCCAAACAAGGGAAGCAACCGCTGTAGGGGTTCCTATTTTTAATATTTCTGCCAAATAATGCAATTTTTTTGAGAAGAAATATGTAAATGGAGGTATGTAATTACGTTTTCTTAGTAAGTACGCTCTTGCACCTAATGAAACAAGATGTCCTACAAGAGTAGCATAAGCAGCCCCCTCTACACCTAATGCCGGAATTCCTAATTTTGCAACGCCAAACATCAAAACAGGATCTAATACACCATTAATGATCAAGCAAATCAGCATTATCATATTGCTGACTTTATTATCTCCATAAGAATTAAAAACGTTACCGAATAGCTGATCAAGAAAAATAAAAGGCATTCCATAAAGGATAATCTTCAAATATGATATTGCAATATTACAAGATTCTGTATCTAACCCCATTAATTTAAAAGGAATATCTATAAATGGGAGGGAGCCTAGCATAATCACTAAGCCCATAATGAAACCTAACCATGAGGATTGAACGATAACTTGCCAACATCGGCTTCTCATACCTGCTCCATAAAATTGAGCAACTAAGGATGAACAGCCAGAACAAGGTATCATTATAACAGAATATATTGCACCTAGAATAAATCCAGCAGAAGCTACTGCAGCTACAGCAGTAGTTCCTAATTTCTCTATCCAATAAATATCAATAAAATCAAATAAAATTAAACCAAGAAATCCTCCAATTGCAGGAATTGCAATATGGAAGATTTCCAATAAAAGCTCTTTATTTTTTTTATAAGAGGAAAACAAAATTAAAAACTATCAGCACTATCTGTCATCATTACATTCTTAGCAACTATGTATGATGGCATACCAAGAGCAAATGGGCTACGTCTTTCATAGGTATTCGAAAGATTGAAAGAAATACTTTCTGATGACATACGAACAATATTATTAAATATCTTTCCTATCCTTTCGGTAATACGACAAGAAAATAATGGAGCGACAATTTTGCCATTTTCTATAAGAACAGCATTATAACGAGAACTTCCTGTTAATATACCTTTGGTCGGACTAGCTATACCAACATAGTGAATATCGGGAATATATAGAACTTTACCCAAATCTTTTACAGCTTCCAAAATATTAGGGTCATCATTTCCTGGTTCTAAAACAGCATTGTTTATGTATGTCAAAGTATGTCCAGTCAAAGTTTTATTATATTTAGCAGCATTTTGTATGCTGTACATAATTCCTTTAAAAAGACCTTTTTCTATTAAAGGGAATTTATTTCGTTTTGTTCCAGCGTCATCAAAAGCTAAACCAAAAACTAAATCACTATCTGGATTATCAGTTAAGGTTACAGATTCATTTGCTATTTTATCACCTATTTTATTATGGCAAAGCCACGATTGCTTGTCTTCGTAAGCTTGCCCATTGAAACCTATTTCTGTAAAAGCAAAAAGGAATTCAGAAATAGCCCCTGGACCAAATGCAACAGTATATTCAGCTGGCTCAATTTTATAGCCTTCATTATTTTCATATACTGGAAGAAGATTTATAAAATGATTTATTACATCATCAGCATGGACGTCTTTTAATCGCCAACTAGATAATTCCTTTTTCAATTCCCATCTTTTTTGAGGATGTTGTAAAACGACAAGAATATTCTGGTCGGTTCCCAAATGCCAAGCTTCAAACCTATTAGCAGTAGAAACCATAAAAACTTCAATAGAACCGCTAGACCAGGAACCAGAATAATTAAATTGAGACCCTGATTTTTCTATTATTTTCTTAAAGAAATTAACTTTGTAGTCTGAATCAAGATTTTCAAGAGTTTCATCATACTGGTCAGACTTTTCTATGTTTTCACTTGGTCCTTTTAAAATTGGCTGATAGCTATTTTCATGAGCATATTTCGCATTTTCAACAGCAACTTCAAATGCTTTCTTAACGTCTTCTGAAGAATCAATCATTCCCATACGAGTATGATTGCCTATTTTTTTACCATCTAATACTTCAATTTGAAGTCTGTATAGATGTTCAGAAGTATTTAAAGAAACAGAACTATTGCCTAGGCGCATCAAATGGCTATTTTCAATATGCAAATGAAAACTTGCATTTATTCCTTTACTAATAGCATAATCACGAACTTCTCTAATATAATCAAAAGCTTTGCAATTTCTCATTATTATTCCCTTTCACCTGTAATTACATTATCAACTCTAAAAACAGGAATACCATGACCAATTTCCAAAGCTTGATTTGGTTCACCTTTTCCACAGTTATCTACCTGGTACAACCGCCATGTAGACTTATCTCCAACAGCAGATAAATTATTATAAAACTCTAATGTATGCCCTTGATAACTTGGATTTCTCAGCATTCTCGTCTTTTTGCCATTTTTAACTTCCCATGCAATTTCGCAAGAAAAATAAAAATGTTCACGATTAGAGCCAATAGACCAAGATAAAGGAGTATCAACGATTATACCGTCTTCAGTAGAAGCAATAATATCATCTAGAGTTCCGTCGTTACCAGGAAGTATGCTAACATTTGTCATACGGTCGATAGGAGCCCTATAAAATGCAGTAGATCTAGAACAACCACCGCTATTCTTAAACAATTCAAAACCAGCTTTCTGATTAGCTTCAGAAATCATAGCTCTAGAACTTATAGCATTAATCAGCTTGCCTTTTTCTATAAGCAAATAATTGCCTTCTTTGGTTCCTTCATCATCAAAACCAAAAGTACCTGGAGAATTAATAATACCTCCACCAGCAGAAACATTGAGTTTTTCAGAACCATATTGAAGCTTTCCAAAAGAATCTAACTTAACAAAAGAACCACCTGCATAAGAAAGCTCATAACCCAATATTCTATCTAATTCTAATGGATGACCAATAGTTTCGTGGACTTGTAAAAAACCCTGACCAGGAAGAATAATTACAGAACGCTTGCCATAAGTAAGTTCTTCGGCTAAGAGCAATTCAGACATTTCGTTCTTTATCCTAGAAGCATGAGAAGAAAACAGATCAGGATTCTGAAACATTTCGTAGCCTCTAGTTCCATCACCAGTAGTAAACAAGTCGTGGCTTCTTTTTTGAGCCTGACCATCTTTGTCTATTGCTATTATTTCCATATTGGCAAAGACATCTCTAATATTTCTTTCTATTTCAGTTTCTTCACTATTAAAGAAATATATTTTGCTTTGCTGGAACTGGGCTCTTATTAATCTTTGAACTATCCAATCTTCTTTTAACTGATTATCAATAGATTTTAAAAACTCAAACTTATCTTTAAGAGAAACATCAAAATATTCTTTTTGGATTGGAGTAGAATAAACTTCTTTATGGCTGGGCAGCTTACCCATATCTAATCTAATTTGAACCAATTTTGATGCAGTTTTTGCATTTTTTTCTGCCAGATCAAAACAGTCTTCTATAGAAGTAGTCTTACTTGTCGCAGCAAAACCCCACGCCCCACCCCATAGAACTCTGACACCAATTCCACTTTCGTTCAGAGTTCTATTAGTTTCTAAGTTACCATCAGTTAATATAAGTTCTTCCAAATCGTCATTTGTGAAAAATCTTACATCAATATATTCAGCTCCATTCTTAGATATTCGATTAATATTATTTTTTATTTGATTCTTTAACTCTACCGATAGCTCCATTAAGAACAAACGACCCCTTTTAAGAAATTATTTTATTACCACCTTCATTTTGTATTTGAATAAGCTTTCTTTCAGCTAATTCAATAAATTCATTTACATCTAGCTGAACATTATACTGCAATAAAGATATAGAAACAGTTGGACGATATTCTTCTGAATTATTCTTTATAACAATATTCTTTAAATTATTATAAAGTTTTTCAGCAGCAATCATAGCCCCATCATTTGTGGTATCAGGCAATATAATAGCGAACTTGTCACCTTCCAAGCGGCAGGCAAGGTCATTAAATCTAATAACTCGTTTTATTGAGCTTCCAAATTTCTTAACTATTACATCTTTAAAGTTTGGAGTACCACTCTTTTCTATTAAATCATTAAATTTATCAATTCCAATAATTATGATTGCAAGTTCAGAATTAATTCTTCTTAATCTAGAGATTTCCTGAGTTAATCTCATTCTGAAATAATGGTTAGTGTACATTCCAGTAAGAGTATCTCTAATACCTTGTTTGTACAGATTAGCATTCTTCAAAGCAATAGCTAATTGGCTGCAGACAAGTTTACATAATTCAAAATCCCTATCGGTAAATGTACCATCTCCACCTTTATCAGATAAATTAACAGTTGCAAGAACTTCGCCTTGAGACATAACAGGAATTACAGCAAAAGAGTCAGAAGCATAATTTTTACATCTAGGATACTGGAATCTTGGGTCAGTCTTCAAATCCTTGACTAACACAGCTTCTTTATGTCCAATGACGAATTTAGAAACTGGAGAAGACCACATATCAATTGTAGAAGGCAATCCTCTGTCATTATTGCAAATAGAAAAAAGTTTTTCGGTAGGATCATATATTGCCATTGAGAATTTTCTAACCCCGAATAAGCTTCTAAATAATCCATCAACAGTAGCAGGCAGGTTTTCTATTTCCAATTCAGAAGAAATAATCTGTGCAGCTTCTCTAACTTTATCAAGTTCAGTCAACCTACGATCTAAAGTAGAATTAATTTCTTTTAGATTTTCCATTAGATTATAGGTATTAATAGCTGAAGAAATGTTTCTAGCAATTATAGTAAGTAATTCACCATCAAAATCTTGAGGTTCTTCATCTTTATGGAAACGACCACCAATAATTAAGAAACCATGTAAGACATCATCGGTTTTTAAAGCGTAAATCTGTTCGATTTGGTCATTTTTAAAAGCATTATGGAAAATGCTGTCAGATTTGATAATATCGGTTACTGCACAATCAGATTTTTTTGATATTTTTTCTAGAGTTTCATTAGAGAGCTTTAACAAAGGAAGTTTTGTATTAGCTTTAAGTTTAATGTCAACAAAACAAGAAAGCTGTTCATGTTCACTTTCGTATGTGTAAATAGCCCCTCTAGAAACACCAAGTGTTCCAAGAAGGATTCTAAGCATTGAACGCAAACCAGACTGAAGGTTCTTACTTTGGCAAAGGAAAGAGCTCAAATCTATAAAGCTGCCTAAAATATATTTCAGGCGTTCAAAACGTTTTTGTTCCTTAGCTATTTCAGCGGCATCAGGTGTAGCTGCAACTAATTTTTTCTTAACAAGGTGAATTAAGGTTCCAGAAGGTGGCATAGAGGATATTTCTGCGCCATCCATAAGTTTTTCCATAAGCATGATACCCCATCCACGCTTATAAGAAGATTTTAGTTTTTTACGTATATCAGGTTTTTCAACAACACTTGGATCAAAACCTTTACCATAATCTCTTATACAGATTTCTATATTATCATTGATATGAGTAAGAGTTACATGTATGTCATTTTTATCAGCTTCTGGAAGATCTTTAGGAGCATGTTCCTTAGCATTTATGATGGCTTCTATAAATGCAAGTCGCATTTCATCAATAGTTTCAGGTGCAAAACCACATTTACGAGCAAATAAATCAAGATATTCACAAGCTTCAAGCTCTGAATCTCTAGCATTAGCGATTTTTAAAAAGATATGTGATACCGATGACAAGAGGAACCTCCAAATAAATACCCTTAATTGGTAAGTACAGCATTATATAGTTTATATTCAATATTATAGTTGTGTCAAGAATAAATATATATATGGCATGGAAAAGGCATTAAAATAGTTAGGTTTTATAAAGTATTTAATAAACTAAGCTTTGCTAACACTAGTAAACCAAAGTAGAAAACCACTACACTTAATATTAGCGTTGTAAATGAATAAATTTTCTTATTTGTCAGTTTTTAACTTCTTTTATTTCAATATTATAAATTCAAAACATTTCAAAAATACATCACATAAAAAAACTGTCATAAACTTAATTAATATATAAAATCTTTTTATAAACAAACTTATTTTTAGAACTTTTGTTGACTTAATAAAATAAATATATAAAAATACCAATAATTAAATTTTCTTTGGAACTTTGAAATATGACTACATTTTTAGGAATTATTATTTTTATTCATGCTTTTGGATTTTTATTTCTCAATGGTTTCTACTATGACACAAGAAATGTAACCAATGAAAACTATGTAAAATTATTTAAACATTGGTTAGGTATTTGTAATAAAGATGATTATACACATAGTAAAGAATATTATGATTCCTTAGAATACAAAAATCTTTTTTTAAAAACTTTTCCAAAATTTTCTAAGATAATTAAAATACTTCTTTTTATTACAGTATTTTCTATTTTTTTATATTTACCAACCTTGTGTTTTTATACTAATAGCGAGCCATTTCTAAATATATTTACTATTCCAACTATAATTATTTTAGTTTTTTTTCTAAGAAAATATTTGTTATCAATTCTATATTCTGAATACCCAAAAGCAGCTAAAGAAATAAATAAGTATAAAAAGTTTTTTGAAATTTCAGCTAATATTTATATTTATTCTGTTTCATTTTTTATAATTACATCCATAATCTTTTTTGTCAATTACAATTTAAGTTTTTCAAAACCTGAGGAACAAACAACTCAAATATTAGAAAAACATCAATACCTAAGAGGTAGAAATTACGTCAATGAATTACTAATCGACCCTCCAATTTTAGCTGAAAACAAAATGAATGTTACGCAAGAAATAATAACAAAAGCAAAAAAAGGAGACTCTATTTTAGTTTTTATAAAAAAAGGTCTATTTGGAACAAGATTTGTTACTGATTATAAATTATTAGATAAAAGTAATAATTAATCGATTACAAAGATAATAAGTCTTTTCCTAAAAGGCTAGAAGCTTATTTGATTACATATAGAAAAATGAAGAACTTATGTTCTTATTAGTAGGTTGTCCGAAAACTAGAAATTACTAAAATTATAGTGCACTTTCAATTGTCCTTACCACCTTTTGTAAAGGGGGATTAAGGGGGATTTTAAAACAATTAGAACAAACTAAATTTAGGCTAAAACCTAGTTTTAGGACAAGCTACTTAATAAAGAAATCAATTATATTGTAAGGTATTAATTAAGGAATGTGTCTTATGTTCTGGAATAAAGTATCTGCTATATATGATTTGTTTGAAATAATCTATAATAAAAGAGTGTACATAAACACAGGCAAGAAGGTAGCTGAATTTATAAATAATTCTGATATGGTTCTTGAATGTGCCTGTGGAACAGGTGCTATAACAAAATATATCGCACCTGAATGCAAATTTATCTATGCTACAGATTTTTCAGATGGAATGCTGAAACAAACAGCAAAAAAATGTAAGAGTTTTAGTAATGTAAAAATTCAAAAAGCTGACATTTTAAATCTAGAATTTAAAGACCAAACCTTTGATAAAGTGGTTGCAGGAAACGTTATTCATTTACTCTCAGCGCCTGACAAAGCATTGAAAGAATTAGAACGTGTTACTAAGTCAGGCGGTAAAATTATTATTCCTACTTATATAAATGGCAGCAAAGGAACAAGCCTCTTAGCCGTTAAATTTATCGAATTATTAGGCGCCAGATTTAATCGTCAATTCGATTTAAATTCTTACATAGATTTTTTCAATAATATGGGCTATGAAAATGTCTCTTATCATGTCGTTGAAGGCCGTATGCCCTGTGCCATAGCAGTTATTGAGAGATAAAATTCTATTGCATATTGAGCTTGTTCTTCAGCAACAGCTCTTTCTTAAAATCCTTCACCTAAGTTGCACATAGTATTGACCTCCTCAATTATAGAGTCAGAAACAGGGATGTTATAAACATTCTTGAGAATATCGCGTTTTCTTCCGATGGTTTGTCGGAATATAACAGAGTATCCAACATATTTAATATGGTCATTGGCTCAGTGTCCTCAACTTTGCCTAGACCAATAGTTTTTTTCACATATTCGTCATACTGCTCTTGAAGAATCTTTTTATCTATTTTTGAATAGTTGTTAACCATATTGTCTATTCCCTTTATGTACTTTAAGTATAACAAAATTAGACTATAATAACAAACACCGAGATTTTGATTGAAAAAATTGTCGCTTTAGAAGCGACCACTTTAGATTCATTTATTTTTATAATTATGTTGTTATTGTAATTGGTTTTTGGTGTAATTATTGTATTAAGTATGGAGAATAATAATAATGAATAATTCAGTGGTTTCTAGTGATCATAAAGAAGGCTTGGTTATTGGCTGTTTTGATTTATTTGAGAGATATGGGAATGACTTATTGGAAGCTTTAGAAGGAATTAAGCCTCAAGATAGTTATAATACATTTCATTGGACCAAGAAATATAGATGAAAACGACCAGGAAGAATTAAAAAAGCAAGAAGAACTCAGACAAAAAAAAGAAGAAGAAGAAAAACAAAAAAAGAAAGATAAACTAGCATCCCTTCAAAAAAAAGGCAGGGAAAAAGCCTCTTATACTGCTTTAAGGCAACTTAGAATACTAGACACAAAGTGTTTTAAAAATAAATCTATTGCCAAGAAGCTATGTCAGCGTGAAGGAATCATAGTAAACATTCTTAAGACTATCAGAGAAAAGGTTAAGCAAAAACCAGATGATAACCTTTTATTTTCTACTATGAGTAATTCAGCGTTATTAGTTCCAACTTTCAGTGAAATGCTTGTCGAGTTCATGAAAAACAAAGGTCTGGAGAGCAAAGATGTTTATGTTGCTGCAAACCTTGACCGACGTCTTTTTTCTAAAATAATGACAGACACTTATTATTCACCCTCAAAGGAAACTGCTATTTATCTTTGTCTAGCCCTGCATTTGAATTTTGAAGAAGCTTCAGAATTTCTTGCCACCGCTGGTTATACCCTTTCTAGAAGCAAACTCAGCGACATAGTCATAGAATTCTTCATCAGAACTCAAAACTACAGCATTGAAGACTTAACTCCGTCGTCTGCGAAATACAAAGAATAGCAGCCCAAGAGTTAGATTAAGCAAACGCTATTTTTCGGTTTTAATGCCATATTTCAAATAACGATTATTTGTTTAAATATCCCCTTTTTCAAAGGGGAAAGATTGCGTTAGCAATCTAGGGGATTTTTGAGAAGTCTATTAAACAGTAGATAGTTGAGTCCGAAGACTGTTTCATTATTAAAAATCTCCCTGTCATGCATAATATGCATGACATCCCTCTTTAAAAAAGAGGGTTTTATTTGGATAATATCAACATTATTTAATTATAACAAAGCCTCATCAACAAAAAGAAAAATTCAAGTTTGCCAAATATGAAACTTGTTTTTAATCAGTCTTTTTTATAGAATATTGTTCTTTAGAATATATATAATATCTCAAAAGAGGAAGAAATCAGCAAAGGCAAGATTATATGACATCGGAAAGTAAAAATGAAAAAGCAGAATTTCAGCTAAGTTATAAGGAAGCTTTAGCTTCGATTCAACCTGGTCGCTATAGGCACTTCAAAGGCAACGAGTATGAGTTAATTTCAATCGCCAGGCACAGCGAAACAGAAGAACCTATGGTAGTTTATCGCGCTCTCTATGGCGAAAGCGGAATATGGGTTCGCCCAGCTTCTATGTGGAATGAGACGGTAGAACGTGACGGTAAGACTTATAAGAGATTTGAGAAGATATAATTTTGACGTACTTCACTGATTGCTTTCAGCAATCAGCCCCCTCCGTCTTGCTTACGCAATCCACCTCCCCCAATTAAATAAAATCTTTGTTTTATTTAATTGGGGGAGGATCTTAGTGGGGGAGTCTATACCTAGGGCGACTGAAGTCGCCTCTTTGAGTGTTACCCACAAACAAAGATGCTGCCCCACGATAGTGGGGAAGCTGGCGAGCGTAAGCGAGACTGAAGGGGGAGCAATGCAAAGCATTGCGTTAATACTTAGATAAATTACGCAAAGCTAAAGCTTTGCTCCCCCCTACGACTCGCTTGCCATCCTGGCGCTCGCATGTGTATAAGTCAATCAATTAGTTACATTTTAGTTCCTAATTATTAGATTTTTCTGAGTCTTTTAGTTTTTCTCTGAAATCCTTTGGAGTAAGTCCGTTT
>CAJOND010000103.1 GCA_905236675.1 Candidatus Rifleibacteriota bacterium | reverse complement strand
CTACTTTTCCACCATCTTTAACAACCTTAAATTCGGATAAATTTTCGGATTGTAAAAGTTTTCTGAATCTATTAGAAAAATCATCAGATTTTAGTTTATTTCCCAGTCCAGGGGTTTCGGTTAAAGATAAAATCTCATAATTAACGACTCTTCCATCTTTATCTATACCAACCATAGTATGAATTTGACCACCAAAACCTTTTGGAGCAACTTTAAATATGGCTCCAGTAATATCCCCTTTTCTATCATAACCGACTTTGTAAGTTATTTTCTTACCATCTTTTTCAGAAGTTAACTCTTCAGAAAATCTAAAGCTTGGAAGGACCTTGTTTTGCGCTTTTTCTTCTAATTCTTTTTGATTTTTTTCAATAACTGGAGCAGTCAAATTTTGTGTAAAAGCTAATAGAATTCCAGAAATTGCAGCAACAACAAATAAAAACAGACCTGTTTTAAGCATATCCTTACTCATTTTGAAGCCTCCTTGCTGTCTGTTACAACAGCTGGTTTGGGCTTAACTACACCAAATCGTCTTGGTTTGCATAATTTATCTATTAAAGGAACGAAAGCATTCATAATGAGGATTGAATAGCAAACACCTTCTGGATATCCGCCTTTTAATCTTATTAACAAAGTAATAGCTCCACAACCGACACCAAATATTATCTTTCCTAATGGATTGATAGGACTTGTTACCATATCAGTAACCATAAAGAAAGCACCTAAGAAAAGACCTCCAGTCAAAATATGAAACATTGAATACTCTATATTGCAATTACTGTAAATATAGGTCCCTACAAAAACTGTAGCCAACATAGCTCCTGGAGCATAAAGATTTATGTGTTTTCTAATTAACAGATAAAATGCACCTATTAAAATTGCTAATTTAGAAGTTTCACCTATTGAACCACTAAAATTAATACCCAATAACAAATCAGAGAAGTTTATATTTAATGTTTCAAAAATATATTGAATTATACTTTGTCCACTAGCTAACAAATCAGGATTTTTAGCTGTTTCCTTTAAAAGACCAAGAGGGGTTGCAGTTGTAATAGCATCTATTTCTGGAACAGTAGTCGGTAAAGTTAGAGAAGTATTAAAACCGGACTTCAACCATGTATTCATATATACAGGCCAGCTAGCAAGCAATATAGCTCTTGCGACATGCGCTGGATTAAAAATATTCTGGCCTAAGCCGCCATAAACCTGTTTACCAAGAGCTATAGCGATAAAACCACCAACAAAAGCAATCCAGTAAGGAATAGCAACAGGAAGACATAAGGCGAGCAATAATCCTGTTAAAACAGCACTTCCATCACTAATAGTAGTCGGGATTTTTCGTAAAAAAACTTGTATTAAATACTCAGCAAGAACCGCACCCAACACTGATAATAAGATTATAAGCAAAGCTCTTAATCCAAAATTATAAATAGCCATAATAATAACAGGAACTAAGGCTAGATTTACTTCCCACATTATTGATTTAATAGTAACAGGTGACTGTATATGGGGAGAATTATTTACAATTAGATTATTAGCAGTTATTTGTGGATATCCAGAATTATCACTCATTTTTTATTATCCTTTGCTACTGCTTGCTTCTTTTTATCAGCAAGAATTTTGTTTTTGGCGACTATAAAATTCTGAACAAGTGGATTTCCACCTGGGCAACTATAAGCACAACAACCACAGTTTACACAATTAAGAATGCCCTCTTTTTCAGCTTCTTCATAACGTTTTGCATTTACTAAGGCATCTAGAACAAGAGGTTCCAATCCCATTGGACATGCTTCAACACATTTACCGCATCTCAAGCAACCTGTTCTTGGCTTCATCTGTGCTTCTCTTTCACTCCAGCACAGGATTCCGCTGGTTCCTTTTATGATAGGTGTATTTAAATCATAAAGAGCAAATCCCATCATTGGTCCGCCAAGAATAACTTTCTTTAAAGGAACATCTTCTTTTAATCCGCCGGTCATTTGAATAAAATCAGAAATAATTGTTCCTATTCTAACTCTGTAATTACCAGGATTTTTAACGCATTCTCCGGCAAGAGTCACAGTTTTTTCAGTTAATGGCATACAGTAATTAACAGCATCTGAAACTGCTGCAGATGTTGTAACATTCATAACTACAACTCCAACATCAGATGGCAGTTTTCCATTAGGAACTTCTCTACCAGTTACAGCTTTAATTAATTGTTTTTCACCGCCCTGTGGATACTTTGTAATCACAGGCTGAACATCTATTCCAAATAAACCTTCTACTATTTCATCAATTTTATTAATTGCTTCTTGTTTATTGTCTTCTATAGCTATAAATCCACGTTTAGCATTTAAAACCTTCATAACAAGCTTAAGACCATCGACAACTTTTTCTGATTGTTCTAAAAGAGTCCTGTAATCAGAAGTCAAGCAAGGTTCACATTCAGCTCCATTTAAAATTACGGTATCAATTACTACTCCAGGAGGCGGAGAGAGTTTTACATGTGTAGGAAATGCGGCACCACCTAATCCAACAATACCAGCATCTTTTATTCTTTTTAAAATTTCAGCTGGAGGTAACGAAATACCTTTAACTGGCTTTTCTGAATATACTGGTTCTCTTGCTTCTTTATCACGTTCAATAACAATAGCAGGAGATGATTGACCTAATGGATGTTTGAAATTACCAAAAGCAATAATGCGTCCAGATACTGTAGCATGAACTGGAGCCGAAACAAATCCACCCGCTTCTGCTAAAACTTGTCCATAAGTGACCTTATCGTCAATTTGCAAGCCACTTTTTGCAGGAGCTCCAATATGTTGAGAAAGGTGTAATACAACTTTATCAGGCAAAGGGAGTCTTTCTACAGGCTTGTCAGATGTTCTTTTCATAGTAGGTGGATGAATTCCGCCAAAGAAGGTTTTCGGTGCAAGCATTATTCACTCCATTATCTTTTTAGATTATTTAACTTTTGTTTTTATCTATAAGTTCAAAAGAAGAATTATCAGGTAATAATTTTTTTTCAGATTCAGCGTTAGAATCAGAGAATAAATCTGATTGAGATACAGATACACTTTGATTTACTGATTGAGAGATATTCTGAGATTGTGATTGAGGCTGAGGTTGCAAATGAGATTGTTGTCGTATATTATTAGTTTCTATAGGCATAGAATGATTTTCTGGCTCATCATTGTCGCTATTTTCCAAAACGAAATGAGTTAACATTCTACTCATTTCATCGGTCACCATACTCAAATGTTTAGTTATTTTAGCCATATCTTGTATAGAATCTCTTTGATTCTTCAAAGAATTCAGAACCCCATCAACTTCTTTAGTTGTAGTCTTAGTAGTAATAGAAAGATTTTCTATAGAATGACTTATTGCTTCAATATTTTTACTTTGTTCAACAGAAGATTTACTAATATCTTGAACCTGGACATTGACACTTTCTGAAGCCATACCAATTTCATCAAGATAGCCACCCGCCTGGTTTATAATCTTAACACCTTCCTGAACTTTATCCTTACCAAGACTCATTTCTTCAACAGCTTTATTGGTTTTGTGCTGTATTTCTCCAATCAGATTACCTATTTCATCAGCAGCTTTAGCACTCTGTTCAGCTAATTTTTTAACATTTGCTGCAACCACAACAAAACCTTTACCTTGTTCCCCTGCTCTAGCAGCTTCAATGGCTGCATTTAAAGCAAGAAGATTTGTTTGTCTAGAAATGGCAGTAATTGTTAAAACAATTTTACCAATTTTTCTTGATTGATTTTTCAATTCTTCCAGAACTCTCGAAGAATCCCCAACAGCAAGTTCTATTTCTTTTATTGTTGTTGAAGCTTCACGAACAGTTTCCATACCCTGTGTTGCTTTCAAACGATTTTGAACAGATTCTTCATAAGCTCTATTTGAACGTTTTGCAATCAATTGAGAATTTGCAGATATTTCTTCAATCGCTGCTGCAGTAGTTTCTAATGTTAAAGCTGATTCTTTACTTGCTTTTGTAATTCTTTGAGTATTACCAAAAATATTTTGTATAGAATCATTAGATTGACTAGTCAAAGAAGAAATACTATTGGCCATATTTGACAATCTGATTGTAACGTCTTGAATTTGAAGCAACAAACGTTGGATATATCCGATAAATTTATTAAAACGCATTGAAACTTCTGTTATTTCATCGTTTCCTGTAATAGTAAGCCTTTTGGTTAAATCTCCCCTACCTCTAGATATTTCATCAAGACCATCAGATACATTCCTAATCTGGTTAACAACACCATAAATCAGAAGCAATGTAATGATTGCCATTGCCCCAAGTCCAACTACCCCAAATATCATAGAAAAAATCTGAGATTGATTTAAAGCAGTCATCTGCTTTTTCGTATTTATAATAGAAACTATCATCCAGTTGAATTCAGTAATTGGGAAGAATATTACATAATAATCATTATAATTCTTTAACTGTTTTGGCTCAGGTGGCTGTAAAATTTTGTAAAAATCTTTATCAGTTTCATCTGCATTCTTTTTGATTTCTAATTCAGCCTTACAAGTAGCTATATCTGAATTAATTCCATCTAAAAAATCATGCATAGGCTTTGATAAAATTTTATCAATATTTTTATGAGCTAAATAATACCCCTTTTGCAATTCTCTAGTTGAAATTAAAGAGTTTTCATTTCCATCTATAAGTCTTATTACAGTAGCATCCGGGTTAATTATGCTATCGAATAACTGATCTAACTGAAGAGTTAAAACGACATATCCTATTATTTTATTATTTCTATTATCTAAATATACTGGTTTTATAAGATACTGAAGTCTAATAAAATCTTCCGAATCATCAAGTTTATATCCTTTATATACTTCACTTAAATAAAAATTCTTCTTTTTAATATTGTTTTTTATTCTCAACTCTTTTGCATTAGACGGACTATCAACATCATCAAAACAATCTTCATAAGAAATAGGAACTGGTTTGCTATTTTGAACTATTTTTTTATAGTAAGTTATTTTATTATTAGCCTTTAATTTATAAATAGTTTTATCTACTTTCAAATCAGTTAAAATTGCAATTTCTAAAATTCCACCTTTATTATTTTCTTCACTAACTTCTTCATCTTCTTCATTAGTTGCAATATTTTTATCCGGATAAGTCATTAAACCCTTTAAAAAGGAATTTAACAATTGTTTCCATTGATCTATCATTGCTTTTTCTTCTGGTTTTTCATTGTGCCATGAAATCAATTGAATAGTTGCATTTAATTGGCTTATATAACTGGCAGTATTGCAATAAGAACGCATTTTAAAAATAATATTCTCGGCAAGAAGAGAAACAGAGGAATTGATTAATCTAGGTAATTCCCCTTGCATTGTTTTATTAGTTGCTTTCCCTGAATAAAAAGTTAGCCCAACCAATATTGATGAAAGAATTGCCAATATTATAGTAAGTCTAAAAGTAATCTTTAAATTACTGAAAAATTCCACTTTATTGTTATCCTTTACTTACTTGGTATAACCAATACTTGACCAGATTTTATTATATCGGATTTTTTCATTTTGTTTGCTGTTTTAATAGATTGAACCGTAACTCCATATTTTTGAGCAATAGCGGACAATGTATCCCCATGTTTTACGGTATGTTTTCTATTTAATTTAGTTTTTGTATTCGTTTTATTTTTTGCAGCAGCTTTCTTTTTAGCAGCTTCTATTTTCGCTTTTCTAGCATTCATAGCTCTATAATATTCTAAGTATTCAGAGTCAATTCCGCCTTCAACTTTTGTTTGTAGGAAATTGCTAATACCAGCATAAATAGACTGAGCTATTTTGGTTCTACTAGTATAGTCTTTAAGAATTTCCGAATCTAATCTGTTAGATGTATAACCACATTCTACAAGAACTGAAGGCATATTAAGCGAATGCAGGACTCTAAAACCAGCTCGTTTAACACCCCGACTCTGTAAATTAGGTACCGCTTTAGCTAATTTATTTTCTATTTTTTCTGCTAACTGTCTGCTTTGATCCATAATATTAGCCTGCATTTGAGCAATTTGATTCTTCGAAGCAGCAATAACAGGATTCATTGTTCCCAAAGAAGCAAAATCAGCTTTATTTTCTTTATCAGCAACTAATCTATCTGCTTCATTTACAGCACCTTTAGGAGATTCATAATAAACTTCGATACCCGCAATAGCTTTTTTAGCATTCCAGTTAACATGTATACTTACAAATGCGTCAGCTCCCAAACGTTCTGCAATTTCCCTACGTTTATCCAAGGGAATAATATAGTCAGATTCTCTAGTCATTATTGCTTTATATCGAGGATCTCTATCAAAATATGCTTTTACTAATTTTGCCATAGCTAATACATAGCTTTTTTCAACAATACCATTACAAGTAGTTCCAGGATCTTCTCCGCCATGTCCAGGATCTAATACAACTATTTTAATATTTTCAGCCTTTAGTTTTTTAACTTCATTTAATTCAGCACTTTGTTTTAATAATATCTTTGCCTTAGGTTCTCTTAAAAATATAACAATTCTATCGTTCTTGCGTTCATTACTAGGTAAAACAAAGGTTTTAGCTTCCACACCCTGTGGAACCTTAAAATGAACTCTAGTAGAGCTATCTTCATTCTGCTGAACTGTTAATGATTCTAAGAATTGATTCTGAAGAGCATAACGTTGTTTGCCAGGCTTAAAAAGGCATGATTTGATATCGAAATATAAGGTTCCGTTATCTAATCGGTTAACTTCGGAAACTTTTGGTGGGAGAATCAAATCTAATACCACTTGAGCTTCTTCAGGACTTTGCCAAAAACGAATATCTGTTATTCTTTGATCTGTATTAGCAAAACAACTTAAAGAGTTAAAAAACAGCGAGGTTAAAAGGATTAATAGTATTGTTATGTTTTTATTCGTCACAAATATCTACCTAGGTTTATTTCTTGTAGAAATGATTATAACAGTTTTTTGCAATAGTTTAAAGATTGTTTTATAAGTTTTTAAAAAAAAAGAAAAAAACCTCGATATGTAAAAATACATACCGAGGTTTTTTAATCTTTTTTAACGAGAATAGATATTTTCGTAAGTATCTAACTGTTGAATCTGGCGCTTTAATTGCTTGATACTTTCGCCCTGATAATTACTCATTTCTTTCTTAATTGCATCGAGACCTTTACCTTCGTCAATAGACTGACGAACGTTTCTCATAATAGCATCAGAAAGAGCTTCGTATTTGGTAGCACGAATTTCTGGATTAGATTCATAATCCAATTCTGCAATACTGCGGGTTAATGCTCTTAGAGTCTTTTCTTTTCCAAGGCTTAACCAGTAACATATCTTTCTGTTGAAAGCTGGAGTGCAAAGACCCTTATTGGAAGTTCCACCATACAAACCATCCTGGTAAGTATTTTCACCGATACAACCTACACGACCTACACCGAGATCTTCAACAGCTGCTACAGGAATATTGCCTGCAGAATATTTATAACCATCATTCTTTTCATCAGCTTCCTGAGTGTAGCTGTCTTCATCACCCATAGCTACTACAGTAACTCTTCCCTGAGTTTTAAGAGCAGAATTATTTGCATTAACTAATGAGCAGCAGGTTCTGAACAATAATTTGCTCATTTCATCTCCGGTTATAGATGATGGGAACTTGGTTACGAAGAATCTGAAAGGAGCACCAATATTATTAGTTGGATCACAAACCTGGTCGTCATTGAAACGAATGTTACTACCTATAGCGGCTAGAACCTTATTCTGTATTTCAGGATGAGATTTATTGCTATAGTCAGACTGACCAAACATCAATATAGAACCACCAGCTTTTGTGAATTTTGCGAGAGCACCTAATTCTTCACTTGTATATGCAGTAGTAGGATGTGGCATCATTACCATGAAGCTATCTTTGATAGTATCAAAAGTGATTGCCTTATTTATTGATTTAAGTTGGAAACCATAATTCTGGAACAAATCCATCTTCATGCCAGCAAAACGACCAGTGAAATAGTCTTTATTGCCATGAGCACAATCAACAAATACAAGTTTTGGTTCTACATTGATATTAGTTGTAGCTGTATCAATAATTGTATTACCTTTTTTAAGAACAGCAATGAGTTCGATATTACCTAACCAATCGATCTTAGTATTACTAACAGCTGCATTAGAATCTTTAGGATCTATTGAAAGAGAGATTTTATCAATCAAATTAGAAGGATTCATTGCTGAATGGTAAAGTTCTACAACCAAACCAGTGCATTTTGTTTCACCAGGATTCTTTACGTTTACAATAGCTTTAAATGGGTGTTTCATGTATATACGATCAAAGTTAGTATATACTTTTGAAATACTTGCTAATGGAGTTGAAGAACCAGCTGGAGTTTTTATAGAACCTTGAATTTTAATCTTTTTGCTTACTTCACGAGGATCAACAGAAATAGCCGTATAAGTATAATCAGTATTTGGTTTCAAACCAACAAGGGTAATAGTATGAGTCTTTGTAGCAGAACCATTTTCTTTTGTTTTCTTCATTGAACCATTAGTATATTCTACTGCAGAAGTAGCTTCTCTATTGGTTGTCCATTGAAGAGTAGCAGAATTTGGAGTTAAAGCAATAACTTTTGGCTTAGAAGCAAATTCTATAGAACTCTGATTAGAAACAAATTCAACTTTGGTGCCATCTGTAAAGCTTTCTACAGTGCCATCATAGTCATTTCTGAATACTTTCATCTTATAGTATTCATAAACATCAAGAGTTTGTTTTGTTGGATGACCAAAAGAATTACCTTTACCAACTTGAATTACACCATATGTTGGCTGAACAGCATCCATGAAGTTATGGTTAGAAGAAGTTTTACTACCATGGTGACCAGATTTCAAAACATCAACATGAAGTTTCTTACCATATCTTTCAACCATTTCTGTTTCAGCTTTCTTTTCAGCATCGCCAGTAAACAAATAGCTGATTTTACCGTAAGTCATTTTTATAACGATGGAGATTTCGTTAGGATTAATTCCACCTTTTTTGTCATCTTGAATTGATTTATAAAGTTTTGGATTATCGCAAGAAAGAACTTCTGCTCTAACACCTTCACCCCAATCAAGCAATTCACCAAGCTTTGCTTTGCGATAAGGGATATTTTTACTTTTAATCAAACTTCTTAAACCATCATAAACAATAGCGTCATTAGAGCCTCTTGTTGCACCTTCTCTTCTAGTAACTTCTGCAGAGGCATCTGTATCGTTGGAGTAAACAAATTCACCAAACTTGAATTGTTTAACCAATTCAATAAAACCACCAAAATGGTCACGGTGAGGGTGAGTAATAATAGCCTGATCTATTTTTTTGATCCCTTCTTTTTTGAAATAAGGGATAATATATCGGGCAGCTGCATCACGGTTATCGTCACCAGCATCTATCATAATAGTCTTGGCACCATTACGAATTATAATACAATCGCCTTGGGTGACGTCCAGGAAGGTTACTCTAACGTCAGCATAAACTGCTGAACATAAGAATACACCGAGTATAAGCAAAAGGTTAAATTTTGCAATTCTGTGATTCATTCCCTATACTCCTTATTGCGTACGAGACGCTATATCTTATATAAACTTATACTAAATATTACATACGGTAAATTTAATATTACTTATATTTTTTTAAAGTGTCAATGGTACATTAAAACTTTTTTTTCAAATGTTAATTGCAAAAGTAAATGCAAGTTAAATTGCGTTTAGTTCTGCAAAAATAGAAATTGCATTTAGTCCTGCAATTTTGATTTAAATTTTTAAAA
>CAJOND010000102.1 GCA_905236675.1 Candidatus Rifleibacteriota bacterium | reverse complement strand
TGTTCTTAAAAAATAAATCTTATATTATTGGCTGTTTTAATTACTCATTGCTAATTGCTAATTCCTAATTGTTACTACCCCATTCTCGGGGATTGAAACTGATAGGATTATTCCACATTCTCTGTTAAGTTCATCGAGTTCGAACGGTATTACCCCAAAGCCAAGCTCCGCTTGGCTGAGAGATAAGGGAATTGTTTTAGCTAAGAAACATTTTAACTTGAATATTATCCTGATTTATTTAATTTATTGATTCTATTATATAATTAGAAAGAAGAAGGAATTTTAACAAATTTTACCGGAGGGAAGAAGATAAGTGTTTGTTCTTGATTTGTTAAATGCTATATTTTTATTATATTCTATTCCAACATTTATCGGCTTTGTGTGGAATTTCTATGTAAACGGTAAAGTTTTATCAGATAAAGGTAAAAGTATATCTATAATTATATGTTTATTATCTTTTATATTGCTATTTATTAGTTTTTGTACAATCGTATATAACGAAGGAGTAATAAAAGAAACAAAAAATTGTCATTATTATATGAGTAGTATTCAAAAAGCTATGCTTTCTTATGAAAAACTACCGTTAAAAAAAAAGAAAGATTCTGATAATAATTATAGAAGACAAAATAGTTCTTATAATAAAAATAATAGAAGATTTGATATTATTAAAGAAGATAGTGAAGAAACAAATAGTGACGAAAAGGAACAGCACTTACTAAAAAGAAAAATACAAGTTTTTACACCCGACCTAGTTAATGATTATCTTAATTTAGTAAAAGAGTTAGAAAAAAATAAATTATTAGATAATAAAAAGTTAAATAAGAATAAAAAATGTTTATATGGTGTAGAATATATAAATGAAAAAATAGATATATATTGTAATAATCATGGTTCATTAAATAAGGAATCAAAAAAATACTTCTATAGTGAGAAAAAAAGAATAATAGAGAAATTTAGAAATATTAAGAATATAGTTCTTTTATTGTTTACAATTTGTATTGTTGTTTTTGTTTTAAATGGTAGCAAATTTACTGGAGGAGAATATAAATCTTTCGTAATGTATGCTGATGGAAAAAGTGGATTAAATGGAAAAGAAAGCAAAGGTTATAAAAAACGTTCTGAAATATGTTCAGATTTTGTAAAAGCTATAATAAATGATAAAGATGAATAAAAATGTTATTTCACCTCTAAATATCATATAGAGAAAAGGGCAAATGCAAACATTTTTATATATTAAGCTACTCAAAATCCAGCTTCCCAACCATTCTGAGCTTGTCCAAAAACTAATTTTTAAGTCCAAATTAGATTGTGCTAATCGCCTACACATTTGTCATAAAAAGTATAGTGTATGGGCCTTAGCCCTGAAAGCTATACTTTTATGACAATGGGTAGGCAACAAACAAATAAATACTAATTTTTCATCAAAATTCTAGTTTTCGGACAATCTCTTCTGTGGAGGAGTTTCTTCGGCCCAGAAATGACGAAAACTAGAATGAACCATAGTTCTCTGGTTTATAATACGCTATCGCTAAACAGAGTTTGATCTGGTTCGGTTACCACTCCGGCACTGCGTGCCACCTCTACAGCGGCTATCACATCCTGTGGCCGTTTGTACACCGACATCCCTGTCGGCAGTCCTCAAGGAGAGGCTTTAGGATAACTATTATAAAACTTTGAACACTTCTTCGAACCAAATTCTCAATTCTTAACTCTCAGTTCTCAGTTCCCTAAAACTAATTCCTTTCTCCCTAAGCCCTACACCCTACTCCCTTGCCAAGCTTCGCTTGGCATAAAAAAAGCCCCTTTCGGGGCAAAAATATTATTGAACTGAAAGCTCATTTTATATTAATTATTATCTCCTGATTCAGTTAAATTGTCTTTTCTTACAATCCAGCAACTCAATACATATATATTTTCAAGGCATTTTCGGCAATCTTCTTCTGTTATATCCTGCTGAAAAGAATAATTAAAACTTCCAGGAATATATTGATGCGAATTATTTTCAAGCAAAACATGTATTTTATTTCTTATTATGCGGGTAGAATCAAGCAAATCAGCAACTTTTTGTGGTAAACCATGATTAGCTAGACAACGAATTCTCAAATATAGATTAACGCTATCGCTGTTAAAATCAGCTTTACAAATATCAACCAAACCATTTCTATTTAAAAGATAAGTAACAAATAATTCCAAAAACAAACCAATATCATTCAAACAGTATCTGGAATAATGCTCAATATAAACAACTGTTTTATAGGCAGTAACTGCGTTTTTAGCAGTCCTATAAAGATCAGGATAATAATCTCTTAAAAAATTAAAACAATTATCATCGAAAAAATCCACAATCTGAGCTTTAGCGTATAAATCTTCGATATAAAAATTTTCTTCTGTGTTTTCTAGATTATTCAACATCAACCTGCAATCTTTAGCAAATTCTATTTTCATCATTTCTTCCAATGAGTTTGCTTTGCTACAATGCATATTAATACTTAAACCTCCATCTGAAACAACATTTTGCGAATGATTAAAACATTTTCCAAGATATTCAATACATTTATCATCAATAATTGACTTTTTAGAAAAATAGCCATATTTATTTAATGCACGAATAACGTCTTTTTTAGAGCAATTAAACATCCTCATAGCGTCTTTATAGGAATATTTCACAATGTACCTCCTGATAATATTAGAAAATTAAAATCTGAATCTGTTAGACAAGAAACTTAAAATCTTAGTATTCATAAAAGGCATATAACAAATAGGTCTCTTTTGCTTCTTTAATCTACTAATTATAATTTTTCTTGTTTTTACCTGTTTAACAAACAATTCTGCCTTAGTATTTCTGAAAAGATGAGGACCATTAATCATTAAAAAACTCCTTTAATTAAAAATTTTTATATTTAATTAAAGGAGCTAACTATAATATTATTCAAAAAACTAAAAATAATTATATAAATTATTTTTGGTTGTATTAGTGAAAGCCAGAAATACTGCAAATCAATCTAGCTAGCACTAATACCATAACCATTACGTATTTTAGGTTCAATTTCTTTAATCTGACGCGATGTATTTTTATCTATATCATTAATCAGTCTTATTATTTCTTCTAACTGTGCTTTCTTTTCTTGTAAAATAGCAAAACCGTCTTGATTAGCTATTACATTGTTAGCAAGATCCTGGCTTAATGCAGTAGCTTCCTGTCTATTAATATATTTGCAGACTAGATAAGCTCCGAACCATGACAACATTAACAAGACTATTCCAGCCTGAACAAAATAGTCATTAGTTAAGCTAGTTCCATTCAATAAATTGTAAATTGCCAGATACATCACATATATAACTAATGCTAAAGGTAACAGATTTGCGAAGAAAAGCAAAAAATTAGTTTTGAGGCTGGAAGATATTTTTTCAGCTTTTTCTTTTATACATAAGTCGGAAAGTTGAAAATCAGGTTTTAATATTGAATTTTTATAATAATCCCAGCTTATTAAATTATTCTGGTGCATAAAATTTAAAATACTTCTATAATTTGTTTTTAATCTTTCACTAGAATTAATTTTTGTCTCTAATTCAGTTTTTGTCTGGTTTTCCTTTACTCTATGAAAAAACTTATTTATCCATAAAAAAGGTGAAACGAAGGTTATTGCCTTACCGCACATTGAATCATAAAGTTCGTAAGTCAAAGTTTTTTGAATTGAGTATTTTGAATCTGTTTCAGAAATAATATTTCTGATTTCTGTCTCATTGCTACTTTTTGCTTTATTTTCTTCAGCAATTAAGTCATTTTTGAGTTTTTCAAAATAATCCTTCAAAAGCAAATTATTATCTGAAATTTCTATATTTTTTGAAACTGCATTTTTGTATTTAATTAATTTTGACCTATAATGAAAAAGCTTGTTGCTTATAGATGATTTTTCAGATATTAATTCTTCTTTTAATCTATTGAATTCTTCAATATTTTCATCAGTTGTTGCACTAACAAAAAATGATTTTTCTTCGGGTTTAAAAAAACCTAATTCTTTTATTCTTTTATAAAACTGGCTTTTTATGCTATTTCTAGATTCTGATTTAAGAGTATCTATTTTATTTAAAACAAAATACCAGTTTTTAGTCGTTGTCCATCGTTTCAAAGCTTTATGAAGAACCGCATTAGAATACTTTTCAGGAGTAGTTACAAAAACTAAAATATCAGATATTTCAGCCATAGATTTTGCTAGTTCTATATTTTCTTCCCTAGTACCATCTAAGTCTGGTGTATCAACTAGAACAAAACCATTTTTATCAGATTCAATATATGTGGCATCGCCCCAATCTTCTGGAAGCAAATTACCAATATATTCTTGCGGTGCATAAATATAACATCGGTCAGTATAATTTCTCTGCCCTTCTTTTGAAGAAGGACTTGCTCCTTCTTTTTCAATCAATTTGCAGAATAATTCAGATTTACCAGAGCCAGTTCCCCCAACTAGAGTAACAATAAGAGGCTTATTAGCATCAAATTTTGCTGAAATTGCATTTTCTAAATTAGAAATCAGCTTATTTATTATTCCGTTAGAATCGCAACCCTGAGCAACTTTTATAAGATTTTTAGAATCATTATTTAAATTATCTAACAAATTATCATTTATGTTAAGCATTCTAGTCTCCAAGCACTTTACACAAAGTATTTTTATTATAATTTCTGTCTAATATATTTGCAATTATTATTTATTTAAACAATAGCGATCAGAATGCACAAAGAAATGGCAATCTCTTTACCTGGCTTTTATCTAATTTAAGTATAATTCCTATTTAAATTATGATATTATAAGCCTTAGCAAATATAAAAAGAAATTGATATGTATTTTAATTCTGCAACAAATTGGACAAAAGAGCACTTTGGGAAACGCATACAAAAAATTCCTATAGATGGCGGGTTTTCTTGCCCTAATAGAGACGGAACACTTTCTTCTGCTGGTTGTCTCTACTGTAATAACAAATCTTTCACTCCATTTTATACTGATGGTAAATCATCAATTTCACAACAATTAAAGACGGGAACTGATTTTTTTTCTAAAAGATATAAATGTGATGACTTCTTCGCCTATTTTCAAACCTATTCAGGAACTTATGCACCTATAGAGACATTAGAAAAAAGATATAGGGAGGCTTTGAGATTTCCTAATATTAAAGGACTTATTATAGCGACCAGACCAGATTGTATCAGCAAACAAGTTGTAGATTTGCTGTTAAAGCTAAAACAAGAAACTTATATAAGAGTTGAAATAGGAGTTGAATCTTTTGAAGATGAAGTTTTAAAAGCTATTAACAGATGCCATAATTTCCAAACTGCAATAAAAGCATTTTCATTATTAAGAGAAGTAGAAATCGACACTTCCGCACATTTAATTTTTGGACTTCCAAAGGAATCCATAGAATCAGCAAAAAATTATGCTCTTATTCTTACAGATTCAGGAGTAAATTTTGTAAAGCTCCATCATCTTCAAATTGTTGATGGAAGCAGATTAGCGGAAGTTTTTAAAAATAATCCCGACTTTATTAAACTTCATACACTGAATAGCTATATTGAAAAAGTATCTGAATTCTTATCATATTTAAAAAAAGATATCTTTGTAGAACGTTTTATAAATAGAGTTCCCAAAGATTTACTAATTGCACCGAAATTTGAAGATATTAACGAGAATAAATTTACCCAAAAACTGATTGAATATATGAGCAAAAATTCTTTATCTCAAGGTTGTATGATTTAATTCAATAACTGCGTAAAGCATATTGACAAATAATAGTATAAACTATATTATACAAAAACTAATTTATCTCCTATTAAGTTTAACCCCTATAGATAGATTAGAGAGAACTATAATAATTAATACAAAATATTTGATATATTTCTAGAAGATGCTTATAGAAGAGAGATCCTCTTTCTTTAGGAGAAATAATGAATAAGAAGACAATTATTAACACAGCAGCTATAATACTCGCATCTGCTAGCACAGCTTTTGCAGCTCCTTTCTCAGATGTTCCAGCAAGTCACTGGGCTTACGAAGCTGTTAACAATATGGCTGAAAAAGGCATCATCCAAGGTTTCCCAGATAGCACATTTAAAGGCAATCAAAATTTGACCCGTTATCAACTGGCAGTTATGACTGCAAAAATGTTAGCTAATATTGAACAGAACGGTGTTGGTTCTATTGCAAAAAACGATTTGCAGACTTTGGAAAAACTGACTGTAGAATTTGCCGATGAATTAGCTCTTTTAGGCGTTAAAGCTACTGCTTTAGAAGATGATATGCAGACAGTAAAAGAAGACGTGTCTGGATTAAAGATTGATGTTGCCTCTATAAAAGATAGCATAAAAAACGGTGGTATAGACAAAGTTAAACTTTCGGGAGACATATTGGTCAGAAACTATGGTTTTGTCCATGACCGAGGTAACCTAGGTGCAATAGATTTTGGAGAGGATCATCGTCATAGAACAGAAACAGGCTTAAGACTACAACTTGATACCCAAATTGATGAAAATGTTTCAGCAAGAGCCAGATGGAACCTGATTGGTAATAATGGTTTAAACGAATGGGATGGAAATAACAAAGGCACCGCAGTAGTAGAAGCAGCCTACATCAAAGTTAGAGACTTATTCAGTTTCGGCGGAGAATTTAAATTTGGTCGTGACTGGTATCAGCATGGTCATCGTTTCGTTGTTCACAATCACATAGATGCAGTAAATTATACCAAAAGATGTGGTGATGTAGACCTTGCTTTCAACCTTTTCTTTGATAGACAAGGAAATAAAGACCATTACAATATTTGGAACCTTAATGCTGATTATAACTATAAAGGTCACAATCTGTATTTCGGTTTTTATTTTAACGAACGTGCATATGACAACAATGGAAATGCACTTGCAGACAATAGAAAAGAAACAAGATACGAATTTGGTTCCTGGGGCAAACTTAATGAAAAACAAGATAAGTTTTCTTATGATTTAGCCTTTGTTTACAGCGATATAGAAGATGGAAACGGTCCTGGGAGTAATGCTCAAGGTTTATTAAGCCATATTGCATTTAATTATGACAGCAAAAATCAGATTACAGCAAAAATTGCTTATACTCGTGCTGATGATGAATCAAATTCCAACGTTAGTGTAGAAAACCTAAATGACTTTTTATTAGCCGATGAGACAGCTTTTGAAGATTTATATCTTGTTTCTGTTGCTTTAAATGCTAACAACAATCAAACATATAAGAATCTAAGCGATTTAAAATTGCAGGTTTGCTATACTCCGAAAAATGATGATAGACATAAATTCAGACTTGCTTATGATCATCTAGAAAACGTTTATGACGGCAAGGCAAATACATTCAACACTGTTGCTGGAAATCCTCTAGTTGGCTTTATCAATGATTTGAAAGGTGATGTAATTACATTTGCCTATACTTATCAACTTTCTGCCCATACAAGATTGAAACTTTGCTATCAGAAATCAAAAGTTGAAGCCAGCAATATGCCTGACCAGAATGTTGATCTCTACTTTACTGAAATATTCAGTCAATTCTAAGGAAGTCGAAAAAGACTCTAGATACAAATCTAGAGTCTTTTTTATTTTAGGCTATTTTTTTTGAGAGCAACCCCCTCAGTCATTTGCGACTTGCTCACATCCTATGGCTCGCTTGCATACCGCCATCCTTGGAGGTTATCGTGACAGCTCCCCCAATAGGCAAAGCCTTGGGAGAAGCTTCAAGAGAAAAGTTAATCTTTAGCTCTCTGAGGTTTGATGTAAGAACCGACGGGTTTGAGTTCGCCAGAGGCAGAGTCAAATTCAACGCCTACAGGAATTTCTATATCATCTAGATTAACGCTTTCGCCCTCAGTGAATATATCAGAATCTGGATCTACATAGAAAGCTCTAGAATTATCAAGTTTTCTATAATCAAATTTGCAGTAGTAATCATCAGCAATATCGTTAATTTTATCTTCATCGGCGAGACGCAATATTTCAAAATCTTGAACAACAGTATACTGATTAAACATTCTTCTATAATCACCCTTAGCTGTCAATGGGTAATAATCCTGTCTTTCAGGATGCCATTCATTAGTAAAGCTGATATCAGCAAAGCTCTTATGGTTAATCATCGGAGCAAAGAATGCAATAATATCAACATCTCTTGTATAGATTGGATTATCACCATAAAGTCTGAATTTAAGCCTTGTATTACTTAAATCACCTTTCTTAAGCAGATAAGTCTTTGTAAGATTAAATATTTCATTGCTGACGTGAATAGTTGCATATGTAGAAACAAGATTAAACATATTAACACCTGTATTAGTCTTAACATCTCTGATGACAACATTATCCATAGCTCTTCCATTTACGCGAGTAAAGTCTATTGGAAGTCTATCATCATCAGAAGTATGGTTAATCAAATCTATATCAATATAATCTGCACCAGCAGTAATCTTAGATTCAACATTAGCTTCTCTGATTCTCAAGGTTCTATCGTTAGTATCTTCCTTAAATATTAAAGTCTTGCCATCAATCTGACCAATAATAATATCACCGCGAACAGCTTCAATATTACCCTGCTGTTTAGCCAATACTTTGTAAGCATCCACGCTACCGCCAGCTATCATATTAACACTTTGAGTTTCAGTTTCAATCTTATTATCAGAAACGATACTTCCACCAACATAGAAGTCGATTTTTCCTTTTGCTTCAACAGTTGATGCCGTAAGATTTCCTCCAGCTACAGCATTAACAGAAGAAGTTTCACTCTTAATGAAGTGATCAGAAGTGATGTTGCCACCAACATTAAAGTCTATACCAAGTGTAGAAGTTAAACTAGCTACATCTAAGTTGCCACTTCCAAGATTAATATTGGTATTGTTGTCAACTTTTGCTTCACCAAGTTTTACTGCACCGCTATCGCCCTTAATATCAAGACTGCCGCCGTCTACATCAAGCTTGTCAATCTGGATATTTTCTTTGCCGGCATCTATATCGACATCGTGGCCTACAGATGATTCCTTAACTTTTATAGTAACATCAGGATTATCAACATATAAACCACCACCGATATTGAGCTCATCAAGAATCAGAGTGAAACCTTCATCCGTTTCTTTAGCTTCAGCAGTTCCGCTATTAGGAGCAACGGCCGCTCTTAATGAAGCTTTTGGACTCGAATACTTAGAATAAGTATAAGTATTCATATTATTGCCAACATTCAGGGTTGAACCATTAAGCACTGCTTTACCAGCATAAACATTGAAGTCATTTCCTATTTTTATATCTGTAAACTTAACACCGCTGTTTCCTGCCAATGCGAAGTTGAAGTCTTTATTTATATCAATACCTTTCATACTAATATTTCCGGCATTAGAATCAAGGTCAAAGTTATTGGCTACATCAAGCTGGTCAATGTTCAAGTTACCGTTCCTGTTAATGAGATAACCAGAATCTGTAACATCAAGGTTGGTCAAACTGGAGTTACCAGAATTAGAAAGTTTAATCTTAGAGGTTTCTATATTCTTCAAAGTAGACTTGCCACTGCTGATAATGTCTATGTTGCTAACAGGGGCAGTTGTGTCTGAAAGACTGAAGCTGCCAGAATTCTTTGCAGTTATAGTTGTTAAACTACTATTAGTAACTGATGTATCACCAGAGTTGGTTAAGTCTAATTTTGTAATTGTAGAATTATTTATACTATTCTTTCCACTTACTACAGAAGACATTTGACTAGTTGTCAGTTTATTAATAGCTGCAGAACCACTAATGTCTGCATTTATATTAGTGATTTTAGAATCTTCTATATTAGTATTACCAGCACTTGTTAATTTAAGTTTATCGCTTGTAATATTATT
>CAJOND010000101.1 GCA_905236675.1 Candidatus Rifleibacteriota bacterium | reverse complement strand
GTTGTACCGTTTTCCGTTTTTATCAACACATGTTGCAAAATCTACGGTTTTATCGGCATATTTGTTTTTCCATAAACAAATTAACAGTCCGATTTCTTGTGTTTTCAAGTTCAAAATCTTTGTTCCGTATAGCGTATAATCTTTTTCAGTCATCATTTTCCTTTCTTACTTCAATTTTTGCATATATTTCATCCGGATTTTCTGGATCAAATAAAAACTCTTTTAAAAAAACATATAATTCGCCGCATGGGCTTTCGCATAAAACTGTATCATCACTATGAAAACCAATGACAGTATATTCTCTGTTGTCATTGATTTCCCATCCGCGAATTCGCTTTAATCTGTATTTACCATATTGTTTAATCATATTTATTCCTTTTGTTACACCATTCATCACTCATATCTGTAGAAACATCAACTCTAAATCTCGAAATCGTATTATACAGACACATTCTGGACTTGATGTTTCTGCGAAACAGAGTTATCCTGTGTGTACACCAAAATCTTTTACCCCGAGGTTAATTATGAAAAAACAAACATTGGCACAAGATGCCTTTAAACTTTATGCTGAAAAATTTATGTCGTTGGAAGATATCGCGAGACAGCTTCATTTGAACGAAAGAACGCTCCGCCGATGGAAAAAATCTGATGATTGGGAAACCAAAAGAGCTGAATATCTTCGGACTAAAACGACCTTACATTCGGATTTATATGATTTCACCCGCAGTTTGATAAATTCTATCGAAAAGGATATGGATAATAACGGTAAAGTCGAGCCTGCAAGATATTATGCCGTTACTAAAATGCTGAAATTGATTGGGCCGGTTAAATCTTATGAGGATGAGGTAATTGGCGAAAAACAAAAGCTCCAAGAGGAAAAGCCGAAAGGTTTAACGCCGGATGTTATAAGAGAAATTGAGGAACAAATTCTCGGCATAACTCACGAAGAATATTTTGAACACGATTTGAACACCGATTAAACACTTTTTAATGAACTGTACCCGAAAAAGTGGACAATGGAAATTTAAATTTCGACATTTTTTTCATGGTCTATAAAAAATGCATTTAAAACATCCGCATCGTTTCGCAGGTGCTTAATAACCGGTGCAAGATTGTAGCATTCTTCAATCTAATCTATAACAACGGCAGTATTATAAATATTCTCCGACCACTTACTCAATTGCTTAAACTCCTTGGGAGTAATATTTAATCCGACTTTTTCCATACGACCTCCTTTATTGTGTCGTATACATCACTCTGAAGCGATAAGATGTCAAGTCAATTATCAAACCCCTGGAGGTTTAGGAGGTACAAAGCCTTTTTCATATAATTCAAACATTCGAGCATTATATTCTTTATTTATACGTTGTGATACTTCCGGAGTTTCTATTATATGTGCATACATTGGATTCAGAAAATATTTTTCATATTGTTGCTTATACTTATTCGTAAGTCTGCTTGAATCCACTATAATTTCAATACGATATCCGGCCATTTGAATAACATATTTTTTATAAGTTCTTGTTTTCCCTTTAGCAATAAGGACTTCTTGATTTATATCTTCAGTAAAACAGTTTTTGTATATTAAAATCTTGAATAATTCGTCATACTCCCTTTTTCCTTTCAATATCTCAAAGGCTTTTTTCTCGTAACCTCCAAGGTTGATATTTGACCATTCTTCTAATTTTGAAATAGAAGCTCTCCATAAAATTGAAATAAAAAATTTTCGGAGTTTACCATAATCAAATTCTGTATTATCAAGCTGATAGATTTTATATTGCGGATGTAGTTACATGTATTTATACTTGCTAAAATCTCCAAGTAAAATTCTATAACCTTCTTTATCAAACTCTCCTAAAATATGATTATCACAATCTCCACATAAGATATTTGAATCATATCCGCCTTTCTGCTGAATTATATATTTACAGGTCTTAGAATTTATGCATAAATATCTATCCTTTTTTCGCATTAAATAGAAATTTTTAGGGATAATATGAGCATCTATTAATTTCTTTTCTTGTCCACAAAATTTACACTTTTTCACTTATTACTATAACCCACTATTATGATTTTCTATATTCAACTCTTCGAATAATATCATATTGTGATTATTATTAATATATGAATAATGTATTCTATCAACATCAGAAAGACGAAACCGTCTTTTTGTGCCATTGATTCGTCTAATAGGTTCATCTTTAAGCGAATTGGAATTACAATACGTTTTAGAAAGTTTCATCGCTATTTTATTAATATAAATTTCTCTTTTTGAAATATCCAACTTCATGAAATTTTTCATAAAATTTGAAGTAAATTTAATATTTTCTTTAAGGTATTTGATTTCATACATTTTTTCTACTGAAATTGTTGAAACTAATATCCAAAAATTTTTTTCAAAATCTTGTATATTATATGGCCAGTATTCATTAATAATATTTTTATAATTTATTGATATAAACTTGGTAAAATCATCAAAAATTTTAGCTATTAAAACATTTTGATGGCAATAACATCTAAATGTGTATGTATCAATACCAACTAAATGTAGAAATGGTATAAAATTTTTACCATTTTCGATAAGTTTATGTACTATACAATAAAAAGTCTCTTTTATATTTTCTTCTGTAAATTCTATGATTGGTTCAGAATAGCAATCAGAATCAGATAATTCTTCAACGGCAAAAATTTCATTCGCATTTTTACTAATCCACCTAAAATAATTATTTTCGTGTATAAAAGAGGTTTGCTTAGAATAAAGATACACATAAAAACTATCATTCCAAATACATTTAAGGTCTGGGAATAATTCTTTTATATCCATTAAGGTTTTAATAGCATATTCTTGTTGATCTGAATTTAATATTTCTGGATTTAGTAATATTTTCATAATTATTTACTTCTATTTTCTATTGCTAATCTTAAAATTTCACGTTCTTCATTAGCAGCTTGATCAAAAAAGTTTTTTGGCCAATTTATAATACCCTTATTTTTATCAATTTGTATTAATTTTGGCTCAGTGTTTTCAATAAAATATATATTTATTAATTTTGCTATATCATCATCTTCTAAACTTCTACGAACAAGTCTATTTATAATGTGCTCGCTATGCGTTTCTATTATTGTATTTTTATTGCATTTTGCCATAGCAATAAAAAAATCCGTTAGTTGCATCTGTAATTTTGGATGCAAATGAATTTCTGGTTGTTCTAACAATAATGTTTGACCTTTTTTCATTCTTAATCCTTCAACTATAATTGGGAAAATTTGACTTACACCAAATCCTACATCTGAAATGTCTACTTTTACACCAGAATCACTTTTCATATTTAGTCTTATAATTTCATTGCGTTGATTATTATTAAAGTCAATAATATTCATCATTTTTAGCCAATGATTTACTGCAGTACCTAACTTATATGATCCAAATTCAAATTTGTTTTTATTTTCATTATAAAAACATGAATCCACTTTTTTATTTTTTTCTTTTGTATAAATAAAAGCTGCATTTTCTCCACGATTCCCTATTGAAGAAATCTCTTCTTCATATATATATCTTCTTGCTGGCTCTTTTCTTAAAGGACCTATATAACTAATTTGTTCAAAAAAGAATTTAAATAATACACCAGAATAGTGACACATTAAGTCAACACTTCTTCTTTCGCTAAATTTACTAGTTTTTTCATCTTTTTCTATTGGGATAATGATACTTGGAACGATTGATTTATCAAAAACCACTTCTACGGCTAAATTTTTTGTAGTAAAACGATTTTCATCTTTTTTCTTGGATAAATAAAATAATTTTTCGCAATTTAGAGTATATTTTCGACCAAGCCTATGTTCTAATTTTAATAAAACCTGTTCGCTTTTAAGTATAAGGCGATTCAATACTAAGCTATTTTCATTTTTTTTAAGACAAACAGAAAATAAAACTTTATTTTCAGGATTTTTAGCTATTGAAATAGAGAAAAAATCTCTTACAATTGATTTTATACTAGATCCTTCCAAGCGTTTAAATAAATCTTCAAAGTTAAAAGAAAACGTAAATTCAATTTCATTTTCTTCATCATGATTATATATTATATCCTTTATTGAACCTAATTTCAAATATTTTCCATTTAATTGTAATAAGGATTCTAAATTTTGACTTTCAAATGTTTGTTTTAACAATAATATACTTTTTAAAATACTACTTTTTCCGGAACTATTCGTTCCGCATAAAATTGTAATAGGTTTGAACTCTAAATTGTCTAAAGTCTGAAATCCTTTAAAGTTTTTTAATGATAGATTTTTTAACATTTATTTTTCCTTTTATTAGTTTAATTGTAAATTTAACTGATTTTTGTTTACATTATATTTTGAATCTATTGTATGTAAACCTTGACCATGTGGTTCAAAATTATTATTTGACATATCTGATAGTATTTCTAACAAATAAATTCTTTCAAATCTTTGCTTTTCAGGAGCCCAATGATTTTTGAATTCGTCAATAATTTCAAATTTACTTGGATTTTTCCCTTCAAGAATTAAGTCATTCCAACACATATATAAAGTTGAAAAGGCTTCGCAATAGTCTGTATCTTTATCATAGAAATAATCTATGATTTTATTTATTTGTTCTTCGTAATCTTTGAATATTTCTGTATAGAGATTTTTATATTCAGCAAATTTTGTATCTTTTTTAAACTCTACTTTTTTACCATTACCTTTGTTTAATATTTTTACCCAATTATTTTGAGTAAGTTTTTCTTCAACGGAATGTCGCATTTCCGGCACATATGGACCGGCTGCCTTTCTATAATATCCATTAGGAACAAGATTCAATTTTTCAATCATATCACACAGATTAAATATCTTTTCCATTTTTACCGAACCAAATGTTTGATGTGAATTGCATTTATCAATGATCCTTGCGTGTAATACTGCCTGTTTCGTCAGCAAGTCTACAGTATTTTCTTCTGCTAACTCTCCTTTAAATGCTCGTTGAGATAGGGAGTTGAATAGGTTGTTCATTTGCTCTATGACAAGCTCATTCTTTTGCTTTTGTTTTTCAACTTTTTCAACAATTGTAGCAAATTTGTTTTGTTCTTCAATATTGGGTAATGGTATATTGAATCCTTTAATCTGTTCAAAATTAAATGCTTGTCGTGTTGCTCCAGAGTTTTGGCGAAGGATATTATACTGATAGTTCGGATTTCCTATACAATACTCCAAATAAACAGGAGAAACTTTATCTAATATTGGTCTGATAATACAAACATGCTGATTAACATTTGCTTTATCCTTAAGCATATATCTATGGATACGACCTATTGAAGCCCCTGTTATATTCAACAGGACATCATTTTCTTGTACTTGTGTTCTTGCCATAGAATTGTATATCTCATCACTAATATGAGCAATATCAGTAAAATCAAATCTATTCATAAGAACATTCTGACTTCTTATAAATAGAATTCCTTCATCTTGATATACACTTGAACCACCTAAAGGAGTTGAACCACTTGAAACCAGTGTTGTTAATTCTCCAACCTTCACAATAGAAAGACCTTTTTCATTTTTGATAGGGTCGCCGAACATGGATATGAAGGTGGATTTTAGGAACTCATCCTGCTTATCATTCGCCCGTTTCTTCTTCTGCCGAATCTCATCAGCCTTGTCCAGAATCTTGGCAATTTTCTTCTGCTCTTCAAGTGGTGGCAGTATAATTGTCATTTTGTTTAGATGACTAGGCCCAAAGTTTAACTGTGCTGAACCAGTTATGTAGAACTGAACTTGCTTTGTAAAGTATCTTGAAGCTAAGAAGTGCCTTAGATAATGAATGTCCAGTTGAGTCTTATCAAGAACTTTGAATCTTATTGTACTTGTATTCATACATAAAGGTAGGTGTTCTTTCCTTGCAAATGTTATCTTTTTGTCAAAATAATCAACCTTAATACCAGAACTTGCAATTAGTAAATCACCATCATCAACAAGAAAATGCTTGTATTTTCCGTATGCTTCTTCTTCTGAAACATATATGCTGGTTTTGTCCAGAACTAATTCTCTATCACAAATATTTCCGACATTCAGCAGTTTAACACCAGAGGTTCTAAACTGACTTTTTCTGACTCCCGGACCTTCTTGAAACCACGCCACTTCATTTAATTTGCATATTTTGTATTTGGTTTGGTTCATTACAGCATCCCCTCAAGTTCATTAAGAAAAACTTGTACTTCGGATTCAAGAGCTTTAATATCAGCCAGAATCTTACTTGGAGCTTCATACTGTACTTCTTCGTATTCAACTTCTTTGTATTTGTTTATAGAGAGGTCATAACCATTTTGTCTTATATCATCAACATCTACAAAGAAATGTTTTGCTTTACGGTCAGTATTATCTTCATTGTGTCTATTTTTATATGAAGTAATAATATCCGGTATATCGTTTTCTTCTATTGGGGTACGGTTATCATTTAAGGTAAAGCCGTCATTTTGCATATCATAGAACCAAGTTTTTTGAGTTTGACCACCTTTAGTAAATACTAAAACTGCGGTTGATACACCTGCATAGGGCTTAAAAACTCCTGATGGCATAGAAATTACTGCTTCCAGTTGGTTTTCATCTAACAATTTTGTACGAATAGCTTTGTGTGCGTTTGATGTTCCAAATAAAACTCCATCAGGAACAATTACTGCTGCACGGCCACCTATTTGAAGCATTTTAAGGAATTTTGCCATAAACAGTAATTCTGTTTTTGTTGTTTTTACAATTGAAGTAAGATGCGGGTCAATATCGTTTGTATCAAGATTGCCTTTGAATGGAGGGTTTGCCAAAATAACCGAAAATTTATCTTCTTCTTGATGGTCTTTAGATAAAGAATCTTGATGTTTAATATTATAAGGTCTGATATTGTGCAAAATTAGGTTCATTAAACCAATTCTGTACATTGTAATATCAAATTCTCTGCCATAAAAAGTATTCAAATCAAGGTTTTTTCTATCTGCATCACTTAATTTATCTCCAAGTATTGGGGAAATTTCTTTCACATCTTCACTTGTGTATTTTGATAGAATATACCAATTTGCACGGCATAAAAAACCTGATGTACCGCAAGCAGGATCACAAATAGAATCATCAGGAGTCGGGTCAATAATATTAACCATCATATCGATTATATGACGTGGTGTTCTAAATTGACCATTTAAACCAGCAATAGAGACTTTATTTATCATGTATTCATAAATATTACCCTTTGAATCAGAACCGTCTGAAAAATCCATTCCATCAATAGTTTGAACAGCTGTATCAAGTAATGACGGTTTTGTAATAATACAAGTTGCCTCATTAAAAGCTGAATTTATTGAACCTAATAACGGGAAAACCTTATCTCGATATATTTTTAGCATAGTATCCGGTGCTAATTGTTTAAAGTTAGACCATTTTAATTCTTCTCTGCCTTTAAAGAAAGATTCAAATTCTTTGCCAGCTCTTTTTGCTCGTTTTTGTTCCAAGTTATCTGATTCTTCAAACATTTTGAAAAATATCAAATATGTCATTTGCTCAATTACTGATATTGGATTACTAATACCTGATGAAGCAAACGCCAACCATAACTCATCTATTATTGATTTAAATTCTCTATCTGTCATTATCCTACTATTCTCTCTTTAATCATATATCCATCTAGTACACTATAAAGTTCTTCTAATTCTTCATCTGTGAAAATATCAGAAATATCGCCCAAACCTGTAAATGGTCTATCGTATAGCGATGTTTCTTTTAAATAGTTGTTTGCTTTTAATTGGTTTTCAACAAGTTTCAAACATTGCATTTGTCTTGTGTTTAAAGTAGTGTGATGCTGTTTAAATTCTTCGAGTCTTGTTTTAACCTCATCTTCATCAATACCAACGATACTTCTTATTAAAAGTGCAATATCATTGGCCTTATCCGGATACAATTTTTCCAACTGTTTAATTGTAAAGTGCGGATTTTGTTCCAATATTACAGAAACAAGAGCCTGAATATCAGTTTCTGTTACATTTTTGCCTCTTTTAATCTTTTGTAAAACCAGATTTTCAGTAGCAATTTTTCTTAAAAATTCTTCTAAGTCATGTTTAAAACCTTCACCAAAAGTAGTAAACAGATTAAGCTGCAATTCTTCATTGATTTCAATATCATCGCTAACATCAATTGTTATAATATCTTCATCAATAATTTCTCTTTGGCGGAATTGCATTAAAGGAGCAAGTTTATTTCTAACTTCTTCAATTTCTTTATAATTAAAGTTTTTGGCAAAATCAGAAGATTTAACTTTTTCTATAAGTTCAGATTTTTCTTTAACCTTATAAATAGTTGTCCTTAGTTCAAATATTGATTTTCTGATTTTATTTTTCAAAAGTTCAATCTTTTTGTCTTGAGCTTTTGTATCGACATTATTCTTTTCTTGCAGTTGTCTATCAAGTTCAGCAGTTTCATATTGAGTTGCAATAATTTCAAATTGCATAGCTTTATCCTGCACAAAAGTTGTTTGATGCCTTTTCATCAGCGGACGAACTTTAGTATCAAGAAGTTCAACAAAACTTTCATCAAAATTTTGCCAATACAGTTCTGTTTTCAAAATATCATCAAGCAGCATTGCGTTTTCTTGAACATCAACTGACCTTTGCGGCAATGATTTAATATCATTTTTTATAAGTTCTATTGTATTGTTGTAAATTTCTGCATTTTCAACCGCTTTTGCAGAAAGTGCAAGTTCAATTCTTGCTTGGAATAATCTTTCATACAATGATGGTTGTTCTTTTGGAACGTAACCCTCTGGGTTTTCGCCAAAGAATTCAAAATTTGAATAATGATCAAAGATTACAAAATATTCTTTGTTTTTGCCAGGGCCTAAAAGGTTTTCACAGAGTCTTGTACCGCGACCAATCATTTGCCAGAACTTAACTTTTGAATAAATCGGTTTTGCAAAAACAAGGTTCATTATTTCCGGAACGTCAACCCCCGTATCAAGCATTGATACCGAAATTGCAATATTTATGTTGTTTTCCTGTGCTTCGCCTTTAAAATCATCCAGTAATATTGAAGCATTCGGATCATGCGAATCAATCAATCTTGCATACTTACCTTTGTATTCAGGATACATTTGATTGAATAAATCTTCTAACATTTCGCCATGGCGGTGGCTTCTTGCAAAAATAATTGATTTTCCTAGTTTGCCGGAAGAATCTCTTAAACCGTCATCCATTAGTGTACGGATGATTTTTCTATTTGTTTCAACATTTGTAATTTGTGATTCAAGTTCAGAACTTTCAAAATCAATTTTTTCAGGATCTTCAACTTGTTCGGCTAATTCTTGTTTTTGTTTTTCTGTCAGTTCAGAGAATTTAATCCCTCTTTCCAAGAATCCGGTTTGAACTTTTTGCACCTTATATGGTACAAGATGTTTTTCAGAAATAGCATCATCAAGTTCATAGCTGAATGTCGGATTTTTGTCGTCAGTATTAAACATTTTAAATGTATTTCTTGAAATATAATCAACAGGAGTTGCAGTTAAGCCAATCTGAAAAGCGTCAAAATATTTGAATATTTCGCCATAAACGTTATATATTGAGCGGTGAGATTCATCAGCAATAATTAAATCAAAAAATCCCGGAGTATAAAGTTGATAAGCTTTTTGCATTGCAGGATATGTTGCAATATAAACTTTTTTGTTTTTATCTCCGCGAGTTTCCGCATTTATAAACACTCTTGATAAACTGTCTAAATGCTTTTTAAATGCACCATCAGCTTGTTTTCTTAATTCATCTCTATCAACTAAGAATAAAACTCTTTTTACCCAATTTGCTTGAACAAGTCCATTAATTATTGACATTGCCGTTCTTGTTTTACCGGTTCCTGTTGCCATTACAAGCAATGCTTTTCGTTGACCGGAAGTAAAAGCTTCGTATGTTTTACGAATAGCCATAAACTGGTAATCACGATTTGTAATACTTGTATCTATCTCAATATCCGCAAGTGGTTTTCTGTTTTCTCTTTGGAATAATCTTGTTAAGATATCTTCCTTAGAAAACATGCCGTAAATTCTGCGTTCAGGATAAATTACATCGTCCCAAATATAGGTTTCAAAACCATTGGTATAAAAAATTAATGGTCTAAAACCAGTCATTGCTTCAATAGCATTTGCATACCTTACGGCTTGCTCTTTACCCTCTTTAACATCTCTTCTTGATTTCTTTGCTTCTATAATTGCAATAATTTTGCCGTTGTCATCATACAATGCATAATCTACAAACCCTTTTCCTGATGGAGTATTTGGCAATCCTTCCACCGGAATTTCACGTTTTACTTCAGCAGTATTGTATTCTTTTATATCAGCAGAAAAATCCTCAACCTTTTTGAGATTCAAACCTGCATCAAGAAGCATGTTATCTATCATAAAGTGGCGAGTTTGTGCCTCTGATAAATCGCTAAGTCTATCAGTAACTTCTTCTGTTGTTTTCTGGTTATTAACAAACTCTTCTGTTTTATCTGTTGCAGTTTGCTTTAAAGCTTCTTCTTTTGCCTTTAACTCAGCTTCTAATTCTGCACTTCGTTTTTTTGCTTCTTCAAGTTCCTTTTCTAAAAGCAATTTGCGACTTACAGGCTTTTCGTACGTTGGAATTGCAGAACCATTTCCTCCGCAATTTGTAATATAGTGCCAAACACAAAGGCCCCAGGTGTATTTTAAAAGAGTATGAGCACATCCATTTGATGCAACATTTTCATGCACAGCATCATTTCCACATTTTCTTATAATATGAAAAACATCCATATATTGAGGCTTGATATATGGTTCAAGGGCTTTTAATAATTCAAATTGCGATAATTTTGATTTTTCGTTGAAGTATTTATAATAAATATCTTTTGCAATAAATTCTGTGATTAAACGCAATTTTGATAAGCATGAAGCCGCGTCAGTATCTATCAACTCTTCAGCTAGTTTTGCGAGTTCCGGATATTCTTTTGTAAGAAAATCAAAATTGCTCACATTAACTCCTATTATGAAATTATACTAACACAAACATGATTCTGATTTTAACAGATTCAAATAATGTTTAATTAGGGTTTAAATGATGTTTAATAGATGTTTTATGGCATAAGCTGTGATTTTAATACATTTGACATTACTCCAATTAAAAAGATTGTTCCATTGTGCTCTTCAATCAAGTCTTTCAAATATATTTTTTCAACATTTAAAAGTACTGGAAAATTTATATCAATATAGATCATCTCTTTTTCTTTATGGCGCCAAATTCTATATTTAAGGACACTGTTATTTTTATATTTATCTATAAATTTTGCAATGTATCCTGTATTTTTGTTCCAAGTGCATAAATCAAGATTAATATACATTTCATTCCAGGATTTAAAAATCGGAAAGTGAACAAAAATATTTCTTATAAATTTCAATAAATCACTACTGATTTCAGCTTCAAGTGGAGGTCTTTTCTTTCTTACTTCCTCAATAAAATATTGTATGGGTTCATAATTAAGCAATTCAATATATATTGATATTAAATCTTTAATGTATAACAATCTTATTTCTGGAGATTTTTTCCAGAATTTTTCATCTGATATTTTATCTGCCAATTCAAAAAATCTGTCATAAGCCAAATTTAAAAACTTATATTCTTTTTTATTTGGTTTAATATCTTCTTCTAACATTTAATTATTATAACAAACACAAGTAAATATTAACATTAAAACACTTATCAACACATAACTTATCAAAAAAGTATCAGTAACTTTGAGAATGAATTATCAGGGAGTTTAAGAATTTGTATCAGCGGATTTGCGGACGGACGACACGAACAACAGCAATTTTATGTGAGTTAGTCCGGATAGCGAAGAAACGAAGCGACTAAACCGTAAGGTTTAAAAGCGGAGCTTTCCGAGCGTGAAGCAAATCCAAGACGGGAGTTTTGAAATTCTTCCTCAAAATGCCGGTAAATTGAGAATTCTCTCAAACTTCCCCTGTCAGTATTCTTAATGTCTCTGATAATGTACAATAATGTATACTCTCTGATAATCTACACTTAGACTAACAGATAATTTATTGCTATTATTTAATTATAGGTACTATTTATTTAATTTCTCCTACTTTTCATGTCAAGACCGTGATACTTTGTATCAAAATCCGCGATACTCAATAGGTTAATTAAATAGTTTATTCAGTTGTCATACACAATTTAACTCTCTGTTAAAGCAATATCAAGTGTTTTGCCAAAATATTGAAACATTGCAACACAATGATTTACTTAATCTTTCAAACATCCTATCGGTACAATAAAAATATCATCGTCTTTGTATGCAAATTTCCCAATACCTGTTATAACCATTTTAAAAGAAGGTTTTTTCATAAAATTATAATCTATATTCTCTGCAAGTTTGTTAAGTGTGTATTTACCTTCTTCAATGGCTTTATCTCCGCCAAGTTTTATCTCTATTAATCCATAAGATCCATTCCTTAAATGTATAACTGCATCACATTCAAGTCCGTTTTTATCTCTGTAATGATATATTGTGCCGTCAAGAGAATCTGCATATACTCTCAAATCTCTTATA
>CAJOND010000100.1 GCA_905236675.1 Candidatus Rifleibacteriota bacterium | reverse complement strand
CGAAAGCAGTAAAGCTTCCGGGGCTTCTTCATTTTAGGTTTTGTAAAGCTAAAGCTTTGCTGAAAAAGGCTTAAGCCTTTTTCGGTTTTTGTTGTTTTTGGTTTTTGAAGCTTACGCTTCTCTTGTTTTTATTGTTTAGGCGAAGGCTTGAAGGCAATGATTATTTGGTAGTATTCGATACTTTGCAAACTATCTAATAACAATAACTACAACAACTACTAACTACAATGAAAACTAAGCGAAAAGCCTTTTTGCGTTGTGATTGTTGTTGGTAGTTAAGTTTCTACACATCACAAAACCCCAATCACATCTGTTGTTTTGGTGTTTAAGAGGCTGAAGCTTCTTTTTCTTCATTAGCTTTATTTGCTACATCATTCAAAAAATCTATTATAGTTCCGCTTGTTGCTGAAGTTAAGAATACTCTCAAAGTATCTCCAGCTTGAATTTTATCTACACCGCAAGGAACTATTGTGTGTGAACCTCTTCTAACTGCCGCAATTACAACACCATCCGGCGGTTTTAATTCCATAAGCATTGTCGCCGGGAAGTTTTCAGGAACAGTTACTTCTTTTATTTCAGCTTTTCCTTTTTCTATAGTAGTAAATACGTCTACACTATCTTCAGAAATAAGTTTACTAACATTCAAAACAGCGTTAAATTGCGAACTTACAGGAACATCTATTCCTAATTTATCAAAAAAGTCGGCGTTTTCTATAGAGTGAGCTCTAGTAATAATCTTTTTAGCTTTGAGAAGCTTTGCTTGCATAGAAACCATAAGGTTTCTTTCGTCATTGCCTGTAACAGCAACTATACAATCGCACATATCAAGCTGTTGACCTTTTAAAAAATTTGCACTGGTTCCGTCAGCATTAAGAACCAAAATATCTTCTGAAAGATTTTCTGTAAGGAAGCGGCATCTAGCCATGTTTTTTTCAACAATTTTTGTTCTTATGTGTTTATAAGGCTCTAGTGATTTAGCTAAAATAAAACCTACATTTCCGCCGCCAATTATTAGAACATTCAATGCTTTACTAGGAGTAGGATTGAATCTATTTTCTATTTCTCTCATAGGTCTTTCATGACCCATAAAAATGATTTTATCTTCTTTTATAAGTATAGTTTGCCCACTTGGAATTATAACGTCATCACCTCTAAAAACAGCGACAGCAAGAGCTCCACGAGGTATCTTCAAATCCATAAGCTTTTTCCCGATAGCAAAAGAGCCAGATTTTATTTTGAACTCTAGTTGTTTTAAATCTTCGTGTTCAAAAACTTTAACGTCAATTGCACCAGGAACAGCGATAATCTTAGCAATATATTCGCCGAGAAGCATTTCTGGCCATATGATTTTATCAATAGCAAGCTTTTCTCCTAATTCACCAGCGAATGTTTCAAAATAATGGTCTTTGTTTACGAAACAGAATGTTTCTGCTTTGCTTATTTGTTTAACAGCTAGACAAGAAATAACATTTACTTCATCAGATGCAGTACATGCTATAAAAGCATCTGCTTTTTCCACTTCTGCTGACTGTAAAATTGAAAGACTGGTTGGATTACCTACTATACTTTGTAAATCAAAATTTTCAAATTGTTTAAGAGCCTTTGAATCAGGTTCTATGATTTTAACATCGTTGTTTGCTGTAAGTGTTTTTGCAAACTGTAAACCTATTTCAGTAGCACCAGAAATTACTATTTTCATACAAAAACCTTATTTATATTAAGACACAAAATATAAGATTTAAGGCTTAAATCTTAATATTTTTATCTTCTTTTTTTCATTCTAGCTTAAAGCTTGTTGCTTAGAGCTTTTTGGTTAAATAATATTACTTTAGTTATTTTTTTTCAATCCATTTTCATTAGTAATTATTCTAGTTGGTTTTAGTTGTTTTTATTATAAGTTTTAAGACCTAAAATTAAGATACAAGACCATAGATTGAGACATAATAATTCTTGTAACTTGAATCTTATAACTTGTAACTTTAACTACAATAACTACCAAAAACAATAATTACTAAGAATAATAATGCCAGTTAGCTAGTTCGACATATTTTTCCTCTTTAAGACAGAGATTATAAGTTATGAAAGCTTTCAGCTTTCAGGTTTCAGTTCTCAATTTTCAATTATATTAGATAACTTGGCGTTTTACTAATTCTGAGAATAAACCTCCTTTGTCAACAAGTTCATCGAAGGTGCCAACTTCTGCTATTTGCCCAGAATCCATTACTATAATTCTATCGCAGTTACGTATAGTAGAAAGTCGGTGGGCAACAATAATTCTAGTTGCATTGAGTTTGTCAATACTTTGTGTGACAATGGCTTGAGAACGGTTATCTAAGGCACTTGTAGCCTCGTCAAAAATAAGAATTGAAGGCTTATTCACTAAGGCTCGAGCAATTAAAATTCTTTGCCTCTGACCGCCAGAAATATTTGAACTGCCTTCACTGATTACTGTCTGCATTCCCATAGGCATTTGAGCTATATCTTCTGCAATACCTGCAGCTTCTGCAGCTTCCCATGCTTCTTTTTGTGAAAGAAGTCTTGTTCCCACAATATTTGTAAAAATATCGCCTGTCATAAGCTGACCGTTTTGCAATACTACACCCATCTGAGAACGCACAGATGGCAAGGAAACATCAGCCAAATCCTGACCATCATAATAGATTGCACCCTGTTTTGGAGTTTCAAAGCCTAAAAGTAATCTTATCAAAGTGCTCTTTCCACAACCTGATTTGCCGACTATAGCAACATTTTCACCAGGCAATATTTTAAAACTGACATCATGTAATACATCATCTCCTTCTTCATAAGCAAAGGAAAGATGACTGACTTCTATGTTACCGGAAAGAACGCTTGCATCAACTTTATCAGCAGTATTTTCTGGCATTTCTTCTAAAATAGGCTTCAAATTTTCTATTTGAGGTTGAATTCTGAATAATTGAGTTATAAAACCTATAGCAGTTGCAAAGGTAGCGTTAAACGAGGTAAAAGCTGCACTAAAAGCTATAAATTGAGGGTATCCGATGCCTGATCCTGTTTTCCCATCAGCTCCATTCATTCCGAGAATAGCAATATAATAAAGAACCATTGTAAGAATAAAAGGCTGAACACTGCTAATAATAGTGGTATAATTGCTCAGCCAACGTAATTCATAGTTCCAATTCCATTGTTCTCCAAAATCTCTACTCCAAAGCTGGTATGCCTGTTCTTCAGCACCTTGAACTCTGAATTTTGACAAACCCGCAAAAATCTGCTGGACAGTTCCAGATGTTTTATTACTGCTGCTTACAAGTTTTCGCTGAATACTCAGAGTTTGATAATAAACAATAGATATTATTAAAAAGTAAACCAACCAAACTCCAGTAGCTGCTAACGTAAGGTTAATGCTGTAATAGCACATCAGAAAAATGCTCCAAAACGAGAAGATAAAGCTGAATAAAGTTCCAACAAAATCCCCAGAAACCAGTTCTTTTACCATAGCAAACCCACTCATACGACTGGCAAGTTCACCAACAGTATAACGTCTGAAGAATTTGGTGGGCAACGACATCAATCTTCCCCAAAGAGCAGCTTCTGAAGTAATTTGAACTTTGGTTGAAATACGAATTATAGCAATAGATCGAACGATAGAAAGAGCACTGGTAGTAAAAGCTGTTACCATCAGAACTTGTGTTACTGTCGCCAAGCCCTGCCTATCGAATATAGGAATAATATCCTGGAAAATAGTTTCGGTAATAATAGGTGTAACAAGCGGAATCAGACCTGCAAAAACACTTACCAACAAAACAGTGAGATAATCAGCCTTCCAGCATTGTAAAAACATAAATTTTAAAAGATCAAATACAGTAAGAGCCTTCGGTTGAAAACCTGCATAACAGGCAAAAGCATCGTTTCCTATGCTTTTAGCTATTTTTCTTGTAATCCTAACACCGTTTGGCTGTTGAATAGTAACCATTTTATATGAACTTGGGGATTCAGGAATAAAAGCAGCTAGTTCTTTGTTTTCGCCATAGTAACCAATCATCACACCAATATCTTTTTTATACCATTCAGAAGGAAGAGTAATAAAGCGAGTCTGCATATTACCCTTCTGAATAAGACGATTTAAAATCCCTACTGCATCAAGCTTTTTGACCATGTTTTCAGAAATAGTAATATTTTCAACAGGCATATTGAAAGCTTTTGCAACCGTGCGGACTATAAAAATGCTTTCTTCTGTCTTAGAATTTCTCTTTTCGCCTGTTTTTTCAAGAATTACGGATTCTTCGCCAAGCAGATTGTTAATCGAATTTTCTAGAATTAATTTTTTGTTTAATTCTTTGGTTTGAATTCTTCTGCTTAAACGCTTGTCTTCTGATTTAAAATGAACTCCAAGAAGCATGGCAAAAATCTGTTCATTATCGGTAAAGCTATTCAACAAATCTTTAGAAGAATCGCTCTTTTCTAAAACATTCCCTTTACGCCAGGTTAAAAGAACATCGTCGCCATGATCTGCTAGACTGCCTATCCAAGAAACATCAGTTAAATTTTTAAACCAAAGAGACATTAATTTCTTCAAATCTTCTACTGATGCATTGTCAAATTCTATTTTTTCTATTTCAGAATCCTCTACAGCATAGAGTATTACGTTTATTCTTTTGAATCTGTCTAATGCAGGGAAAGCAGCTTGACCAGCTTCAATATTTATTAAGAAAGACTGTCGGAAAGAAGCTTTATCGGTTGTAGCAGCATATGCTTCGATTTTGCCAGAGATTACCTGGATGAAAGAAGCAGAATCTTCTAGTGAATAACGTTGTCCCGCAAGAAGTTTCATCATTATTCCTGCTCTCTTTCTTCAATAAGTTTTCTATAAGGGCCGTCATGTTTGACCATTTCACGGTGAATACCTCGTTCAACTATCTTCCCTTTGCTTAAAACAATTATTTCGTCACAGTCTCTAATTGTTGAGAGTCTATGAGCGATAACCAGGCAAGAGCAACCTCTATGTCTTATGTTTTCTAAAACCTTTATTTCTGTGATTGGGTCTAAGGCACTAGTGGCTTCATCTAAAATCAAGAAAGACGGGTTAACTGCCAGTGCACGAGCTATTTCCAGTCTCTGTCTCTGACCACCGCTGAAATTAAGTCCGCCTTCTGAAACTATGGCGTCATAACCACCTTCCAGCTTTATAATATCTTCATGAATACAAGCATCTTTTGCGGCTTGAATAATATCGCTTTTACTGACAGATTTATCAAAAAGTGCAATATTTTCGGCAATTGTTCCTGTAATAAGGAATATATCCTGATCAACTGCCGCCAATGAGTTCAAAATAACTGCTCTAGGCAGATTTTTACGTTCAACACCATCAAATAATATTTTACCAGACCATTCCTCGTAAAGACCAGTAACTATTTTTGCTAATGTGCTTTTACCGCTACCTGATGAGCCAACAACTGCAACCCATTCCCCAGAACCAATTTTAAGATTAAAATTCTGTAATAATGGTGGTTCGAGAGGGCTGTAGCCAAAATTTAAATCGGTAATTGTCAATTCACTAGATAATCTGTCTTTTGAAAAAGTTTTTTCATTCTCATTTTCAGGGAAGTTCAAGGAATCAACTTTGTAATTTTTTACGTCATTAAGGCGTTGCATTTGCATTTCTGTGGTTTGTAGTGTAGAAGACAATCCCATAATCTTGTTGACTGGTGCTTGAAAACTGGTCATTAAGTTTTGAAAAGCCATAAACATACCTGCAGTCATAGCTCCATCCATAATGGAAAAACCGCCGAAAGTCATAATTAATGCACCGTTTATGCCTCCCAGCAAAGTCGGTAGCAAACTCATTGACATAGTCCAAAGAGTTGTTTCCTGGGAAGCAGCAAGAACTTTGGTTTGATAGCCAGCCCACTTTGTAAAAAAGTCAGATTCATCACCATTAGCTTTTATTGTTTCAATCATTCTAAGGCCGTTCATGCTTACACCATAAGCTTTTCCAGCATCTTGCTGTATTCGCATATTCAAATCAGTTAAGCGCCTTCTCATTGAAAAAAGCACAATAAAACCTATAGCACTAAAGAATATGCCTATCAAAGTAAGTGTAACATTATATTGTAAAAGCAGTAGCAAATAAAAAATGGCAACTAACAAATCTAATACTGCTGTTGCTGCAGATCCTGACAGAACTTGTGCTATTGAATCGTTGTAAGCAACACGACCAGCAACTTCTGCAGCATAACGCTGATGGAAGAATTGCATCGGCAGGCGTAGTAAATGCCAGAAGTAGCTTGAAGAGTCTGATAATGTCAGTTTTCTTTGCCATCTGGTAAGAATTATAGAACGAAGCAACGAAATAGCACCTGTCATCAGAAAAGACACGGTCATTGCCAAACAGAAATTGAACATCCATTCTGGATGTTTTCCTGTTAATATTTCATCCATAAAAATCTGGTTGAATATTGGTGAAGCCAAACCTGGAATTATTGCACAAAATTCCAATATAATAATGAATAAAACAGCCCACTTATCAAGAAGCAGCTTCTTTATAATTTCTTTAAAAACATTATATCTGTAGCCTTCTTTTACAAAACCTGCATCAGGAACAATTTTCAAAGACACACCAGTATAAGAGGTGACAAATTGATCCCATTCTACTGTTCGACGCCCCATAGCAGGGTCATTCAAATAGGCTATACCGTCTTTTATGCCTTCTAATACAACAAAGTGGTTGAATTCCCAATGTATTATCAGAGGGAAAGGTTTTTCTGGAATAAGTTCTAATAGATTATCAGCACTCCATTTGTATCCACTTGCCTTACAATGCCTGTTGCGAGCTGCACGCAAAACACAGCTTGCTTTGCTTCCGTCACGATTTACGCCACATTCCTGTCTTAGCTTTTCTAAAGGCACCCACAACCCATAATGGGCTAATATCATTCCTAACGAGGCAGCCCCACACTCTGTGGCTTCCATTTGAAGAATAGTAGGAACTTTTACTCGTGAACCAATCTTCGCATAAATTGATGTCTTTAGCTTCTTAAATAAACCCATTTATGTTCACCGAGTTCTTAACCATTGGCTCAATTTATAAAACACCTTTTCTATTGGTGGACGGCGTTCAATTATAATAGAACCATTACAGAAACTTCCTGCCGTAACCAGGGGATGATTTCCAACAGAAGATGTCCACAAATAGCCGGATTCTGAAGTTGGGTCTTTTATCAAATCAAAAGAAACTTCCATTAAAGCAGTTTGTTGAGAGGAAATAATCCACTGTGACAGAGAGTCAATACCCATACGTTTTTGAATAGCAGTAGTAGAAACAGGATATTCGCTAACAGCACGAACTGTTCCTAAGAGACTGCCTGACTGAGAAGTATCGACACCATTTGGCGCAAGTTGCACCGTCATGCCAGGCTTGATTCGTTTGCCTTTTTCCACAGGAACATAGAGAAAACCTTTTAAATCTTTCGAAGTGCCTGTAAGCCTTATAGAACAAACTGGCATACCAGCTCCCAAAGTTGTGCCCTCGTCTACAAGAACTTCATTTACAATGCCATCAAAGTCAGAATAAATATATTCGGCGGCATTTTCCTGATGACGTCTCATATCATATTCGTGAACCCTGTTCAAAACATCACGGTCGTTTGTGGAGAGCTCTGTACCATATTTTGCCATACGAGTTGCAGCAATTTCCTGAGCTTGAACTACGTGAGCGATACGTTCACCAGATTTTATAGTATCTCCTGGGTAAGTATACAATTTATCCAATTTTCCGCCATATGCAGAAATAATGTTTACAATACCTTTTGAATCGATAATAAGCCCCATTCCATCAACTTTTACAGTAAAAGAGCCATAAATAGACCAGAGAATTATAGAAAAAACAAGGACCCCAATAGCTATTAGCCCCATCCAGCTTATAGAGTCAGTTATAGGAAGAACAGTATCGAGCTTTTCAGGAGAACGCATCTTATTTAATGCTTCTTTACTGAATATTTCTTTTTTATTTTTTGTATATTTTGAAAGAATATCGATATTTGTCTGCTTGTTTTTGTCTTCCATTTTTTATTATCCGTTTCAGTAAGGCTCCATCAACAACAAAAATCAACTACTTTGTTTTATTTCTTCAACCTGTTTCTTTAATTCGCCAACTAGTTTCATTTTCTCTTCCCCTTAATCTTTGGGCACTACTTCAATATTAACTCCATCTTTTACATCAATCATCAACAACAATTTCGCCTTCTTTAAGTCCTGAAAAAACTTCAATGTAGGTTCCATCATCAGAACCGGTTTTTATTTCACGTTTTTCAATTGTTTTTGTTTCAGAATTCCAAACAAAGGTCGAATCATAAGAAGAATCAGCTAAGCAAGAAAATGGAATACAAAGCCCCTCATAAGACTTATCTGTTGTTATAAAAACTTTGTTATAGGTTAAGGGTTCTAACAAATGCGAGTGATTGTCTACTTCCCAAATTGCTCGTCGTATTTCTGCCGGTTTATCGATACCTGGTGTTATTTCTATGAGTTTTGCTTTGAAAGTCTCAAATCTGCCTTTGTTGCCAGCAGAATATTGAGTATCGTATGCTTTTGGAAAATTGTTTTCCATAAATTTCAGATCAACTGACTCGCCTAAAGATAGATATTGAGTGCTTTCTTCTTCAAGTGGCATAGTAAACAGCAGTTTATCAAAATCACCAATGAGAGCCAAAGGAGTTCCTGGTTGCACATAAGAACCTTCTCTTTGATAAATCAAAAGCACGTTACCATCTATTGGAGATTTTACATCCTGCTTTTCCTGCTGTAAGGAATAAATCTTTAACTGGGTTTCTGCTTCGATAAGCTCTTCTTTTGCTGCGTTATATTGAGCTTGTGCTTCTTCAAACTTTTCTTTGGAAGTAGCGTTCTTTGCCATCAAGCGTTCCTGACGTTGAAAATTATTTGCAGTCTGTGCTACAGAAGCTTTTATTCTTCTGAATTGACTATTTGCCTGCTGAATCTGTAATGGTATCTGTTCATTTTCAACTCTGAATAGCGTATCACCTTTTTTTACAGAAGAATTCTTTTTAACTAATAATTGAGTAATTCTTCCGTCAATGAGGGAAACAGCGTCAGTCATGTTTTCACTATATAAACGAACAGCGTCCTGTTCAAATTTTAATTGAAGCTGACGTTTTTTGACTACATAGCCAGGAACCTGAAGACTTCTTTTTTCTAACTGCTTCGTAATATGCTTTTCATCTTTGTAATTAAGATATGTACCGTAGCCCACCAAAGCTACAGCTAATATTAATATGATGAATATTGCTAAAAAGAACAGTTTTTTCATTTCTTTCTCTATTTCTTTTTTTATTTCTCATAAAATCATTATAAACTCAATTGATGTTGTATTCAATTTTTTATTATGTAGAGACTGGGGCAAATGCAAACTTTTTTAGCTATTACAAAAGCTTTTAGAGCCAAACAAGTCTCTGCTATAATTGTCATTGCTGTAGAAGTTAATCAATTAGTTACATTTTCTTTGATGAAAAATTATGTTTATTAATTATAAAACATTGATAGATTCTCTATTTTGCCCCCTTTCTTAGAGCCTGTCTAAAAACTAAGAATTTGTCAAAAATTCAGTGTGTGTGGTAATGTCCTTTCCCCCTTTTGTAAAGGGGGATTAAGGGGGATTTTAAAATAATTAGAATAATCTAATTATGGAGTCGAAACCTAGTTTTTAGACAGCCTCGAAGGTGGGGGAAGTGGCACGTAGTGCCGAAAGGGGTCTTAACAACAACTACTATAAAAACAAAAAAAGAATGCTTTTACTCCAATTTTTTGGATAAATTTTGACATTTATTGGTTATTTGTCTAAAATGGAGTTGACTCCAATTTAGCCAGAGAATTATTATCTAGTTATGTTACTGCCATTCCTATTGAATATATTTAATCAGGTAACATATAAATCGAATTAAAAACAATTATAATCATTTGCCCTGTGCCGCATTATAATAATTCTTGAATATTATCATTTAAAGTGTTAGTATAAGAATACAGTGAGTTTTCCTAGCGATGTAAATCCGACTGGGAAAACTCTTTTTTTATTTAAACTTATTAGGAGTTTTTTATGCCAGAAACAAAAAAGGAACAGTTTGTTTTCACTTTAATAATGGCTTTTGTTATGGTGTCTTTTATGGCAAGCTACAATGTAATTTTAAGAATTGGGATATCTTACCAGTCATTTTTAGTCATTCTGCAAAAAGGCATAAAAGAGTATATTTGTGCTGTCCCTATAGCCTTTTTATTTAGTAGCATAGCTTCGTTAGCACTGGCAAAAAATTACTGTCCACAAAAACAGATGAAGTTTTTTACTATATATATTTCGTTTTTTACTGTAATGCTAATGGTCCCGATAATGACTACAATTGTCGCATTATTAGACGGCTTTTATAGTCTTTCTTTAATCGACCTGTTAGGGAGAATGAAAAACAACTTTATTTTCGCTCTCCCCATTCAGATTTTTATTGCAGGTCCACTTGTCAGATTTATTTTTTCATACATTCGTGAACCCAATAGATAAAGTTTTCTTCGCTTTCGCCTGTTCTTTCAGCTTTTGTATGGTATTGCCCCCAGACAGTTTCAAAATCAACACTTTCCACGTCTTTGTAATTTTGAAGAGCAAGAGCCAGATTCAATTCCGTGCATAGAGCACAATCGCTTTGGAAAATCCCAGTTCTAATTCGCCAATGTTTGGCAATTTTAGCACTTTCATAGCCTTTACTTGTTTCAAGTAAATAATAAATAGGTGTGTACATATTCAATCTGGTATCAACTCTGTTGCCAACGGAATCTTTTCTAAGCAAATCGTAGCTGTATTTTAAAGCTGTTTGAGTATTGATATCTTTCAATATTTCCGATAATGCTTTGTCAAAGTGTGCACCCTTTCCGTCACCATAACCGAATAATGTGTTTTCGCCCTGACCTGCATCAAGCTGATCAAAAGCTCCAATACTTTTGGAAGCATTTTTGCAGGCTTTAACAAAATCACTTATACTTGTAATTGTTACAGCTTTTGTTTCTTTATCGTAATTTACCCAACGAACGTTTTTATTTAAAGAATTAATGTAATCTTCTAATGATTCGTATCTTCCAGAAACAGCTGCATTGTTACTCATTTCATTTCTTGAAATATTATCAACTTCTTCTATAGCTTTTTCAGCAGAATCAGCCATATTAGCATTATCAGAATTTTTATTTACACCTTCACCGTTTCTTATGCCCCTTGCAAAACTTGGAGTTTTTGGAACTTCATAAGGAAACTTTGTGTCAGCAATAAAATTATTGAAAGATTTTTCAATAACTTTTTTCATATATTCATAATAAGAACCTGCTTGAAATATTCCTTCATCCGATTTTGAAAGAGAAAGAATATTTCCATCTAAGTCTTTTATTTTTAAATTATTTAACTGTTCTGCATATTTTTCAGCTAATTTTTCTGAAATCTTTTTTTGCTCATCAGACAGATCTTTTCTTGTGAAACCCATCATCCATTCATATGCTTCGTTAGCAGTATCAAGATTAGTTATGGGGCACCAGCACATTGCACCATAAACATCATCTCTAGTATCTTTAACAGCACCTATTTGATTTAGATAAGGTTCGTAAAGATTGCTATTGCCTGTTGTACCTATCAAAGCAGATTGTGCACCGCCACCGCTCATTCCAAAAGTAAAAATACGTTCAGTATTTCCTGGAATTGTATCTTTTGAAAATCGTAAAAATCTTACAGCAGCTTTTAAATCTGTAATTCCAGTGGGAGCACCTTCGTTTCTTCCTCTACAGCCAGCATGAACATAAATAAAACCTTCATTTGTAAATTTCTTAACACTTGTATACGAAGTTAAAGAAGGCATTGCCATATAACCTGGAGTGTTTACAGGCATAACAATCGGAGCTGTTTTTGCAGTATAATTACCAACAACAGCATCTGAATTTATTTTGTATTTATAATAACCTGTTTGAGTTTCGGTTGCAGTCATATATTTTGCTGGAACAAATATAGCCAAAGTCTGATACTGTATATTAACGGGGAATTGGCAATACAGAATTCCTGTTTTATAATAAACATCTTCATAATTGTTATATTGCCAATTTTCATCGCTTATTTTGTCGAATTTTAAATTAATTTCATTATTTATAATCGGATTAATAAGATTATCTTTTGTGTTTATTGTTTCTGCTACACAAAGAGGTGCAGTAAAAGAAAGAGTTAAAGCTAAAAGTTCTGCTAAATATATGTTTTTCATTAAGATTTCCTTTTTGGACTATGATTATTAGATTTTATCAAAATATGATTTTTAATGTAATCATTTTTTCAAAGGTTATATATTATTACTTCGGTGATTAATTATCAAAAAAATAAGTTCCCCGATTCGTCATCGCTGTAGTAATAACAAAGACAACTTTTATAATATTTATAAATAGCTGATGTTATAAAAGTTGTTTTTCTTTTTTTAGATAATTAGTATTTATAACTATTAAGAAATATTAATAATCTTTAAAGACACTTGTCGTTAGTGAATTATATATGTATTCTGAGTAAAAGAATCTTTTTAAAGGGGAATTGTTCTTATGATTAATAACAAAATGAAAGTTTTTATTTTATTATTTGGTTTATCAGCAGTTTTTGGCTTTGCGGAAGATAATTCATCAATAGATATTAATTCCTTAAGAGTTTCTAGAGTGAAAAGACAACCAAGAATGCAAAGTAATAATGAAAACAACTCGCAAATGTTTAAATATAGCACAACCATAGAAAAAGAACGACCTCAACTTGATGAAGAAACAAAAAGATTAATTTCAGAATATAAAAAGAATCCTACAAATGAAAATTATAATGCGTTACGAAAAAAAGTAGAATCAAATTATGACAAGGTGTTAGAACGCAAGAAAGCTAAGCTTGAAGTTATTCGACTCCTAGAACTAGTTGCCGAACCGAAAACAGAAGTGAAACTAGAGATGCAGACAAGGGCTATGATACAGTAGGTTTTAGAGTTGTTAAAGAGTATAGTGATAAGGAAATTCAAAAAACAAGATATTATGGAAGACCGGCAAGACGGAGATTTAACAACAATTAGTATTTATCGTTATCGTCATTGCCGAAGTAATAAGTAAGTAGAAAAACAAACAACAAATCAGTTCTACTCGAAAAAAGTTTGAAAAATAAAAGTTTTTCGAGTAGAATGTTTGCTATGGGCAATAAAATAATGGAAAACTGGGTTTCCACGTTACCACGCCTCTGATTGCTACGCAATCAGCCCCCTCAGTCACTTCGTGACAGCTCCCCCACCATGGTGGGGGAGCTTCTTCTGCAACAATGACGATTATAGCAGAAACTAACGATTGCTAAAACAATTCCCTTTTCTCTCATCTCTCTAATCTCTTCTCTCTAAAAGAAAAAGTTTGCATTTGCCCTGATGTAGAGACTTGGTTTCCCAATTCCCCACACCCTTCTCAATATTGCTTCCCCATAGCTTTTTCTAAGCTTGCTCTGCCAAGATTGTATTCGTAAAGAGCAGTATAATAGTTTGTTCCTGCTCTAATAAGCTTTTCCTGAGCATCAGTAAGGTTGAGCAGAATATCAACGCCTTCTTCGTAGCGAGCTTGAGATATGGATAGGTTTTCTTTTGCTTTTAAAACAGCTTCTGCTGAAGTTTCTATATTTTTTTCAGCAGATTTCATCTGTATATAAGCAGATTTTGTCTGCAAAAGAATATTTTTGTCTACTCCAACAGTCTCTGCTTTTGCTCTTTTTACTTCTGCTTCAGCAGATTTTACACTATGTTTTGTCTCATTATTATTGAAAATTTTCCATGTCATAACCACACCAGCTTCCCAACTCTCATTTCTAGAGAAATGAGAAGCTTTATTGTCTGTTATATTTTTACTAGCCACAGCAGAAATACTTGGTTTTTCATCGTCTTTTAATATTTTTATCTGGGTTTCACTCTGTTTTACCGCATTTTTTGCTATTTTTGAATCCAGCCTATTGGCTTTTGCAAACTCTAAACATTCTTCTAGAGTCATAGGGTAAGGAGAATATTCAAATTTATCTGTGGTTTCAATTAGTGTATCAATTGGCAAACCAATTAAAGATAAAAGCTGATTTTCTGCAATTTCTAGAGTTCCTTTTGCATCTATAAGCCCTTGTTCATAGTTTGCCAGTTCAATCTGCATATGAAGCAAATCTGATTTTACCAAAGAACCTTCATCATACTGGGTTTGAATGACCGACATTTGTTCTGACGACATTCTTACACCACTTTCAGCTATAGTAACAAGATTCTTTCTTTGTAAAACATTATAATAGGCTTCAATAACAGCAAACCGAATTAATTGTTTTTGGTTTTCCAAAGAAATATCGGCAGAGTCTAATTGCAGACGCTGCCGATTAATAGTTTCTTCGATACGTCTGCCAGTAGAAATGGGGACCTGCATCGAAAGTGTATTTCCAAAAGTCGTATAATAATAGTCTCTATCTATTCTATAAGCACTGGTCTGCCAGCTAATATTAACACCTTTTGCTTTTTTAGCAGAAGAAAGTTGCCATTTAGCTGATTCCTTTATTTGCTTGTATATTTCAATGTTTTCGTTATTCTCTAAGGCCATTTTTATACAGTCTTCTAATGATAACTGCAAAGGGTTTTGAGCATATACTGAAATATTCAGTAATGTAAAGAATAGTATAAATAAGCTCTTTTTTCTGCACCAGTTCATAATTAACCTAAAATTTATGTATCTTTCTACATATTACATAAATAAGGCAAAATATAAAGATAAAAATCCACTCTTTTGTAAAAATTTAACAGTTAAAAACTACAAAAACCAACTACAATAAAAACAAGAATTTTAAATATTAGCGTAGACTAGTATTTTTTTTGTTTTGCTTATAAAAGAATCAATAATTTTAAATTTATCCTCTTCAATTTCTTGTATATTATTGTCTTTTATATTGCTAACTATTACTCCTATGTTGAATTTATTTTTATTCATTTCTTCAACAAAAGAAGAAATATTAGAACAAATTATATAATTGCAAAAATTTCCAAAGTGTTGCTTATAATCAAATTCGTTTACTTCCCCAAAAACACAAATAGTTGATTTATGAGCAGAATTTCGACATAAAGAAATAATTTGTCTGAATATAATTTCAATTCCGTTTAACGGAATTGTTGGAACGATATTTTTTAAACGTTCAATAATTAAATTTTCCCTTGTTGGGTCATAAGCTGGAATTATGCTTTCTTCCTGTGAAACTTTGAGTTTATCTTTAAAGACTCCAATCTTTAAAGCACAATCAACTCTTTTAGATAAAAGCTTTGCGATTGCTTCATCAATTTGGTCGATTTCTGCTCTAAGATTGTTAATTTCCGTCTTTATCACTTTTAGAAAGTCTTTTTTCCATTGCCTGATGCATTGGACAATTTATATCGTCTTCTCGGCAATAAGGTTTTTTGGAAAACTGACAGGGAGCTCCTGCATTTTTAAAAATGAGAGGTGCAACTTTTTTTACACAAGCTAGCATTTCGTAAGCTAACTGTCTTATTTCCCACTGAGCTTTCAAACAACAGCGCTGTTCAAAAAAGTTAAATAAACTTCTAGCATTCATGGTAAAAACTATTTTTGTTTCAACAGCATTTGGGAAGATGTAACGAGCATCTTCGGGTGCAACACCGATTTCTACCATTTTTCGATAGGCATTCAAACTTTCTTCCATAGCTTTGTTGTAAACTTCTAATGCTTCTGGATTAGCTGCTATCTTTGGAGGAATAATATTCGGTATTTCTTTGAATTTGAGATAATTTACATATCGCTGACTTTCTTGAGAATAAGAAGCTATTCTATGTCTAACAAGCTGGTGTGACAAAGCTCTAGATATTCCGTCAGCACTAAATGTGAAAGTGGCGTGTTCAAAAACAGAATAGTGACCTCTTTGAAAAAGCATATTTATCATTTTTTCTACTTCTTCGGGTTTAAAACCACTTTCAATAGCATCAGCAGCTCTGTTTGAATAACAGCGTCTAGCGGCTAAAGCAACCATTAAATCTGGGTCTGGTGTGTGTCTTAAAAGTGTAACAGGCATAATTACTTAAAAGCATTTCGGCGAAAACCTACCACTAGAGAAAGATTTCTCTTAAAAATGCAGCAAGTTTTCGCCGTAAATGATTAAATTAATTAAATTACTTTGCTTCTTCTACTGGAGCAGTTTTTTTAGCTTTTCTAGCTGCTACAGCTTCAGCAGCTTTCTTAGCATTAGCTAACTTCTGGTTGAATTTATCAACACGACCAGTAGTGTCTACGAAACGCTGAGTTCCTGTAAAGAATGGATGACAAGCTGAACAAACTTCAACTTTGAGTTCTTTAGCAGTAGAAAGGGTTTCAAAAGTATTACCACAAGCACAGGTAACTTTAATTAAACTGGTTTTTGGATGAATATTCTGTTTCATTTTTATTACTCCTATTAATCTTTGAAATGCTTAGAAGCTTCTTCTAAGTTTTCATATATGTCGATAATTTCGTGAAGATGAATCAACTGGAATATACCATAGATATAAGTATTAAGATTGATTAATGCCATATCTCCACCGACACCTTTAAGCTTTTTCAATGTGCCGATAAAGAAGCCTAATCCAGAAGAATCAATGTAATTAGTTTTTTCAAGATCTATAACAATCTTGGTTTTGTTTTGGTCTAGTAGTTCTTGAATTTTCTGCTTAGCTGCCGGCAAAGACCACATCACTAAGTCGCCAACTATAGAAAGAACAACATAGCCCTTTTCTGCATTTCTTTCTTCAAAACTGATTTGATTTTCGTTTTCTTCCATTTTGTTCCTCCGATAAGGAATTAAAACATCGCTTAATGATGTCTAGGTTTGCTGCGGACTATTTCAATGGCATTGCAGACAGCCATTGTTAGGTTGGCCTGCCATTGAGAAGAATTTAAAGTAACATTAGTAACAGCATTACCAATGTTGGTGACCACGTATTTAGAGGGAAGAGAGTTTAATGCCAAGGCAACAACATCTAATTTACAACGTTCACAAGAACATCCTGGAGTCTTGCCCTGAGCAAACAACTCATCTACAGCAGTTTTAACTGCATGTTCCATCTTATTTACTAATATTATTTCTTCCATTCGTAAGAAATTAGCTTTCGGCTTTTAACCCTAGCTTTGTCCTTAAGGTTTTAGGATCAATATCAAGCAGTCTGGCTGCTTTCAATTTGTTCCCACCAGCATATTCAAGAACTTTTTGAGCATACATACGTTCCATTTCAGCCATAGTATATATACGATCTTCAACTATGCCATCGTCACCTAATTTAGATGGTTTTCTTATTTTTTCAGGAAAATCATCTGCTTCAATAACCGTAGATCTAGAAAGAACAGTTGCTCTTTCTATTACGTTTCGCAATTCTCTGACATTACCTGGCCAAGAATAGGCTGTCAATACAGACATGGCATTACTGCTAATTCCTATATCTGGTTTGTTGTATTTTTCCTTAAACTCATCAAGAAAAGAATCAACAATTTCAGGTATATCTTCTATTCGTTCGCGAAGAGGAGGAATATGTATTTCGACAACGTTCAACCTATAATATAGGTCTTCACGAAATCTTCCTTTTTTTATTTCTTCAAGAAGGCTTTTATTAGTAGCTGCCATGATTCTTACATCAACTTTTATTGTGTTAGAACCACCAATTCGCTCAAATTCTTGCTCTTGCAGAACTCTAAGCAACTTGGTCTGGGTCATCATAGACATATCGCCAATTTCATCAAGAAATAGCGAACCACCATTAGCCCTTTCGAAGCAACCTTCCTGGCGGCTTATCGCACCTGTAAAGGCTCCTCGTTCGTGACCAAACAATTGGCTTTCCAGAAGCTCAGATGGAATTGCAGCACAATTCATCTTTAGATAAGGTTTATTTCGGCGCTGGCTTTCGCTATTGATAGCCGTAGCTACCATTTCTTTGCCTGTTCCGCTCTCACCAGTGATTAAAACAGTAACATCATTGCCTGCAACTTTCGATACCAAATCTAGAACAGACGATATCGCTTTGCTGGAACCGATTATTTTCTTTTTCATAATCTCCGGTAAAACCTTGTATGCTTGAGCTTCTTTAAGGAGAAAACCCTAAAGATAGGAATTGCTCAGTCGTGTTTGCCATAATAACATAGCAATACTCTCTTGTCAAGAATTGTGTACCTTTTTGCAGAACATTGTTAATTGCAAAAGTAAATGCAAGTTAAATTGCGTTTAGTTCTGCAAAAATAGAAATTGCATTTAGTCCTGCAATTTTGATTTAAATTTTTAAAAA
>CAJOND010000099.1 GCA_905236675.1 Candidatus Rifleibacteriota bacterium | reverse complement strand
TTAGAAAAATTCGTTCAGAGCTTTTACCTGTAATAAAAAAAGGGATTTTTATAAAACTGGATGAAATGAAAGAAGTTGTTAAAGATTTTCTTGCTAAGTTGTTAGTAATAACAGCAAAAGAAAAGAAGTTTTTGGATTTGTTCAAACAAAAGGTATATAAGCCAGAGTTGTTGTTTGATGATGCCGGTATTTTAAATAGGATAAAAGATCATTATATGATTGCTTGGAAGTTGCAAGATCACAATAAAGACTAAGGCTTTGTGTGATGGCAAGGGCACGAGGTACATAAAATAAGTTGAGGTTTTTTGAAGTTTTCAATAGGGCAAATTTCTGACCATTGGAAAACGTAATTATTTCATGAAAAACTCCTTAAAATAAATAACTATTTCAATTTAAGGAGTTTTCGTGTAAAAAAAATTTATGTTATTCTATAATCAGTTCTTTTACAAAAGAATCTGAAAAGTAAAAGGCTTGTATCAGCTCACGTATAGCAAGCCTACAAGCCTTTTGTCTGCTATACTCCGAACCTGTAGAGAAAGGAGGTTAAGCAGTGAAAATTATTGTAGTTATACTGTTGGTTATAGCAATGTTGTTGATGGCAACAGAACTTAACTAACCAGTATTTTAGCGTGCAAGTGTTCGCAGCATTTGCACGCTCTTAATACTAAGTATAACAAAAATATTAGTAATTGTAAAACTTCCCTTTCTCTCTGGTTCTTTTACTTTAATTCTTTTAGCAATCTTTCCAATTTTCAATAGTGAAATTTTCTGACTATTGGAAAACCAAAGCCAAGCAAAGCTTGGCTCTCTGCTCTCTATGCTGGCTATGCAGCAAGACTCCTCATAAATGTATAGCTTTCAGAACAAGCTCATATGCTATATTTATTATGACTACAGTTCTTGTTTCTTCCAATACATTTTGTGGGTTTCGGTGTTATAGTTGGCGCCAACGATGGTTATTTTCTTATCCGAATGTTCATAAGGTTTATAATATTCGTTTTTCAAAATCTGTTTTAAAGCAACTCTGGTAGATTTATTCAGCTTGAACTCGATAATATAGATTTTGTCGCCATTTTCTATCTTAACATCTATTCTGCCGTTGTTAGTGCATATTTCAGTGCCTATAGTAGTGCCTATCAACTTGAAAATAATATAGAAGACGCTCTGGTAGTATTTTTCCTTTTCTACTTGAATATTGTAAGGAATACCTGCTAAGAATGTGTTTACTACAGACATCATCTTATCTATATCGTTAGATTCTAGTGCTTCATACATCCGTATAAAAAGAGAATTTCCTATTAAATCATCAGTGTTTATACTAGCAGCCAGTCTTCTATAGAAAGACTGTTCCACTTCAAAATTTGGGAAACCCAGTTTATATAAGAAATAATCTCCTGCTGGTTTTGCATCTTTTATCGTGAGATAGCCTGTCTGATACATCATTGCCGGAAGAGAAATCTTTGTAGGCATGAAAGCTGTGAAAATATCAGCTTCCTGATAAACTTCTAAATATTGTTTTATGTCCAGATTAGATTTGTTTATTAGTTTTACTATTATGCTCGGGCTGCCAGTTTCAAACCAGTAGTTATTAAAATCGCCATGATTTTCCAAAAATTTAGTAAAAGAAACAGGATTATAGACATTTTCAGATTTTTTGCTGAATCTATAGCCGTCATACCATTTCTTTATCTTATCAAGAAAAACTTCATATTCTAGTTTTTTTGATTCAGCTAATGGAATAAGACGGTCTTTAAAGTTTTCCTTGAGTTCTTTCTCTGTATAGCCACACATTGTGGCATAGTCATCGCTCATGCTTATATCTGTAAGATTATTCAAATCAGAGAAAATACTTACTTTTAAGAATTTGCCTACACCAGTAATGAAAACAAAGCGTTCGTAAGGCTCACAGGTTTTTAAAACAGAATAGAAACCTTTCATAACTTTCTGCAAATCAGCCAGATTTTCGTTTTCTATATTGTTGAGAATAGGCTTGTCGTATTCGTCTATTAGAATAACAACTTTTCCGTCACGTTCATAAAGTTTTGTTACTAACTCTTTAAAAGCTTCATTGGGATATTTTTTTTCTAGATTAATTTTATACTTTTTAGCATTATCTTCTATTAGGCTAAATAGATTCTCTTCTAGTCTTTCAGTAGTTTCAGCATAAACACTTCCCATATCAATATGTATAACAGGGTAAGCTTTCCAATCGTAAGGCTGGTTTTCAATATATAAGCCTTTAAATAACTCTTTTTTCCCTTGAAAAATTGCCTTTAAAGTTGAAAGGGTTAGAGACTTACCAAATCTGCGAGGTCTCGAAAAGAAAAACATAGATTGGGGACTGTTTACTAATTTCCATAGATATTCAGTTTTGTCTACATAAAGGTAGTTGCCTTCCCGCATATTCTCAAAAGTATATAATGATGAAGTTATATATTGTTCTTTTCCCATTTTCCGCCTCGTTATACTGCTTCTTTTTTATTCTACTATATTTCAATATACTATGCAAAATGTCTGTTTTCTGACAATTGGAAAACTAATTATTGATTATTCCCTTCAAATCAATCAATATCACATCTTTGACTTTTGATGCTTCATCAATTAAAGACTTGGTAAACCCATTTTTCGAGAAAAGAATATAATAAGTTTTGTTCCGCTTTTTATTAAATATATCAGCTTTTTCTCTAAGCTTTTCTAATAGAGACAAGCCCATTAATTCTCTTTTCCATTTACATTCACAAATTAAATAGTCATTCTTATCACTAGCTACTATATCTATTTCGGTCTGTTCTTTATTATTGCCTGTTCCCCACCATCTGCCAATTTTGGTAAATAAAATCGGTAAGTTTCCTAAAGCATTTTGCCGCAGCAGGTATTCTTTACATACCTTTTCAAAAACAAGTCCCATATATTCGTTGTATAAAGACTTGATTTTCTTTTCCCAGACAGCATTTACTGCACCAGTTTCTACAAGAGTCTTGTTTTCGTAAACAAAACGATACCAGAATCTGAACATAAAGTCAGAAATATAATAAATAGTTTTCCTTGAATTTTCTTTTTCGCCAAATGGAGTTTCTTTTGTTATAAGGCCTAGCTCACATAGAGTGTTAATATATTTTAAACACTTAGCTGTTTCTTCTCCAATTCTTGTAGATATTTCATTTGCTTTGGAATAACCATTAGCTATACTTTCAATAATCGCGCTATAAATACCTGGTTCTTGAACTTCCTGCCTGAGCAGGAGCAGAGGCTCTTCATATAAATAAGATGTAGGCTTTAAAAAGGTTAATTTAATATTGTCTTTGAAGCTGGAATTATTATTTATTTGCTTCAAGTATAGAGGAGTGCCACCTACTGCTCCGTAAACATTCAGCTTATCTTCATCTGAAAAGCCTTTTAGAAATTCTAAACTGGTCTTGTAATCAAAAGGAAGCATTTTTAATTGGCTTGTTCTTCTCCCAAATATCGGACTCTTAGAACTCAATACTTCTTTTTCCATAAAACCCATATAACTTCCGCTAATTATTAAGAAAATATTAGTGTTTTGAAGTTTTTTATCTATTATATGCTGTAGTTCAGAAAGAAGAGGCTTGTTTTTCCTTGCCAGATAAGGAAATTCATCTATGATTACAATCAATCTTTTGTTCTTTTGCCTTTCTGCTATAAATTGAAAAGCATTAGACCAAGAGGAAAAAGATGTTAAAGCCGTTTCTTTATAAAAATTAAATACCTCAACCGAAAATTTTTCTAAATTAAGCTTGTTATTGCTTTGTTCTGCAGAATAAAAAATATGTGGTTTATTCTTACAGAATTCAGTTAGAAAAGTAGTTTTCCCAACTCGTCTGCGCCCATAAAGTATGAAAAACTGGAACCCTTTTTGTTCATATAAATCATTTAGTGTTTCTAATTCTGATTTTCTGCCGATAAACATTGATTTTTCTCAATTAATTATTTTATTAATAATTTTATTAACTCTAAAGTTAATTATTCTAAAGTTAATTATATCAAATTGTTTCGTTTATGTAAAATTACAATAAAGCAATTCTCTGCTCTCTATGCTAGCTTCGCCATCAAGACCCCCTCAGTCTCACTTCGCTCACCAGCTCCCCCAACAATGACAAATGCATTTTGGGGGAGCATCAGAAAAAAAGATGCTTAAATTATTTAGTGAGAGGGCTTCCCAATAAGATTTTCGAGAGTTTTATAAAGCTGGTCTATTTCGACAGGTTTTGAAAGGTGGGCTGTCATACCAGCTTGTAGAGACTGCTGAACATCTTCATCAAAAGCATTTGCGGTTAAAGCGATAATTGGTATTTTCTTGGCATCTTCTCGCTCTAGTGCTCTGATAGATGTTGTGGCTTCCAACCCGTTCATGACAGGCATTCTTATATCCATCAACACTGCGTCATAATAATTTAATTTACTCTTAGAAAACATTTCCAGGGCGATTAATCCGTTTTCGGCATAATCTACATCAATTTTCTTCATTTTCAGAATTTGCTTGATGATTTCGGCATTAATTGCCATATCTTCAGCAAGAAGCACATGCTTGCCTTCCAAAATAATGGTATTTGTTTCTTTCTTAGGCTTGTTAAGCCCTTTCTTTTTAACTATTCTTTCAAATTCCTCTAAAACATGTGATGGGAAGAGAGGTTTCGACATAAAACCATCAACGCCCGCAGCTAAAGCATCTTCTAAGATATCATCCCAGTTGTAGGCGGTCAGAATAATAATTGTAGTATTATCTTTGTATTTTTCGCGTATTTTACGTGTTAATTCAATACCGTTTATATCGGGCATCTGCCAATCTATAAGAATAAGACTATAAGGCTTCTGCTTAGCATGTTGAAGTTCAATCATCTTCAAAGCTTCACTGCTTTCTAAACAGGTATCAGCACTGATTCCTACATCTTCAAGCACTAATCTGGCGTGTTGGCAAGCAACCTGCTCATCATCAATGATTAAAACCCTCATTTGTTTCTTATCGAAAGTTTGGCTAACAAAGGATTTTCTATCAGAATTCTTCAAAGGTATAGTTAAAGTGAATTGCGTTCCAACGCCTTTTTCAGAATCAACTGAAATTGTGCCATTCATCAATTCGACAATATTTTTAGTAATTGCCATTCCAAGTCCAGAACTGCCGAATTTATTATATGTAGTTGAATTTTCCTGCGAGAAAGCATCGAAAATCTTTGGAATAAAAGCTTTATCTATGCCTATTCCAGTATCTTTAATCACAAACTTTATAGTTGTATTATCATCAAAAGTATTCATCTGTTCAATAATGAAAGAAATACTTCCAGATGATTGCGTGAATTTTATCGAATTGCTTAAAATATTGATGATAACCTGCTTTAACTTCATATCATCGCCAATATAATAATCTTCAATATTTCCAATCAGGCAGCATTCAAAGTTTATACCTTTTTCTGAACACTGTGTCTGAACCATAGTGTTTATCTGTTCTAACATTTGTCTGAATGAGAACTCTTCGAGCTTCAATATAATTCTGCCAGATTCGATTCTAGACATATCCAAAATGTTGTTTATCAGCCCTAACAGATGCTTTGCACTTTCACCGATTTTTTCTAAGTTTTCTTTTGTTGATTTGGGAATATCGGGATTGGTTAAAGCAATGGTATCGTAGCCGATTATTGCATTCATTGGTGTTCTTATTTCGTGACTCATATTAGAAAGGAATGAAGTTTTAGCTAGATTAGCCCTTTCTGCTTCATGCAAAGCAGCAGAGAGCAGTTCGTTTCGCTTCTTTTCTTCCTTTAAAACATCAGTTATGTCTGATTTTAACAGGATGAAAAACCTGGAATTAGCATCAACAAGGTAATAAGTAAAACGTTTGTTGAATACTTCCCCTTCAATAGTACAGTTTACATCTACAGAATAGGAAACTTTATCCTCTAGTTCCTTGGCGATTCTGGTTAAAGATAAAGCATCATCCAAATCTTTCACCTTTTGTGAAATTCCATTGGTAGCAGGCAATACTTGGAATTTAATGTATTGGGAATAACTTCCATCTCTTTTTTTAGGGAAAATGCTACCTTTTTCTGTATTTTCAACGTCACCTATAATAACACCGTAATTGTCGCCAACAATATAAGTGACCATATCGTATTGCTTAACCAAGACTTTTTCTGTAAGGATTTCAGTTACTTTTTCCGTGTTATATTCTGTTTCAACTCTGAAAGCTATAACATCGTGAGTTATCGGGTCAACCAAAGCACTTCCTGAAAATTTAACAAAACAAGCTCTGCCTGATTGTCTTCGACAGTATGCAACAAGGGTAGCTGGTCCATCGCCTTTGTAATATCTTTCGAGAAGATTGTTCAAATCAAATATTTCTTCATACTTCTTTTGGTCTTTAGGATCTATAAAACTTTCTAATCTAATTTGCTTGCCTTCAGAAATCTGTGCACCGGCGTAGTCGGTATCAAATAAATCTCTTCCCCTGGCTTCTTCAATAATGCCTTTGGTGATGTTCATGCGCACTACAGTCAGGCTGTTATCTGCCAACGAATTAAACTGGTCTATCATGCCCTTGAAAAGGTCGACTCGTCTGCGTGTTTCTTCCTGCAAATTATGCTTTTCTGTAATATCTACAATGAATACAAAATACACATTACCATAACCTGGAAGATCTGCTAAATAGCCATAATCATCAACCCATCTTACTTCGCCGTCTTTTCGAATAATTCGGTATTCTACATAATCAAGATTTTCATTTACAGGGTCGTCTATTTGAACATCTATTTTGTTTTGAATATCTACAAAATCATCGGGGTGCACGATACCTTTAAAGGTAAAGCCCGTCAGTTCTTTAAATTCTTCTAGAGTTTTACAGGCAAATATTCGCATTAAAGCACGATTAACATAGAGAAGTTCCAAATCATCATATGCCTTATAAATAAAGAAACCGCCAGGAATCTGGTCTGCCATCCATTCTATAGCAGGTAATAACTGTTCGATATCTGGGGCTTTTATTACGCCGTTGGTGTTTTCTGGGTTATTAAACATAGCGGTTTCCTCTCTCTCTCTTTTTTCTTTATTTCTTTATTTCTTTATATATAGTATCAAAGTAATTTTTTTTATACAACTATTCTTTAAATTTACCTTAGTAGTTTTTAGTTATAGTTAAATTCTTCATTTCTTAATAATTTCAAGCATCTCATTTGGTGTAACAATATACGATTTTATAGGAAAATGCTTTTTATTGCCTGTTATCAAGTATGAATTTCTAGATTTCTTTCTTGCAGTAATTACTATTTCATAAAAAACTACATCATCTAAGTCTACAAATTGTTCATCAATTTTAGTTCTATCTAGTAATATAGCTTTTTTCCTAAATTCTTTAATAAAGTTACTTACATCTTTTTTATTAAAAGAAAATTTTTTACGGGACAAAACGTCTTCATACTCTTCAATTATTTCATTGTTAGCTAAGGGGATTATTGTTTCATCAAATAATTTATTAACTATAATCCAAGGAACTGAATTCCTTTTTAACATAGCTGAAACAATAACATTAGTATCTATAACAGCGTAAAATTTCATTTTTTACTTCTTTTTCGATGTTTTCTATATTCTGCTATTTCTTTGTCTATATCATCAATGCTCATATCTGAAATACCATTTTCTTCAGCAGAATTATTCATATTTCTTATAGACATAGCAGCTAATTCTTGGTCATTGTCTGTTTTCTCAAGAATCATGCTAAATGGAATTCCATTAACGGTAACAGATCTTTTTAAAAACATTTTTATAGCACTGGATAAATCTATACCTAGCTTTTCATAAATAGAAGAAGCCTTAGCTTTTAAATCGTCATCAACCCTTAATTGTACAATAGCCATAATTCACCTCGCTACATTCATTCTAAAGTAATTGCATGCAAAAATCAACAAATGAAATACAAAAGATTGATTCTGAAACAAAAGATTCTGCAAATCAAAAACAGATAATCCATCAAACAGAGAGATAATAACAAAGATGTAGTTTTTAATAGAGCATTTTTTATCATTCTGGAAAAGATTACAAAGCTTGTTGTAGTCATTGTTGTTAGTTGTTGCTGGTAGTTGTTGTAGTTTTGAAGAGAAGACACATTTGGTCACAACGAGACAAGTATTTTTTAGCTATAAAATATAACTAAATAGTTTGAAATTATAACTCAATATGATATAATTATAATATGAATGCAAAACAAATCATTAAAATTCTGGAAAAGAATGGTTGGCAGCTTAAAAGAGTTTCTGGTAGCCATTACCGTTATGTTAAGGACGGTTTTCCACCTGTAACAATTCCTTTGCATGGAACAAAAGACCTTAAAGTGGGAACTGTAAAAAGTATAGAAAGGGATACTGGTTTAAAACTATTATGAATATTAAATACCCATTCAAACTAACCTCAGCTGAAGAGGGCGGTTTTCTTATCCAGTTTGTTGATTTACCAGAAGCCTATTCTGAAGCAGATACCGAAGATGAAGCTTTCTATATGGCAACCGATGTCTTAAATCTCTCTCTTGAATGTAGGCTAGAAAACAACGAGCCAATACCTGAAGCCTCTGATATAGATACAAAATACAAAGTCATGCCTTCTGCCAATATTCAGTCGGCTTTATCTATCCGCAACGCTAAAGATGCTACAAGAATGAGCACTGCCGATCTAGCAAGAGCTATGGGGGTCACTTGGCCAGTAGCTGACAAGTTGACCAATCCAAAACACTACCCAAGCCTTCGGCAGTTAGAAAAAGCCGCCAATGCCCTTGGTAGACGGCTCGTCATTTCACTTGTCTAACATAAATTTCTAACTACTAATTGCTCTTGATAAATTAATTTATCACTCCATATTTCTTGGTTTTAAATATGGTTATATTATACTTTTGGGGTTGATTTTTAGTATCGTCCTGCCGGAGGTTGTCCGAAAACTAGATTATGACCGCATAATTAGATTATTCTAATTATTTTAAAATCCCCCTTACCGACTACCTTACGGTAGTCAGCCTCTTCTACCGCATTGCTTTGCAATGCAGCCCCCTCAGTCTCGCGTTCGCTCGCCAGCTCCCCCAATGGCATTGGGGGAGCATCTTCAAAAAAAAATACCCAAAAGCGTGAGTTATTGAGTTTCGCCTGGGAACATCGCCTTTACAAAAGGGAGCAAGGGCATTTCTCTACACACTAAAATTTTCGCCAAATTCGAGTTTTCGGACAGCCTTCTTCCGGACATATAGAATAACTTGATTAACAGGCTACAAAAAACTAAAATTTCTCAATTTCCCAAACCTTTCATTCCTCACAAAAATATTGAACATAAAGCTTTTCGCGGGTATAATAATATAAAAGCAATATAAAGACAAAGCATTAATTAAGGCTATTTAGCAACACTAACAACATGACCTACTCAATCATCGGAATTATATCATCTATTCTTCTTATTATTACCAATAGAGACTTTCTTCTTATCGGTAATAAGAAAGAGTCGACAGACACAGAGCGCAATTATCGCCACTTTCTCTTATGGGTTTTAGGTTACTATATTACCGATGCATTCTGGGGTTTCTTTGACATATATAAGCTTACAAGGCTTCAATTTATCGACACTACCATTTATTTTACTCCCTTTTTACATTTGTGTTGCTCATGATAGAATAATTCAAATCGGAATTTATGGAGGCCTTTGGCATGGGAAAAGATTTATCTAAAATGACATTGGAAGAGTTATGGGCATTGTTTCCCATCTTTCTTGTGCCTCACGATGATCGGTGGAAAGATAGCTTCAATGAGATCAGGCAAACGCTGACCGGTCTTTTAGCTGCTCAGCCTGTTGTGCGGATCAGTCATATCGGAAGCACCGCCATTCAGGGAATATGGGCTAAAAATATTGTTGATGTGATGATTGAGATTCCTCAAAGCGCAGACATGAAAGATATAGCACAACTATTGGAACAGAGCGGTTTTACCGTCATGTATGCCGAGGCAAACCGGATTTCACTTAATAAGGGATATACTGAAAACGGATTTGCGGATAAAGTATATCATATCCGGGGACAATGATGAACTGTACTTCCGTGATTATTTGAACGAGCATCCTGCCGTGGCAAAAGAATATGAAACCTTGAAGCTCCGGCTTTGGAAACAATATGAGCATGACCGGGATGCATATACAGATGCGAAGACGGATTTCATCTCCAAATGGACGGCAGAAGCACGAAAGGAATATGGAGACCGATACTGACATATTTAATCTTGACGAGGAAAAAATGATCATACTGATTACGGGTGCATCTCACACTGGAAAAACGCTTCTGGCACAAAAGATGCTCGAAAAATACAAATATCCGTATCTGTCGATCGATCACCTAAAAATGGGTCTGATCCGCAGCGGTAATACAGAATTGACGCCGGAGGATGATGAGGCTCTGACCGGGTATCTGTGGCCAATCATACGAGAGATCGTGAAG
>CAJOND010000098.1 GCA_905236675.1 Candidatus Rifleibacteriota bacterium | reverse complement strand
TTACTCCAAAGGATTTCAGAGAAAAACTAAAAGACTCAGAAAAATCTAATAATTAGGAACTAAAATGTAACTAATTGATTGACTTATACAATTGCGAGAAACTGTGCTAAAACTAATTTTTAACCCAAATTAGACCTCATTAATAGTCTACACATTAGTCATAAAAAAGTATAGCGTATGGGCTTTAGCCCTGAAAGCTATACGTTTATGACAATGGGTAGACTACGAAAAAATTAATACTAATTATTTAGCGTATTTCAAGTTTTTAGATAAGCACTTAGACCTGAGAGCAACAGAGCAGACTAGGCTGAACCCTCTTTTTGCTAATGAAAGTTTTTAGCCATAATAAACTATTTATAAGCTACTAAGTTTCTTAGACTAACCTTTTTAGAAAAAATAAGAACAATAGAGGGAAACTGAAATAAGAGAAAGCCTTATAATCAGGACTTGCAAAGCTGATTATTTACAATAAAGATAATAAAGTGTAGAATAAAATGTAGAATAAGTGTAGAATAAAAATATAACTAGAGATAAGGTAAAAAAATGAATTTTGGTAAGGAATCAGAATATATTGAGTTTAAAATCTCAACTTCTCAAACATCAAGAGCACTAGAAGCTTTGGCGGCTATGCTAAATAAACATGGCAAAGGCAAAGTTTATTTTGGCATAAACGATAATGGTGAAATTGTCGGTCAAAAAATAGGAAATAAAACCATCAAAGATTTATCTGAAGCTATTACCACTAGAATAAAACCTTCTATTATTCCAACAATTAAATTTGAAACCATAGAAGATAAATGTATTATTTCTGTTGAAGTAGAAGGCACAAACAAGCCTTATTCTGCAGATGGAAATTATCTTATAAGATCCGGTTGTGAAAACAAAAAAATAGAACCCGAAATACTTAAAGAATTAATATTTACAAATTCATCGGAATTAATAACAAATATTGAATCTTTTAATCAGGAATTAAGTTTTAATCAGCTTAAACAATTGTATATTGTAAAAGGTTTGACTTTTGATAATAAAACCTTTGAAAAGAATACTGGTCTTCTCTGTAAAAATGGGAAATACAATGAATTAGCCGATTTACTATCTGATAATAATAATTGTTCTATAAAAGTTGTTAAATTTGCAGGAAAAGATAAATTAGAGATGTTGCTAAGAAACGAATATGGTTATAAATGCCTTATTCTAGCAATGAATCAAGCTTTTGACTATGTTAGTTCTATAAATGAAACAAAAGTTATTCTAGACAATAATTTTTCGAGAAAAGAATTAAAACTTTTTGATGAAAAATCATTAAGAGAAGCCTGGGTTAATGCCTGCTTGCATTGTAAATGGGCCAAGATGATTCCACCAGCAATTTATATTTTTAGCGATAGGATTGAAATAATTTCTACTGGTGGGTTGCCTGTTGATTATTCGATTGAAGATTTTTATATCGGAATTAGCCATCCAATCAACAAACAATTACAAAAAATCATGGGACAACTTGGAATTGTTGAGCAAACTGGTCATGGTGTTCCAGAAATTGTTAAACATTATGGTAGAGAAGCGTTTAATATCACAGATAATCATATCATTGTTACTTTAAAGTATCCATTCGAGCTTTCTCAAAAATCTATTGATTATCAAACCTTGAATCCATCTCAAAAAAAGGTTTTAATTGCGATTTCTAATCAACCAACTATTACAACAAATGAATTAACAAAAGTTGTTGGGCTTGGAATATCAAGAATTAATGTTTTAATTAAAGAGTTAAAAAAATTAGGAAAAATAAAGCGTATTGGCTCCAATAAAAATGGTTATTGGGAAATTATTAAATAATTAATTTATTAATTGTTTTTGTAGTAAAAAAAATTATCGTGCAAAAAAGCTGCAAACTGGAGGAAGATTTAAGATACAAGACCAAAAATGGAGATAGAAGATTGGAGAGAAAGAGCTATAGAGCTGAGAGCAGCTGAAGATAAAGCCTCTTTTAGAGCATAAGAGCTCAGAGCGGAGAGCTGAGAGAAGTTGAGAATTGAGAATTTGCTAACAGTTAGCTAACAGTTAGCTAACCGTTAGCAAATTGTTAACAAAAGATAGCAAAGTAAAAATAGTACAAAGAACATATAGAACTTGAAAAAAAAATTTTAGAAATAATCGACCAGGACAGAGAATCAAGAAAATGTTGTTTCGCAAAAATAAAAAATATTTAAATTTGCGAAATATAAAAACAAACATATTTGATTAAACACTACAGAAAAGACAACACAAAAGAATTATGAGCACAGAATACCTTTTACATCATATTTTAATAATTAAATAGTTCTGTTGGGTGTCTTTTTTAAAAGGTTTATAGAATCAGAAGAGTCAATTTCCTGTTTCCAGTGCTTGATTAATAGTTCATAATTTTCGGAAACCCAAGCTATAATTTTTTTATTTCACTCATTTTCAGTTTAGTATAAAACTTCTTCGCAGGTTTTAATTTTTTTGTTAAAACCTGTGGCTTTACAGAAATACTCATCATATATGAATACCAGAATTTATCATTATCAGATTTATCTTTTTGGAACCATATATGCGGAACTTTCGTAAAATAGCCTCTTTCACTAGCATCATACAACCAAATATTTACAGGCAACCCAGTAATATGCTTTTCAAAAGTATGAACAAAAAATCTTTCATTATCCTTGTATGGGCGTTTATCATATTCATATTTATAATAATTTTCAGTAAATTTTGTAGTTAGCTTTTTATGATATTCGGTTTGTAATTTTGACAATCTGAATTTTACTCGACCACCAACACTTTTAAATTTACGCATGAGATTCGTTGTCCTTTCTATTCATTAATGGGAACAAGAGCAACACGGAAACCGATAATCTTGGCTTTAAACCAAGAAAGAAAAGGGCTACGCATTGCTGAACGGCAATAAATAACGGCCCTAGCGCAGCCGCCACGCATGGCATGAAAACTAACCAAATCATCAGTAGACCGAACAAGATTCACATAAGATTTTGAGGAATAATCATCGTTCCAGTAATCATCACATAATTCAAATACATTTCCAAGCATATCAAATATTCCCCAAACATTAGGCTTCTTTAGACCAACAGGATGAGTCTTATTATTAGAATTTGTGCGATACCAAGCGATTTCATTAAGATTAGGGCAAACACCATCTAATGTTGTCAATACTTTATCATTATTCAATGCTGTAGTAGTTCCTGCCCTGCAAGCATATTCCCACTGTGCTTCTGATGGTAAATCGAATTTATATCCTTTAGGAATATTTTTAGCGTTTTTATTAAGTTTGTTACAAAATTCTTTTGCTTCAAACCAATTAATTTGTTCTACAGGATTATTTTTTCCTTTAAAACAAGATGGATTTTCACCCATAACAGCCCTATATAACTTTTGAGTAACAGGGTATCTACCAATATAAAAAAGGTGGTTTATTGTAATTTGGTGATGAACTTCATTATCTTTTCGGCCTAATTCACCTTCAGGACTCCCCATCATGAAGCTACCAGCAGGACAACGAACCATTTCTATACCTATATGTTTATATTTTAAAATTAGTATGTTTGGACGCTGTGGTAATCTTAGTTTCACACGTCCACCAACACTTTTAAATTTACGCATTGTTTTATCACCCTTTTTAAAAGTTTTAAATTAATTATAAAAATTAAAATTAAATTTATCGTCAAAAAAAAGCTGCAAAGTTGGAAAGTTGAAAACTGAAAACGGAAAGTTGAAAGATGAAAGATGAAAGATGAAAGATATAAGATATAAGACCATAGATGGAGACATAAGATAGAAAACTGAAGAAAAGAGCAGAGAGCGGACAAGGCTAAAGCCTCTTTTAGAGCGGAGAGCAGAGAGCAGGTGAAAAGATTAAAGAAAAAGAGAAAAGAAGAGCGAAAACTAAGCAAATAAAAAAACATTGACTAAATAATAAGCAAGTGATTAGAATGATTAGAATATGACAAGAAAGTGACAAGAATAATGAATAACTTTATTGAAGACGAGCATACAGAATTAAAAGAAATAATTGTTGAAGACATTAAGAAAATTATAGTTGGATTTGCGAACAGTGAGGGGGGAACCCTATATATAGGAATAAAAGACAACGGCAAAGTTGTAGGAGTTGATAACCCCGACAAAACCATGCAACAAATTGGCAATATGGTCAGAGACTCTATAAAACCAGACATAACAATGTTTATTCACTATAATATTATTGATATAAAAAAGAAAAAAGTTATTTCTGTTTCTGTTCAAAAAGGAACAAATAAACCATATTATTTAGCAAAATACGGACTAAAACCTTCAGGAGTTTTTGTTAGACAAGGTACATCTACTGTTTCGGCTTCAGATAACTCAATAAGAAATATGATAAAAGAAACTGATGGAGATACTTTTGAAGAAATGATTCCCTCTCTGCAACAATTAACTTTTAATTCAACCAAAAAAGAATTTTCTTTAAGAAATATCCCTTTTGGCAAACAACAAATGTTATCTTTAGGAATAATAAGAAAAGACAATTGGTTTACCAATCTTGCATTATTACTCTCAGACCAATGTATACAAACTTTTAAAGTTGCTGTCTTTAATGGAATTGACCAAAATTATTTTCAAGACAGGCGTGAATTTTCAGGCTCATTATTAAAACAGCTTAATGATACTTATGAATTTATAGATCAACATAATCAAACAAGAGCTAAATTTGATGGTTTGCTAAGGATAGACAATAAAGATTATCCAGAAGTAGCATTAAGAGAAGCTTTACTGAATACAGTTGTACATCGTGATTATTCTTTTAAATCTAGTTCATTGGTAAGTATTTATACTGATAAAATTGAAATTACTTCAATAGGTGGGTTATTACCGGGTGTAAACAAAGATGATATTTTGATAGGTTATTCTGTTTGCAGAAACAGAAATTTAGCCAATATTTTTTATCGTTTAAAATTAATAGAAGCTTATGGAACAGGTATCAAAAAAATAATGAACTCATATTCTGATTGTGAAAACAAGCCCATCATAGAAATAACTACAAATATATTTAAAATTACCCTTCCAAATAAAAATTATGTATCTAATAAAACTGAAAGTAAAAAAAATAATCAAAATACAATAAGTTATTATAATAACATTCAAAATCGTGATGAATACATAATTAGCTATATTAAGAAAAATGGGAAAATAACAAGAAAAGAATTAGAGAACTACTTATCTATTAGCCAGGCTACTGCAAACCGATTACTAAAAAAATTAGTTGAAAAAAATATAATAAAAAACAAAGGTTTGGGTAAAAATTCTTACTATGAATTAGTATAACGACAAAAACATTCAAAATATTTAACAGACAAAAAAGCTGCAAAGTTGAGGAAGATTTAAGATTTAAGACCAAAGTTTGAGATATAAGATCAAAACTTGAGATATAAGATTGAAGAAAAAGAGCCTTTCGATTAGGCTACTCAAATAATATTACTTGGAATGAGATTATTATTTTCATCTAATGGAAATGGCTTATCAGTCATGCAGATTATGCCACCAGAACCACGATTCAATGTAGTTTTATCTAAAACATTGAAAGATTTGATTATACGTTTATCTGGAGAAGCTGATTTTTTTATTTCAAAAGAATGTAAAAATTCACCTTCTTCGAGCACAATATCAATTTCTTTTTGATTAACATCACGATAAAAAGTTAAATTGGCCTTACTTTTAGAATAGGAAAAATGCTTTATTAATTCCATAACTACATAATTTTCAAAAAAAGCCCCACTAGCAGCACCATTCATTAGAGTTTCTGGAGTAAGCCATCTCGACAAATAAGCTCCTAATCCGGTATCACAAAAATATAGTTTTGGTGTTTTCACAAGCCTTTTTAATTCATTATTATAAAAAGGTTCTAACAGATATATTATTCCCATTTTCTGAAGAACTTTAACCCATTCTTTTGCAGTTGGAGAGGAAACCCCAGCAGCAAATGCCAAATCGTTATAATTTAATAACTGCCCTATGAATGAGGAACAGGCCCTTAAAATTTTTCTGAAGCCTACAGTATCATTTATTCCATTGTCATCAACCGCATCTCGCATTAAATAGGTTTCTATATAAGAATCAAAATATGCCTCTCTTTGTTCTTCATTCAACGATTGAACTTCTGGCAATCCACCAAGCCATATATTGGGAAAAACATCTATAATGTTATTAGTTGGTCGTTTTTTCTGTCTTTTAACCAAATTTTCAAAGGAAAAGTCGAAATCTTCATCATCTGAAATACCTAGTTTTTCACTCTGAGAGAAGCCAAATAATTGAAGAATGCATATTCTTCCAGCAAGGGAATCGCCAGCTTTATTCAATAATTTTCTGCTTTCAGAGCCAGTAAGCCAAAATAACCCTTTTTCATCTGTCTCATCACATATTATTTTTATATAATCAAATATTTCAGGTGCTTTCTGAACTTCATCAATTATAATGGGTGGTTTATACATCTGGAAAAACAGCTTAGGATCGCTTTGTACTAATTCCCTGTTTTGAATGTCATCCATGGAAACATAGTCTCTTTTATACTTCTTTGCTAAATGTTTAAGCATAGTAGATTTTCCAACTTGACGAGCACCAGTCAGCAAAATTGCTTTAAAAGCTGAATTAACACTCAAAAATTTTCGTTCCAGATGTCTTTTTATATATTTCATAAACCACCAAACTAAAGTTAAAATAAAGTAGACTTTAGATTAACTTTAGTTTATTTTGAGAAATTTCGCAAGTATTATAATTAATTTAAAAGTTATTTAGTTTCTTAGACTTACCTTTTTTAGAGCGGAGGGAATTGTTTTAGCTGATGAAAATCTGTGCTATAATCATTATTGAAAGCTGGAGAAACTTTTCCACCATATTTGAAAAAAATTTCTGGGGGAGCTGCCAGCGTGCTGATTTAGGGGGCTGATTGCGTAGCAATCAGAAACGTAGCAAACCAGTTTTTTTTAGAGAAAAAAAGGAAACGAGCCTTCGGCTCGTTATATTTATTAATCTTTTATATTTCTGAAACTTGTTCGCTTATCAAATCCATGATTAATAACTTTGTCAATATCTGTTAAACCTTGTGATTCCTGGTCGACATCATTCTTTGAAGCTCTTATATAATCATCAATACCACGGTAAATAAGCTCCGCAGGTATAAATTTTGCAATAAAAGTATTTCTTAATAAAGGAACTCTAGTTTCACGCCTTCTTTCTTTACCATATTTCTCAAAATTCCAGCTCCCTTTTTCTATATTGCTTAAATTAACTTCCATTATATCATAATACTTGGGATTCCATTTTCTATCACGCCCAGCACTTATCTCATACCATTCAAAAGTTAAAATTTCTGAACCTTTATACTCATAATCTATCCTTTGTCCAAGATATTCAATTTCATAGTTAAAATCACACTCAATATAATAAGAATAATGTTCAGGAGAGTTATTCAAGACTATTTTTGATTTAAAGAAAAAGAGATAATAACCTGCTCTTAATGCGAATACTTGAAATACATTTATTTTATTATGATAATCTTGGATTGGAATTTCTTTTAGTATTTCTTTAGAAGTTATTTTATTAAATTTTCTTCTATCGAATATTACATCGTCTGAGTAATCTTGAAGATAATCATAATAATCCTTTTCTTTACAAAATATTCTCATTATAAGTAAACCTCCAAATATAACAGGTAATTTATAAATTTGAATTTGTGCATCATTTTTCATTCTCTTTATTTACATAGTCTGTTAATATTTGAATTGTTTCTTCAAGATTTTGGATAATTGTTTCACCGAATTTTTTTTTCATAAATATTTTTGAAACAATCATTTATAGAAATTTGCAAAGTGCTTTTCTCTCTATTTAATGTATTAATCAACTGTTGATACTCTTTTTGAGTTAGTTGGCCATTTTTATATTTTTCCTTTAACAATCTTTTATTTTTTTGCATATCTTCTAACCTAGCTTGCATAGTGCTTTTTTCAAATTTTACTTCAAAGAAAAGCTGTTTTATTTCTTCTTTATTTGTTTTTATTCTATTAATAATCTGCAAGCATTCTTTATATCCATCGACTAAATCTATTTTTGAAGATTTAACTATCTGTTCATCTGTAATCGGCATAGGATTAAAACAAGGTCGGTGCCAGCCATCACCGCAGTGAATTCCTTTAAATGGACTAGTCATAGTTGCGCCTGCATAATCTCTTATATAGTAAGTGCCATAACCCTCTAAGGCTACTTCGTCAATTTCTGCTGTCACAGGAACATTTTTCGGATACATAAAATCTCCTTTTTATAATTAAGTTCATTATTGATTTTAAAAATTAATTTGATATTTGTCGTGCAAAAAAAGCTGCAAACGATTTTTTTAGAGATAAGAGATTAGAGAAAAAGAGATGAGAGAATTGTTTTAGCTAATGAAAGTTTTAGCTATAATTAACTTTTTACAAAGGGTTATGTTCTTCGATTAACCTTATTTTAGAGATAAGAGATTAGAGAAAAGACGACAAACAGGATGTTTGGAGTGCATGCGAGCGCCAGGATGGCTAGCGAGTCGTAGATAAGAGAATTGTTTTAGCTGGTGATAGTCTGTGATATAACCGTCATTGCGAGCAATCGAAGACTGCGTGGCAATCCAGTTTTTTAGAGATAAGAGATGAGGGAGAAGAAATTAGGGGAGTGTTTTAGCTGGTGAAAGTTTTTTAGCCATAATTAACTTTTTACAAACAGTTATGTTTCTTCGACTAACCTTTTTTTTAGAGCGGAGATCAAAGAAAATTATTTGGTTTACAAACTAACAATTTTATAGCAACATTGCTAAAATCGTTTCATATTTAGTTGCCAAAGGAATAACTTGCTATATTATTATTTTTCGGCTAAAATAATATTAAATATTAAATCAGCCGAAAAACAAGAGTGGTGTTTTATGTATCTAAGACGTCATGCAGAAAAGACAATAAAAAAGCTTTCCAAGATGTTTGGAGCAGTAATGGTTACAGGTGCCAGACAGGTTGGGAAAACAACTATGCTCCAAAATATTACACCTAAAATACCATATATAACAATGGATGACAGTATTCTTTGTGATACAGCTCAAAATTTAAGTGGAACATTTTTTAAAGACAATCCACCACCTGTTTTTATAGATGAAATACAGAGAGCACCTCAGCTATTTTCACAAATAAAAATGCACATAGATAAATCACATAAAAAAGGTCTTTTCTTTTTAAGCGGTTCACAACAGTTTCAGATGATGAAAAATGTTTCTGAAACTCTATCAGGAAGAATAGGATTAATAAATCTATTAGGATTTTCCTTAAGAGAAATTCAAAAAATCAAATTCGATAAACCTTTTATACCTAGTGAATCATATTTAACGGAACGCAGTAATAATCATAAAGCAATAGATTATGAAGAAGTTTGGTATTATTTACATCGGGGTCAACTCCCTGAATTAGCCTTAAACAAGAGCTTTGACTGGCGACTTTATTATTCGGCTTATCTAAAAACATATATAGAACGTGATGTAAGACAATTAATCAATATCGGAGACGAATTGAAATTCTCAAAATTTATGCGTGCCACAGCAGCTTTAAATGGGCAATTATTGAATCTTGGTGGAATTGCCAGAGAAATAGGAATAAGCCAGCCAACGGCGGAAAGATGGTTATCGGTTTTAGTAGCTTCCAATATTATTTATCTGCTGAAACCATATTCTAACAACGTTTTCAAACGTTCTGTAAAAACTCCAAAATTATATTTCCTTGATTCTGGACTTGCAGCCTATTTAACTCAATGGAATACCATTTCTGTTTTGCAAAGTGGAGCTATGGCTGGACATTTTTTTGAAAGCTTTGTAATCAGCGAAATTATAAAAAGTTACTATAACAATGGTATTCTAGAGCCACCTATTTACTTTTATCGTGACAAGGATATGAAAGAAATAGATCTGATAATTGAAGATTCAGGAACGATTTACCCAATCGAAATAAAGAAACATGCTGACCCTAGTTTGAAAGATATAAAAGCATTTTCTATTCTTGATAAAATTCCTGATATAAAACGTGGTAACGGTGGAGTTGTCTGTTTATACGATAAAATTATTTCATTATCAGAAAGAGACAAAGTTATTCCAGTAAGCTATTTATAATAAAAAAAATATTACATTTGTTTTTAAATAATTTGTCTTCAAAAAAAGCTGCAAACTCTCTTTTAGGGATTAGGGTGAAGGGTGTAGGGAGAAAGGGGGAAGAAGGAGCTTAAACTATACCCTTGAAAATGGACAGTGATATTTAGGGGGTGCCCTAATTTTTGACAGGTAAAAGAGGGGCGAAACCTAAAAAATGGACATTTTCCAGG
>CAJOND010000097.1 GCA_905236675.1 Candidatus Rifleibacteriota bacterium | reverse complement strand
AATACTGTATACAACTTTATAAAGCAAGGTCTAGTTTCTGTTGAACAAGCAGCAAAATCTATAGGATTAACAAAAGAACAATTATTGGCTGGATTCAAAGAATATAATTTAGTCTTATAACATTAATAATTTTTGCAAAATATAATATAACAAAGATGTTCCACAAAAATGTGGCTATACAAGCAGACGACAGGAGGTCAGCGAGTCGCTGGGGAACAAAGCAAAACGTTTCAGAATAATAGCAATCCATAAAATATAAAAAACCGCCTAAATTTTTGTGATTTCAAACGGTAAAAGAAAATAAGTAATCAATTATTTAATTTAACTCTATATAGGCAGACTCACTAGACCAATAACCGCCAGATACTTTTAATTTATATTGTTTATTAGTTGGAACATCAAAAAGTATAAAACCACCTTTTTGAAGCGAGGGATTTACTCTTTCAATTAGACTAAGCCCATTTTCTAGACCAAACGATTTGCTGGAAGTATCATATTCGTTACCATTGTTATCTACTAGTTTTATAGGAGGTAAATTGCTGGCATCCTTAGCATTATTTCTAACAGTGATATTAATCTTCAAAAATTGATAATCAGGAGATTGATTTAAAAATTCATTATTGCTTGTTTTGTTTGTCCATTCTTTAGACCACACACAATATGACCAATAGCCAACATTTACTGTTTCGCCTATTTTTACTGTTTTTTCTTTTTTTACAGCTTGATTTGTTACACTTTTCTGTCTTGTTGTTGTATTTTTTTCATCAAAGTCTGTTCTTGGAAATAGAACAGGAAGAAAAAATAATATAATCATCAATAAACAACCACAGCCACAACAACCACCAGTAGAATCTGTTTTCAAAGGAGCCCCACAGTGAGGACATTTTGTTGCTTTGTTACTTATTTGATTACCGCATTCAGGACAATTTTTTAAAGCCATAATATTTTTCCTTTTATTATTATTTAGATTTATAAAAAAACATTTAACTAATTTAAATTTACATATACAGACTCATCAGACCAGTAACCACCAGATAATTTCAACCGATAAGTCTCATATTGTGGTACATCAAATATTACCCAGCCTGTTACCGACAATGTAGGATTAACATTTTCAAAAAGTAAAACTTTATCCCCATAACCTCTACCACCTAATACATTAGCAGAATCAAATTCATTTCCATTACTATCGACCAATTTTATCGGAGGCAAATTACTAGAGCTTTTTGCCCAATTAGTAGCTTGTATTCTTACTCCTAAATAGGAATAACTAGAAGGTTTATTAAACATATTGAAACCTTTAACTTTGCGATCATCTAACCATTCACTACTATATACTTGATATGACCAGTAACCTACTCTTATATTCTGATTTTTGTTATAGACTTTTATTTTATATTGTTCTTCTAGTTTATTAATAGTTTCTTTAAATTGAATAATACATTTTACTAAGATTTCTTGCTCTTCTTTTGTTTTAAAAGCTGTTTCACAATATTTTTTAAAATCTTTACTTTCTTCTTCTGTTAATTCTTCATAAGAACAGTCTTTTGCTAAGCTGATAATTTTTTGAACGATTATATCTATATTTTTATTTCCAGATTTAATTTCTTTATTAATTAACTTAACTATAGCAAACATATATTTTTCTTTTGCCAATCCATTTTCAGCACTTTGAATTTTAAAATTATTAGTTACCTTATAATTGTTATTATTATTTTGTGGCTGATTATAAATAGGTTTATTATCTTGTATATTTTTTGCTCTTTCTTGAAGCTTTGATCTTATTTCAGCAACTTTTGTAGATGGAATATCAAAATTTAAATTGATTGTAGTTCCGTTAGTGGTTGCATTAAGATAATTTAGAGCTTCAGAAATTTCTGGTGCTTGTGCCGAAGCAAACATCTTAATCATAGCTATGTATCCATTAATTTGATTCAAAACATTATTTACATTCGAAATGTTATTAACATTTGCTGTAAAATTTAGAACCATATTTTTATCATTGTTAAAATCAAAAAAGAATGAATCAATATTTGCAAGAGTAGCAACATTAGGATTTTGTGTACACATTGCTTTGAAAGAATTTGAAAGAAAACCAGCACCTATAATAGTTGCTTTAGAATCTATTTTATTTAATAATCCTTTAAAAACATTATTATTTGCCAATGATTTGCTCTTTAGTTGTTTTACAGCTTTAACTGCATTAACGCCTAAGTTTGAACCAATTACTAAATATTGATTGTCTAAGAACATTCCACAACCGTCTTTATTATTATTAGGAATAAATGAATAAAAACCATCTATTTTTTTTATTTTTAAATCATTTCTTGCTGCTTTATCCTCTTTTATAACATTGGTTATTTTTTCAATATCATAATTCCCTTCAATTAGCGCCCCACCAAGTGTTTCATTAGCTTTCATTCCCTTGCCAGAAGAAAATAAAGTAATACTGGTAATGTCTCTTAAAGGATCAAAGCCAGATTTTGCTTTTAATTCTTCATAAGTTCTTTTTTGATTTGGTTGTTTTTCAAAACTTTCATTTATTTGTTTCTGAACTTCAGGAAAAGCGAGAACTTTAGAAACATCAATTTTTATAATAAAATCTGTTTCCGTTGGAATTAAATCAAGATAACTTTTTGTTTTAGTTACATTAACTATTTCTTTTTTGATTTCTTTTTTACTATCTTTCTTAATTACTTTAGAAGATAGTTTGTTTTTTTCAGCTTCTTGCTCTACAAGCAATTTTAATAGTTTAATTTGCTTCAATTCATAATCTTTAACTTTGAGTAGCGACAGTAAAGATTCATATTCCTTTTTATCATACTCTGTTGGTTCAAAATTAATTTCAGAACCATTCTTTTCCATAACATCACAATATTCTTTAAATAATTTTGTTCTATTATTTGATTCTTTAGCAAAGGAATAATCATTTGCTCTTATCTTATTTTAATAAAATAAAGTTGATATACAAAGAGGATTAACTCTATTAGCATAAGAAATAAAAGTTATTGTTATAAAGTAAAGCAATAAAAAGGCTATCAGTATTCTATTTTTCATAAATCTTCTCCCTGTTCGTTTTCATTTGTTAAATTTAGATTTGGCAATTATTGAATTATAGTAGTTTTATTTTTTTAAAGGTCTTTTCTAAAAAGACATTTCATTTTTTTATGGAAAAGTAGTAAAGTTTAGTTTGTATATGCTAAACCTTACTCGGTATTATACCGAGCGGTTTTACGAGAGTTGTTACAGTAAGTTTATAGAATTAGATTGAATTATGTATATGCATTGGTCATCTAAAACTCCAAAATAAAACATAAAAAATTTTGCTAGGTGAAAAATGCACAAAATTCTGTTATTATAATGTACATAACAAAGCTATGTGCTTATCACTTAGATTTGTTTAGGTATTTCGCTGTAATTCTTGGTGGAAGGAAGCAAAATACCGGCTATAAATTGTCTGTCGCTAAATATTTTAAGAGCTTCACTTAGGTGTGAGGCTTTTGTCATATTTAGACAACTATATTTTAACCGCTAAGTTAAAGAAAAGTCAATTTTTATAATTTAGGTGCTATGAATTATTTTCAGAAAAAACTATTACAAATAATGCAAGATAAAAATCTTAAACAGGTTGATATAGCCGAAATGGCTAATACTTCTCAAACGACTGTTTCCAAATGGTTAAGAATGGAAAATCTTCCAAGAGTAAGTAGTATTGAACCTCTTGCAAAAGCACTTAATACTTCTGTCGGGGAATTAATAGGTGATTTTTCTTACAAACCAAGTCTTAGTGAAGACGATAAAAAATTATTGGCACTTACAGCTAAACAAAAGAAAATATTGCTGAAGTATATTGAATTTCTAAATGAAATCGAAGATTTGTAAAAAACGACAACTGCCTTTTCGCTCTAAAAAATGTAAACACTCATTCATATTTGCTCTAAAAAGTGTTACGAGTAATTAATATTGGCTCTAAAAAATATTGATCCCCCTAAGAGGTTGTCCAGAAACCAGTTTTGCATCCTTATTTTGATTATTCTGGAGGCTTTAGGTAAATATTACAAAAAAGCAGAGTCTCACTTTTCAACGAAAGACTCTGCTAAAACCATCTTAGTTAGTAATAATTCTTAATTACCTAATTTGTACTGACCAGTTCTAATAGCAGCCATAACGCCACCGTCAATCAGCAAATCAGTTCCAGTTATAAAAGTAGAATGTTCACCAAGTAAGAAAGCAGCAGCATCAGCAATTTCTTCTGAAGTTCCTGTTCTCATAGCAGCAGAAGCGTCAATCATATTTTGATATAAATCACCAATAGCTGCAAATTCATCATAAGCCAATGGAGTAACAATAACTCCAGGACTCATAGAATTAATTCTTGCTCGGCGTTCTCTCCAAGTAGTTGCCGCAGCCTTTTGAGCCTGTAAATGATTTACTCGTTTGGCAATCATATAAGCAAGACCTGAATTCTTAACTGTTTCTTTAATGAATGGCAGATCTAGAAGTTTTTCTGTAGGAGTTTTCAATATTTCTAGTTCAATCTCATAGGGAATAGGATACATATAACCAGCCTGGCTTGAAATCAAGAGCCCTGCTCCGCCTTTTCCCATAACTTTACCGAAAGCATCAACAGCATAGCCCGTTCCAACCATATCAAGATTAAGAATATGTTCGGGTGTTGCCTGATTTGGAGAAGCACCAGCAGTATCAATAAAATACATTACTTTGCCTAAGGAAGCAGCTTTTTCAGCAAAAGCATTAACAGAATCTTTTTCAAGTGCGTTCACAACTATGGTTTCAACATCATATCCGCCGTATTTGAATTCATTTGAAACCTTTTCCAGATTCTTTTCACTAATATCTCCTAGTAAAATTTTCTTTCCTGTAGCTATGCGTTTAACAATAGCAGTTCCCATGCTTCCTGCTCCGAGTAAAGCGATAACATCTTTGTTTTCGTTTCTATCAAAAATCATTTATTGTTCTCCTTGTTTTTTATTGCAATATACCCATTCGCCGTCTATTTTTTCAAAAGAAGCATTGGTGTTTAAGCTCCATGTTCCTGAAATACCATAGACTTTAGCTGTTAAAGTAGTTACAGCATTTAGTGTAGCATAATTACCTTTAACAATTATAACTGGATTTTTTATTTCATATTTGAAATAATTTAAAGTTCCGTTAGCTATTTCCTCAAAAAATTCTGCCTTGGTTTGAGTTTTGCCAGACATATGAGTGAATAAAGTTCCTTCTTTTACGATTCTGTTGAGGGTTTTCATATCTTTATCTATCATTGCCTGCTGCATTTGCTCAAACTTTTGCAAAACAGCTCTCTTTTCGTCGGAATTTATCATTTGAGATTCTCCTATGCATAAATTTGCACAGCAAATAATTATCAAGACTGCTAATAGTATTCTCATGAAAGCATTTTAATAACCTTTGCAGGGTTTCCTCCCACAACAGCATTAGCAGGCACATCTTTGGTGACTACAGCCCCACCTGCAACAATAGCATTCTCACCAATAGTCACACCAGGCATAATTGAAGCACAGGCTCCTATCCAAGCATTTTTACAAATATGAACCTTTTTGCACTTCAAAACCATTCTGTTGGTAGCATCATGATTATCAGTAACTATTGTAACATTTGGTCCTATCTGCACATTGTCGTCTATTTCTATTCCGCCAATAGACATGCAGGTTAAGCTGTGATTTATAAACACATTTTTACCGAACTTGATTTGTTTAGGGAAATCAATCTGTGTTGGAGTCAATATAGTCGCTCCGTTTGGATAATTTTCTTCAAAAAGATTTTTAAAACCTTCTTCCATATTTTCAGGAGTCGGTTCAGAGTGATTTAATTTATATAAAGCTCGATTAGCTCTAATTAGCTCAGCAACAGCAGGTTTATATTCTTCTGAACTCATATCTACAGGTTCGCCATTTTTTAATTTTTCAAAAATATTCATATTTTTCCTCACTTATCAGTCTGCAGGATGGAAATTCAAAAATCTAGTTAAGTCTTCTTGACTTTGTTTATAAAATCTTTCGTTTTTGTTAAGAGCTCTAATTTTCTGCATTTCTCCATCACTTAAAGAAAAATCAAATATTTCTATATTTTCTTTAATATGCTCAGGATTCTTAGAACCAGGTATTACGGAAAAACCTTCTTGAATATGCCATCTTAACAAAATTTGAGCTGCAGATTTATTATGATATTTTGCAATTTCTAATATAACAGGATCATTTAACAATTGTGCTTTTCCCTGATAACCTCCTGGGAACCAAGTTTCTACTATCATGTTATACTTTGCTGCTTTAGCTCTCATATCAGCACGCTGAGCATAAGGATGACATTCAATTTGTAAAGCTACTGGCTTAATATTAACTTTTTCTACAAATTCATCTAACATTTTGTCATTATAATCAAAGTCGCTAATAGCTAATGTTCTAATTTTTCCCATTTTTACAGCTTTTTCCATGTCTTTCCATGCTCCAAAGTAATCGCCAGCAGGTTGATGTAAATAAAGCGTATCTATGTAATCAAGCTGTAATCTTTCTAACATTTTATCAATAGCCTTTAAAGTTACACCTTCTCCATATTCTGTAGGCCATATTTTACTTGTAACCCAAATTTCACTTCTTGGAATTCCAGATTCTTTAATAGCTTTACCTACACCACGTTCGTCCTGATATGCGTGAGCGGTATCTATATGTCTATAACCTGCTTTTAACGCAGCCAGAACAGAATTATAACATATTTCGTCAGAACCTTGTAAGAAAGTTCCAATACCAAATTGAGGCATGTTTAATCCATTATTAAGTTTTAACATTGGTATATTCTTCCTTTCAATATTATTCTGTGAAGGTTCTGCATATAATACTGTTGTCAAAAGTGCTACACATAATCCGACAAAAATATTTTTCATTATATAAACTCCTTGTCTTTTAGATAATTTAATAATAGCTAGAAAAAAATAACTATGTAATGTCATAAAATATGCTAGTGCAAAATAAGCGACATTATGCTAAATTATGTTTATTATTTATTCTAATGATGGTGAAATGATGCGTAAAATAAGCAACGAAAATGATTTAAGAATACAAAAGACAAAGAATGCTATTAAACAAAACTTAAAGCAAATGATTTGCGAAATGCCTTACGAAAAAATTACTGTAAAAGAACTCGCCAAACGAGCACAGATTAACAGAAATACCTTTTACCTTCATTACGATATAATTGATGATGTTTTACTTGAACTCCAAATAGAATATTCTACCAAATACATGGAATTAGTTAAAAACTATAATTTTATTGACAATCAGGCTGAAATAATTCGATGTTTTTTTGAATTTAACGAAAAGCAAGATGAGTTTTTCCAAAAAATTACTTGTGATGATAGATTTGACTATATACGTCATAGAATGCAAAATGAAGTTATGAAGAAAGCAGAGGGCAAAACTTCAAAAAAATATGATTTAAGTCAATATATAAACAATATAATTTCTGCCTATAATCTGACAACTTTGAATTTATACCGTCAGTGGGTCAGTGATGGTAGAAAAATACCGATGGAACAGATGATTAAACTTGCAACTATTCTTTTATCTGAAGGGATTTCAGGGTTAAAGAGACAGCATAATTTTAAATAAATACTGCATCTATGCCAGCATTAACGGCATAAATGCGGTATTTATTATTTTAATAATCAATCTATTTAAATTTTTATAGATTAATTCGCTTTTATTTTAATAATCCTAATTGAAGGAAAATACCGATCATACCTTCTGCGGCTATGTCTTTTGTAAATTTACCATTTTCATTTATATAATAAAAATTCATAAAACTTACACTAATATTTTTTCCTGTTGCTTTTGCTCCCATAAATTCACCATCATGAGTGCCTGTTAAAGTCCAATTTACAGCAACTTTTTCATTATCTGCAACCATATCTTTAATATGCCATTGAACATTTGAAAAACCTTTTCTCATCCAATGAACTAATGATAAATACCCTTTTCCACCACAAAGAGGTTCTGGACTTGCTGGAGTCAAAAATGTAGCATCATTCGCAATGAGTTCATCTGCTAATTTATCATCAGCAGTATTAATCATAGTTTCAAACTTTTTCATTAAGTATTTATTACGTTCTATTAATTCCATTGTTTAGACCTACTTTATATGATTTTTTAAAATATAATTATAACATAAAAACCTATCTTCAAAGAAAACACAAATTTATTAGCTTGTAGTCTATATTGCAATACATTTATTGGTTTTTATTGTTGTTGGTACTTGTGGTAATTATTGAAATTAAAGATATTAGATTTAAGATATAAGAATTCTTATGTCTCCATTTATGGTCTTATATCTTACTACAAAAACAACAAAAACTAACTACAATAACTATCAAAGTCATAAACGTATAGCTTTCAGGGCTAAAACCCATACGCTATACTTTTTATGACAAATGTGTGGACAATTAGCATAATCTAATTTGGACTTAATAAATTAACTTTTGCACAGCCTCTAGCAATGTCGAAATCAAAATACAAATTTTCGATATTTCATTGCCGATGTAATAATTTTGTTCAAAAAAACAACCACAATAAAAACCTTATTTTAGCTTATTGTAAGCTTCGTCTGTTACTGGTTCTAACCATTCGTTAGATGTTTCTTCGCCAGGAACTTCAACAGCTATATGACTGAACCAAGAATCTGGGGCTGCACCATGCCAATGTTTAACCCCTGACGGTATGTTAATTATTGTACCAGGAAGTATTTCTACAGGGTCTTTGCCCCATTCCTGATAATAGCCTCTTCCGCCGACACCGATAAGCATCTGACCGCCGCCATTCTTAGCATGATGAATGTGCCAGTTGTTTCTACATCTTGGTTCAAAAGTTACGTTATACATAGGAACCTGTTTTGTAGTTAAAGGAGCAAGATAGCTCTGACCAATAAAGTATTTTGCAAAGCCAGTATTGGGTTCACCAATCGGGAAGAAAATACTATTCTGATGTTTTTCTTTTGCTGTTAAAGCTGGTTTTTCTTCGTTCCAGACTTCTTTAGCTAGTCTGAAAACTGCCCATCCTTTTGACCAGCCTACATACATAGTCGCATGAGTAATAATAGCAGCGATTTCTTCTTTGCTTACGCCATTCTTTTTTGCATTTTCTAAATGGTATTTTAAAGAAGAATCAGTAATACCAGAAGACATCAAAGCAACAACAGTAATAATGCTTCTTGTCTTTAAATTAAGGGTTTCGTCATTCCAGACTTCACCGAATAAAACATCGTCATTTAATTTTGCAAACATCGGAGCAAAATCACCTAATTGCTGACGACCAGCAGTTTGAACTACATTATTTCCCATTTTTTTATTCCCTTCTTCCGCAAAAGAATTTGTTGAAACAGCTAATAAAACTAATAATAACAAACCAGTGGTAATATAACGCATTATACCCTCCTTAAAAATTAGAGATTAGATTATTTTTTCGTTGTCTACACATTGTCATAAACGTATAACTATTAGAGAGATAAGAGATGAGAGTATGAGAGTATAAGAGATAAGGGATAAGGGAATTGTTTAGTTTGTAATACAAAGTAGGTCTGTGCTAATATCTCATTACTACTGAATTTTAAATAAAATTAAAGTTAGTCGTAATGAAATAGTTTTCACGAAAACTATTATCAGCAATTTAGCTAAAACAATCCTCTAATCTCTAACCTCTACTCTCTAATCTCTTTTAAAAGTGATGACCGCGACCATTGAATTTAACTTTGGTCGGTAAACATTTTACTTCATGAAAAGATTCAAGCATAGGTTCATATTTTTCTTTGAATTCTAAATATTCTTTTGAAGCAAAATATTTATCGAATGAGCTCTGAAACCTGAAAATTGTCATGATATGAATACAATTAGGATTATCTTTTTCAGCAGTAAAATACATTCCCATTACACAGGGTTCATCTTTTACAGCTCTTTTTGCTTCGCAAACAGCTAGCTTTTTGTATTCTTCAAGCTTTTCAGGAACAATATCAAACTTATTTAAATAGATGACAGTACCAATACCAGATGTTTTCTGTTCCAAAGCAATTGGTTCAGCTTCAAGAATGATCAGCTTTTCCATTATGGGTTCACGTTCTTTTCTATATTGAAGAAAACCTTTGCTGGAAACATGCTTTTCGTAAGCTTTTTCATCCTCATATATTTCAAGCAATATATTGTTGTCTGGGGTGTCGATGCCTATTCCGCCATATAGTGCATAAGTTCCGTCTTCGTTAGCGACTTCAGGAGCTACATACTTTCCTGCCAATTTGCTAATTTCAGCCTGTTTGCCTTCTTTGGCCATAACTACAGCCCAATGTACCATTGGCATATTTCCATTAGAAGCTCTAACAGAATATTTCCCTGCTTCAGAACAACTATTACATTCGGCGTAAGAAGCACCAGAAACCGCTAACAAACCCATTAAAAACAAACTGGTTATTAGTTTTTTCATTTATTATTTCCTTTATTATTTATTTTCTAGTAATTTTACAGCATTTTTGCGATAAATGCTTTCGATTAAAGGCTTATATTTTTCATTATTTTCAAAATGCCTTTTCTTAGCAATTACCGATTTACCAGCAACATAAGGGAAGTCACTTCCATAAACCACATGATCTACATCAGTCACCATTAACAGTATGTCTAATGCAACTGGTTCAGGGTCACCAGCAATATCAAAATACAAATTTTTAAATTCTTCATGAATATCGACTGGTTCCATCATCCCTCTATCAGCAAGCACAGTATAATCTATTTTCGCTTCAGCCATAAATTCTTTATGAGCTTCAACACTCCATTCTGGCATTGGGAAACCGTCTTCCTTTATTACATCTATTTTTAAAGTTTTTATTCCATCTCGAAACTCTTGAGTAACAGGATGAGCATGAAAATCAACGGTTTTATTTTTTAGCTTAAAAAAATTACAAATGCTTTCAGCATAAAGCGAGTTTATAGAGATAAGTGTTAGAACGAATAATACTATTATTTTCTTCATAAATTTATGCCTAATAATAACAACAACTACCACAAAAACCAAAAACAATAAAAACTGTTTTTTACTTCATTTCCTTTTCCCAAAATCTGATAGCATTTATACCTAAGCTTTCTGCCAGCTTTTCTAATTCAGATGTTTCATCTGCTGTTAAACTAATATTGGAGGCTTTAATTGCATCTTCAACATGAGATGGTTTCGTAACACCAATTATAGGAAGAGTGCCTTTTGCTATAGCCCATGCGACAGGAATCTGGGCAACTTTAACATTATATTTATCAGCAAGTTTCTTTAAAGATATATTTAATATTTCGATTTTATCCATTACTGGATTATAAGTCTGTGCTCTTGCAGAACCTTCTGGCATTGGGTGTTTTGTATCATAATTTCCAGTTAGGGCACCTTGTTCAAGAACCATATAAGCAAAGAAATATATATTGTTTTCTTTACAATAGTTTAATATTCCTGAGTGTTCAGAAGAACGGTTAATCAAGCTAAAATGATTCTGAACAGCAGAAAGCTTTAAACCATGTTCATTTAAAATTTTTTGAGCCTGTTTTATTTCTTCCAAATTATGGTTAGAAACTCCAAGCAGAGGAATATTTTCTTTTCCTTCAAAATATTTTGCTAGTTCTTCTGTCCATTTTGGAGCATCAACAACATTATGAATCCAATAAATATCGAAATGATCAAGTTCCATAAGCTTTAATTGCATTTCGATCATATCGCTCATCGGATTCTTCATAGAAGAATTAATGCATTGAGGTGTAAATTTATCAGAAACTAAATAAGAATTTCTAGGAACTTCTTTTAAGAAGCTTGCCAAAACCTTTTCTGAGGTCCCCATGCCATAGGCATAGGCAGTATCCCAAAGATTTAAGCAGTTAGCCATTGCTATATCAAAAATAGGTTTTAATGATTCTTTTGTGAAATTGTTGCCGAAAGTGCCATCATTTCCCCATGCCCATGCACCTAATGCTATTTTTGGTAGTTTTACACTTGTCATAACTATCTCCTTTTATTTATTTTGAAATATTCTTTCCAAATACAATAGTTTATTTTTCTATTTTTTGATTGCCTGTAGACCAAACCTGTTTTTTGTTAGCATTTTCACGCTTGTTTTGAGCCATAACCCCTGCCAATTCATGGGGAACATAAGGTTCTTCCAAATAAGCTTTTTCTTCATCAGAAAGAGTCAAATCAACAGCTTTTACAGCTCCTTCAATGTGATGAAGCTTGGTTGCACCTACAACAGGCGAAGTAACCTTAGAAAGAAGCCAAGCCAAAGAAATTTCAGTCATTGAAACATTGTGTTTTTCAGCTAATTCAGCAACTCTAGCAATAATGACTCCGTCTTTTTCTGCCATTGCGTCATATTTAAATTTTGCGTATTTATCTTCCAACAAACGCTTGGTTTCTTCGCCAGGCTTCCTAGACAATCTACCACTAGCTAATGCAGAGTATGGAGTTAAAGCTATATTGTCTTCTAAGCATAAGGGAACCATTTCTCTTTCTTCTTCTCGGAAAATCAAGTTATAGTGTCCCTGAATCGAAACAAATTTTGCGAAGCCTTCTTTTTCTGCAAGAGCATTTGCTTTTGCCAACTGCCAGGCAAAGCAGTTAGAAATACCTATATATCTAGCTTTACCAGCTTTAACTGCATTGTTCAATCCATCTAAAATATTATAAATAGGAGTGTTATAATCCCACATATGATAAATATACAAATCAATATAATCTACACCAAGATTTTTTAAACTAGTGTTGATCATACTTTCAATATGTTTTTGGCCGCTGACACCATTGGCTATTTCTTCCTGACTTCTAGGAAGAAATTTCGTTGCAATAACTACTTCTTCACGCTTTGCAAAATCACGAAGAGCCCTACCAACATATTGTTCACTAGTTCCACTTTGGTAGCCAATAGCTGTATCGTAGAAATTAACGCCTAATTCTAAGCCACGTTTTATTATTTCCCTAGAATGTTCTTCATCTATAGTCCAGCTATGCTGACCATTTTTTGGATCTCCAAATCCCATACAGCCCATGCAGATTCTAGAAACATTTAAATCGGAATTACCAAGCTTAATATATTTCAATTTGCTCTCCTTTTCTTAAATAGATTTACCAAGATTAAAAGCAATTTCTGGGAATTCAGAGGACTCGATCATTGAGCGAGTTCCACAGCCAACAGCTAAAACCTTGCCGCAGTCTTGCCAGTTCATATATTTAACCAGTGTTTCATAGTGTTGAACAAGAGAAGACATTGTCCAGTCTTTGGAATCCCAAGCCGTAGCCATCAATATAGATTTTTTATTGTGCAAACTGCCTGTTCTTGAATAAAATCTGTCTATTACTGTCTTAATCTGGGCTGAAAAGCCAAAATAGTAGAGAGGGGTGGCAAGAACAATCATATCTGCTTCTAACATTTTCGGCATTAACTTTGTCGATATAGCGTCATTATAGACACAGGGGCCATTCATTCCGCAGTGGTCACAGCCCAAGCAGGGATGCGTATCTTCAAAAGCAGCGTTGAATCTGAAACATTCATGACCTTTGCTTTCTGCTCCAGCAATAAATTTATCTGCCAACAAAGCTGAGGTTCCAGCTTTATGAGGACTTCCAGCAATAACGACTATTTTCATCTTTTTTCCCCTAGAAATACTATTTTCAGAAATCACACCTGTTTTTGAATCGGCGACAAGGAAACTGCATTTGCTGACAAGAAATGCCATAGCTCCGAGACCGCCTAATTTAATAAAATCACGTCTGTTCATTGCTTACTTAGCTGTTTTTGCCCAGTCTTGAACTTCGGTTGTTAAAGATGTTGCAGAATAACCAGACCATGTTTTGCCTTGAAGAACTGTTGCACCAGCTTTTTCAGCCATAGCTTTAACATCTTTTTCGCAATTCTGCATTCCGCCACCGCCATGAGTAAAGAATGGAACAACTTTAACACCTTTCAAACTGCCACATTTTTCGATAAAAGTAGCAACTGGAGGAGCCATTGTTCCCCACCAGTTCGGACTGCCTATAAAAATAGTCTTATATTGGCTTATGTTATTTGGGAAATCAGCTAATTCAGGTCTGTAATTTTCATTAATTTCTTTCTTCGCTTGATTTACACATTCATTATAATCTTGTGAATAAGGCTTTACTGGTTTGATTTCAAAATAATCTGCATTGCCTAATCCTTTTTGTATTTGTTGAGCGACATGCCTTGTGTTGCCACTATAAGAATAAACAGCAACTAAGGTTTCGTTTTTTGACGCATTGTTTGCTGGCTGTTGAGCAAAAGTAACGCTGGTTAATAGTAATGTTGCGATTGTAAATAATAATGTTCTCATGTTATCTCCTTTATAAAAAAACTATATGATAATTATTCATCATAAATTCACATTGTCTCATTATATAGTATTTTTTGATTATAAAAAGAATTAAAAATAATGTCTAATAGTTATATTAAATAACTAGTTATTCTATAATTAAATATCTGATTTAAAAATCAATATGGTAGTTATTCTATTAAACTATAACTAGTTATCAGAAAAAACAATTTGATTTAATCAATAATTGTCTTTAGTATAAAAAATTAGAAATCTATTCGTAGGAGAAATATAATGAAAAAATGTGGAATTGTAATATCTGCTATAAGCGTGGTTGCTGCACTTCTTATATCATCAGCTTGCAAGTTAAATGCTGAACCAGTTAAAGATAATACAAAAGTTAATTTAACTGCTGAATGGGATAAAACTTTCCCCAAAAGCGATAAAGTAGAACATAGTAAGGTAACTTTTCATAACAGATATGGAATTACTTTGGTGGCCGATATGTATGTTCCCAAAGACAAAAGTGGAAAATTGCCCGCAATAGCAGTTAGCGGACCTTTTGGAGCAGTTAAAGAACAATGTTCTGGACTTTATGCACAGACATTAGCTGAAAAAGGCTTTTTAACTATAGCTTTCGATCCATCTTTTACAGGTGAAAGTTCAGGAGAACCCAGATATATGGCTTCACCAGATATAAATACCGAAGATTTTCAAGCAGCCGTTGACTTTTTGTCTGTAAATGAAAAAGTAGACTCTGAACGTATCGGAATTTTAGGCATTTGCGGTTGGGGTGGAATGGCTATTAATGCTGCGGCTTTAGATACTAGAATTAAAGCAACTGTGGTTTCAACTATGTATGATATGACAAGAGTTAATGCTAATGGATACTTCGATAGCGAAAATAGTGAAGAAAAACGCCACGAAAAGAAAGTTGCCCTTAATGCTCAACGTATTGCTGATTACAAAAATGGTAACTATAAGCTAGGTGGTGGAGTCGTAGACCCATTACCTGATGATGCTCCATTTTTCGTAAAAGACTATTACGATTACTACAAAACAAAACGTGGTTATCATAAACGTTCCTTAAACTCTAACGGCGGTTGGAACGTCACTGGCTGTATGTCTTTTATTAATCAGCCTATACTCAAATATAGCAACGAAATCAGAAGTGCTGTTCTGATAATGCATGGTGAAAAAGCTCATTCCTGCTATTTTGGTAAGGATGCTTATACAAATATGACAAAGGATAGCAAATATACCGACAATAAAGAATTAATGATTATTCCTGGTTTGGTTCATACTGACCTTTACGATGGTGCTGGCAAAAACCTTATTCCATTCGATAAATTAGCAGAATTTTACAATAAGTATTTGAAGTAGTCTGGGAGTTAATTATTGCTTTAAAGCTTTAGATTTGCTAATTTTTGTTGCAAAATTTCTTACTAAGTTCATCTAGCAGAAGTTTTGCAACATGGCTGAAAGTCTGATGTTTACGCCAGATAATAAACATTTCTACTTTTGGGGTATTCTTTAATGGTCTAAATGTCAGTTCACTGCTTTTACTTGTATCAATAATTTTATCCAGAATTAAAGCATATCCTATTCCTGCTTTAACCATTATTGAAGCATTAAAAGCCAGATTATATGTTGCTACAACATTTACTTTTTTTGAATTTGAGCCAAACCATTGAGTAAAATCTTGATTTAACCATTGTCTAGAGGTAATTAATGGCAACTTAATTAAATCGCTAGAGTTTAATTCTTTCTTTTTTGCCAAAGGGTCATTTTTTTTCATTAAAATACCCCAAATATCATGGGCTGGAACTTTCAAATAATTATATTTAGTTACATCTACAAAATTCAATATTATTGCGAAATCAAGCAATCCTTTATCAACTTTTTCGCAAACGTCTTCCCTATTACCACTATAAATATTACAGCAAATTTTTGGATATTTTTCTTGAAGGTCTTTAACAACTTCTGCAAAATATTTTACAGCATCAGATTCAGCAGCTCCAACGAAAATATCTCCAGAATTAAAATCTTCAAGATTTTTAAATTCATTAAGAGTTTTATCAACTAAACTTACAATGTCTTCTGCTCTTTCTTTTAAAATTATTCCAGCTTCTGTAAGTTTAATGCTGTAGTTAGAACGTGTAAAAAGCTTAACTCCGAGTTCTTTTTCTAAGTCTTTTAACTGCTTAGACATAGTAGGCTGAGAAATACAAAGTTTGTCGGCAGCTCTGGTCATACTGCTTTCTCTAGCCATTTCAAGAAAATATTTTAATACTCTTATATCCATATTTAACACCTCAATAGTTATTCTACATTTGAATAACTATTGAGTCAATTATTAAGACGGGAATAGTTGCTACTTGAAAAAAAATAAATTTGAAGAATGACTTACACATTTATTGACCGAGAAATTGAAAATGGTATAAAGAACGGAATTAAGAACGGATTAAAGAACGCTGAAGAGAAAGGCGAACTTAATACTGTATACAACTTTATAAAGCAAGGTCTAGTTTCTGTTGAACAAGCAGCAAAATCTATAGGAT
>CAJOND010000096.1 GCA_905236675.1 Candidatus Rifleibacteriota bacterium | reverse complement strand
TTAAGACCTGTAGGGTGCAAATTGACATCATCAGTTATATAGACTTTAAGAACACTTTGAGAAGCTGTTCCAGTAAATATAACTGTACCACCGTTTTTGATAACCGCATCTTCAGGAATACCACCGATTTCTATAATTCCTAGTCTTTCAGGATTATCTCCAGAAACAATGCTATTCTGGTCTATATTATCTGTTGGCAAAGGTTTGACAAGGTTAAGAGCTATTTCGCAGTCTTCGTTACCGCTGACAATCTTGTCATTCTCTAATATTGGGGCATCAGAAATTGGTTTAACTGTGACATTAACGGTAGCAGAATCAGTTTCACTACCATCGTCAAGAACATTAATATATTTAAAATGGTCTATTCCACTATAGTTAGTATTTGGAGTATAAGTAATAGAACCATCGGAGTTTACGCTTACTGTTCCGTATAAAGGAGCTTCGGTAATTGTTAAAGAACTACCTGTTGCATTTGCGTTAGTATTGAATGTATATGATGTATCTTCATTGGTTTCTATGCTTTTATCTGGTAAAACGTCATCTTTTATAGCAATAATAAAGCTTGATTCGGCTTTATCGTTCTGTGGGTCATCGGAGTCAGAAAGAGTAAAATTAAATTCAAGATTTATTTTATCGCCTGTAAGCAAAGCTGATTTATGATCTAGAGCCTGAAAGAGATTGAATGTATAGGTTGCAGAGGTAAGATTGCCTGTTCCATTTGAAGTGGGATTATTAATGGCTATAGTAAATATAGTTTCGGAATCTGCTTTTGCAGTGAGTAATTCTCCATCATTGCTTACTTCATATGTCAAAGCCCTTCCTTTTGAACTAAGACCATTAGAGATAAGCTGATCTAAAGCTGTTTGTACAGAATTAAAACTGATTCTTAATGGGTCTGAACCCGCAGTAACTTCTAGACTTTTGGTTACGACAGTAGCCGATGTATCTGGAGAAGTTCCTGTTGGCAAATTGGCTTCATCTAATGTTGAAAGGCTTATATTTCCTATTGTCGGCTTTGCACCATCGCTAATTTTTATAACCTGTTCCGCCATATTGCTTACATCAGCAGGAGTATTCTTTTCTAAAATTCCATATTCAAATTTAAAGGTTAAATCTGAACCAGAGGGATTATTTAAACTGCTCTTAGGCGTAAATAAGTAATTTCCTGTTTCTCGATTGATTGTAAAAGTTCCATAATCAGTATTAAAAGTATTATCGCCATTGACAAGCTGAATTAAATTAGAATAATTTCCTGAACTATCTATATATCTTATCTGATAAACTTCTACATCTGTATCGTTACCGTAGTAATCTTTTCCAGAACTGTAATCTGCTCCGTCTGTAAAAACATTTCCATTTACATAATTAGAAGTCGAGCCAAAATTGTTTTCTGTAATATTTTTCTCGGCAGCCTGATTTGCATAAGGCAAATCGTTGATATATATAGTAACATTTGCTTCATCGCTATAAATAACTCCATCGCTGGCATTTCCGTCTTTTGCTACTGTACCAAATGTTATTGAAGGCTTTGTCCAGTTTGGACCGAAATTACTAGAACTTTGGCTGTTACTATAATTTGGCTTGAAATAGAGCTTTAACTGGTTTGTTGAAGAAACAGCATAGTCAATATCAGCTAAAACTTCATGGTTACATTCTTTATCAGTATAAAGCTTGCCATCTTTTACATCTGGCATTGTTGAAATTTTAAAATGAGAAATATTGCTGTCAACATCATTCGCACTAAGAATAACTTCTATCGGCTCGCCTACAGTACCAGCATTTTTATTCCCACTGGCTGTTACGGCATTATTTATTGGGGTATCGTTAGTTCCGTTTATGTTAATTGTTAATGTTGCTGTGCTTTTGTCACCATCGCTGTCGGTTATTGTATAGCTGAATATGTCAGTCAAGTTTTGACCATTATTGAGTTTATTAATTTCTGGAATACTATTATCTAATTTATATTCATAAGAACCGTCTGAATTTAAAACAAGCTTTCCGTAAACACCATTTATTTCGGTTCCAACATTACCGCTAATATAGGTATTTTCAGATTCTGCACCGCTTTTTACACCAACAATATAATTACCATTGGATATTCTATCCGCCCCTGGTTTGTCATTTGATAAAACGCCTTCAGTGTCAGTTCTAGAAAGAATACTTTCAGAAAAAGTATTTTGCCCTTCTTTTATATTGTCTACATCAGAAACAGCTACAGGAACATCGTCATTTATAGTTATGGTCAAGCTAGAAACTGCATGAGACTGACCTGAACCACTACCATCCTTAACGCCAATAGAAACAATATCTGTAATAGGTTCGGAACCTGAGTTGTCAACATTTTCTGACAAAGTGTAAATATATTTTATTTCGTTGGTTTCAGAATCAAAACCATTCAGAGTTAGAAATCCATGAGCAGTGTCTATATCTATATTTGAAGAAAATAAATCTGTTATTTCAGAGTAGCTTAACTCTCTGCCTCCGATATTTATGGTTGAACCATCTACAAATCCGTCTGGAGCAGTAAAACTTATCACACCAATAGCAGTGTGGGCATTACCGCCATTTTCTGTTCCTGTAATCAACCCCTTTTCATGAACAAAATTATCTGGCGCACTGATGGTTGGAATACCGTCATCCTGCCCATTTATGGTTATTGTTAGAGTTGCTGTGCTTCTATCTCCATCTGAGTCGGTGATTGTATAACTGAAAATATCTGTAAGCTGTTCGCCATCACCTAAAGCATTAACTGCTTTATTTGAATTATCGGGAGTGTAGTTATAAGTGCCGTCAGCATTAAGGGTAAGTTTGCCGTAACTCCCATCTATTTCTTGCCCTATATTGCCCTCTGCATACATACCGGAAGCAAGTAATCCAGACTTGACTCCTGTTGCGTAATTCCCATCAGCTCTTTTATCTATGCCAAATACATCGTTTGTTAAAAGATTTCCATGATTATTTGAGGAATCTTCACCAAATGCGGTCGTATCGTTAAAAGCTATAGGTTTATCATCTTCTATATTAATAACAAGAGTGGCTTTACCTGGTCCGAGAGTCTGTCCGATACCGTTACCATCTTGAATTTCTATAAGAATATTGTCGGAAACCTCTCCTTTTGATTTATCAGCCGTTCGAGTCAGCGAATATGAATAGCTCAATTCTTTTGCTTCTGGATTGTAATTTGTGAGGGTTATCACTCCGTAATCTGTATTTATACTTTGGTTTGTTCCTGAAAGATTCAATATTTCGCTATAAGTAAAAACAGAATCGTTAATTTTAATCGATGAACCATCTACAAAATTATCGGGGGCGGTAAAATGAAATTTATCACTGATAATTGTGGGAAGTGACGGTTCATTGCCTCCAGTTAGCCCGCCTTCATAAACTTTGTTCGTTGTAGAAAGAGTAATTAAGGGTACTCCTTCGTCAAGTCCGTTAACGAATATCTTTAAAAAAGATTCTGACTTATCGCCGTCTCCATCTGTTATTGTGTAGGTAAATACTTCTGTAAGTTGTTCCCCGCTGCCAAGTGAATTAACCGCTTCTATGGACATGTCTGGAGCATAGGAATAGGAACCGTCTGATTTCAAGATTAACTTTCCATATTTTCCAGCTATCTCTGTTCCTCCAGGGGTAACTTCCATATATACTGAGTCATTGTTCACTCCTGTGATTACTGCTCCGTCAGCTCCTTGCAAATCGTTTGCAAGCAAGCCTTTTTCGTCTGAACCTGCTATTATGTTCAGATTTTTGGGAGTTTCGTTTATATCTTCATTTGCTGTTGGAGCGTCATCGTTTATAGTTATGGTCAAACTTGAAATGGCATGGGACTGACCAGAACCGCTACCGTCTTTAACGTCAATAGAAATAATATCTGTAATAGGTTCTGAACCCGAGTGGTCAACATTTTCTGTCAAAGTGTAAATATATTTTATTTCGTTGGTTTCAGAATCAAAATCATTCAGAGTTAGAACTCCATGAGCAGTGTCTATATCTATATTTGAAGAAGATAAATCTGTTATTTCAGAGTAGCTTAACTCTCTGCCTCCGATATTTATGGTTGAGCCTTCTACAAATCCGTCTGGAGCAGTAAAGCTTATTACACCCATAGCAGTATGGGCATTACCGCCATTTTCTGTTCCTGTAATCAATCCCTTTTCATAAACAGAATTATCTGTTGCGATGATGGTTGGAATACCGTCGTCCTGCCCATTTATGGTTATTGTTAGAGTGGCTGTGCTTCTATCTCCATCTGTTTCGGCGATTGTATAACTGAAAATATCTGTAAGATGTTCGCCGTCACCTAAAGCATTAACTGCTTTATTAGAGTTATCTGGAGTGTATGTATAAGTGCCGTCAGCATTAAGGGTAAGTTTGCCGTAATCACCTTCTATTTCAGTTCCTATATTACCATAAGTATCTTCAAGAGCACCTTTCTCTACACTATTACATGATTACCATCGCTTCTCATGTCTTCGCCTAAAGTATCGTTTTCAAGAACATTAGCGTGATAAGAAGAATTTTCATAAACTTCTATTTTATCAGGACTAGCTACAGGATTATCATTTACTAGAGTCGTTGTGTTATCTTCATAAGACAAACCTGATTTGGAATATAACGAACCCTCTAAATGCTCGCCAATAAGATTTGTATTGCTGGTTTCTCTTGGCAATTCACTTATATTATTTAAAATGCTTTCTGTTTCTTTGGCATCATCTTGTTGATTTTGATTGAGATAGGGACTGAAGTTGTTAAGTTCTCTTTCATCTTCTCCGTAACTATTTTCAGCTCCAAAACTGTGAAAATTTCTGCTAGTATCTATTCTAGATATTTCTGTATTCAACTTAGGCTTGTCATTACCTAATAAAACAGTATCTAGCATAAGATAGCCAACGTCTGTGATGGTCTTGGTTTCTCCGTTGTTTAACTCTATTTGAATATTCTCGTTGCCTATATCAGAATATGTTAAATACTGCTTTCTATCTGAACCGATGAATAAATCCTGTGAAAGTTCTTCTGAATAGCTTTTGCCATTTTTGGTTGAATGATAAATAGAATCTCCTTCATAAACAGGGTCACCAACATTAAGAATACGAATACTTCCATCTCGCTGCTCTGCTACAAAAGCCCCACATAATTTTACAATTCTGCCAATAATTTGCTTCATGACATAATCCTCTCATTTCAAATAATCTTATTTTTGAAGCACTATAAATTTTAATCAAAAAAGTTTTAAGCATAGTTTTCCTGTAGAACGCTAAAAACCGTTATTGGTTTAAAGATACTCTCAATTTTAACTAATTATATAAAAAGAAATTATTTCTATATTTTATTTTTTTTTAGGTTATACCAAATTTGATTTTTTTGCAAATGACAAAAATTTTCTTCAAAGCAAACGCAAACTTTTTTCTTTATTGAAGGAGTTTTTCTGACAAACTTAAAATAGTCCGCAGATTTGTTATAAAATGTATAGCCTATAAGCTTTAGCCTTGAAAGCTATACTGTTATGACAAGGTGGAGAACTGCAAAAAAAAGAGGAATATGTCGAGCAAGAGAGCGGTGATTAGATTTTTTATAATTTTAATCTGTTTACCTGAAATTTTCCTTATTTTGTATCCTTGCATAAATCAAATATAATATTATAATCTAAATTATTGAGAGTAAAAATAGTTAAAAAATATATAAATTCATTAATGAGAATTCTTAGAGGGGATCTAAAATGTCTAATGAATCTTTTTGTTGTACCAATTTTATTTCTTTTTGTACAAAATTTGGGAAGCGGGGTTTTACATTAGCTGAAGCACTTATTATTACAATAATGACAGGTTGTTGTCTTCTTCCTATTTTAGGAACAATGCAGAACGCTCAGGTTAGAACCCAGAACTACAACCACCAGTCAAAAATGCAGCATTACTCAAGATCTCGACTTAATGCTGAAATTGCAAATTCTAGTTTCGACCATAAATATATAAACTCCGAAGATGAATATCACTATATCGTCTATCTGGATTACGGCAAAAACGGGGATGTGGGTAAAGAAAAAGATGCAAAACTAGTTGAACTGCCAAAGACTTCTGTCACGTTAAATAAAATGATTAACTTTATGTCAGATAGTGAAGGAAGAAATAATAATCATGAAGATGTTTGGAATTTATTAGGGGTAGTAAAAGGTATTAATCCAAAACCCTATCTAAAGGTTGTTCACGCATATGAAACCACTGTGGAATTCAAAGAGCAGTCAAAACTTTCTCTGTTTGGTTCCAACGACCCAAAAGATGATTTTAAATCTTCAAAAGCCCTTTTAGGAATTGTTGTAAAAACCTGTTTGTTGCAAAGCGAGGATAGCGAATATGACAAATCTACAGGGAAGCTTATTGTCTCGAAAATTCTTATTGAGGGTTCAACGGATGAATATACCTATGTGTATGACGAAACAGAGCAAGTACTTCCAGTAACACTATTTTCATTAGTGAACTTACCAATAGTCAGCGAAGAAACAATCTGGTTAGCAGATGCTTTAAATTGTAAAATCTATGGTATAGACCCTGTTTCAAAAAGTATCTCATCTGTAATAAAAATGGATGTGGAAAATAGTTCTGACCTCTCAAGCAGTAGTAATAATCTTTGCAGACCATGGCATATAGCAGCTCATCCTAATTTGAGACTTCTTGCAGTTTTAAGAATGAATGATGTTCAGCTTGTTAATATAGATAAGAACGGTTCTCAATATGGTCAGATAATGACTGTAGGAAATGATAGCAGTATTTGTAATCCGACAAATGTGGCATCTGAGGCATACCAAGAAAGTGCCTTGGCTTTTCGACCTGATGGAAAATATTTGTATTGTTATTCTTCTACATTGAAAAAACTTCTTATTTACTCGCTTACATGTGATATAACCAACAATCTGCTTACATGGAATGATTCATCACCTAGTTTTATTGAACTAAAACAGATTGATTTTGATGCCTCCAAAGATATTGATATAACAGGTTTGGTTCCTGCAAATGACGGTTATCTTTATTTGTCATTTTTAGAAGGTTCCAATAAGTTATTTAGGGTTCCTATGTATACTTCATTAGAAAATATGAACAAAGAGGATTTTGCTAGTTTGACAAGCAAAATCTATTCTATAGATGTCAGCCCTGATGGAACGAAACTGGCGGTCATTACAGATGAATGTAGTGGCACTCTAAGAATATATGACACAAGAAGTAGAAAATTATTGAAGAATAAAACAATATATAATATGGGTAATAATTTTGGAGCCCCATTCAAAACTGTATTTGTAGCAGTTTCTAGTTCTACTCAAGACATAACCAACATAAACAGCCTAGGTCTAACTATTACCAATAACCAAGAACAGACAAGAACTGATGAAGAAGATAATTTGAATCTAGCTAAAGTTTTTAACAAAAAAGAGGCCGCCTTAATTAGAGGTATTGATGTAAATAGAATTGACAATACTGAGAAAATAAAAGGTAGTCTTGTTGTTTCAAGTCCTGATAACAAATCTGTAATTGTTGCGGATCAGATAAATCCGCAGATTTATATTGCAAAAACAGGTGTTGACACAGAGTCAGAAAAAATTTCGGAGACAGATGAAACTCTTTTAAAATACGATAGTTCTTCTGAAACAAATAATTGTTCTGATTTGACCACAACCAAAAGAAATATTCTTGCGGTTGCAGAGGGAACAACAGTTAAATTATATGATTTAAATATTAAAAAGGAAATTGAGGAAACAGAATTTAATCTAGCCAATCCTATAACTTCTATTTCTATGAATCCGCAGGGTGATTTCTTGTTGAGCTGTCATAGTACGGCAACAGGAAGTTATTTGCTCAATCTTACCGATAACAGTATTAGAAAACCTGAAGGAATCAATGCTTACAGAAACAAAGTCGTATTTGATGACAATTATCCTTATATGGCATTTGCATTACAGACCCCGATTGGTGAAGAAAAAAAATTCTATAATATTTCTCATACAAGTCATAACTTATGGGAAAAAGTTGCAGCAGACAGTTACGACCGAAGAGCATATACTGTTGGCGACTGGAATAGCTTAGACATGATTGGTATGCCGAATGGTGGTGCCTTGGTTTTGTATGGCAAAGTTGACGGTTCTTCAATGATTGAATGGATAGGTCGCCGAAATTGGGATCAGGACCCACTAAAGGGTAAATATAAACTTTTCGCTAGATGGACAAATGTGAGGAAAACGACAAAATACAGTATTCCGTCTGCAATGAAAACAGGCTTTGAAAATTTGGACAGTGCCAATGGTTCTATTATTATAGTTGCACAACCTTTGAAAAAAGGTTCTATGATTAACTCTGTAAACATAAAAGCAGGTAAAAAAGCTTACGATGGAACCTGGACTTCTGGAAGCAGATATATCACACCTATACTGTTAAAGAAAAAACCTAATTATTATGAAGTAATAAATAGGGCTAAACCTATAGAGTTAAATGCACCAAATAAAATTTATTATAATATTGAGGTAAGTTGGCGAGAGGATACATTTGATATTAATGAGGATGATACTTATTATATAGGGTGGTGGAATGGGGGAGGAGAAAAAGGAAGAAACGAAGGAGCGGTAGCCTTTGACTCTGGAGTGAGTAATGCTGTTCATAATTGTAAATCTGATTTGTATGATGATGAAGGACATAATGAGTTTACTTCCATTCCTAATAAACTTTACGATACTTCATCAAATTGCCGAAATTATGCTATTCAGTTCAGATATATTAGTGATTCAGAATTTCCACCATTGTATTCTCAAAAACTTGCTATAAGTCAAGATGGTGGAACTTTGGCTATACTTTCTAAAAAAAGCGATACAGATTCATATTTAGGTTTTTATGATTTTAATAACCAGATTTATGGTCCAGAAACCCAGATTGAAGGTATGCTGGTTGATTACCGAGATAATTTTGATTCAGGAGCTGAATTTAATAATTATTTTCCCATTAAAGGTTGGCCAGAAGAAAGCTCTTCTATATTCTACAAATCAGTAAAAAGTCATACTCATTTTAATGGTCTTTCGGGAAATACTGGCTTAATCTCTTCTCTGGCTTCAGCTACCACAAAATATGATTCTTGGTCCAGTTTCAACAAATATCCTGCCAATTATTGGTTTGATTCAGGTGCAACTTTCAATCCTGAGATAAATGAAGAAAAATCTATTGCAAATAAAAGATTTATTGGTTACTACAGACCAGAAGTTAAAAGATGCCAACTACAACGCTATGGAAGCGATGAGCCTAGGTTTTTCTTAAATAAGGCTTATATAGGTGGTAGATACGAGGTATTGACAAATCCATTAGATTCGGCTATAGGTTTTTTTGTTAATGAAAAGGAAAACGTTCTTTTTCAGATAGATGAAGCTTCCAATGCTAACGGTATGTTTAGCAGTATTTTTTTAAATTCAGGAATTGGTGATATTAAAGATTTTGATAATAGTTTTGTTAGCCCAATTTCTAATGATACAGACAAAGAGAGTCAGTTTTATGAAAAGAATCATCTTTCTATTGAATACTTGACGAGTTCGGAAACTTACATATTAAAAAATTTACCGCCTCATATTAATACAGAAACATTAACAAATATAGACCCGCTTAACTCCAATATTATTTTCTCTCGAGACAAGACAAGACCTGTTCTCTATCTTTTAGATAAAACAAATAAAAAGTTGTGGAACAGCAAAAGCTCTGGTTCTATTATGAATTTTAGAGGTTATAACATTAATTCTAACCCAATTATTACTACTGACGGACAGAGTCTTGTATTTGTTGCCAACAACAGTTTAAAAGCCGTTGATATTACTAGTGATATTATTAGTGGTTCTTCAGATTTAATTAATCTGTCAAAATCTGAAGAAGACAAATCAAAAACTAGAAGCATTGCTAACAAGCCATTCTGTACAATAACCTCTGGTAATGCAAATGGAACTTATACTCCAATAATTGTTTCTAATCCTTACAATGAATATGTCCCAGACACAAATAGTGCAATGACAGTTGCCAACGGAGGCATATACATATTTAACAACAAGAGAAAAGGTTTTCTCTGCTATAATCCGAGAACAAATGATTTTAGAGCTTACGAAAATGTTTTGCTTAAAAATGCTCTATTTTGCCCTATAACTTCTTATGATAACAGCATATATATATTTGGTAATAATGGCAGTCGAAATGACCCTTTAAGTAACCGAGTCCAGTGTTATGATTTAAATACAGAAAAGGCTTTAGAATCACAAAATGCTTACGATGACGAATATCAGGTCAATATGGGTATTCGCAGTGATGAAGACAATAACAATAAACATGACAATATAGCTGGTGTTGGTCATACGGGGGATGCGGGAAACTATATAAAAGGTCATTCAATGGGGAACCCTTGTCATGCATTTACAACCTGTATAAAAGATTATACCTTTAGCAATAGTTCAAACCCATATATTGAGATTAATTTTGATTCACCATTAACAATAAATAAAATTAAATTGTCAAATTACTGTAGAAATTCTAGCAGAAAAAGGACTCGTATTTTTAAACTAGAAGGTTCAAACGATAGCTCTGATTATACAAGTATTCTTGAAACAAAAGACATTAAACATAGTAATGAAGACTTTTCTAAATATTATACAGCTATTCTTGCTCCTGCCTGTTATAAAAACTATAAGTTAAAACTAGTAAAATATATGAAAAATGAAGTTTTACAAAACTGTGGTAGTGGAGATAATAGTAGTATGGTCAAGCTTATCCAGCTATGGCGTACTGGAGTGAAACGCCTTACACCGCCATTAAAAGGAATTGCTGGTGAAATAAATCAAAGTGGAAATACTTTAACCTGGTGTAGAGATAACGGACTTGAAAATACTGTTATGGAATGGACTTACCAATCAGATGATGACTATAGTTTCAGAGATATTTATATAAAAAATGAAACAGATGGTAATAATTTTTTTAAAAATCAATCTGAGGGTTGGGAAGTTAGAGTTACTCCTAAGCCTAAAATAAAGATAAGTTTGTCTTCACCTGAAGCTGTTTGTGCTGTAAGATATGCAAACAGTTCAAAATCTAATAAAAGTAAGATAAAATCTTGTAAGCTTTATGGATCTAATAACGAATCGCCAGATATTACAAATTATTCTGAATGGAATGAATTGATATTTACAAATGGAAGTGAAATTTTTGAAAGTAGTGAGATACATAGTACCTTTGTTACAGCAGAAATAAAAAATCCTACAAAATATAAACATTATCTTTTCGAAGTTAATTCTGTGTATGGTAGCGGAAATAATGATTTAAGACTGATTGGTTTTGAATTATTTGCTTGCCCCACAGATAACTATCTTACATCTCTTTTAACAGATGAATTAGCGGCAGTAAAGGTAGGGGCTGGGGCGGCCTGTGCAACACCTTATGGTCTTGTAACCGCTGGTGGTCATATAGATGATGATCGAGACAGTTATGCCACTCCGAAAGCCTTGCTTTATTGGCCTCATGCGGCAAATAAATATGATGGAACATATTATCAATACGGAATATCGAGAAGTTTGCCTAGTCTATATAAAAAAAGATTTAATCATGCTTTGGTTTGGCAAAAAGGCAAGATTTATGCAATTAGTGGAAGCCCTTCAAGTATTTCAAACTTTAGTGCTTACCCAAAAGATATGTTTGCTGAATGTTTAGATTATAACAATATGTCTAACACCTGGGATGCTATAACTCTAGGCTCATATACCGCATTTATTGATGGTGCTTCTAGTGATTGGCTTTCTCGCTACTATCAAGGAACCTGCAGTTTTGGCGATGAAATATTTGTATTCGGAGGAAGACGGAAAGATACTGATTCAGAAATATTAAATACTGCCTTTGCCTGGAATCCAGAAACAGGTGTAGTCAGAAGAATAGGTGATTTGCCAGAAGAAATTAGACCGCCTATCTGTGCTGTAGCCTGTGGCTCTAAGATTTATATGGCAGGGAAAGGGGTTGACGGAAAATTGATGATGTTTGAATATACACCCTGATATTTTCCAGGGAAAACGCATTATAAAAATTCTGGTATAGAAAATAGCTTAATATAATAATGGATTAAAAAAGTTTTATTTTGCTTACATCTTTAAATACCTAAT
>CAJOND010000095.1 GCA_905236675.1 Candidatus Rifleibacteriota bacterium | reverse complement strand
ATTATGTCAGCGTAACAGTAAATATTAATTAAAAATAGGAGTTAATATGTCTAGAGAATACGATTATACAAACCTATTTGAAAAGGCTAACAAAGAAATTGATCAATTAGAAAATTCTGGAAACAAACAAGATCAGGAAATATATATAGAAGTAAAAATGGCTTTAGTAGAAATAAAACAACTTTGCGAAGCAGACAACACTATACCAATTTGGGAAGTAGTCCAAAAGTATTATGATAACGCTTTAAATTATCTGATTGCATCGCAGGAAAAGAAACTAAAAGATGCTGAAAAATATTGTATAGTCCAGAAAGAAACTCCTGAAGAAACCGCCCATATTATGGAAAACGTAAAAAAGCAACTGCAAGCCGAAACAGACCGCTTTAAAATACAGTATAATTATTTGTTTGACGCTCTCTATTTAAAACTAAATGATGATGATATATTGATTCCAGTCTAAATTATAAAAAACTTTGTCTTATGTCATTTGTCCTATGTCCTAAAAAAACTAAGTCTAAAGTTTAGAATACTAATTCTAATTGTCTGATTTCGTTATCTATAGGAACTTTTCTTTCTTTTATTTCATCAGATTCAATATCGTTTAAGAGCCTAATTAAACTTCTTCCAACTGCATAAGCTAAGTTTACTGGCACTGCATTTCCTATCTGTTTATATTGACTTGTTTGAGTTCCAACAAATTCCCAATCATCTGGGAAAGTCTGAATTCTAGCATATTCTCTAACTGTAAGAGGTCTTGTTTCTTCAGGATGGCATCTTTCTGTTTGTTTTTGTGCTGGTGCACAGGTTAATGTTAAACTTGGTTCATCCCAAGATAAACGTCTAGCCATACCTGTTTTACCACCCGATAAAAAGTAACTACCTTTCATATATTCTCTTTGTAAATCATCTGGTAAATCTCGCCAATATCCACCTGGTGGAACTAAATCTAATATTTCTCTTTTTCTTTTTGGATACTGTTGCCCATCACTTTTAGGACAATCGCAGTCGTATAAAATTCCTTTCTTTAAACTATCTTTTAAAGACAAAATTCTTTTATATGGTGCGGGCCATTCAAAATTAGCTTTTTCTATCAAATCTTTTCTAATTCCAATAAGAATCAATCTTTCTCTTTTTTGAGGAACCATATAGAAAATAGCTTTTAAAACTCTAGGTTCAATTAGCACATAACCAAGATCTTTAATAATTCCTTTTATTGTTGTTATAGTTCTTCCTTGATCGTGTGTAAGTAAGCCTCTTACATTTTCCCCCATAAAAACTTTAGGCTGTATTTCTTTTACTGCCCTAGCAAATTGATAAAACATAGTTCCTCTAACGTCTTCAAATCCTAGTCTTTTTCCTGCATAAGAGAAAGCTTGGCACGGAAAGCCACCGGAAAGAAAATCTATTTTGTTTTTATATTGTTTAAAATCTATATTGGCTATATCACCTTCTATAACATTCCATTCAGGTCTATTCTTTCTTAATGTCGCACAGGCATTAGCATCTATTTCATTTAACATAACAGACTTAAAACCTGCTTTTTCAAGACCTAACGCAAGTCCTCCAGCTCCAGCAAAAAGTTCAACTGAAGTATAATCCCTATTAGGCTTTGTTTTCATTTCTTCATCCCATTTATTGCTTTTGTTTTTAAATGCGGGATTAAACTTACATAAGGCTTCTAACGTATAAATCATTTGCTTGGTTTCAGGTTCTAATTCAGGTACTAATCTACCGTTCTTTTCCCAACAGCTTAATGTTCTCTTAGATACAGAGAGCATATCAGCTACTTCCGTTGCAGTGTAATAATTAGTATTCATTTGTTTAACTCCTGTAAATTCTTTAATCTCTGTTCTAAGACATTAATTACTATAGTTTGATCTTTTTTATTTAAACAATATAGTTTATTTAAAAAGTCAAATCGATAGATATCTGGTTTATAAAAATTAGCAGCCAATTCTATTAAATTTTTGTCATATTGAGAAATATTACTTTTGTTAATTAGGGAAAAATCTATATAATTTTTTTCAACATCTATGGCATTATGTGGCAAATTAGAAATGCTTTTTAAAATCGTAAAAGCAGCATCGAAATTGGCATAAATATTAGAAAATTTAGGTAAAGAATCTCTATTAGCTAACCAAACTTCTAATTCATCTTGATCAAAGAGAAGTTTCCCATTAGCTTTTTTATAAGGTATTTTCTTTGCTGATACCCAGTTTCTTAGTGTGCCAACAGTAATATTTAGTTTGTTTGCTGTTTCTTTAGTTGTTAAATAATTCATAGTTACTATTATAATACATAACTAAACATAATTAAATATAATTAATCATAATTTTCAAAATAATTATACTCGTACTCTATTGAACAAATATGTACCAATGTTATATATTTTTATTATATTCAATACCGAGAGCAGGAGTTAAACTAATGTCTGTTTCTGAAGATGTAATAATTGCTTGTACACGATATGTTTTAAGTAAAAGCTTACACGATTATCTTACTAAAAGTAATTGGCATATAACAAATCATATAATTCTTGATAGATTATATCCTGAAGAAAGAAATATTACATCAAGAATGTGTGGTCTTCAGACTTCATTAGGGACTTTTTGGGAAAAACTAGCTAAAGTTTTATTAAAAATAAATCACTGTGTTTTAATTGATCCAAAGAGTATAAAAGAGCCTATATTAATGCCTAAAGCTGTTGAAGATTTGAAACAGGCTATAATGAATAAAAGAGAACAAAATGGTGGTTCTTTAAATGATTTACGCCAGGGCTTAGATAATTTAACAAGTAATGATTTAAAAGCTAATACGAAATCTTATAAGATCCCAAAAGGCAAAGGTGCTGACCTTATATTTAAAAAAGGCGGTAAAACATATATTTGTGATACAAAAACCGTTCAAGTTAATGCAAATAACGGAAACACATTTAATGAAACTGCAATTATATGGCTTTGCTATTACAAAGTTAAAACTGGTCTTCCTGCTAGTGTAATATGCCCTTGTTTCGTATTCCCTTATAATTCTAGTAATGAATTAGATGATTCTGGTTGGTGGTCAGAGTTTGGCGATAGAGTTAAACCTTTAACCAAACAAGAAGTATTTGTTGGTAATGAGTTTTGGAGTCTCATAACAGACAATCCTAAAGCCCTTTCTAGTATTATAAAAGGTATTGATTCTCTAAGAGATAGTGATGAAATAAAGGTTTATAGGGAATTCTTCGCTTGTGACACAAAATCTAAATTAATATCCTTCAGCAACAAAGTTAAAAGAAATTTTGTTAGAAATGATGATTTTGAAATTTGACTTTTCTGAAAGAGAAGCTGTTAGAGAAATCTTAAAAGGTTACAACATAACTATCAAAATTTTCTCGTATTAGTTCCCATAAAGTTAAATGTTGTTTTATACCAATAAATAAGGTTGCGTCAATAAATATGCCAAAGTTTACAATTAAAGATATTCCAGAATCAAATTTAACCAATAACGAACTAAAAAATTATTACAAAGAACGTAAAAAAGTTATTAAAAGTGCTTATCCAAATTTTAATTTTACTGATTTGGATTTAATTTTTGAAATAGCTTGCAACAACAGAGATTTATTTACAGCTAAAAATATAGACAATAACTCTAAGTCATGGAAATCTTATATAAATCAATGGGTTACTACATATTGTTCAGCAGTAAAAAATTTACCTAGTAAAAAAATGGCAACTAAAAAGTCTTCTTGTAATGATCCCATAGTAAAAACAATGATTAAAGTAGCTCAAGATATCGATGATAAAAAAACTTTATCTCAAATTGGTGTACATAATCTCTGTATGTCTGCGGAAAATGTGCTCGGTAATCTTCTTGAAGAATTTATAGCTGAAAAAATTCGTGATTATGGCTGGATTTGGTGTGCGGGAAATACTCTTAAATCTATAGATTTTTGTAATAAAGCAGGTACAATTCTTCTTCAGGTCAAGAATAAAAATAATTCTGAAAATAGTTCAAGTAATAAAATCAGAGAAGGTACCACCATCAAACACTGGTATCGGCTAAGCACTTCAAAGAAAGGTGGTAAAATTACTCCTAAATTCAAATGGGATAAACTAAACGAGATAATAAATAGTAATTTACCTAAGGGTAAAAGAGCTATAAACTTGTCTGAAGAATCATTTCAAGAATATATTATTAATGTTGTAAGAAGTAATCCTAATATAATAACCAAAGAATAATGTGTAAAAAATTCAAACTCTAACTTTTGTCATCGATACAATTTAATTAATAATCAATAATTTTTTAATTTGTAAAATGTTGCTTAGGCAATTTATGTTTAATAACATCTTCTATATGTGAAAAAATAAGTTTGTATGCTTTACATAAGCCAGTTTTATTATTAGGTGATCCGTAAGCAATTATAGCATCATGTACACAGCCACCATAACAAATATCTAAGTATTTACATTTTGAACAATCAGATTTTTCTATAAAAAGATGTCTATTTTGAATAACGGAATTTTGTTTTGTTTCCATAATATTCTCCATAGAATCCGTAGAAATATTTCCTATAACATATTTTGAATCGGCATGAAAACGACCGCAAGGATAGACGTCGCCATTTGGAGCAATAGAAATAAAATTAAACTGACAGTTCTTTTTTAGTGTACACAAAGATGTTTTTCTAGTAATAATATTGCTAGCAATTTCTTTTAAATTTGTAATTTCTATACCTGTTTCCATATCATCTATCCATAAATCAAACAAGTCAATCATCGCCTTCGCATATTCATCAACAGTAACTCCAAGTTTACTGTAACAATCTTCTGCTGCTCCAAAATTAAAAACAGGGTTTAATTTAAAATGAATCTTGTTTTGCGAATAAAAATGATATATTTCTTTTATATAATCTTTATTAAATTTTGTTAAAACAATAATAGCTCCAGGTCTTAAGCCATTTTTTTTACATAATTTATATTTATCAAAAATTGTGTCAAAACTACCTGTTCCATCTGCTTTAATACGTGTAATATCATTATATTTTCCAAAGCCATCCATTGAAAAACCTAACTTTACATCATATTTTTTAAAAATATCAATATATTCCTGATCAAGCAAAGTCAAATTTGTCTGCATTGTATGCTTAATCTTAAAGTCAGCAAATTCTTTTTCACAAAATTCTAATATATTATGATAATTGTCATGACCCCACAATAAGGGTTCCCCACCATGCCAAACAAATTTTACATTTTTATGTTTTTTAGAGATAAGATAAGTCTTGATTTTACTAATAATTAGTTTTGCAAAATCAAGACTCATTATATCTTTTTCTTGCCTTTTATCTCCAACAAAGCAATATTTACATCTTAGATTACATAAGTGAGTGGGTTTTATAATTATAACCATATTTTATTCATGGTAAATAGCTTCATGATATTCTTCATACTGGTCATGCCCTGAATCAGTATCTTTATCATAACTACAATTACTAACATCATAAACTTCATATGAATCATCATATGAATCATTTTTTAATTCTATGTCTTTACATATACTCATTAGAGCAAAGCTCATAGGTCATTCTCCTTTTTATAATATTAGGGGTAATCACTAGCATCACAAGTTTCATCATATTCGGTATACTCAGTATAAGTATTTCCTGCGTCAACTGTATACTCTGTATACTCTGTTAAATCATTATTTTGTTCTTTTAACGTAACAAATTTCAATATACTTTTTAAGGCATTACTCATAGATTTTCCTATCTTCTATTATCAATATAGTAGATACACCGAACGAGATACAATAATTATAACCTTAAAGTTATTATTTAGTCAATTATACCCCAAAATTACTCTTATAATGCTATTATATAACTAACACATTCAAACATTGTCTATGTTATTAATTCTTCGCATTAGCTTCAGCTTCTTCAAAGGCATCTTCAATTTCTCTGTCTATTTCATCTGGGTCGCCTTCTGCTTCTATTGCTTCATCTATTTCATTAGAATCTATTCCGGCTTCTTCATATAAAGATCTCAGTTGGTCATTATTGTAATCAAGTTCAGAAGCAAGTTGTTCTATTTTTCCTTTCAGTCTTGCTATTTTCATAAAACTCCAAAAATGAAGACTATCTAATTCTGCACGTAATTCATTTAATTGATCAACTTGGCGATCTATAATCGCGCGCAATTTTTCTATTTGCTTCAATAATTTTTTGTTTTCACAATATTGCTCAAAGTTACCCCACAAACTTAATAATGCAACACCTGTAAGAATAGCTGTACCTATCATTATTTTTTCTCCTTTTTGTTTCTTTTGTAATATTCTTCAAATTCTTTGTCAAAATCCAAACAATATTCTTCACTTGATTTATGAATTACTTTTTGAGACATAGTTTTTTGATATAGTTCTTCTATTTTTTTATCATTTAACTCTATTCTTTTGTTGAATAGCTTTAAATAGTTAAATGCGTGTTTTATAGAACTTAATATTGATGGCCAATTTATTCTGAATAATGCTGTTGGATCACCTAAAAGACTTCTAACACCAGTTATAGTTAAATTAGAAGTTGTAATTATTGCATTACTAGTGAGTAGCATTGATTCAAATTTTAGATTATTAGCGGCAAATATATCTATTTTTTTTGTTTTTTCCCAATAGGAGTATATTGCCCAACTTTTTATAATCAGATCTATAAAAAGTGATGGTAAACATTGGTAAACAAAAGTTCTACAATTAAATAGATTGCCTCTATATGCTGCAGCAAGCTGTTCTCTTACTTCATCGGAACCAAATTGCATTAACAAGGTTGAACCTGGATAAGGCAAACTTAACTTATTACAAAAATCTGAAATCATATGTGCAACATAAGAAATAAAAGCTGTTATTGGGTCTGAAATACCTTCTCCAAAAGGAGTTGTTATAATTTTTCCATATTTATCCACTCCTTCATATTTACCAGTCATTATTTGAAAAGTACCTTCAATAAATCTTAATGGGTCGTGTCCGAATGAATATTGTTCGTGAATACTCTTATTCCCTCTCATTGCAAAACCTTGGAAATCAATTGGTGCAGATTTTCCATTTCTAAAACCATTAGAAAAATCATCCAAAGTTTGTTTAAAATCAACCATCTTAGGATTTGTAGAAAGAAAATTTCTAATATAAACATCAATAGGTCTTAGTATGTTTGTTTGAGTTATAAGTATATCTAATATTAAACCAATACTACCAGCTATATATACAGCAACTTGATCCGCTTTACTCCAAGAATCATCAACATAATCTATATTAAGTGTTTTTATAATATTATCTAAAGCAGATTCATCATTTTTTTGTTTAAATTCTAATAATTCTTTCAAATCAAAATTTGGAATATATGATTCCCCACGAAAACTTGCCATATCCAATTTCATTTTTTCGCAACCGATTTGAAAGTCAACTATCTTGTCTGAAATTTCTTTAACGGTTTTATTCATTATAAACCTCTTTTCATCCTAATTTTGCTAAGTTAAAGTATAATAAGTCAATGCAATTAGCTATTTTCAATTCTTTCTATCAATCTTTTCTTGTTTTTTTCAAACAACTCAGGTTGTAAATCTAGTTTTTCTAAATATTCAATCCCTTTATCTACATTCTTTAAATCACGAAATATCATACTATAAGCCACAGCAGCAATTTCTTTGTCTTCAGCAGAAATATATTTAACCCCTGGTTGATTCATAATTTCTAAAGCTTCTTCTGCTTTTTTATTCATCACCAAAGCTATTGCAGTAAATGCAGTTACCTTAGCATAATGTTGCAAAAAAATCGGAAAGGTAGATAACTCTTTAAACATTCTTCTTTCACTTTGTATTCTGTTTAATCTTAATAAACCTGAAACTTTTTTTATTCTTCTAAAACATTTATAATAATAAATTACTTTTGATCTATACTTTTCTTCATTTTTTTCTAGTAATTTTTCACAATAAGTACAGATTAAATAATAATATGCACCTAAATTTAATCTATTCTCATTTAATAATTTAATATAAAGTTCAATGCGTTTATCCAAGTCTTCTTCATACTGAATCAACTCTGTTTTGGCTAATAAAATATTACCTCTTTTCTCGAAAATTAATTGTTTATTATTATCTAAATCATATTCTTTCTCGAAAGTATTTTCATAATATTTAATCCCGTTATTCAATGCAATTATTCTATCTTGTTTATCTTCCAAATAACCGCTACCAAGCGCTAAATCTCTTCTAGCATTAAATCTATTTGGTGTTAAAAATTTTAATAGCCATTTTTTTAATTGAATCCTCATTCTACCGATTTCTGGGAAAAAGTCTTTAGCTATATCATCTGCAAAATTTTCTACGGTATAATTTTTTAAGACACTTATGTCATATCTTTTTGTTAATTCCTCTATATAATCATTTATAAATAAATTCGTAAGACGAGTTATTTCATCTAATTTACCTTTACCGTTTTGCCATAATTCTTTAAAAATAGAAAACTTATATCCTGACAAAAGACAAATTTCATTTATTAATTCTTTAACAGTTTCAATAATATTTTTATTAGGATCTATCGAACGTAAAATTTCACTTATATTTAGTCCTGTCTCTAATGTTTTATCTTTAATGTCTTTTTCAACAGATAAAATTTTTGATTCTTTTCTAGGGTCTTGATTGTTCTTTTTCATTTTCTCATAATATTTTAACTTACAAACAGGGGAATGAAACCGTTGTTTGGCTTTTTCTTTATAAAAAAACACACCACATTCTTTGCAATACCCAGCATAATCTTTCATAGGGTAACTTCTATTTAAAAATAACATTTCTGCAAGTATTCTAACTTGTGTAGAAGTACAATTTAACTTTAATGATTTATCAATATAAAATTTTTGTTTTGCCAAAAGATTATTAAAACGTTCTATTTCATCATTATTTGGATTTTCCCCTGACACTAATTTCTCTTGTATTATATCTAAAATTTCTAAATCATCATCTTTTTCAACAATAGTGTTTAAATTACCAAATAAACCTTTATCTAGAGAAGGGTCTATAAATCCAAAAAATTTAATATATAAATTTTTCAATCTTTTTTTCTTGTTTGGTTTTAGCCATTCATTTATCGCCAAAGTTATAACTTTACTTCTGTCTCTGTCGTTTTTAGGCAGAAGTTTTATTCTTTCATCTAATTCCTGTTTTACTGTTTCAGGTATAATACATTGAACTCTACTGGTTTTTATATCTTTCTTTGGTCTACCAACTTTTTTCTTCACTTCATTTACTCCTTTGATTTGTTGTAAACAATGTTTTTATCTGCTTAAAATTTTATTCCGTATAAGTTCTTCTAGCGTATTCTTAAAATTAGTTTTTGTAATCTTCAAAGACTGAAAACCTAATGAAACAACAGGTGGATAACCGTCTGTATTCCTAAGAGCACTTAAAGCACTACTGAAATCTCCACTTCCATAACTGCTGTGAGGCATAGGCCCGACCATTATCAAGCTATATTTATCAGAGTATTGAGTCTTTTTGAAATTAAATCTTTTAGCTTCATCATAGCTTAAACAAAATTCAAATCTATCTTTACTGATACCGCATTCTTTTCCAATAGCCAAAAGGCATTGCTTAGTAACTTCAGATTCGCCAACAACAATAATTTTCCCATTTTTAGATCTAGTAGCATCTAAAAAGTTATCTTCTTTAACAAAACCAAGTAACTCTAAGAAAGATTCTAATCTGTTAGTCCTATTTAAATAGATGATTCTTTCCATAAGTTTATCACTGTTACCAAAGAGATTCACAAGACTAGATTGTAAATCATTCATTTCTGTTAAATCCATCATATTGTTATCTCCTTACACTCAATTAAAAGACAAGCAAAGCAAAATAAATTGCTATGCTTGTCTTTACAGAAAATCATTTTCCACTAGCAGCGTCAGCTACCAACCCTGTTGCAGCTCCCACAATCGCCAAAGGTACTGTTCCAGAAATTGCAGTTCCAAGTGCAGCGATACCAACATGACTACCAGCCCAAGCTCCAAGTGCTCCGAATAATAATGTAAACAATGTTACACCTCCGAAATCTTAAATTTTGTCAACTCAATCGACACTTTAAATATAACAAATTATTCCTAAGACCACAAGACTAAAAATTACTATTAATCAATATTGTATTTAGTTTCGTGTGTATGTAATAACTATAATTTTATACACACGAAATTATAGTTGTTAGAACAAAATTGGCTTTTAATGCTTATCCATACACACGAAATTCATTGTTTTATATTGAGTTTTTTTCTCGATTTTTATTAAAACTCACAATTGTCCAAAAAAAACTCAACATTCAATGCCATAAATCATTAAACCGCAAAACTAATACGCCTTAAACCTTATCTTATGTCTTTTATCCCTAAAAATCCTCAATATTTATCTTAATATGCTTCAGATTTATCACTAGTCATTCTGCTAATCTCTTCCATCTTCAAGCTTTCTATATCTAATATATTCAGTTGTCTGTTTACTTCTTCTTTCTTATTTTCTTCAAATATACATATATCCCAATCCCATACCATACAAAGAAGAGAATAAACCCACTCAACAGGGATTTGATAACACTTTCTGGAAGTTTTAATTTCAAAATTTAAATCAATCCATTTAAGTTTTATAGATCCGTCTTGTGTTTCTAAACTGCAATTCTAATACAATGCTTACCTTCACTTATATCTTTTGCCTGTTTTGCTTCATTCTTTATATACAATTCCAATGGCCAGTATTTATTATCAACTTTTAACAATTCCTTATTACTTAAAAATTCATTCCTTATTGGTAAATCTACTGTTTCATCTTCGCATACAAAACCTACTGTTAAATCAACAAATCTCTTGTAAAATGAACCAAATAACAAACATTCTTCTTTCCCTTCTTCGTATTCGTCAGGGTGGAAATAAACTATTCGTATATTATTTGTTTTTGCCAGCTTTAATGCGTCTTCGCTTAATTCATTGAATGTTATTATACAAGCTTCATCAGACTTTTCTTCTTTTTTTACTTCAACAAATCTTCTGATAGTATCAACTTCAATAATTCTTTCATAATAGTCAAATCCTTCAGCTTCAAACAATAGCCTTCCTGTTGTCTCATCATCAAACGTTTCAGCTTCTACTTCAAAACAAGTTTTATTTACCATTCTAACTTTTATTTTCTTACCAAATCTATAATTGGCATAATAAAAAAGAGCTGCCAACCTCTCATAATGGTCACAATCAACATCTGCTTTCAACATTTCCAGGCATCTATTCCAATCCATAAACTTCTTTTGCATTTCTATTCCTCTCAAAATCGGTTTTAATGCATAATACCACAAAATATTCTCAATACAAATGCCTTAATTTGTTTTGTGCTATCACATAAACATAAGTCTACACATACATATACTTATACTCATACATATATGTAATAAATACTAACCAGCAAATCTAATCTAGGATATTTTTAGCAGTTACTATTGCTAAAAATCTTTTGTGGTTAAGGGAAGGGGCTAGCGTAATTTTCAGCCCATTTGGTGGTTATTTGAGCCGTTTCAGCTTTTTACAACTAACTAAAAACCTAAAAAACCACCCACCAGTCGCTTTAAAAATCCACCAGTCAAACCATCTAACCACCAAACACCCTAAAACCACTCTGAACGCCCAAAATTAAGCTAAATTTACTCCCATTTCCGTCAAAGCCATCAAATAAACACCCATCTAATGTGCTACACACCCATTTCACGTCAATTTACTTTCTCTAAATCAAATTTTTTCACTCTGGGCTCACCACAGGAAAATTATTTAACAATCTTATTCCCTGCTTTACCGCCCATCTTAAATTATTGAATTTTAATGAAAAAAGTGGAACAGTCAAGGCTACTCCCCAAAGGGTCCCCTCCTTGCCAATTTCACTTTTTTCATA
>CAJOND010000094.1 GCA_905236675.1 Candidatus Rifleibacteriota bacterium | reverse complement strand
AAAATTGCATTTACTCTTGCAAAACTTGCATTTAGTTATGCAAATTCCTGCTTTTATCCAGTTTTTCAAAAAGTTGCATTTACTTTTTCAATTAACCCTACATTATTAGCCTAGGGCGACGATAGTCGCCCTAGGTATAGAATACTCTAACAACTCATCCGCCAGGATGATACTATTACCCCCAAGGGCATCTGATGGGATTGTCTCTAGCGTAAGTCTGTGTTGTTTTAAGCCTCCACTGGAGGTTCTTTCTTGAAGATGCTTCCCCACGAAGTGGGGAAGCTGGCTTTGGCGAAGCCAAAGACTGACGACCAACAGGAGGTTGGGAGTGCAAGCGAGCGCCAGGATGATAAGCGATAAGCAACAGGATGTTGCTATACAAGCGAGCCACAGGATGTGAGCGAGTCGTAGTCGTAAGGGGGAGCAATGCAAGGCATTGCGTTAAAAATTATAAGTTACGCAAAGCTAACGCTTTGCTCCCCCCTCCGTCACTACGTGACACCTCCCCCAATTTTTGAAAAATTTGGGGAGGATCAAGATAGATAATTTCTCAATTCCCTTATTTCCTACGCCCTTCGCTCTAATCCCTAGAGCTGGCGTAGCCAGCGGTAGTTTATTCCAGTTTTGCTGGCGGAGTATTCTTATATTTTATAATGCTTGTATCTCCATTATCAAATTGTAAACTTAGAGTAAGATTTTCATTATCTACGCTTATTATAGTATAACCTTCATTTTCGTCATTTATAGTAAAGAGAATTTTAGAATCTTCTAATTTCCATGTCCCTTCATAATTAGTAGGTTCACCTTTAAAAACTCTACTATTATCACCAGAATCCCATTCATAAGTAACGACTTCTACTTTACTATTATCTTTTATTTCTATATACTGAGCTTTATCGTCATTGCTTGAATAATAATATGCTTCAGGATTATCGCCCTCTATAATAGAATAAGCATACCACTTGCCTTTTAAAGCTTCTTCTGATATTGCAGGAGCCTGATATTTGGCTGGCTTAGTCTTCTTGAATTTATCAATTACAGTATTGGCAGAAAGTCTCATATTACCAGATAGTGTTTCGTAGGTAAGAGTAAGAATCTCATTCTGTAAATTGACTTCATAATTTATAACACTTAGAACAGTATTGGCAGAAACTCTCATATTACTAGGTAGTGTTTTAGTCCAAGTAACTGTTAGGATAGAGTTTTCATATTTCCAAGTACCAGTTATAGTAGCTGATTCTCCACCAAATACGCAATTTTCATCCCAATCATATTCTGTTGCTTCGATACTATTATCTTTTATTTCAACATAAGATACCTTATCATCATCACCAGTGTGAAAATTCAAATCATCACGTGAATGTAGATACCACTTCCCTTTTATAGCTTCTTTTATATCCTGTGTCGGAGTGTGGTTGCTACCACCTCCGCCACCACAGCCGACCATTGCGACCAATGTAAAACAAACCAATCCCATTAGAAATTTTTTGAACATAACTAGAACTCCTTTATGTTTCGCTTACTTTCGTAAGCGTTTTTATTGTAGTTGGTTTTTATAGTAGTTATTGTAAAACCAACCTTAGAACCTTATTTAGAGAGAGAAGAGAAAAGAGATGAGAGGATTGTTTTAGCTTTTGATAGATTTTTAATTTTAAGAGTATTATTCGCTAAGTTAGTTTTTACGACTAACCTAATAGATTGGCACGCCTCTTTCAGAGGCTCGCAATTGTATAAGTCAATCAATTAGTTACATAGGCCATAACAATTCCCTTTTCTACGACTCGCTAGTCCTCCTGGCGCTCGCTTGCACTCCCAACATCCTGTTGGTCGTCTATTCTCTTGCCTCTAGACTCTTTTAGCTGGCTTTGCCAGCTAAAACGAAAAAACACCAGAAAAAGCATATTGCTTAATCTGGTGTTCTTGGTAACTATATTAAAAAAATTGATGAAAGAACTATAAAGAACTGGATTGCCACGTCGATTACATCGACTCGCAAAGGAGCAAGACTTGTGGTCTCGCAATGACACATAACTTGCGGTTGTACAATGGTAACTTAGGCAAGAAGTATCAAAGGCTAGAACATTTAAATTACTCTCTATGCCATTTTCCCTAAGCCCTAAAATAGAGCTTGCTTGCTTGCTTGCTTGCTTGCTTGCTTGTACAATTCTACGTTTTCCATAAATCTGTCAACAACTTTTTTGTGATTTTTAGTTCTTTGTGTACACAATTCTAAACTAAAACATACTTTTATGCAAGAAATTATATTTGGTTATAAAATACTAAAGCTTTAAGCTATAAGCTATAATATTCAAGCCATAAACCAAATTTATATGGTTTTTATTGTAGTTGGTTTTTGTTGTTTTTATTGTTAAATCGTAAGCTTGTAATCTATCTAATGTTTTAAATATTCTATAGATTGCAAAACATAGATGTAACAATAACTACAATGACTACCAAAAACAATAAAAACTTTTAAAGATTGGCTTACAGCTTAGATCATGGAGCTTATAGCTTATTAGAGACAAGGGATTGTTTTAGCTTTTGATAAATTTTTAATTTTATGAGTGTTTTAGCTATTTATTTGCCAATAAAATAACCTTTATCACTCCAAATAGACCAAGTTTGATACATTTCTTCATAATTATCTTTTATAAAATGTTGTATCTTTAAAATTTCTTTGTCTTTTAAACGACCCCTGTCTTTAACTATAGTATCACCATTTCCTTTTACAAAAAATTTTGCCGAACCTGGTTCACTTAATTCATTATCACTAGCATGAACGTGCATACTTTCAACAATACAATGGGTAGTAAAATATAGATAATAGCCCGCTATCTTAAAATCAAAATACTTAGGCAACAGCTTCCTCCATATAAGAAATAGCTTTGATTAAATATTTTTTTGCTATTTCTAATTGAATATCATCCATGCTGGTTTCAAGCATTTCCAATTCGTTTGAAAAGACTGCAGCAGTATTTTGTTTATGAAGATTAATAACCGAATAGCCTAATTCTATCTTTTTTACTGCATAGCCACTAATGATAACATCAGCATTATCCGCAATTTCTTTAACATTCATCATATTTTATTTGAACCTCCTTAATTGGAGTTAAGAAAAGTTTTTTATCAATATTCAAATTATCTAATATAGGTCTTAAATCTATATAGTCTTCTACTATTCCAACTTTTTGAAAATCAGCCATTACTTCTATATAACCATTATTCCATTTTTTTATGTTTAAATACTTATTCAGTCTGGAAGAAGTCAAAAATCTAATAATCAAGTCATTAAACTTAAATGCCGTATATTTACCTTTATGGCTTAAATATGCTATTTCATGACTATCCATCATTAACCTCTGAAAAAATTATAACATTGTTTAATTTTAGCTGTAATTGAAGGTTGAGTCAAGAGACATTTCAACTCTCAATTTTCTATGCCCTTCTCTCTAAAATTTGTAACAAATGTTATAAATTTGTTGACTATTATCTATATTTGATATAGTTTGTAAGCTGAATTAATTACTGTAGTTGTATTGATTTTACAGCTTCTGCAACTTTTAGAGTTATGTAGAAACAAGGATTGCCCAAACAATCCTCTTGTCTTTCATCTCTAATCTATAATCTATAATCTATTGCCTCTTATATAAATGGAGATAAATATGAATATAAAAAACAAAGTTTTTTTCATAGTATTACTCACAGGATTATTAACCACTGGATGTGGCGAGCAAAAAGACGGTGGCAAAACCCAGCCAGAAACAGCTAAAACTACGGCTAAAGCCACAAAAGTTGTTGTAGAAAAACTTGTTCCTCATACTTTCAAAAAGCAGATTAAGGTACAAGGCACTATTAAGCCTATTAATAAAGCTTTTATCTCCGCAAGAATGGGTGGAATTATTGATTCTCTCAATGTTAAAGAAGGCGATTATGTAAAAAAAGGCGATTTGCTTTTCCAGACAGATAAAATCAATCTTGAAAATGGAGTTCTAGCTGCTCAAAAGCTTGTCGAAACCAGCAGCACTGTTGAAAATTATGCAAAAGCTGATATTCCAGTAGCTAAAGCCAATAAAGGTAAAATAGAGTTAGACTATAACCGCGACAAAGGCTTATTCAAAAACGGCGCTATTTCAAGATCTGATTTTGAAGGCACAGAAGTCTCCTATAAATCTGCAATAGCAAATGTAGAAAAAGCCGAAGCCTTGACCAAAGCTGTTGATACTCTAACACAACAGCTTGCTACTTCCCTAAAAATAGCTGAAAAGAATCTGGCAGACTCAAAGGTTTATGCTCCTTATGACGGTTATATAGTTTCAAAAAAGATGAGTGCAGGCGAATTTGCAATGCCTGGAATGCCTGTTTTAGAAATTGAAAACACAAAAGAACTAGAAATTGTCTGTCGTCTTAGTGCTGTTTATTATGAAGCTTTGAGCAATTCGACAGAATTAAATATAGAATATGCAGGAAAACCTTTGGCGAAAGTTCCCATAACTTACAAAGCCTCTAATATAGACCCATTAACAAGAACATTCGAAATTAAAGCCTTTGTTCCAGTCGAAAACGGAATTATCAGCGGTTTACTTTGTGATGTAAATATAGTTCTAGAACAGCATGAAGGGTTAGGAATTTCTAATAAAGCCGTTATTGCTCGAAAAAATGGTGAATCTGTCGTATTTATATCCGTTGGCGGTCAAGCAGTAGAACAGTCAGTTAAAGTAGGTTTGAGCAGTGAAGGCAAAATAGAAATAATTGATAATTCTGCTTTAAAAGACAGAAACATAATTACAAAAGGCAATTTCTATCTGAATGATGGTGCCCCCATTGTTGAAGTTATAGAAGGTGACGAAAAATGAACCTTCCGCAACTATCTATACAACGCAAAGTAGCCATGTGCTGCTTCATTCTTCTATTTGTAATTATCGGCATAAACTCTTATCGAAAAATCAACATGGAAGCAGCACCTAAAATGAATGTTCCCTATGTTGCTATTTCTACTGTCTATCCAGGTGCTTCTCCTGAGGAAGTTGAAGCAGATTTAGGGAAAAAGATTGAAGATGCTGTTGCAACTGTAGAAGGTTTAAAAAAGCAAACTACCCTCTGTATGGAAAATGTTTGTGTTAATTCTTTAGAGTTTGTTACAGGCACAGACCCAGATATTAAAATACACGAAGTCAGAGAAAAACTTAATGGAATAGTTAATGACCTGCCACCAAATGTAGAAACTTCTGTTCTTCAAACGATTAATGTTAATGCTATGCCAATTATTACAATGTATTTAACTGGTAAGCAAAGTATTGATGAACTTTACGATTATGTGGATGACAAATTGGCTTCTAGGTTTTCTGTATTACCAGGAGTTGGTGAAGTTCGTATTCACGGTGGAAACAAGCTTGAAATGCATGTTGAATTGAATCGTGAAAAACTAGCAAAAGCCAATCTCACTGTTGGTGAAGTAATAGCAAGGCTTTCTGCAGCAAATATCAAAATCCCTGCTGGTCAGATTGATGAATTTGGTAGAGAAGAGTCTGTTGCATTTGATGCTGAATTTAAAAGCATTGACGACATAAAAAATCTTGATGTCAGTGGTAACCCAAATGTTCATATTTATTTGGGTGACGTTGCTAATATAAAGCTAGAATCTAAAAAATTGCGTTCAATAGGTTATTACAATAGTGAACCTGCGATTCAGTTTGAAATTGTAAAAAAAGATGATGGTAATACTGTTAAAGTCTGTCAAGCTGCGAGAAAAGTTTTTGACCAAATAACAAAAGAAGAAGGTCTTCCAGGAGGAATGGAGCTTCATTGGTTTATGGATGACAGTGCCTTTGTTGAAGCTTCTCTAGAAGATTCTTGGATGTCGGTTTTAATGGGTATCATACTTACTGCAGTCTTGCTTTTTATTTTTCTGCATAACTTCCGCTCAACTTTTATTGTTGCTATTAGTATGCCTGTTTCAATCATTATAGCAATAGGTGGAATATATTTTTCTGGTTACGGTTTTGATATGATTACCCTTATTGCATTAGGCAGTGCTACAGGTGTTTTAGTAACTAACTCAATTGTAGTTCTAGAAAATATTGTTCTTAGGATAACCAAAGGTGAAGATATAAAAACAGCTTCAATAGCTGGAACTAACGAAGTTGTCATTGCTGTTATAGCAAGTGCCCTTACTAACGTTGTTGTTTTTCTGCCTGTTACACAGATGAAGTCAATTATAGGTATGTTCGTTAAACCTTTTGGCGTAACAATGGTTGTTGTTACAATAGCTTCAATTTTTATAAGCTTCTCTCTAACTCCTATTCTAAGTAATGCCTATTTGAAAAAAGATAACGAAGTAAAGAATCCTTTGTTAAAAGCTTTTTCAAATAGTTGGAACTGGCTTTACGGCAAATTTGAAATGCTCTGTTTAAGGAGTTTTGAGTTAGTCAGAAAAATACCAGGAACTGTTGCATTCTTTATGATTATCGCTTGTATTACAGCTTTTGTTCTGCTTATTCCTCATTTGCACGTAGATTTCTTGCCTGCTAATGACCAGTCTAAATTGTCTGTAAGCCTAGAATTTCCTGCAAACATCTCTTTGGAAGGAACCCAAAAGGAAGTTGAAAAAATAATCGAAGTAATCAAAGCTCATAAAGAAGTTGATGCTGTAGGAACCACCATTGGTTACGTAAATGGTATGCCTGGCAAGGTTAATCAAGGCGTAAACATAGCCGAAATGACTATTCATCTTATTGATAAATCTAAGAGAATGATTCATAAAGAATTTGCCAACGTTATCAGAAAAGATTTGGAACAGTTCTCTGATTTTGTTTATGCAATCAATATTCCTAACCCTGTTGGTATGTCTGGGGTTGAAGTTTCTGCATATATTATGGGACCAGATTCAGAAGTTATTAAGACTCATGTTAATAGAGCTGTTAAGCTGTTAGAAGAAAAGGGTGTTGCCAAGGAAATAGATACGACTATTCGTAATCCCAAACCAAGAACTGCTCTTATACCAGACAGAGCAATATTGAAAAATATGGGCTTTAATGAAATGGCTTTGGGAACAAGTGTTTTGGGCTTATTTGATGGCATGAAAATAGGCACTTTCAAGAATGATGGCAGAAATTTTGATATTCGTGTAAAAACCAATGATATAAAAAATATTGAAGAAGCAAAGAATAATGTAATTGGCTCTTATAAAGGAAGCCCAATTAATCTTGATGCTGTAGTAACAGCGGTTTCTGAACCAGTTTCTATGGCTATCGCCAGGAATGACCGACAACGTTCCGAATTTATTTACTGCAACTGTGCTGCTGGAGCTACTGCTGGTGATATTATGTCCGTTCTAAGAAATGATGTTGCTTCTCAACTACCCAATGGTTATACCTTAAAGTTTGGTCCTCCTGTCAATTCTATGGACGAAGCTATGGAGGACTTTGCTGAAGTTTTTATAAGTGCAATTGTTCTACTTTACCTTCTTATGGCTGCGATTATGGAATCATGGACAAAGCCTTTCCTGATTATGTTTACTCTTCCTTTAGGTTTTATAGGAATGTTTGCTGCCTCAGTCTTTACTGGTGTGCCGATTTCTATGATTTCGCTGCTTGGTGGTGTTATGATGATTGGTATTGTTGTTAATAACGCTATTCTCATCATGGATGAAGTTACACTTCTTACCAATCAGGGAAAGAAACCACATGACGCAATGTCAGAAGCTCTTAAGTTAAAGCTTAGACCAATTGTTATGACTACTATCGCGTCTATCGCTGGTATGCTTCCAATGGTTCTAGGAACAGGTATCGGTAGTGAGTTCCGCCAAGGCTGTGGTGTGGGCGTTGTCGGCGGTCTTTTACTTTCAGCAATCCTGACGGTTTACCTCATTCCAGCTTTGTACTATCGCTTTACCAGTAATAAATGAGATGCTCCCCCAAAAGCTTCATAGCTTTTTGGGGGAGCTGTCAGCTTGCTGACTGAGGGGGGAGCAAAGCGAAGCTTTGCGTAAATTTGCTATGAATCAACGCAATGCTAAAGCATTGCTCCCCCTTCAGTCTCGCTATCGCTCGCCAGCTTCCCCACTACGTGGGGCAGCATCTAGAAATGCGTGGAAATACATCTTTTTAGAAAGCAGAGATAAGAGAAGAGAGATAAGGGGATTGTTTAAGTTACTGCTCTAAACTAAAGTCTCGTCTTTAATCGTCAGTGGAGTCATGAAGACCCTCTTTTTTAAAGAGGGAAGTCAGCATTAGCTGACAGGGAGATTTTTAATAACAAAACAGTCTTCGGACTCAACATTTTACTCTTTATTAAGCTTCTCAAAAAATCCCCTAGGCTGCTTAAAAGCAGCCTTTCCCCTTTGATAAAGGGGATTATTTAGGGAAAAACCTCATTCTTTAACAAAGCAAAGTGTGTTATAATTAAACTTATGAAAGAAAAAACATACAAAGTTTCAGAAATAACGAGAGAAAAGTTAATTAATGCTGCAGGCGAGCTTTTTAGCTTGCAAGGCACAGAAAACGTTGGTGTTCGAGACATCACAAATTTAGCTGGAACTAAAGAGAATGCCATAAGCTACCATTTTGGTGGTAAAGAAGGATTAATTGATGCTGTCTGGGGAAAATCCCTTGAAAGGTTTGAAAGAATTGATTTTTTCAGCTATGTAAATAAAAATGAAAAATTATTAAAAACTAAAGATGGACAAAAAAGAATAATAACTAAAATAATAAAAGATTTTTATAATATTTTTTACGAAAATGACCTGGAAGCCCCGTGGAAAAATCGTTTCTTGTTAAAAGGTGCTTTTTGTGAAAACGGTTTGAAGCATTTGAAAGAATCCTTAGCAAATTCATGGGCTTTTGCTTTACTTGAAGTTTACAAAAGAGTAACAAAATCAAAAGATGACAAAAAGGCTCAGAACTGGCTTATCTGTATCGGATCACCTGCAACTTTGATTGCACCAAATATGAATATATTAGACAAAGGCTTTCTTCCTAAAAAAGTAGATAAGTCTGCTTATAAACAGCTTTGCAAAGAAGTCACCAAATATGCCCTCTATAGTATAGGGCTTATATGATAAGCGATAAATAATATTGCCACAAAGGAAAAAAACAATGAATACTTACGAATTAGCCAAAAGATTCGGAATGAAAGTTCATGAAGAAAAAGGGTTATTTGTAGAAAGACATTATGAGAACAAAAGCAATGATAGGGCCGCTTCTGGCAGCATTTATTATTTTGTTGATAAAGACGAAAAAACAGATTTTCATAGAATAGACTGCGATGAATATTGGTGTTACAATGTAGGCTCAACCTTAGAAATCTGGATAATTAATACCGATGGCAAATTAATTATTCGTAAATGTGGTATAACTGATGATGCAGAACCTAGTATCTATATCCCTAGTGGTGCTATTTTCGCCAGCCGTCATTCTGTTGATTGTAACGAAGGAACTTTTATTACTGCTATTACTGTTCCTAGGTTTAAATATGAAGGTTTTGAACTTTTCAAAAAAGACGAAATATTAAAGAAATACCCTTTTGTTTCGAATTTCTGGGATTGATTATTGCTTCGGAATATATTACGAAAATTTATGTTTTGCGAAGCTTTAAAGAAGCCTCACAAAACACAAATATATACATTTAACTTATCTTGGAGGTCTGTTTTCCATTGGTGGGTGCCCCATAGGCGGTCTTCTCATGCGCATTGTTCCAGATGCATTTTCGTCAAATTCAGGTGGAAACATTGGTCTAGTTCCAGAGCCGATATCACCTCTTCTTCTAGGTGGTCTTCTCATACGCATAGTTCCTGAAGCATTTTCATCAAATTCAGGTGGAAACATTGGTCTAGTTCCAGAGCCGATATCACCTCTTCTTCTAGGTGGTCTTCTCATTCTGAATGTTCCAGAAGCATCTCCTTCATAAGCAGGTGGCATCATTTCAACAGTTCCAGAGCCCATATGACCTCTTCTTCTAGGTGGTCTTCTCATCCAGAATGTTCCAGAAGCATTATCATCAAACCCCGGAGGCGGTTCCATTCTTTCCATATCAGAACCTTCTTGAAATTTGGGAGGTGGCATCATTTCTTGTTCATCAAACTCTGGTTGCTCTTGGGCCATACAAAGTCCGACAGATAAACCAAATAAAGCAAGTAAAACAAAACATCTTTTTAAGTTGTTGTTAGCCATAAGAGTTTATTCTCCTTGTTATTACTATATGTATTTATTTATAACATTTATTAAGTAAAAAAGGTGTAAAATAAATATTAAGAAAAGTTAAGACAGCTAAAAAAAGGCAAAGCCATTTTTTAGCTTATGTTAGCAAATGTTAAGCAATCTTAATTCCTATTGAAATTATTAAAAAAGCAACGATATAATTAAAATAGAAGTGATGCATAAATATTACTATGATTGAAGTTTCCCTAAAATCCAAAGCATAGGAGAATATATGACCAACAAAAAATTATTCTTAGTCTCAGCGTTATTTATTGCGGTACTTACAGCCGGTTGTGGCAATACTTCTGATGATAATCCAGTCGCAGCAGTAACCACAACAACTGGAACTATTACTAGCACAACGACTGGCACGACTACAGGAACATCAACAAATATTCCTAGCACAGACTATTCGGGTTACCTAGAAAACAGTTCAAGTTGGTCAAATAACTCCGGCTCATCAGTAAATTTAAGTAATGTTACAACAGTCCCTTATGCTTTTACCGCAGATGATACAAATACTACCTATGATCCTTCTACAGCGACAACTTATGACTTTGATACTTTAAGTTCATCAAGAGTTTCTACCTCATATGAAAATGGAATTCTTACCATTGATGAAGCTGGAACTTATATTTTAAAAGGTACCCTGAATGGTCATATTCTTGTAAAAAAAGGTGCTGGAAACGTAACTCTTGTAATGAACGGTGTTAATATTAATGCACAAACTCATTCTGCTATTTATGGGAAAAAGAATTCTCCTATTTCTATAATTCTTGCCGACGGCACTACAAACACATTAAATGACGCATCATCTTACACTTATGATGAAGATGATGAACCAAGCGCCTGTATATTCTCCAAAAGTGACATTACAATTAAGGGAAACGGCACATTAAATGTTAACGCTAATTGTGCCGTTGCTGACAAAGAGTCAGATGGAATCCAGTCTAAGGGAGATATTGGAATTGTAATAACTGGTGGTAATATAAACGTTACTACAAAAGGTACTGATGGCGGAAAAGCTTTAAAATCAAAAAACAATATAGCAATCAAAGATGGCAATCTGACTCTTAATGCTCCAGATGGTTGTATAAAAGCTAAAGGCTATGTTTACATAAATGGAGGAACTTTCAATTTAACTTCAACTAACGGCGATTTAATTAAAGTCGAAAATGACTGGGAAGACGATAATACTCTTTCCCCAGATGGTGATTTCTATATGGACGCCGGCACAATTACTGGAACTGCCTACGGGGATGGTATTCAAGCTACCGACGAATTAGTTATTACTGGCGGAAATGTTAATGTCACCACAACCAATTCTACTTTTTATGTAACTGACGCCAATGGAGATGATGAAAGCAGCAAAGGTATTAAATCAGGCTGTGATAATGCTTCTGGAACAATAACCATAGCTGGTGGGAATATAAATCTCAATACTCAAGATCATGCAATCAAATGCAAAGGCCCGATAGACATCAAAGGTAATCCGTCAATTAGCATTACAGCCTCTTTGAAATATAAGTATGAAAGTAATGAATACGAAGGCGGCAAAGGCATTACTGGAGAAGGCAATGTAACCATTGGTGAAAGCGGAAGCCCTGTTATTCGTATTTATGATGCAGAAGAAGGCATTGAAAGCAAAACCAAACTTACAATTGCTGGTGGTGATATAAAAGTTAACACCTGGGATGACGGTTTGAACGTTGGCGGCACAGGCACTGACCTTAATATCACTGGTGGAACAACCTATATTTACGCTAACGGCGATGGAATAGACTCCAATAAAAATATAACCATGACAGGTGGAACTCTTGTTGTTAATTCAGATTCATCAAATGACAATTCAGCAGTAGATTTAGACGGCACTTTAAATTTTTCTGGTGGCACTCTGGTCGCTGCTGGGCCTTCAGGAATGGATAACAGCAAGCAGAATTCCGGCTCTGGTGTTTGGCTAACACTTAATGGCAGTTTCACAAAAGGGCAGTTAATCAACATTCAAGATACAAATGGGAACGAAGTACTAACTTTTATTCCTGCTCAAAACTGCGCTTCTGTTAAATTCGGCAATTTTTCATTAATTTCTGGGAAAACCTATAACGTTTATCAAGGTGGCTCAACCACTTCTTCCAGCGCAAGCAACGGCATTTTAACAGGTGGAAAATATACCGCAGGAACTTTGTTGGGTTCTGTAACTATTAGTTCTTCAAATGCTACACTTGGAACATCAGGTGGACAACCTGGTCAGATGGGCGAACCACCAAGTGGTCAGCCAGGCGGACAACCAGGACAAATGGGTGAACCCAAACAATTATTTTAATTCTTTTAGAAAAAATTCTGTCGCAAAGTCAGCCATTTCGTTTTCATGGCCTGTAAAACAATGATCATAGCCGTTGAATAACCTTATATGGCTATGACGAATATCGTCATAAAAACGTTTGCCATAAGTGTATGGAACTACAACATCAGCTTTTCCATGAAGAACTAAGGTTTGTCCATCATAATTTCTAGAAGTTTCATAAATAGGCAAATCTTTTAAAGTTGTTAAATATTCTTTTCCAACGATATAAGTTTTTACAACATTTAAAGTTTCGGGAGGATTTTCAGGAGTAAAAGATGCCACATTTAATAAATCTCCTCTAGGAACATCATCTCGTAAAACACCTGCTGGAGCATATAAAGCTGTTGCGGTAATTTTATCCTGTCCTAGTTCTGCACTTACCATAGCAACTACTACTCCTCCTTGAGAGTGACCTGCCATTCCTATTTTTGAAACGTATGGAAGTTTTGCAACATATTCATACACATTCTTAGCTTCTATTATTTGTTTTGGAACAGTCATATCTGAGAATTTTCCATAACTTTCTCCATGACCTATAAAATCGAAACGAATACTGCCTATTCCCGCAGATTGCAGTTTATCAGCCAATGAAACGAGCAATTTCATTCCTTTTGTTGCCCCAAAACCATGACAAATAATTACAAAGGGGATTTTTTCATTATTTTTAATTTCAGGTTTTTGAATAATTGCTTTAAGCATGCCAGCATAGCCTTGAATTTCTACCTTTTCGATTGTTTGAGCAAAACCAATATTAAAAAAACAAATAAATAAAAAAGAAAAAATTAGAATTTTATTGTATTTACATTTAAATAATATCATAATTATTCCTCTTTGTTATTATTGAGATTTTAATCATTTATCAAACCTATGCATCTTATTGACTGGTTATAATTATATGACTTACAATAAAAAAATCCATCTTTAAAAGCTATTAATTGATAGGAAATTTCATATAGTAGACCTTCTGTTTTTGTATCATTGTTTAACAAATATAACTGAAAATTTTTGCTTTTATGTATATGCGTCTAAAAAATTCAGCTTTTGATTTTTTACTAGAAACATAAATATAGTTAACAAATTAAAAATAACCTAAATTAAAAATAACCTAAAT
>CAJOND010000093.1 GCA_905236675.1 Candidatus Rifleibacteriota bacterium | reverse complement strand
CGTGTCCGCCAAACTCTTCCACGCCAAAATCCATAAAAAACAATTCTATTGTCCCGTCTTCTTTTTCCGTAACTTGTATTCCGCTCGTATCTAACATTTTCATATCTCCTTTTTTTAATAATTGATTTCATTTCTTTGTCTCATCCAAGTTTATTATAATAACTTAAATCCAAACAACGTATTGACATTCTTCATTGTGTTAATGATTAAATATTGCATTTATCGTCGCCCAAACAAAATTAGTTATAGATAAAATAATAAAAAGAATGATACATAAAACAAATAAAATTATTATGGATAAAAGTGTAATAACTAAAATTGATAATATTTTGCCATAATTATAATATCTTTTTATATGTAATAGACCATATAATTTTGCATTATTATAAGAAGTTTTTGCTTCTTTCAGCTCTTCTATTATTTCGCATTTAATAATTAAAAACAAATTATAAAAAAATGTTTTTACCGAAAACAAAAATTCCTTATATTTTGTTGCTTTTGAATAATTAAAGCAAAATAAATTGTATTTAATTAAGCAATTTTTTATTATTTCAAATGTTTTCGCTGCATTTTGAAAAATACTAATTAACGAACATAATACAACTATTACTCCAAATAAAAGCAATGAAAACAATGATATAAAAATTAAGAAACTAAGTTGTGCAAAACCCAATATAACAATTAATATAGATCCTAAAATCAACACTGATGGCGCAACAATTAGCCACATCCATTTTTTAAAAGAAAAAAACTTATACGAGTGAGCTTTTATTATTGAAGAATGCGCTATATTTATATTAAATTTAAGCGCTAACCAGGATGATTCCTTAAGTAATAAAAGTGATTTTAATAAAAGTGTAGAAATTGTTCCTTTACTTGAAATATTTTTAGTGTTTGAAATCGCACGTATAAATGCCTTTATATATAATACAATTGAATATATAAACGCAATACCCACACCTATTGCCAAAAAAATGAATAATATAAAAGCTCCTAAATATACGGCTAAAACCGCTATTATAGAAACAATTATTAAAAAAAGAATTATGCTTGCAAATAAATCCCCACCATTAATTGGTCTTCTATAACGATATAACATATAAAATTTGTTAAAATAAAACTTTCAATAAATATTCGTATGTCTTCCGATCGATGGATAATAAAGACTTCTTGCCATTTTTAAAATTTAATGAAAACAAATATTCTTTATTTTTAAAAGAAGAAATAACCCCTGTAGCCAATCCCGGAATACCAAATACCATATGCCCTACATACCCACGTATAAAGGTAGACCATATTGACGTCTTATTAATGTCGTCAATTAATTCATACGATGAAACATCTGATTTTACAAAATTTGTCCTTGACAATCTCTTTAGAAAATAAAATCCTTTTCCATAGCCTCTTACAACAGATTGTCCTATATAGTCGCCCGATATTACTTTATTTTTTACTTTTGCCAATTCTTTTTCTACCTCATGAAACAATTATTTCTACAAGCCAAAAATCTCTCACGTATGAAACTTGAATCGAACCAATAATTTTATTTTCTTTACAATAGTCCTGAACTGCATCCATAATTAACAATTGTTGACAATTTAAAGATTTTATTGAATTATATTTGAATTTTATTTTACCGTTTGATGCTTTTTTTAGCAAACCCGTTAATGTTTTTACTGAACTAATTACGGGAATATTTTCCGAGTTTTCACCGACATTTTCGGTGATATTATGATTTGTCGAATTATAATTTTCACCAGCAGAAGCGTACCGTTCATCGTTACATTTAGGAACGGACAACCTATCCCACTCATGTGTTGCCATTAATTTATTATCACTATAATTAAAAAAAGGCAAAGCTCTTATGTCCCCTATGTTTTTAAAATTAAGCATATTTGTAACATCAAGATGATAATAATTGCCATTTATCCGAACAACATTCCATGCGTGCGGTAACCTATGTATATTATGAGCTTCACTTGCTTTACCAAAAACTACAATGCACCATATTCCCAATCTATCCATAATATATTTGACGGATTTAGCTATCCCGCTACATTGCGATTTGTGAAAATAAAGAGCAGATGCAACATTTTGGTTTAGTAAATTATCGACGGAATATGTTGTGTTTTTAATAATATATTTGCAAATTTCTATCTCGATTTCATCTAATTCGCTTCTCGACTCTTGTTTAATCTCATTAATGATGTTATTTAGAGTGTCGTCAATTTGTTTTATTTGTGGTTTAGAATACAACGAAGTAAGTCTTAGTGTTAATTTTTCTTTAACACCAAAAATGCTTGTAGCAGATGATTTGACAATAAATCTCAGCTAAAAATGAACCCGGAACAATCGCCAAATATGATTCGTATTGGTCCGTTTCAATGTCTGCCTTTATACAAGGAATACCTTCTACGCCAAAGTCTTCACAATTAATTATTATGTCTTCTTTTTGGAAACCTGCAAGTTTAGAACGATATATCGCTTCTATGTCTAAAACGTCCAAATCAACCTTAAAAGTTTGACCAGCGTAAACATAGTCATCCAGATTAAGCGTTTTTACTACTTTACTTAATCTGTCTGTACTGATAATAAACAAATGGAGTTTATATATTGACTTTGCATTCACTCTGATATCACGAGCCAACTGAACCGCAGGGTCTGCTGGTTCACCATTCGCAAAGAACCCTTTTAACGTATTTTCAAAGAAGTTTATAAGCAAAGCCGATTTATTGTTAATAAACTCGTTTGTAATATTCTTCACTTCCCCGTCATTAAAATCAGCGAACATTAAATTCAAGGTATTAGACGTCAAGTCTAAATACGCTGCATCAATGCGCATATTTTTATATGCCCTTGTTCCCTTTGTAAACTCGTAAAAGCAAGGAGATATTTCCGACAACAACGAGTAATCATTTTTTAAAATATCTTCTGCGCTCTCAATAAAAACATCAACAGGATATCTTACCGTATTAACGGCTTCCGCTTTTATATCTTCGTTAATATAACGTTCTCTAAACTCTAGTAAATCCACTGTTTATTCCTCCAAAAACTTCTCCAACGAATTAACCACGAGGGAATAACTCACTTCACAAACTTCATCGTACTTAATATCTTCTTCCTTGATTTTAGGAAAGCTCTCATCCACATTATACAAACTCACATCTTTTACATCAAACTTTGTGGAAAAGCTTTCATCAGAAATATCAACTCCAAAAGAACTTAACTTACTTAAGAATAAACCTTCTATCGCTTCGTCATCAATTAAGTTTAAGATAGACTTAAACAACTCTTCTATGCTTGATTCCCCATTGGTAAATGCGGGAGACATTTTTTCAACTTTCAATACGACCAAATGCCCATTTACAGATGACGAAAGCTGCGACAAAGAACTTATCCTAACTTTCATACTATTAGCCCCAATGGTTTTTATTTCGTACCATGTATTGCCGATTGAATAATCTTTGCTAGTAGAATCAGGACCACTCCAAGACTTAATACAATCTGAAATACTGTATTGTTTAGCTAGATAGTTTTTCAAAAAATACAACTCACCAAACAGACCTTGAACTACCTCACGAGATAAAGATTGTGAGAGTTCTTTCTTGAACATAGTCTTCCACGTAAGATATCTCTTTTTTAACTTCGAAATTGCTTCTGCTTCGTCCTTTATTTCTTTTACCGCATCTATCAAAGTGGCACAAAAAGCAAAATAAACTTTTTTTGCTTCCGGCTGTAACAAATCAAAACACGTCCAATAAACACTGTCGCTTTCACGACCTTGATACACCTTAAGTAATTTTGTAGACTCTAACTTAGGAGTTGGAACAGAAGATAAAAACGAAAGTCTTAAACAACCTTCTGAACTTACACCATAATAAACACCTAAAACAGTATTTACTTCTAAACGCTTTTGATTACCCGCTAATTCATCTGTAAAACTACTATAAATCTTTTCAAAATCAATCATTATCGTCATCATCCTCCTCTTCTTCATCTACTTCCATTCCTCTATTTAATTCATCCATTTTAACCTTGTTGATGCGATATTTAAATTTTACGCTTGATTCTTTCTCTGGGAATGCAACCGCAAATGCCAACAATGGTTTATCTCCATAATTATCTTTGATTGCAATTTTTGCAGCATCCTCACCAGTTATTAAATCTAACGGATAAATTACCAATATAGGATATTCTCTTACTTTAAGATAATCAATTGCTGTCAAACTAGGATTCTTTTTCCCTGGTACAGCAGCTTTTCTGGCTATCACTTCTTCTTTTTCTGTATCAGTTAAACCACTGTCTAAAATGCCGGGATCTAAAACTCTGTTGTTGCCTGCGCCGATACGTATAAATGTTTCGTTGTCACTAACGTGGAAGCTACGTTTTGCAGCTTGTATGCCCTTAAACGGCACATCAGATTCACCGGATGCAATAACTACATCCCACAAATGGAAAATGTCGCTATTTTCTATATATTCAGACAATCCTTGCGTGTCAAATTTACGATTTACGTAAGGAATTTTTAATTCTCTGATAAAATCTGCAATATCGTATTTAGAAACTCCCCTTGCCATATATCTATTTTTTACCATACCAAAGGAAAGTTTATTATATAATTTATCAAACTCTTTGTGATTGTGTTTGTTTACTTCTGGGTCTTTTGACAGTTTTGACGTGTCTGGATATACTCCACCATAATTCAAATGATAAACAATCTCATCTGTATGTTGAAGTTTCGACCTTGCCGTAATTAGCATTGTAGTTTCTAAGGTTTCAGGCGATTCACGCACCATTAAACCAAAGTCAATCGGCTTTTTATCTTGTCTCTTCATTTCAGCAAATTGTTCTCTTAAATCTTCCACAGCGTCAAGAACAGCATTAAAACAATCCACGTTAATTTGAGAAAGATATACTCTGCACAAATCATCATATTTAGGTCTATAACCAAACCAACGACACATCTGTAAGAGCGTATCATAAGCACCAGCATTTCTGCTATAATAACTTACCATTAAGCCTTCTAAAGTTAAACCACGAGATAGTACAAAACCACCGATAGATATTACTCTCGCACCGGTTTCCTTATAATCTTCATAATCAAACCTCTCACCTTTTCCATATTTAGAGTTGACTATTACCGTATTAAACTGTTTAATCTCGTCATATAAACCTGCTTGTATCTGCGACCAAGAAATCGGAGCATATTCTTTTTCGCTGTCTCCCATTTTTACCGCTTGATAAAAGTCACTATACTCAAACAGTTCATAAAGTTTTCTCATCTCTTCGTTTTTGATAAAACGTTCCAACGGATATCCAGAATCTTGTTCAATTATATTCTTTAGTGATTCAACATAACTCGCAACGCTATCACGGATTTGACGATGCATATTGTTAAATCTAGAAATATTAATCATCATTGAGCGATGTTTCTTTCCATGTCCACGCAAGGTTCTTACAACGTTATTTATTAAGAACGAAAGAATGGCTTCTTTTAAGCTGTCTGTTAAACCAAAATAGGGGTCATCTTTATGATGTAAGACAGGTAATGCACCTGCTTCATCTTCGCTAATCAATCTTATAGGACGAGCTAATTCTTCCCCTGCAAATACTTTACGTCCCCCCAAATAATTATCTGGAGCCGTAAGTTGAACAATAAAATCCGAAGGGAACAAATCCTTGTTTTCGGGGTCATCTTCAGGATTTATAAAAATATTTGCAAATGGAGTTGCTGTAAACCCAACATAAGACGCTATCGGGAACGAGTTAAAAATCCCCTTAATGCATCTGTTTATTGCAGTAGGATCTTTGCCCGGTTTAGAAGTGTTTACAGAAGCATTGTCCGCTTCGTCATCAATAATCAACAAACTATTAGAACCATATTGGCTTAAAGCCGGACGCAAGCGTTCCATTACACTTTCCAATATTTTCTTATTCTTTTTTACAACCAAAACAACCGGCTTTCTAAAGTCGTTAATTGTTGCATTTAAATTTTTTTGTATAAATTTTGCAAAGTCATTTTCTCTATTTGTAAATGGTATAGCAAAATGGTCTTTATTTGTTTCCCCTACACCGCAATATACAATTTGATTGCCAATAGTATCACTAATTGCGCCAATTACACCAGCATCTGTTCTCTTCTGCGTTTGTAAACGTAACGAATCTGTTAATCCCGCGAGAAGCACAACGATTTTATATCCGTAATCGTATGCCATGTTAATTAACCCTAAATAATTTGCCGTTTTACCAGATTGAACATCACCTACAACCAAGCCTTTTTTTCTTTCTTCATGACCAATTAAAGGGTCGGCGCAGTAAGATAATATTTCTTCACACGTGCGTTCGATATTGCTTATTGCAGTCTGCGCAAAGCCTTCTTCCTTTAAATGCATTTTATATCTCTTAAAAAACGCATGCGGAATAGAATCTTTTCGTTTATACAACCAAAGATTAGACTTTTTGTCTTTAGCGATAACTATAGGATCGTAACTTTTTATTCCAACTTCCATTTCATATGTTTCTACTGCACGATTTAAGATTACATTATAGTCAGCATCGCCTTTCGCGACACCACATATAGGCATAAGTTGTTCTGCCTTATCACGAACTTCCGAATGAGTTTTTCTTTCACCATGAAAAAACCAAAATAAAAGTTCTTCAATCTTCGATGATAATTCTCCTATTCTGCTCATTCCCCGAAAATCCTCCTACGTATTTCTTCTTTCTTCGTTTGAACTTTTTGATAGCTTTCCATCATAAATAACATATCAAACATTTCTTCCTGTTTATCAACATCTACCATTGCAATTATATCTCTGATTTCATCTACAATTCTTTCATCTTCAGTGTCTTCGCCCGTGTTTATAATATTTAACGAATCGTTGTTATCGTTGATGATTGAATATTTAGGCAAATAACACTCTATTTGCGACAAAAGCATTTCTAAAAGATTATTTTCCTTATCTCCTAAACAATCTTTTAATGCAATAATAATAGGATTCTGCCTATTTAATTGATATTTAATTTTTCCTTCGTGCTCGTCAATTCTGTCCCATACTTTTATTGCTGGTGTTTGTTCTTTAACTCCGGGGAATTTATTAGTTTTTCTACTTCTTACAACCGAATCTTGTACAGCAATCTTTATCCATTCTTTAACACTGTCAGGAATTTTTGCCGAAGATTTTTTTACGTCAAGCATCCAAACTGAATCGAGAGTGGATGGAATATCAACAAGTATTCTTGCAAGTTTGTTTAACTCACTACGAATGCCCATCCTCATCCAACTTCCCCATGAAATAAGACGCTTATTTCTATAAAGATAAAAACCTTGCTCATCAAAAATTTTCTTTGGGTCTCCTAACAATGCTTTCTCGTCTGAAGTCAAAGTATTAGCAAACGGCAAAGTATATGGTTTTACAATAATTTCCGAACCATTTACAGGGATACGCGTTTCTCTACCACGTTGAGTTCTTCCTTCTGCCGTAAGTAAAAACGGGTCTCTTCTTTCTATTCTCTTATTATTGTAGTAAATTGCTATGGAATCATAAAACCTGTGAAATACTAATTCCACATGTTTCTTCGATTCTGCGACAACATCACGAAAACTATCTTCAAAACGAGCAGCGCCGCATTCTATTTTATCAAATTTAGTCCATATAACCAAAGTTCCAGTCTCGTAACCATCAAGCAAGTCAATGTTTGGCAACTCTTCTACTTCTTCGTTCGACAACTGCTTCAATAAAAGTTTGTTTTCTTTTTCTATTACATCTAAGTCGAAAGACATAGCCCTAATTTTACCGAACTTTTTACTAGCTACGATAAACTCACGGCACTGAGAAAGAGAAGCAGATTTTAACCCCAAACCAAATCTACCCAATTCAATTTCACAATCTTCTTTTCCCTCTCTGTCTGAGCCCGGCAGCATAGCATTATCAAGTTCTTTCCCAGACATACCGCATCCATTATCCAAAATACAGAAATAAGGTTCGTTTGCCAACGGGTCGGAAAAAACTTTAATTTCTGTAGCAAATGCCGAAATACTATTATCCATAATATCTGCCACTGCCGTAGAAAAACTATATCCGATTGCTCTCAATCCAGTAATTAATGCTTTTGCTGGAAACTGTCTCTCAACTAATTCGCTCATTTTATTCCTCCGTATCCTCATAACAAATCGAATTTAATCTTTTATTCATTCGATTCATATCGTCTATTGTATAAATATTGGTCCTCGCTTTACCATTAATGTTCGTTATTAAACACACATATACTTGTCCGTTAAAATCGTTGCAAAACTTGATTTTATTAAAGGACATATTGAAATATTTAGAATTTGTCGCAGTAAAACGAACTATCATATATCTTTTTACGCCATTGACCTTGTATTCAATGTCATAAAGCGCATATGGATATTCTTCTCTAAGCTTTCTAATTTCAGTGCCCCCAGAATGTCTCAAATATTCTTCCGCTATGTTTTCAGCTATTGTTCTATTATCTTGCATTATAGAAGCAAAATTATCTGGTCCAACATTTGCATATCCAAATTTTTCCCTTAGTGCAATAATTTCTGCATTATATGATTCAGATTCTTCGCTAAAATTGGATGTAAACTTACCACCAACTCCTCTTCTATTGATAAATACCTTAGAATAAGGGATATCTTTTGCACCAACAACAATAACGTCAAAATTTAGCACTTTACTTTCCGTATCATACTCAAACGCTTCTACTATAAATGCATAATCCGATAATTGTTCCGCGATAGCTGTCATTACTGCCTTATTATTTATTTCAACTTCCTCATCCGAATATTTGAATGTTATAGGATAATGAACCTTCTGTCTTCCACAATGTATATACCCTTCAGCAGTTTCTTCTCTTATGTAAATGCAATATGAAGGAATATTTTCTAAACTTATTCCATTAACAGATATCTTATCAAAAACAAAAACATTGTTTATCTTTGCCTCTGCCCTTGATTTAGAAAGTATCTGACTCATTATTCCTTCTTTGCTAACAGGATTAATATTTTCCGGAATATCTAAAATTTTAACAAGTTGTTCATTAACCCCACCATATTGTTTTAAAGGTGTAGCAACGGTTGCAGTATGGCCAGACTCATTATCATTTTTTATATTGATATACAATGACTTGATGTCGATTGGTAATCTAATAATCATTTAATTCTCCTTGCCATACTTATCTGCAAACATCACTCGGAATATCTCTTCAAGAACATTTACAACAATTGAATTTCCTATAAGTTTATTCATTTTTCTATAACTAAACTCTAACGATAAAGTTTTCTCATAATCCGCCTCATCAAAGCCCATCAATAAAAATGCTTCACGAATGGTAGGTCTCCTAAATGATTTACCCTTTGCTCCATCATATGGAAATAACGCAGCACAATGAGTTCTGTCCATATTGCATGTAATTGTTCTTACGATTGTATTCTCATTTAAATCGCGACCATTAATATCCCACATTTTCATCCTTGAAGGTGTTGGATTTAATTGTGCAATATCGGCCTCAGCTTTCAAAATGCGGTTTTTATAATCGTTTCTAAAGAACTTGTTAAAATCATACTTCCTTTCTTGTAATTTTAATTTCTTTTCAACGTTAAGCTTCTTGCCTAAATGACTTACTATAAACGCTCTTTCTCGATCCTGAGGAACTCCAAAATCCAAAGCGTTTAGTAACATACACTCATCATTTTTGTATCCGATAGATTCAAGAAAAACAAGCCACTCATCCAAATCAGGCTTATTTGATTCCGCCTTAATCGTTTTTACATTTTCAAGTAGCAAATATTCCGGAAGTCTATTAAGCTCTTTGAGTCCTTTTAAAATTCTTTCGATTTCCCAAAGCAATCCAGAACGTGTACCTGAACCTTTCTTCATCCCTTTTCCTAAACCACCAGTTGACAGGTCTTGGCAAGGAAAACTATACACCAATAAATCGGTTTCCGGCATATCTTCAGGCTTAATATCCACTATACTTCCATAGTTATTACATTTTTTGTTTGCTCGACATAAATTGCGCAATTTGTCCTCGCTCATATGTGCTAAATTATATGGATGAACCGAATCTGCGCTAAATGTAAATTGACTCAAATATTCTATTACTTCTTTTTTATCGACCGGTACATCAACTTGAGCATCATTATTGTGTATAGTTGCATAACATTCGATAGCATCAATGAACCAATCACTTATTCCTACTATCTCATAATTAACATTTAATCTCTTAAGAGCTGCCGCCTGAGCTCCAATTCCAGCAAAAGCTTCAAACACCCTTAATTTTTTACTGCTTTTCATTTTTCTTTCTCCAATATTTATCTTATCGTGCAAACTTCTGCTAAAATCTCTTTGATTTTAGCACAGTAAATATGACAAAATACGTCATATTTATAAAAGTTTTAATTTTTGTTTTCTCTAATTCTCCACAATGCCATCGGGTGAGCGGAGATACGTTCTACTATTTCTTTATCTTCAAATAAAAGTTCGGGACGATAGTTTTTAGAAGCAAATTCTTTAACGAATTCCTTTTCATTATCGCTAAACACAAGCAAGTCCTGTAAAAACGCTTTAATTGAAGCGATTGCCACATCTTTTTTGAAGCGCTCGTTTTTGTTAAGCATAGGTCTTAATTGCCTATTGATATCTCTATCCGTAACGCCATCTAAAATATCAAGTGAAACGTCGCAAATACTAGCATCTCCACCGATACAGTTATAGAAGATAGTACATTTTTTAAGCATTTCTTTATCTTCGATAATACCGCTTTCAATGAGCCCAAAAACGTCGTAAATATCTCTTGGTTTGCAACGCCCAAGTAAAGCCGCAAGTTTGCTTCCGTACAACTCGCAAGCGCTTAAAACTTTTACGCACGTATCACTTTCGACGACGGGAGTTTTGATAGGTTTGTCGTTTAACGGAAGAACGTGCTTTCTATCAAGATAATTTATTTCTATTTTGATATTATCTCGGTTGCCTGCGTTATTTATATATTGAAAAACGGCAGAATCTAAAGCAAAATATCTTTTACTTTGTGGCGAAAGCGAATAATTCTTTTGAAACAACGCCATTTGCAAGAAGTTCCACAATTCTTCCTTATCTTTTTCCATTTCTTCT
>CAJOND010000092.1 GCA_905236675.1 Candidatus Rifleibacteriota bacterium | reverse complement strand
ACAACGGAGCAATTCTTCTATACCACCAATTTTCTCAAAATCTTTAATCGAATCTAAAACACTTCTTTCCAGATCACTAATTCTTATAAGCCCAATTTGGCTAATACCAAAAGAGCAATCACGATTTAAACATAAATAATCTCTATCCTCAAAACTTATAACCTTATTCTTTTCAGCAGTAGAAACATAAACATTAGAATACGCCTGATTAGTTAAACCGTAATATTCTAAAGAAGAATGATATGAAACAAAACCCTCTTTAGCTATCTTAGAAGCTATTTCAAAACAATTTGCAACTGGTTCTTCTGTTTCCAAACTCATAACCGCATATAAATTCTTCTTAATCTGCTTTATCAAACCTTTTTTCTTTAAGGAATACAAAATATTGGTAGCTCTTCTATTGTTACCAAACAAACCCGAAGCTTCTTCAAAGCTAAAACACTTTAAAGGAATTAACTTTTTATACTGTTCTAACATCTTTCATCATCCTTAACTTTAAAAATATATCACAAATTACTAAATATTCAAGATTCTCAAGTATATTTTTAAAGTATAACCAAAATTTTACATCTTCATCTTATAAATATATTATACAGGGACTACATCAGTATTTTATGATTTACATATTCATTTTACATCTTCATTTAGCTTTCATAGTAAATCAACTAAAACTAGCTTTAAATCTAAATTCCTAAAATTTACATCTTCATTTACAACTTCATCTAAATGAAGATGTAAATTTCTCTAAAAAACATAAAATTGAATCCAAAATCAGCAAATTTTTATAAAATTTTTGATAATCATAAAATTATACGTATAATCATACCTATACTTATACATATAATTATAAGTATATTTATATGTTTTCCAATGGTCAGAAATTTGCCGTGTTGAAAATGGAACAGTAGAGAAAGATGTTTACATAGAGCTGGCTAAATTAAATAAACCTAAGAGTTAGTAAAAGTGGATAAAGAAGGAGGGTTGCATTTGTTTGAAATTTTGCTATACTTAGTATAGGAGCGTGCAGGTGTTGGAGCACCCACACGCTGAAATACTACTTAGTTAAGCTCTGTTGTTATGAGCAACATTGCTATAACCAAGAGTATAATTAGAATTTCTCTCAACGCTATACCTCCTTCCTGATCCACAAAGGACTGTATAGCAGACGGAAGAGTCTTGTAACTTGCTATACCTGAGTTATCAAGGCTCTTTTGTCGTTTTAGCTATTTTATTTTTAAATAACTAGCTTTTTTATAATTCTCATAAAGTAATCAACTGAAAAAGTAAAATTGGACAAAATTCTATGTAAAGAAATGTAAAGATAGAAATGATTCTTTTAAAAGCGGACAGTTGCTTGCTCAACCAACATTCGTGGGGGGAGCTTCGCTTGGCTCTAGTTTTCCAATGGCCAGAAAATAGCTCTGTTGAAAACATAATCAAAAGTAGGACGACAAACAACAGACTTAGGACAAACGATTAGGGCAAACAATAACTACAACGTGCTATGTTTGGCCTAATAATACGCTATCACTAAAGAAGGGTTTACTCTGGTTAGGTCACCACCCCTGCTACTTCGTAGCTTCCCCTCCTCAAGGAGGGGCTTTAGAGCATCTCCACCCCTCAGTTTTCAATTTTCAGTTTTCAGTTCTCAGTTTTCTAATCCCTCTTCTTAATCAGTATCTCTACAAGGGTATTGGTCATATCAGCAACATCGATAGGTTTGGCGATGTGACCGTTCATTCCAGATTCTTTAGCCTTTTGAATATCTTCAGGAAGTACATTTGCTGTCATAGCAATTATAGGGATATTAGCAAGCTCTTTATTTTTGAGTGCACGAATAGCGATAGAAGCGTCATAGCCGTTCATTACAGGCATCTGAATATCCATAAACACAGCAGAATAATCACCTGGTTTTGAGTTAGTAATCATATCAACTGCAATTTTGCCATTTTCAGCACAATCAACAGTAAACCCCATTTGGGCGAGAAGCATCTTTGCAATTTCCCTATTAATAACAATATCTTCGACCAGCAAAAGCTTCATCTTGCTGAAATCGACCTTATTGTTTTCAACCTCTTGATGTTGAGGTTCTTCTGCTTTTTGTTCAATTATTGTCAGAGGAAGATTAATAACAAATTCGGTGCCAAGCCCCTTCTTAGTATTAACAGAAATACTGCCTTTCATCAAATCAACAATTCTTTTGGTAATAGCAAGGCCAAGGCCTGTGCCCTGTACCCCACTATCTGTGCTAGTTTTTTCACGTTCGAAAGCATTATAAAGTTTTGGAAGGAATTCTTCGTCTATTCCCACACCATTATCTTTAATTCTTATTTCATAATTTCCAACGTTTTCTTTTTTTGATAACTGGGAAAGCGAAACAGAAACACTGCCTTTTTCAGAAGTGAAATTCCAGGCGTTGCTTATTATGTTCAAAAGAATTCTGTTTAAACAGTTTTGGTCACACAAAACAATTGGATCAGAAAGGTTTTCGACTGCAACAGAATAATTAATCTGTTTTTCCTGCATCTGACCAGCAAACATTTCTTTAACTTCTTCCATAATCAAGTTAAGATCAGTTTCTGAGAGAACCAGTTCTTTCCGATTACTTTCAATTCGGCTCATTTCAAGCACGTCATTCAATACAGCCAGCATGTGACGGCTCGAAATTTCAATTTTGGTTAAATATTCTTTCAATTCTGGCGGTATATTTTTTTCTTTTTTAGCTAGTGTTGTATAGCCCACAATAGCATTCATCGGCGTTCTTATATCGTGACTCATGTTGAAAAGGAAAGCACTTTTCATTTTATTGCTTCGCTCAGTTTGCTCTTTCTCGCTTTTTATCTGCTCTTCCCTTTTTCTGACAATAGTATAAATATTAAACATCAGAACCAGAACTAAGATCACAACGCCAAGCTGGACCATTCCATAAAAAGAAATAGTATTATTAAATTTAGTAATTTGCCCACTAAGGTATAAATCTGTTTGTGCAGCTTCCAGACTTGTTTCCTTACGATCAGAATCCTTCATTATTTCGTAATAATATTTATGAATATTAGTTACAATATCATTTGAAATAGTCTTTGAAGACTGATTTGTCCAGATTCCTGTAGTGAAAAGAATTAGAACTAGCATAGATATCCAGACAACATTTGCTACATTCATGTGTTTTTGAGGATTCTTGGCATATACGTGACGGAAGAAAAGAAGCCCTAATATACACCAGATGGTAATAATAAAATAGCTTTCCTTATCTAATGCTGCAATAGAGCGATTGGGAATAAGCAGGAACAGAGCAAACAAAACAGAAAAAACAATTCCAGCTATTCCAGTTATTTTTATTTTTTGGTTGTTGTCTTGTTTTGCAGCTACATAAGCAGAAGCGGAGGTATAAGAGTATGCCAGACCTGTTCCAAAGGTAGTAATATCTATAATCCAACCAATTGCGGTTCTTTGCAAAAATGGAATAATTGAAGAAACTGCCATTAGGAAAAGAACAGAATTATAAGGAATCTGTTTTGAGTTTAGCTTACAGAAAGTTTCAGGGAACATTCCATCTTTTGCCATTGCGTATAACAAGCGACTGCCTGCTACATAACAACCGATTAAACCACTTATGATACCACAGCAGACTGTAACCCCAAGAACAGGTATACCCCAATTGCCCATAGCATATTCGACAGCATAGAGAGTTGGAAGGCCCATTTTCCCTTCTAAATTACCCAAATCAGAAATGTATGAGAACCAGTTTTCATAACTTGGCGGTAGTATTGAAGCTGCTACGATTATAAGCATTATATAGGCAGCCGCACTCAACATCAAAGCTATAGTCATGATTGCCAAGGATTTCTTAGAAGAAAAAACAAATTCTTCCGATGAATGTGAAATAGACTCTAATCCGACAAAAGCCCAGGGTGTCATCATAGCAATAGTCAATACCTGAATAAAAGTATTTCTATTGGGAACATAATAAGGCATATAGCTGGCAATACCGCCCTGGTGATGAGCCATAACCATTATAAAACAAATAAAAATGCCAAAAAACAGCCCAAAAGATGATATAATCTGAATCTTTTCGGCTATTTTATTTCCACATATACAGACAAATCCGAAAACCAATACAAAAGCTACGGAAACTAAAGCCTCATTTAAATAAATGTAGTGATCGGCAATCTGATAATGAAAACCAGACTGTAAAATGTTTCCAAAAAGATGCTTACTTATTAGAGAAACTGCAGTAGCATTTGCCCATATAATGGCAGCATAGCACAGAATCAGAAACCAGGCACTTATAAAAGCATGGTCATGCCCAAACATCTCTTTTGTATAGGTATAAGTTCCACCAGCATCTGGAAACTTGTTAATCATATAATCATAATTTATACATACGATTAACATACTGATGATTCCAACCAGGAAACCAATAATAGACCCTAATGGTCCTGCACTTGGCAGGAATGTGGTGCCAGGCATAACGAATGAACCCCAACCAAGGCTACTGCCAAAAGCCAGGGCAAATGCGCCCATCGGAGTGAGATATTTAGCAAAAATACTGCTGTTATTAACTGTTGACTCGTTTTGTTGTAACATAAATTTTAGCAATGAATTAAAAAACTAAATTATTTTACTACTAAACACCAACCACTCACCACAGTTCTCAATCCTTGTTCCCAATCAGTCTCTCAAGAGTCTTAAAGAGTTGTTCGATTTCGACAGGCTTTGAAAGATGTGCTGTCATACCAGCCTGCAAAGACTTCTTAACATCATCATCGAAAGCATTTGCAGTTAAAGCAATAATAGGAACAGTCTTTGCATCTGTTCTATCTAATTCTCTTATTTCAGAACATGACGTCAGCCCATCCATAACAGGCATTCTGACATCCATCAAAATAGCATCATAATAATTGATTTCGCTTTCAGAGAATTTATCTAATGCAATTTGCCCATTTTCTGCATAATCTACAACTATATTTCTCATCTTAAGAATCTGTTTAATTATTTCTGCATTAATAACCATATCTTCTGCAAGAAGAATATGTCTACCCTCAAGATCTACTCTTTTTTCTTCTTCCTGTTTTTTATTAAGGTCTTTCTTCTTTATAATTCTTTCAAATTCTTCTAAAACATTAGAAGTAAACAACGGTTTGGAAATAAACCCGTCAACACCTGAATGTATGGCCTCATCCAATATTTCATCCCAGTTATATGCTGTAAGAATAATAATTATTACATTTTCACCCAAGGATTTTCTAGCTTTTCTTGCGACATCAAGACCATTCATTTCAGGCATTTGCAAGTCTATAAGAATCAAATTATAAGGATTCTGTTTAGCCTTCTGTATTTCTATCATCTTGAAAGCTTCATCAGGATTCATGCAGGTATCAACTTGAATTCCAACTTCTTCAAGGACCAATTTAGCATGCTGACAATCCAAGCTTTCATCATCAATTACTAATACCTTAGCGTCATGAGCCTTAATTGTTTCGCTTGGAACATATTTTCTCGAAGAATTTTTCAAAATCAGATTTACAGTAAAGGTTGTTCCAACACCTTTTTCAGAATCTACAACTATATTACCGTTCATCATTTCTACAATGTTTTTGGTAATAGCCATTCCTAAGCCTGTACTACCAAATTTGTTTGTAGAAGATGAGCTTTCTTGAGAAAATGGCTCGAAAATTCTAGGAATGAATGATTTTTCCATACCAATACCAGTATCTTTTATAATAAACTTCATACTGGTCTTATCATCAATACTGCTGATTTTTTCTATTTCAAATGTAATCTTACCTTTTTGAGTGAATTTAATAGAATTACTTAGTATATTGATGAAAACCTGTTTCAGTTTCAGATCATCGCCAATATAGTAATCATCAATCTTGCCAATTACGCGACATTCAAAAATAAGCCCTTTATCATTACATTGAGTTTGAACCAAAGTATTGATCTGTTCAAGCATTTTGCTGAAAGAGAACTCTTCGTTTTTAATAGAAACCCTGCCTGATTCAATTCTAGACATATCAAGAATGTTGTTTATCAAGCCTAAAAGATGTTTTGCACTCTGCCCTATTTTTTCAAGATGATTTCTTGTTGATGGGGAAAGATCAGTATTGGTTAAAGCGATGGTATCGTAACCAATAATAGCATTCATTGGTGTACGTATTTCATGGCTCATATTAGAAAGGAAGGCTGTTTTGGCAAGGTTAGCACGTTCTGCTTCTTCCAATGCTGCTGACAGCAAGTCATTACGTTTCTTTTCTTCCTTTAAAACATCAGTAATATCAGATTTTAAAAGAATATAGGTTTTAGAATCAGCATCTACAAGATAGAAAGTAAAACGCTTATTAAAAATTTCTTCATCTACCTTAACGTTAACATCAACTGAATAAGAAATATTCTCTTTTAACTCCTTATTGATTCTAGTTAGAGAGAGAGCATCTTCAATATTTTTAACGTTTTGTGGAACTTCTGCAGTAGCAGGCAAAACCTGATTCTTTAAATATTTAGTATAACTGCCGTCTTTTTCTTTTGGGAAAATGCCGCCTTTTTTAATGCTATTTGCGTCGCCAAAAATTACGCCATAATAGTCACCAACCAGGTAAGTAACCATATCGTATTAGTTGAATAAAACCTTTTCAGCAAGGATTTCGATGACTCTTTCCGTATCGTAATCTGTTTCAACCAAAAATGAAATGATATCATGAGTTGTTGGCTCAATCAGTGCACTAGCTGAAAACTTTACAAAACCAGCTCTACCTGAGTGTCTTCGACAGTATCCGATAAAAGAAGCCGGACCTTCTTCTTTATAATGTCTAGAAAGCAGCTTATCTATATTTAATGAATCTATGAATAACTGCCTATCTTTAGATGTAATGAAATTATTATAACGTATAGACTTGACCTTTTCTATAGAAGTTCCAACTACATCTATATCAAACAAATCACGACCTCTGGCTTCTTCGACAATACCTTTTGTAATATTCATACGGATTACACTCAAGCTATTATCTGCCAAAGCATTGAATTGTTCTACCATGCCCTTAAAGGCATCTGCACGAAGTCTAATTTCTGCCTGAAAATTATGTCTTTTCGTAATGTCAAGTATAAAAACAAAATAGACTTTACCATAGACAGGAAGTTCAACTAAAGAACCATAATCGCTTACCCATCTAACTTCGCCGTCTTTACGAACAATTCTATATTCAACATAGTCTTGATTATCGTTAGTGCAATCTTCTATCTGTTTTTGTATTTCATCTTGAACAAGCTTATAATCATCTTTGTAAACAATACCTTTAAAAGTAAAACCTGTTAATTCCTTGAATTCTTCTAAGGTTTCACAAGCATAAATCTGAAGCAAACCTCTATTTACAAAAATGAGCTCGTTGTCACCATCTGCCTTATAAATAAAGAACCCGCTGGAAATCTGATCAGTAAACCATTCTATAGCAGGGAATAACTGTTCAACATTCGAAATTTCCAATTTATTATTTATATTTTCCGGGTTATTAAGCATTATGATGGTTCCTCTATATTCTTATATATTTAAATAATTCTACCAAAATAACGAATAATTCACAACAGAATCTTTATTTTACCCTATTTTCATTCAAAATAAACAAAAAACTTCCCCTGGCATTACCAAGGGAAGTTTTAGAACATCTTTTATCTTAAATCTTATATCTTATTTCAAAGATGGTTTAGTTCTTTTGTAAACAAAATTAGTAGTTTTAGATGTTTCTTCATCAATTTCTGTTATTGTTAAAACATCATCTTCAATATTTATAGAAAAACTAGTTTCTTCACCTTTACATAAAGTGGTTAATTTACCATCTTTATAACTCCAGGTCCCGCTTTCCTTATCACCAGTATCTGCTGTTTTCCAGTATTCTGGATTTTCATCACTAGGATACATATCTATTTCATAATCTTGTAATTCAATAGTTCCATCTTCTTTAAAAATCCAAGTTTCAACTTCATTATTAGTATTAGGAACAACATTATAATTATCTTCAGAATTTAAATACCAAGTTCCTATTATTGCTTCATTTATTGGTTTATAATTGTTTGGAGTTTTCTTGAAAACAGAAACAGTGGTTTCGGAGCTTTCTTCATCTTTTTCTGTAATGGTTAATTCAGCATTTTTAAGGTTATTGGGAAAGTCTGTTCATCTTTATCTGTTTTTAAAGTTAATTTTCCATCAGCATATTTCCAAGTACCTTTAATAGTTTCTCCATTTTCAAGAGTTTGATAATATTCTGGGTTTTGCCTGTCATTAAATTCATAAGATTCAAGAGTAAAAGTACCATCAGAGTTAAATAAATATGATTCAACTTTACCCTTAGAATTAGGAACAACAGGTTTATTATCTTCTATATTCAAATACCAGGAACCTTCTAAAGCTTTATTTTCTGTAGGCTTATAAGGGTTTTTGGTTCTCTTGTAAACAGAAGTATCTGTTTCAGAAGTTTGTTCATCAGTGTCTGTAATAATTAAATCACCATTCTTTACGTTTATGTTTACAGATGCTTCAGAATTATTAGCATTTAAAGTTAATGATCCATTAGAATATTTCCATGTTCCTTTAAGATCGGCTTTAACTTTTTCTGTTTGCCAAAATTCTGGATTATTATTAGGACATTCAGCAATATCATAATTTATCCATGAAAAAGTTCTGTCTGAATTTAAAACTAAGGTTTCAACATCGCCCTTATCAGTAACTACTACAGGTAAATCATTTGTTGTAAATAAATACCAGGTTCCTAATAATTCAGAAATTTCTTTTTCTGCATCTGCAGTAGGAATAAAATCTGTATTAACATCGCTTTTTGTTGGTAATGGAACATTTTCGCCTTTTGCTATTTTATTTAATATTGCTTTGTAAGCATCAGGATCATAAAAGGCGCTAAAATTATCTGTAATTCCGTAATTTGCACAATTATTTTTAAAGTTTTCAAAAGAAGCATTTGAAGGATTTTTGCTTAACCAAGAATCATAACCTAAAGTTTTAATACTAGTATTTACATCTACAGGTATCACCGCGTCATTTTGTAATTCAGACTTAGAAATCTGATTTTGCATAACTGGTTTACCTTTGTATTTGAAGGTAAATCTGTAATCATAAGCATTAATAAGTCCAGAAATTCTGCATTCATACTTAGTAACACTAGCAGTAGACAATACTTTACTTTACGTTAATATTCCCAGCGATTATAAAGACAATGTAAAAAAATTCATTGAAGAATTAGGGTATTAAATCTAAAAATGGAAGTTACTGATTTAGTGTAACTATCAAAGTATATAAATACCTTTACAATAATCTTTTTAGTAGTAGAATATACAAAATTAAAGGGGAATACCCCCCTTTCGGCAACGCAAAGCTAACGCTTTGCTCCCCCCTCAGTCACTCCGTGACAGCTCCCCCAGTTAAAAAGGGGAGCATCTTCATGAAAGACTCTCAAGAGGGGAAGCTTTAGAAATGAATACTTAAACATGGAACAGAACGAAAAAAAAGATAATAACTGCGGTTCTAGTTTTACTAGATACCTTACTCCTATTGGAGTTTTCGCATTAGCATTTGGAAGCAGTCTGGGGTGGGGTTCTTTTGTTTTACCAGGTATTTCTTTTCTTCCTTCTGCAGGTACATTAGGAACTGTATTAGGTTTCATATTCGGTATCATTATGATGCTTATCGTAATCAAAAATTACGATTATTTGATGAATAAGTTTCCTGATTGTGGCGGAACATTCACTTACACAAAAAATGTATTCGGTTATGACCATGCTTTTTTTAGTTCATGGTTCCTGCTTTTATCATATATCTCAATAATATGGGCCAATTCATCGGCTATTTCTTTGTTATTCAAACATTTATTCGGTGATATGTTCAAAATAGGCTTCCACTATCTTATTGATGGCCAAGATATATTTCTCAGTGAAGCTGCTCTTTCTATTGCTTTATTGCTTGTTTTTGGATTTATCTGTGCTTATAAAAAAGAACTGGCAGTTAAAATCCAAACGATAGCATCTTTGGGAATGGTCTTTGGTATTTTTATCTGTTTTATCGCAGTAATTATTCAGCATCTTAACGGCACTTCCTCTTATGAACCATATTTTGTTCCTGGTGGGAATCCAGCATTACAAGTGTTTTCTATTTCCGTGATGATTCCTTGGGCTTTTATCGGGCTTGAATCAGTATGTCATTCTACTGAAGAATTCAAATTTTCAGTAAATAAATCGTTCAAAATAATGCTGATTGCTCTGCTGTTAGGAGCAGCTTCATATATATTTCTGGTTATTATGGCTGCAAGCATTTTGCCCCAAGGTTATGACAACTGGTTTTTGTATATTTCTGATTTGAATAATCTTAGTGGGAAAACTGCTTTCCCTACTTTATTTGCAGTAAATACTTCATTGGGTACATTTGGAATTACGTTTTTCTTTATTACTGTTTGTTGTGCAATTATTACAGGATTGATTGGCTGTTATACCTCTGATGGCCGCTTAATGTTTTCTATGGCAAAAGAAGATTTATTGCCCAATTTCTTTGGAAAGTTGAATTCTAACAGAATACCACAAAATGCAATTCTTTTTATTGCGATAGTTTCTTGCATTATTCCATTTTGTCAGAAAACAGCTATAGGTTGGGTTATTGATTTAATATCTTTTGGAGCTTCATTGGCCTACGCTTATTCTTCTTCTGCTGCTTATTCAATCGCTAAAAAAGAAAATAACAAGCTTATTAAAATCAGTGGAATACTAGGCATAATAATTTCGGCGATATTTACAATTTATTTGCTTATTCCTAACCGCCCAATAGCAGCATTAGCCAAAGAAAGCTATTTAACAATAACGCTCTGGTGTATCATTGGACTGCTGGTTTTCAGGTTGTCACCAGTTAATAAAACAAGAAGGGTTATTAATGTAACTAATAGCATTTGGATATTCATATTACTTCTTATTTTGTTTACATCACAAATCTGGATAAATCTTAATTCTAAGTTTGTTAGTCAAAAAGTAATCAACAATATTGACGCTAATTATGTTGAGGTTCTAAAATCATATGAAATCAATCTTTCCAATAAAGAATATAATAAGATTGATGTTTTTCTAAAAAATCAAATTCAACAGATAGACGATACTATTTTCACTCATGGCTTGCTGACGCTAGGTTTTATTCTTATAGTATTGACAATTATGTTCAGTTACAAAATAATTAGAAAGAAAATAGAGCAGGAAGAACGAGTAAAGGAAGAAATAGAGCGCACAAATAAAATAAAAATAGGCTTTTTGTTCAATATGAGCCATGATATAAGAACTCCAATGAATGCTATAATCGGTTATACAACTCTTGCTCAAAAAGAAAAAGATATTTCAAAAGTTAAGGAATACTTATCTAAAATTGACGTTTCAAGCCAGCAGATGCTTTCCATTTTGAATGATGTTATCGAAATGAGTCGTATTGAAAGTCATCGTAAAGAATTGGTTTTGGGCGAAACAGATTTAAAAAAGGTTATTGATGAGATTAGAGACATATTTGCCGGCGATTTGGAAGCCAAGCAAATTAAATTTACTGTTAAGATAGAAAACTTAACTGACCCACTTGTTATGTGCGATAAAAACTGCTTGAACAGAATTTTATTCAATATTATTGGAAATGCTTTAAAGTTTACACCAGAAAAAGGTGAAATAATATTGACTCTGTGTCAATCTGGCAAAGAAGAAAATATAGGTAAATATTTAATAAGTGTAAAAGATAACGGCATTGGAATTAGCGAAGAATTCCTTCCCAAATTATTTGAAGCTTTTGAACGTGAAAAAACTAGCACTGAAAGCGGTTTGCACGGCACAGGTCTTGGACTTTCTATTTCAAAGAGTATTATAGATTTGATGAAAGGAACTATTGAAGTAAAATCGAAAAAAGGGCAGGGGTCTGAATTTATTATAAAAGTTCCTCTTGAAATAGTTGATAAACCTATAGAAGTAAAAGAAGCAGAAAAAACAGCAGATGATAAGCCTGATTTCAGCAAGATGAAGCTTTTGCTTGTGGAAGATATTGTTATAAATAGGGAAATAGCCAAGATGCTACTCGGACAATTGGGTTTCAAGATTGACTGCGCTGAAAATGGCAAAATTGCTGTAGATATGTATTCTAATTCAAAACCTGGGGAATATGCAGCAATAATTATGGATATTCAGATGCCTGTAATGAATGGTTACGAAGCTTCTGTTGCTATTCGTTCTCTTGAAAATAAAGAAATGGCAAATATTCCGATTATTGCAATGACAGCAAATGTTCTTCCTGAAGATATTCAAAAAGCAAAAGAATCAGGAATGAATGCTCACATTGCCAAACCTATTGATGTTACGAATATGACCAACACTCTGGTTGATATACTGATAAAAAAGAGAGCATAGAGCAGAGAGTGAAGGGAGTAGGGAGGAGAGCGTAGGGAGCGGAGAGCAATAGAGCAGCAGATCAACAGAGCGTAAAAAGATGAGAGGCTTTAGGAAATCTCACCACTAGTTCCACCTACCCAAAAATGCTGTAAAGCGTTTTGTTTTTTCTCTTGTTATAGCTTCTATTTTTTATATATTTTACTTATCACAGATTTTAGTTATAGCAGTTACTTTACTCGCTATTTAGTCTACAAAGGCTTAAGAGCATTATTATAAGTAAAGTTTCTCTAGGAAGGAAATTCTATGCGTAAACTAAATTATATTATAATGTTTACTACTTTATTATTAGTTAATCAAAGTAGTATATATGCTCATCCTTATGATGATGTTCCTGCTGGACATTGGGCTTATGAAGCAATAAATGAACTTTCAGAAAAAGGGGTTATCAGTTGCATTGACACAAAAGATTTTTCTGGAAACAAGCCTACAGATAGATATACTATGGCTTCCTGGTTAGCTAAAGGTTTAGCTGAAATAGAAGCAAAATATGGTAATAATCCTTCTTCATTAGATAAAAACTCAATTAAGAGTATTGAAAAATTATCAAATGAATTTTCTGATGAACTATCTTTACTGGCTGTTAAATATGATGGTATTGAAAAAGATTTATCAGTAGTTAAAGAAGACGTTGAGAATCTGAAAAAGGATGTCGATGAAATCAAAGATGAAATCAAAAATTCAGGCGACAAAGTTTCAATCGGTGGAGATTTTTTAATTAGAAGTACTGATTTAAAGTATCCTCATGCAAGTCCTGGTGAACATAGAACTGCATCTTTGCTTAGATTCAAATTTGTAATGAATATAGATAAAGATATAATGGCTGTTGTTCGATGGAGAATGATGAACGGTCTTGTGAATAGCGGTACATGGCGAGGTGATAATCATACCACAGGTATTTGTGACCTGGCTTTTTTACAATTAAAGAATAAGCTAGATGGAGATATTTTACTTGGTAGAACTTTTGAAGCCACAGGTCATTCTTTACTAATAAATCAATATGTTGATGTTGCTAGGTACACAACTAAGAAGGGTGACTTAACATATCAACTTAATTCTTATTTTAATCGTAAAAATGGTTCCGACGAATATCAGATATGGAATTTAAACATTAAACAAAATAAGAAAGATTCCAATTATTACATAGGCTTTTATGGACAACATGGTCCAGCTGGATATAGTCTGATCAATAAAGCTAATGACCCGCAAGTTACTGATAGTTCTAGATACGATATAGAACTAGGTTCGCATGGCAAATTAGGTAAATGCGATAATTTTTCCTATGATGTTTCCGCAGTATTTACTAAGTTGAAACAGGATTATCTTGGTGGCGTTAATAATGTGGACGATAATGGTAAAATTGGTTATGTCGCCTTAAATTACGAACCAAAAAATGATTTCGCAGGAAAAGTATCTTATTATATTGCTGATAAAGAAGCCCATGGTGGTTTGTTCCTGGGTGGTGATAGAAGACTTGCTTATGCTCCAGAATCTCCGTTGGAAGATATAACCAGATTGGATAACCTGATGCTTATTATGAATCACTTCTTAATAAACGGTGATACTCATAACTTTACTGATACTAAGATTCAAGTGGAATATAAACCTAAGTCTCGACCAAAGCATTATTTCAGATTAGCTTATGATTTATTAAGGGAACAAAAGGATAAAGTAAATGGTATTGATAACTATAATCCATTAGGAACAGATTCGGGTGAAGCCGATGTTTTTACTGCTGAATATAGATATACAATATCACGTAATTTAAAATGGAAGTCTGGTTTTACTAGATTCATGTATGGTGGTAAATTAGATAAAGTTAATGATATAGATGCCGGTTATGGAAAACAGAATAATACCAGAGACTGTGATTACAACTTGTTCTGGACAGAATTATATACTAAGTTCTAAGAAATGCTTCTCTTAAAAAGAGAAGCGTTGTTATTGTATTTGGTAGTGTTGTTTTTATTGTTGTTAGAAAGTTTGTAAAAAGTGCCCTTTGGGCACTACTTTAATAACCTAGGTTTAGATCCCATCTAATCTAATCTGATCCTCCCCCAATTATTTTCAAATTGGGGGAGGTGGCTTGCGATAGCAAGACGGAGGGGGGAGCAAAGCTATAGCTTTGCGTAATTCTTCTAAGTATTAACGCAATGCTTTGCATTGCTCCCCCTTCAGTCACTCCGTGACAGCTTCCCCACTACGTGGGGCAGCATCTGGTTTATGAAGTTCTCAAGGGATTGTTTTAAAATTATGAAAAGAAACTTTAATTTAGTTTTAGGTTCCAATTATGGAGACGAAGGAAAAGGACAAACTTGTTACAATCTAGCAAGACCTTTTAAATCCTGCTTATCAATTTTAACTAATGGTGGCTGTCAAAGAGGGCATACTGTTGTTAACGACAATAATATAAGACATGTCTTTCAACATTTTGGAAGTGCTACCAGAAGTGATTTAGATTATAACTATTTTTGTAAAAAGTTCATTTTGAATCCAATAATGTTCAAATTAGAATATGAAGCCTTAGTTTCAAAAGCTATTATTTCTAATGATTATAAAAAGATTTTGTTTAATGACCAATGTATATTCACCACCCCATTTGATATGATGGCAAATCAAATATTAGAAATAAATCGTGGTGATAAAAGACATGGATCTACGGGGTTAGGAATATATGTTACTATAGCCAGATATAGAGATATGCACAATTATGATTTAATGAAAGAGTCAAATGCTGTTTCCCTCAGCTTTAATAATTTTATGACCATGTACACTTATGAGGAAGCAGAAGATTATCTATACGAAATTAGAGACTATTATCTAAAAACTTTTAAGGAACTTGATATCAAATTAGAAGAAACAGATTACTATAAGCCTTTTATGGCTGGTTTTACGATAAAACATTTATTAGATGACTGTCAGTTTATGTATAAAAAAATGACAGTTCTTCCTACTAATTCAAATATACTTTATGAACCTGAAATTGAAGCTAACGCCAAAACTGTTATTTACGAAAATGGACAAGGCTTGTTTTTAAATTGTGACGAAAATAATGTTCATACTACTCCAAGTTGTACTGATATTAATTATGTAGTAGATACACTTGCCAAAAATAAAAAAAGTAATGATGAAATCGAATTAAATATATACTATATAACCAGACCTTATATTACCAGACATGGTGCTGGACCTGTTAACAGTAAAAAGTTAGAAGATTTCAAAAGTGATGATAAAACCAATGTACCTAATCCCTGGCAAGGAACAATTCAATATTATGAGTTAGACATTAACGATTTAAAACAAAGATTAATTAAAAGTTTTTCTTTATGTTCAGATTATATAAATGAATCTTTCAAGTGCATTCCAAATTTAGTAATAACTCATAATGATGAAATGAATAGAGAAGAAGAATTCAGAAACGCCTTCAATCATCTAGGCTGGAATCTTATTTTTGATAGATTCTAGATTAAAAACAAATAATCTGATAAAATATAAATTGTTATCAGATAATTCCAAGGAGACAAATAAATTGTTTAACCCCAATGAAATGAATAACTCTTTCTCAAATATGATTGGTAAAATAGCACCTGGTATGTGCAGATTATCTATGACCGACGGTGCAATAGCAGTAAAGACTTCAACAGGTTATAAAACCTTCAATCCTGACACAGGTGATTTAATCAACTGCTCTCAATTTGCATTACCAGTAGCAGAAGATTTATTCTTCGTATTACCCACTAACCATGTTGAAAAAGGCGATATTATATTAATAGGCGGTAAACCTAAATGTGTAATTGAACCAAAGCAAAATACAGTTGTAGTGCAAGATTACGAAGATAGAGAAATCAAAGAAGTAAGACATGAAAAGAACATTTTCATGGGTGAAATGTATTTTTATGGAAAAATAGTATCCTTCTTCTTCCAAAATGGTAGTAACTGCTTAAAAGGTAAGGAAGGCATGGCCAGAATGGCACAGATAATGATGATGAGCCAAGCTGCCAAAGCTTTTACCGGTAATTCTAATGATAACAACGGCTTAGCTTCAATGATACCTCTAATGATGCTAACTTCTGGCGGTAACAATCCTTTCAGCAACATGTTTGGTTTTTTCAATAATAAAGATGAAAAAGAAGCTGAACCTGAAAAAAAAGAAGATGCTACAGTGAAACAATTACTTACAAGCATAAATGACTTAGTTAGTGAAATAAAGTCATTAAAAGAAATTCAGGTAAAGCAATCCGAAGAAATAGCTTCTTTGAAGCAAAATGCTAAGTAAGCATGTAATATTTAAAAGGAGAAAAATATGGGTAGCGGACATTGGTCAAGTGATAGTTTTAACGAATATTCTTCCTCTCAAGGAAGAACAGTATCTAAAGATGGTTTTGTCAATGTATCTAAGGAAAATGCATTTAAACAAACTACAGTTCATAAAACTTTAGACAGCAAAAATATAGCAGTAAGAGAATGTCGTAATAGTGCCGAACATCCAAATACTATTCCTATAATATTAGCATTGGATGTTACTGGTTCTATGAGCACTGCTTGCGATAGAACATTATCTTCATTAGGCGTTATTATAACTAATTTATACAAAAAATACAAAGATATTGAATTTTGTATAATGGGTATAGGTGATGTTAACGCTAGAGATAGACACCCTATACAGATGGGGCAGTTCGAATCTGATATCAGAATAGCTAAAGATTTAGATAGGCTCTATTTGGAAAAAGGCGGCGGTGGAAATGGTTACGAAACTTACACTACTGCTTGGTTTATGGGCACTTATAAAACAAAATTAGATTGCTGGGAACAGGGTAGAAAAGGCATTATTATTACCATGGGAGACGAACCCTGTAACCCATATCTTGATGCAGACAGATTGAAACCGCAAATATTGATTACTGATCATGAAATTAGAGAAGATATAGATACAAAATGCTTATATGAAGAAACCAAAAAGAAATTTGATATTTACCATATAAGTATAGATGACCCAGATAGCTGTTATAGAGATTATCAAAAAGAAGTTGATCCTTCCTGGGAATTTTTAGGTAATAATTACCTGGTATCTACTATTAAAGAATTGCCTGATAATATCGTTAAGTGCATAGATAATTCCTTAAGTCATACAAATTTAGATACTAAAATAAATGACAGCACTTCAGAAACTCAGACAATGGAAGCTTCTGATGGTTCTACAATAAAGGAAATTTCCTGGTAGCACTGCAGACCGAAGATGCTCCCTCAAAATGCTTTAGCATTGTTGGGGGAGCTGGGCAAGAGTTCTTTATTATACAATTTAAAATAAGTAAGCTTGAATAAAAAAAGCTGTAGCAATAACAAAAGATATTGTTAATGGGATTAACAACCTTTTAAGTTTAATTCTTGTATTTACCCAACTTTCAAAATCATCATCAATTTTACTTTTTATTTTCCCTTCAAAATCTCCATGATAATCACAATAAATAATTCCCTCTCCATTTTCATCAAGGTTTCCTTTTGAATAGTAAATACATCTTTCTGTAGGCTTACTTAACTCGCCTTTTAAGTATTTTTCTTTATAAAGACAATTAATTGTAATCTCATTTAATTCTTTTATCTTCTCTTTATGGTCTTCATTATAATACTCTATTGCTCCAAGTAATACTCTAATATTAGAGAAACATGCCTTTTGTCTACCAGATGCTCTAACCGAATCAGGATATGGCATTGCCATAAAGCTTAAAATAAGTGAAACAATAAAAACAATTATTGTTTCAATAATAATTGTTGATAAGACTTTTGACTTATTTTTTTATCTGTAGACATTTATTCCATACCTAAATTAGGGTTTAATAAAACTTTCGAGGGTTACGAAGAGAGTTTCGGGTTCCACAGGTTTGCTGAGGTGGGCATTCAAACCAGCTTGTAAGCTTTTCTGAACATCTTCATCAAAAGCATTTGCTGTTAAAGCTATAATCGGAATATCTTTAGCATCCATTCTATCCATAGATCGTATATGCTTAGAAGCTTCTAAGCCGTCCATTTCAGGCATTCTCATATCCATCAATACGGCGTCATAATAGCCTTCAGGACTATTTGCAAACATATCAACAGCAATTTTGCCGTTCACTGCGTGTTCAATCTTCATTTCACGCATACTTAGAACCATTTTTATAATTTCGGCATTAACAGCCATATCTTCAGCTAATAGTATTCTGCGCCCTTTTAAATCAGCTTTTTTATTCTTTTTTACAGAATCATCTGAATTATTATTAGCATTTTTATCGCTTTCTATCTGGTTTGTTTCTTCGTTTTCTTCAGGTTTTTGGTCAGAATTTGTTAAAGTCAAAGTTACAGTGAAAGTAGTTCCAACATTCTTTTCGCTATCAACGTTGATTTCACCATTCATCATTTCTAATATACTCTTAGTAATAGACATACCAAGACCAGTGCTGCCATACTTGGTTTTTGTGGTAAGATCTTCCTGGCTGAATGCATCAAATAGTTTCGGCAAGAATTCTTTACTCATTCCTATACCAGTATCTTTCATAATAAAGCGGAGAGCTGTCTTTTTATCGTAATGACTTATAGGTTCAACAGTAAAACAAACAGAACCACCTTCAGGGGTAAACTTAACCGAATTCCCAAGAATATTGATTAAAACCTGTTTTAGCTTAATATCATCTCCAACGAAATAATCATTATCCTTGTTATTGTATTCGCATTTCCAATTTAAACCCTTATCATTACACTGACCGCCAATTATAACGTCAATTTGATGTATCAAAGAAGACAATGAAAAAGTTTCTTCCTTCAAAATCATTTTGCCAGCTTCTATACGTGTCATATCCAGAATTTCATTAATAATATCCAACAAATGTTCTGCAGAAACTCCAATTTTTTTAAGATTGTCTCTAGTGCTTTTTAAAATACTAGTGTCACTTAAAGCTATTCTATTAAGACCGATAATTGCATTCATTGGTGTTCGTATTTCATGGCTTATATTTGAAAGAAATGCTGTTTTAGCTTTATTTGCACTTTCTGCAGCAGATAAAGCATCGCTTAAAGCCTGACTCTGAGCTAGGGCTTTTCTTGTTTCAGCATCTACGTCTGTAAAACCTACTCCAACAGCATGAACAAGATTATCATCTCTGTCTTCAGGATGACGAACACCCGCAATACGTATCATTTCATAATATTCAGTATTATTTCTAGTAATCATATACTGAAAAGAAATAATACGTTCTTTTGCCAAAGCTTTTCTGATTTCATTAGAATCTATAAAATTCAAGAATTGATCAAGATATTTTTCACTAACATATTTTTTAGCATAAGAAATGAAAGATTCTTTATAAGAAAAATGCTCCCCTTGTTTAAGAGCATTGTCTAATTCATCATAAGGTTGATAGCAAATACCTTCGTTTTTATCAAGGTCGATATAATAAACGCCTCTATAGTCTGAAGAAAGAGCATTTATCATACTATTTGCCTGAGTATTTATATTTTGAACATACTGGCGAAGATCATCTTTAATATGTCTTATATGTTGACCTAATTCCAAAACTCCATCTGAAGATTTATATTCTATTTGTTTAATTTGAGAATTAGGATTAATCTCTTGTGTTAAATCTTTCACGTCATCCATAACGTCTTTTAAATCAGAGTTTATAACTGTAATTTGTTTTCTAAATTTCCCAGTAGTAATAACAACTAGAATAATTGCCAAGAAAACAGCAATTAAACTACTGATGTAAATGACCCTAGTTTGGTTAGCAATCTGTTCATCATACCATTCTGCAGCAAAATCAACAGCTACAATACCAGCAACTTTGCCTTTGGAATTAAAAACAGGGCTATAAGCACTATAAAAACGGCCCCAGTGATCCTCGTAAGGAAAATCATCAACAGCCGATTCCCCTAGACTGGCTTTATACAAGGCATCTGTATATTTAATTGGAGAGCCAAATTCACCTGGATCAACAGCAGGGTCAACAGAAAAAACAAAATTTTTATTTCCTAAGTCTCGAATACAATAAATGTATTTCAAATCTATATTTCTCTGAAATACAGCAAGAAAATCGTTTATCTGCTGGTATTCTGGTGTGCCTTTGTCCTCTTTTTTCAATCTTTCTAGAACGTCACCATTAATCATATCTGCTGCTGATTTTGAAATGTCAAGCATTCGATTATTAATGAGGGTTTTCATGGCACTTTGATTTATCAAGATGTGCCCTACAATTAAATTTACAGCCAAAAGTAAAACCGACATCAAAATAGCCAGTTTGACAGAAAATCCAGTTCTTTTACTTACCATATTCTTTTATATTACCATATTTTATATTTTATTCTTTGATTTTACTAAATAATAGAAATTAATACAATTTTATTCTTTAATTTAAGTTAATAACAGTTATTTCATTTGAGGACCAAGTCTAGCCGTCATACTTGCCTATAAACCTGTTCCCTCATTAACATACAAATATGAATATTCGTCATTAAGATTCAGTGCTTTATATAAACCTCTGAAATGCATGCCATTAGCCATAGAAAAAATGTATGTCTTTTTGTGTACATTTATTTAAAGAAAATTATTGTCAACTATAAACCTACTTCCTTTGTCCGAAACTTTTAGATGGATGGCTTTTTTATATAATCGGAATTGTTTGAGGGATTGAATTTTAGTTGAGTGAAAAAATACTAGACTATAAACTTTTATGATTTTATAATGTACACAAAATTTTAAAATAGAACATTTTAGGAGCTGCAAATGAAACTAAGCAAAACTGTTTTTATTTGTCTAGCTGTAGCATTTGTTTGTACTTTTTGTGGTGCAGTAAATGCTGAAGGCTTTGATTTTTCTGCTCTCGAAAACAAGATTTTTGAAGCAACGTTAAATAATGGTTTAAAGTTAATCATTGTACCTAATCATGATGCACCAGTTGTTTCAATGACTACCTGGGCAAATGTTGGTGGTTCTGATGACCCCAAAGGTTATTCTGGATTAGCTCACATGTTTGAACATATGGCCTTCAAAGGTACGACACTAATAGGCGTAAAAGACTATGCAAAAGAAGTAGTTTGTATTGCCAAAGAAGATGTTCTAGATAGATCAATCAGAGAAGAACGTTCAAAAGGTTTGTTAGCTGATCAAAAGAAATTAGAACAGTTAGAAAAAGATTTACAAAAAGCTATAGAAGAATCTTATGCATTAGTTATTCCAAATGAATTTACAACCAGACTACAAAGTGAAGGCGCAATTGGTTTAAATGCATTTACTTCTTCAGATCAGACTGCTTATATAATGAGTTTGCCTTCTAATAAACTTGAACTTTGGATAGCCATGGAAGCAGAACGTTTCCTACATCCAGTTTTGAGAGAAATGTACAAAGAACGCATGGTTATTCAGGAAGAACGCCGAATGAGAACCGAAAATACTCCTTCAGGCAGAATGCACGAAGAATTTTTAGCAGCTGCTTACAAGGCTCATCCTTATGGAACACCAATAGTTGGTCATATGTCTGATATAATCAACTACAATAGAGCCGAAGCAAGGAAATTTTTTGAAAAATATTATTCTCCAAGCAATTTAACTATCGCATTAGTAGGAGACGTTGATCCCCAGGAAGGTCTTAGATTAGTAAAGAAATATTGGGACCGTATTCCAAGAAGAGAAAAGCCAACAAGAATAACTACTGTAGAACCTGAACAAACAGCAGAACGCAGAGTGGTTATAGAAGAAAAAACTCAGCCAAGTATGATGATAGGTTGGCATATTCCTGAAGAAATCCATCCAGATATGACAGCAATAGAAGCTATGATGAGTATACTTGGTCAAGGAAGAACTTCCAGACTATATAAACGAATGGTTTTAAAAGATCAGATTGCTGTTTCTACAGGTGCTTTTGCTGGTTATCCTGGTGGAAAATATCCGACTCTTGCTGTTATATATTCTTATCCTGCTCAGGGAAAAACCAATATAGAATGTGAAAAAATCATAGACGAAGAAATTGAAAAACTACAGAAAGAACTAGTATCCAAGGAAGAATTAGATAAAGTAAAATCTAGAGCTAGTATTGGTTTTATTAGAGATTTAAGAGACAATCTTGGATTTGCAATGAAGTTAGCAAAATATCAACAACTTTATAACAACTGGAGAGAAGTATTCAAAGAAGTTGATAAAATCAATGCTGTAACTCCGGAAGACATTCAGAGAGTTGCTAAAAAATATTTTAAGAAAACCAATAGAACAATTGCTACTATTGAAACAATAAAGGAAACAGAAACTAAGGAGGCTTCAAAATGAGAAATTATTTTAACAAACTTTTTATCAGTTCTTTAATAGCTCTTTCTCTATTTAATACAGCCTCAGTAAAAGCAGAAGAACCTGTAGAATTTAGTTTTGATTCTATTAAGTTTCCTCCATTACATGATGTAGCCGTTCCAGAAGTAAATAAAGTTACTTTAAATAACGGAATGCGACTATATTTACTAGAAGACCATTCTTTACCTCTTATTGATGTATTCGTAAGAATAAACATCGGTTCTTATCTTGAACCAAAGAATCAGATTGGTCTTGGAGACATTGTCGGCGATATGCTTAGAGAAGGTGGAACAGAAAAATGGTCTCCTGATGAATTAGACGAAATGCTTGAAGGTTTAGGAGCTTCAGTAGAAACATCTGGCGATGTAACCTTACATTCTTTAAGTTTAAATATGCTTAGCAGCCAGAAAGATTTAGCATTAGATTTGATTGATCAGATTCTTCGCCATCCACGTTTTGATGAAGCTCGTTTTGAACAATCTATGATTTCTTATAAATCTGGTATAGCTAGAAGAAACGATAACCCATCTTCTGTAGCCAGCAGAGAATTCAGAAAAATGATTTATGGTAAAGATTCTGTATTTGCAGCTCAGACTGAATATTCTGACTTAGCTAACATTAAAAGAGAAGATTTGATTGCTTTCCATAAAAGATACTACAAACCTGAATTTGTAATGATGTCTGTTTGTGGCGATTTCAAAATGGAAGAAATGGTGTCTTTGATTAAAAAGCATTTTGAAAATTGGGAAAAAGGCAATGAAACTTTATCTCCGATTCCAGAAGTTAAATATGACTTTGATCAGAGAGTTGGTTATATTGAATTTAAAGATGCTAAGCAGGCAAATATATTCTTGGGTCATATCGGTGGATTAGCTTATGACAAAGATGCACCTCAGAGAATAGTTATGAACAACATTCTTGGTGGTGGTGGTTTTAGCAGCAGATATTTCAATATTATTCGTTCAAAAGCAGGTCTTTGCTATAACGTATATGGTGTCTACGATTCTAATTTTACTTATCCAGGAATGTTTGTTAATTATGTTGGAACTAATTGCAGTTCAGCAATTAAAGCTGCAAAGATGATTAAAGATGTTGTTAAAAAGTTACAAGAAGAAGGTGTAAGTGAAGAAGAATTAAATCGTGGGAAACAGCCATATTTAAATAAATTTGTTTTCAATTTTGATAGTAAAGAAAAGATTGTAAACAGAATGTTGACTTACGATTTATTCGGACTTCCCTATGATTTCTTACAGAAGCAGAAAGAATCAGTAGAAAAAACCACTGCTGAAGATATTAAAGCTGTTGCTAACAAGTATTTGAAGCCAGATAAAATGAGAATCATCATTTGTGGCGACAAGGAATTGTTTGATGAACCTTTAGAAAAGCTTGAAAATGGCAAGGTTGAACAAATAGATATTACGATTCCGGAAGCTAAAGATGGAGATAAGAGGTAAGATATTAGGGAGTAGGGAGTAGGGAGAAGGGAGAAGGGAGACGGTCTTTCGTCTTACCGTTCTAATGATTCCTCACGACTCGAGTATCCTCATTAATCCTTCTTTGAGAAAGGGGATTAGATTTTGATTGCCACGCAGTCTACGACTGCTCGCAATTACGGTTGTGACTAAAACTATGTTTTACTCTGGTTAAGTCACCACCCCTTTAATTCCCCTCATCAAGGAGGGGCTTTAGGGGATATCAAACATAGCATAGTAAATTATTACTGCCCCACCATGAGTGGGGGAGCATCTGTAGAAAAAGGCTTAAAACTAAAATAAGGAAGGAAATATGCAATTAAAGAAATTTATCTTTTCGGTGTTGCTAATAACTATGTTACCGTTAATTTCGTTTGGACAAACCTATGATGAAATGTGGAAAAAATTTTATGACGCAGATCGTCAGGGATTGCCTCAAACTGCAATAAAAGAGCTTGATCCAATTTACCAAAAAGCAATTAAAGAAAAAGATCATGCTCAGGCCATTAAAGCAATTTGTAAAAAAATTACACTAGAAGGAATAATACAAGGAAATCATCCTGAAGAACGTATTATTCGTTTTGAAAAAGTAATAGAAACTGCTGACAAACAGATTCAACCTATGCTTAAGGTTGTATTGGCGAAGTGGTATTCACATTATTATAATAGAAACAGATACAAATTTATAAGACGCACAACAACCTCTGCTGATGCTGATTTAAAAGATTTCAAGACTTGGGATTTACCAAGACTTTTTGGTCATATTGGTAAACTATATGATTCTGTATTAGATAACGAAGAAGAACTTTCAAAAATACCTATAAGTAAATTTGACGGCTTTTTGACTGAAAGCAACCAGCCAACAGAACTAAGAAGCAATCTTTTTGAATTTTTTGTTCATGAAGCTTTAAAATTCTATGGGCATGATGACCAAAGCACAATTAAGCCACAGATGGCTTTTGAAATAGATGCTGATTCTAAAGTTTTCGATGATGTTGAAGAATTTATAAAATGGAAACCTGAAACTCTAGATTCAGATTCATGTAATTTTAAGGCATTGAAACTTTATCAGCGTTTACTCGCTTTAAATAAAGCTACAGATAATGTCAGTGCACTTGTTTATAATGATATAGAAAGAATTAAATGGGCTAAAAAAGTAGCATTAGGTCCTGATAAAAAAGATAGATATCTTTCTGCATTAAAGAAACTAACTCATGATTACCCTAATAATGAACAAGTCGCAATGGCAATGTATCTTGTTGCTAAACAATATAGCGAAGATGGCGATTATGTAAAAGCTATAGATTATGCTGAAAAAGCATATGATAAATGGTCTAATAGCAATGGCGGTAAACAGGCTTTCAATTTAATAGAAGAAATAAAATTCCCTAGTATCTCATATATAACTGAAAAAGTATTAATTTCTGATACTACAAAAATTAAGATTAAATTTAGAAACTTAAATCATGCATATTTCAGATTATTAAAGAGAACAGAAAAAGATGTTCTTTCTGATGATAGAGCATATCCAGACTCCTTTGATAGATATGAAGGAGAAAGACTTTTGTCTTTAGCTCCGGATTATTCTTTTGACTGTGAATTGGACCCAGGAAATGAGTATAAAGAACAAAGTAAACTAATTGATTTCCCAAAAGTTGAAAAGGGTTTCTATTGGTTAATTTGTTCTGCAAATAAAGAATTTTCAGAAGAAAACAATGCAATCAACATTGGTGCTATTCAGATTAGTGATTTGTCATTAATTACAAGAAATACAAACAAAAGTTCTATTAATCAGGTTTTTGTTATTGATTCTATTGATGGTAAGCCAATAGATGGTGCAAGTGTTAAAATTTATGATTATAATTATAGAAATAAAGTTTTAAAGCTTATAGACTCAGGAACGAGTAATAAAAATGGTCTTGTTGAGTTTGAGCACCCAAAATGTTCACCTATAGTTTATTGTTCTTATAAAGACGACAAGGTTTATACTAGAGCTGATTGGTATAGTAATGGTTATTATAAAGACGACGGAGATAACAGAGTATATTTCTTCACAGATAGAGCTATTTATAGACCTGGTCAGACTGTTTATTTTAAAGCTATAGCAATTAAATATAATCAGACAAAAAATGATTATTCTGTAATAAAAGATAAAACGCTGAATATAAGCTTCAATGATCCTAATAATCAGAATGTAAATAAATTAACATTGGTTACTAATGAATATGGGTCTGTAACAGGTACATTTTTAGCTCCAACAGATAGATTAACAGGTAATTATTCTTTAAGATGTGATAATATCTGGAGTTCAACAAGAATAATTAAAGTTGAAGAATACAAAAGACCTAAGTTTAAAGTCAGCATAGATACTCCAACAGATGGTTATCAGTTAGGACAGACAGTTAAAGTAAAAGGTCATGCTCTTGCTTATACTGGTGCTGCTATTGATAACGCAGAAGTAAAATTCAAAGTAAAAAGAGAGGTAAGATATCCTTATTGGTGCTGGTGGAGAAGACCAACAGAAAGAGCTGAGGAAATAACACATGGGACAATAAAAAGCGATGCCAATGGAGACTTCGAAATTAGTTTTGTCGCAAAACCAGATCGATCCATTGATAAAAATAATGATCCTATATTTACATATTCTATTAGTGCTGATGTAACAGATAATACTGGTGAAACAAGAAGTGCTTCCCAAAGAGTCAGCATAGGTTACACTGCAATGGAATTAACCATTGGCGGTTTACAGCACTTTGATGCTGACAAAGATTTTTCTCTTACTATTGGCAGTTACAATCATAATGGCAATGGGCTTCGTGCAGAAGGTAAAGTAAAAATTTATGCTTTAGAACAGCCAAATAAGCCAGAACGTTATTCTTATGGGCTTTCAGATGTTAGTGAAGATTTAAAAGCCATAAGAAATATGAAAGAAGGTAAGGTTGTTTTAGAAGAAAGATTCTCTACAGATGAAAAAGGGAATTATAGTAAGAATATTAAGCTTCCAGAAGGTATTTATAGAATTAAAGCAGAAAGTGAAGATAGATTTGGCAAAGAAGTTAAGGCTGAATACGATACAGTAGCTATTTCCTATAGTTCTAATAAAAATACTGTAAAATTGCCATTTATATTTGAATTTATAACAAATAATCTTAAACCTGGTGATACTTTTAAAGGTTTTTGGGCTACAGGTTACGATAAAGGACCTGCTTATGTAGAAATTTGTCACAGAAATAGAGTTTTAAAGTCTTTCTGGACTGATTCTTCTAAGAATAAAGAGTTTATTTCTTTTCCTGTTACAGAAGAAATGCGTGGTGGTTTCTATGTAAGAGTATTTCAGGTAAAAGAAAATCATCTTTATAATGCGAATAAGTATGTCAGTGTAAACTGGACAACAAAAAATCTTAATTTGAAACTTGTTCATTTTACTTCTAAAATGGAACCTGGTTCAAAAGAAAGCTGGAGAGTTGAAATTTCTGGTGAAGATGCTGAAATGAAAAGCATAGAAATGCTTGCAGCAATGTATGATGCAAGTCTTGATGCATATGCAAATCATTATTGGCCAAATATAAGTGTATTTTACCATGATAGCAACTCAACAAATAATTACTTCTCAAATAATTATTATAGTATCAACAGATTTCGAAGTGAATTTGATCGAAAGTATGTTACCAATCCATATATAAGATTTCCTGAATTCCCAAATGATATAATCACCGATTATTATGGTTATGGTTACCATGAAAAGACAAAAGGCGTGGTTTTGATGGAATCCAGGGATAGTATAGTAAGGTCTCCACGAGCTGTAATGAAAGCAGCTCCAATGATGAATAAATCTGTTCAAAGTATAGATTCTTTCGAAAGCAATGATATGGCTATGGTAGCTGCTGGAGCCGCTAAAGAAGCAAGGTATGAAGACAGTGCCCCTCAAAGCATAAAGAATGATCTAAAAGTAAAATCTATAGATAGTTCTGATTCTGGAACTGCTGAAAAAGAAATAGAAATAGATCTATCTAATGTGAAAGCAAGATCTAATCTAAATGAAACAGCTTTCTTCCTACCTCAACTTAGAGTAAATAATGATGGTATAGTTACTATTGATTTTGAAATGCCAGAAGCTCTTACTACTTGGAAATTCATGGGCTTTGCTCATGGCACTAAGCTTCAGTCCGGTTCTATAACTCAGGAAGTTATAACCCAGAAAGAACT
>CAJOND010000091.1 GCA_905236675.1 Candidatus Rifleibacteriota bacterium | reverse complement strand
AATTATTCAAAAAGTACAGAGGTGTTATTGATTTTTTTTTCATCAAAGACCGCCTATTTTATCTATTATTTGTTGAATTGTTTCGTTGATTGTTGCAATCTGGCTATCAGTTGTTGACCGCTCGTTTGCAATACTAGTATTTACATCTGCTATCTGATTATTTGTTGTTGCTCTTTCACTAGCAATACTAGTATTTAAAGTCGCAATCTGGTTATCTGTTATATTTCTTTCATTAGTAATAACAGTAACAACTTCATCAATAGCTTGTTGGGTATTGGTAGCCTGTAATGAAGAATTTGTATTATTATATCCTATTTTGCTAGCACCAATGTTACCTGCAAAATATATTTTTGCATCTGTCCAAAAACGTTCCAGACCAAACCAATCTAAGAATTCCCAAGCCTCATTTCCGCGTTTGAATAAAGCCTCTATCTTTGTGCTTGTATTCAACATAAGGCTTCTAGGATTAATCTTTACACCGTCAGACCAGACAACGAAGCTATGTCCAGCATAAGGGGTTGCAGTGACCGTTACCATTGCTCCAGCATCATAAGTGCCACCTCCAGATACTGCACCGTAATTCTCGTTGTTTGAAAATACAGTCAGAGAGACTTGACCAGTTTCGTAATTGTCTATAAGCTTAGGCCGACCAGCATCATAATCAATAATCCAAGTGTTGATAAAATCAAAACCAGCAAGTGCAGTCGGTAAAGAAAAGTTTTCCGATGTTAGTGCAATACCGCCACCTGAATTTGTTGCAGAGTTTTCTAGATAATAACAATGTTCTACATGAACCGTTGACGAATCAAAACGGCTGATTGCGAATATATATTCAGATGATTCTTCAGTATCTACAATATTTCCATAATTATAACAGTTTGTTATATTACGAGATAATCTGTATTCTATTCCAGCAGACCCTCTAGCTCCTGCTGATGTCTTGCTTGCAGTTGTTATATCACCAATATTATAGCAATCTGTTATAGTTGCTCTTGAATTACCATTTGTTACGTTTCCACATGCTATACCTGCGACACGTGCGTTTGTAGCTGTTATATTTCCACGATTATATGATTCTGTTATATCAACTACTGGTGAATAACTACCATCAGATCCACCTGTTGCAAGTATACCTGCGATAAATTTACTTATATTGTCTGTTAGGTTTGTGCAATTGATTTGAGATTTATTAACACATTTTTTTATTATAGAATTTTCTTCATAATACGAATATCCATTGTATACGATTATAAACATTCCGGAAATTATATCAGGATAAGTATTTGAATAACCGCTATCAGAAACAGTTATTTTAATATCTGATTTACAATTTTCAGCATATAAATATTGATCAGCAACACACATACCAGCAATATATGCTGTAGATTGCGTCGAGATAATTATTCCAGAAAAATTACAATTTACAAGATGACAGTTTCGCCCTTTTATAAATGATAAATAATAAAGATAAGTATAATTTAAATATCTTCTTTTAAGAACACTTTTTACGATTTTAAGATTCCTAATATCTGTAATTGCATTAGATGTTGTATCGTTACTATGTATAAACAATGATGGATATTGCGCAGGACTAGAATATTGCGTGTTATTGCTTTCTACGGTAGAACGATATAGACCAGAAATCGTATGGTTATCACCATCTATATGACCTTTAAAGCAATGAAATGGATCGAATGTTTCTGGGGCATCGTTATTTTCCCATAATTCCCAATTTGAACAGTCTTGATATTCTATATCTGTTGTTATTTTGAAATAACAAGGATTTATAAAATTGGTTTTAACTTGATTATTTGTCAGTGAATTAAACCAGTTTATTATGTTAACAAGGTCAGTTTTGCTTGTTATAAGATAAGGTTCTGTTTCAGTGCCTTTGCCCGATAATATATTGCCACAATTCGGTAATAGATTATATGTAATATAATGGTCGTCATAATTATCAAATACACGTGTTGAAACATTTGAGCTAGTATCGTTCCATTTTGTAAAATAACTGTCAGAGTTCGGCGTAACTGTTATTGAAATTTGATTAGCCCCAGTATTTTCATATGATGGTAATTTCTGCATGTAATAATAATTTGTTATAGATTCTAAGCCGTAATAATCATCGTTTAATATAGAAATAAACGAGAATCTTGGTTCCATATTTTTAAGTATTGGTATCGTTATATAATGATGATTTGCGTCAATTTCTTTATTATACAATTCAAATACATTTGTAAAATCAAACCCATTATATAACGAAGCTGTGGAGCGTATGTATTCGTTGTTCGTTATATATGTCAAACCTGGTATATCATCTTTTACGATTACACTTTCATCAATAATATATGTATTATTAAATGTTGGATACTCATAACTATTACTTCTATTTAAATATGCGTTTCTATAATATGAACCAAGTAATACACAATTCGTAAATGTTCCACGTGCATATTCTTGTCTTAAACTTGATGTTGATACAGTGATTATACAATTTATAAATGTTGGATTTGAGCTACTAGATGATGAATTGTAACATAAACAATTATTATAATGTTTTAAATTATTATTACGTGGCAATATATTGATAACACATCGGCTGAATGTCGCAGTTGTTCCGGAAAAATAAAATCTACCATTAAATTCGCAATCATTTATTGTTGAACCAAAGCAAATTGGACCACTCAAATAATCAAATTTAATATTATTTATTGAATTAAAAAATGAACATTTACTATAAAAATATAAACCTATAATTTTATGATTGTTTCCATTTATACTTACATCCGTTCTTTGACCGCTTACCTGATTTGTAGGTGCTGTATTATGCCAATTATTAAAATTGGAAACGTCATTCATTTCTATATCATTTTCAATAGATGCATAATAACCAGATAAATAGTCACCACCAATGCTTAGATAAGAACAATAATAATATAACTGACTGGAATATTCTAAAATTGCTCGAAAATCATAATATGTTTTAATTAAAAATGGATTTCCTTCGGTACCATCTCCGCCAAAACATGGTGTTATCTCATATTTATATATAAGACTTGTTTGAATGTTTGAATATAATTGATAATCTTCCCCTGTTTGTCCTGTTGTTAAATTTTTTATATTAACAAAATTTGAATTTTTTAAACGATTTGAATCTTTTGCGTTAAGTTGAACTCCAAAAGAAATATCTGTTCCTTTTTCAATGAGTCCATATCTTCCAAAATATCTATAACAAAAATCTGAACTATTTATACCTAACCCGTATGTATAAGAATAAATGTTACCACGTGAAGTTGCATGTATATGAATATATTTATTATATGCAAAAGCTGGAACTGGAAACCCCAGTGAAGTATCAATTTTCCAAGTATCTATAAAATCAAAACCATTAAAATTTGAAGAAATCAGACATTCTTCTGGTGTCATGCGATTCCAGTTCAAATTAAAATATTCATCAATTCTTGAATGTTCAGAATGATATACAACATAACAATTTGTTGAATTTAAAGAATAATCACTTGGATATGGTTTTTTATTTGATGTTAAATCGCAAAAATAATATGCAATTACATTTGTAAATGTAATATTTGAATTATATGAATACCAAGAATTAATTGGTATATAATTAAGTAACATACAATCACTTACTTGTATATTTGGCATCATATTTGTATTATTTACAGAATAGGTCATGCCAATCATCGCATGATTATTTGTAGAATAACTATAATTTCCACATACCCCATAACAAAAACATTTTCGTATAACAAATGTTACACTGGTCATTAAATTACTGCTATATGATGAGTTTTTTATTAAAGATAATAAAGAACCACCGTTATAATCGCCATTTGTAACAAATGAAGATAATACAATATTTTCAATTAATGGTGTTTTATTTGAAACAGATTCATTTGTATATACAATTGCACTATAAGAACCAGTTAAATTTATTATTTTAAGATTTTTAATAACAACATTACCACTTGTGTAAAACATGCCATAGTTAGTACTTGTATAAAATCTATTTAATGAGTGACCATTTCCATCAAATGTTCCTTGAAATGTTTTTAAAGCATTGTTATTACCACCAATTGTACTACATGAATTACTACCATAATCACCAAAAGATTCATTATTCTCGGTCGTTGTTTGAAAATCAATATCAGCTCCAAGTTCTACATACTCACCTTCCATTTTATTTCCAGCATTAACATATGAAGCAAGTTCATTCCATCCATTTTTATCTATTATAACATAGGGGTCTGCCTGTGTTCCGCTACCAGTTATATATGTAAAAGCCATTTCTATGCTCCTTTTAATCAAACAATGTATCTATTTCAGGAAGTGGTATTATTCCATATGGTTCGCCAAAATCACCGCCTGCGGCTACAGTAAAACTTGTTCCTGCCGATTTAAGCCCGACAGTGCTAATAAAAACTGCTTCTAGCATATGCTGCTCGGCTGTCAGATTGATGGTTACAACGGCAGTATCTCCTTCAACAGGAGTTTTTACGATAACACCACCGTTTTCGTAAATAATAAGCTGTATTATGTTCTGACCACGAGGAACGCTAAAAATAAGTCTTGTTCCTGCTACAACTTCTTCCACTAATGGAGCTGAAGGTGCTTCTGGTGGCAGAAAATTATTCGACATAGAAGTTGTGACAGCTATTCCTGGACTACCATAATCATTTATCGGAATAAGTTGTATATTAGAATTATCTCCGACATTAGATAATGTAACTCTGTCCTTCGCTCTGCCGATACACTTGCCATCCACCATCACCTGAACAAAGCTTGTATTTTCACTTGCTTTCCAAGTGAGGTCTAGATTCCCCTGACCATCAGAAACCGCCATATAGTTGCTTATACCAGCATTGACATTGTCATAGTCTATAACAGGCGTAGACATTGTTTCATCGTAAACATTGGGGTTATATTCAATACATTCAATTTGAAACTGTGTATTTGCGTAGTCTGCCTGTATGCTTTCTATTCTAAAAGGCTTCGTTTCAGCATTTAATATTCCAAAAGAATAAAGATCATATTGATTAACTGGGATAATAAAAGGGTTATCGTTGAAAGTAAGGGTTGTGTATGTTCCACTCGTTTGATCTGGTATCCTTCTTTCCAATACACCATTTGAATGTCTTACTAACAAAGAATATGTATTGCCGTTAGTAAGTGTAACATTCCTGTCTATCGTTATAGAATTGCCATCAACATTGATTATACGTCCGCCTGCTCCCCATTCCGTAACATCAAGCTGTATGCCTATTACATCGCCTACTTCTGAAACGAGAGAATCACGATCTGCTTTAAATGTAAATGTCTGTTTTAAAAATCTGTTTCGTCTTAAAAAATATTCGGCATATTTCTTGACCGATGTAATGTTAGAAAGCCCTAATGCCTTGACCGAAGTAACCTCCATACCTATCTCATTATCTGTATCTGGCAGGACAAATCTAGCTGTAATTTCATCATAATCATGACTTTCGTCTTCGTAGCTTACATCTATAATCTTAGCTCTATCGTTAGGCATGAGATAAGATCCTGTATACGAGCCATCAATTATGTTACCAGCAGTAAAAATTTGTGACATATTGGTTGCACAATCCCAGAAAGGGGCTATTTTTCCATATCTGAAACCGATATATGCACGAGCACTGGTTGCTATGTCCTGAACAAGATCCCAAACGCTAGAACGTTTATTTAAATACCAATTACCCACAGCATCAATTAAAGCACAAAAATTAGCAAATTCAACAAAACGGGAATAATCTATTTGCTGCTTGTTTATACCTAGATTGTGATAGGTGTTATTATACTGATCCAGCCTTATTTGTGCCAAGCAGTCATAAATAGCCCAGGCAAGATTTGAGGCTGGTTTTTCTACATAACGGTTTAAATTGGTGTCATAAGCTATGATATGGCTTCTTGACTGCTTCCATGTGACTTTTGGCATAGCACCATTAAGAGCCTGTGAAGCTGGAATTCTTAAATATAATAGGGCGGTATTAGGATAAGCCTTGTCATCATTCGTATAGCCTACAATATCGTTAATAGTGAATCTGAATTGGTTATAATCAGAAAGATTGCCTGTTACTGAGCTTTCATTACAGGTTCCCTTATCCATATTCACTATTGCAGACAAATTTACAATCTGTAATTCGATGATACTGTTGCTAATACCATCTAAAGGAATATCAATTTCAAAATAATAAGCAGTATTAGATAAAAGAGTGCCTACCGATGTATATTGAATTCCTTCCGTCCATGTATCAGCTCCTTGAACTCTATATCTATACTTATAGGAAATATATGCTGGATTGTGATTGCCACTTGAGCTATCCATTATATACCAGACATTTGCAGAACAGGTTATTTTAATCCTGTCGCAAGGCTGTGAAGTTACATAGGTTACGGCATTTCTCCAGATATTGTTCCTGTCTTCCTTTAATACTGTTACTGCTTCCGCTCCAATGTTTAAAGTGGAAGTTACATTGTCTAAAAGTGTGCCTAATGCAGTCTGATTGTTTGTTCCGTTCCTTATTTCAACATAAGTTTCAGGGTCGGAAGCTTGCAAACTGCTTATAGATAAGCCGTTAATCCTTATTGAATATATATCTATATTCACAGGCCCTTCACCAGCAGCGATTAAAAGTTCCAAGATTGATTTTGACGAATTAACCTTTACGTCATCAGTTTCAATCTCATAAGAATAACTTTCCTTATAATTATAATAACTATATTTTCCCGTTTTTTTACGGACAGTTCTTTGCCCTGTTTCGGTTCTTTTGTTTGTCGAAACATTGTTACCAGTAGTATAATAAGCCAGTAGTTCGCCTTCAGGTATTACATTATTACCAAATGTTACACCTCTTACGCCCCTTGAAGTTGATAAGTTGCCAACATTCCAGGAATAACTCTTTTCAGAATTTTCAAGCGATGAATTAGAGACGGTCGGCATCTTAATTTTGCCCATTATTAAAGAACCGCCGCAGTGTAGAAGTAAACCCGCTCCCAAACTCTTAGCAAGAAGAGAGCCACCAAGCTTGGCACCAAGTAATGCTACTCCCGCACCTGCAAGCAAGGCTATTCCCAATACTGCCCCAAGAATTTTGCCCAAAGAGCCGCTTTTTCCCACCTTCGGAGCTATTATTACTAACTCGTTCAATCCTCTTGGTCTATCATAGTCTGGTTGAAGTTCTATACCTTTTTCATTATATATGTCGAATTCATTAGGGCAAAGCTCCTTGTCTGCAAACACATCTCTTAATGTGTAATTATGCGGATAATCATAATGCTTTGAAGTTTCTAGTCGGAAATTATCTTTGAAAAGAATTATTTTCATTATCTTTTGAACCTCAGATAGGAAATAATTTTACTGAACCACAAGGGATTATCATGAAAAACCAGACAAGAATTTGTTCCTTTATACGTATGTAAAATTTTATTATTTACAAAGATACCTGTGTGATTAACATACTCACTTCCGAGTTTCATTGTGACAATACAGTTTTCAATCGGTTTATCAAGAATTTCGAACTTAGATTTGGCATTAACCTCATTATTAACAAGTTTTTGAATATCACAATCATAAAGACTAGAAATGCGATATTCAGGCAGTTTAATACCGAGTTCTCTATTGTAATAGTATCTGACAAGTCCCCAACAGTCTAACCCGCCATCTATTACAGGTTCTCTACCCATATCAACAAATGGGATTCCTATGTAATCGCTAAGCATTACGTTTGAAACCTCCAAATCTGATTGAATTATTTAGGGCTTTGCATCTGGCCAGACTATGATCACAACTTGTTTCATTGCCTGCATATCTACATCTGAAATCTTTAAAAGACCATTGACAGAATTCAGAATAATCACTATTGGGGTATACTTTGCCAAATTCAGTGTTGGCACCTAATATAATGTTAATGCTTTCTTCATCATAAGTAATGCCGTTAATTTTAAAGTTCAGGGAAATATCTGGGGTAGATTCGCCATCTCTAACTAGCATTAGTTTCAAAGGTACAGATTCAAACTCTGCCAAGTTGTTGATTATTGTTAGTGCAGTTCCACCTACATTAGATAATCTGACAGATGTTTGTGGTATTTCGCCACCAGTGCCAGGATTAAAAGCGGAAAGCTCAAAAGGGTAGCAGATATATGTATTTCCATTCCACACAAGATTCTGATTGTCATTTACATACCTCAATACGCCATTGTTTATGTCTAACAGGACAAAATATCTCTTTGTTGTGCTTAACGATGTATTATCAATGTTCTGAGTAAGCATATAAATTATGCCTCCATCAGGTCAAAGCTGACCTTATAAATTTTTTCACCATTTGAATTAGATATTTCTATATACTGAATATCTGAATTAAACCGAACATTTTTATATGTATTGCTATCTAAATCTAACCATCTGAAGACTTGTGAACCTCCACCGTTTGCCTGGTAACAGGATAAGATTAGATTAAGAGCTGTAGCACTAATGGCAGACCATGACAAGGACCACTTGTGCAACTGCCTTGTATATTTAGGGCGTGAAATAGTCATTCCGTTAACCGTTTTTGATTTTAGCGAGTTGTCTAGCAAAGCAGCAGTAGAAGAAATGCTTGGTTTAGGAATAACTGAATAGCTAGGAAAATCCATTTTTACCTACCTCCTACGATGTTTCTTACACCTGATACATTTCGGTTGTAGCCGTCAATAAATAGTTCTATAATCTCTTTTGTTCCGTCAAAGAATGAATTTGTCTCAACTTTGCTATCGCTATTGTTATAGACGTTGATAGCTATATTTGCTTTGCCACCTAAACTAGATGGGTCTTTGGTAGCTATCAGATAATCATCTGGGTGAGTGGTTATAATTTTGCCGTTCTGGACAATTCCATCATTTATTCCGGCATCTATACCTGCAACTCTGAAAAGTGTTTCATTACCTATATTGAAAGCCCCAAAGAGGGTTTTTAGAATCATCATCTTTGTGATCTGCATGAGTATCTGTTTCCCTAAATCTTTCAACCCTTCACCCAGTGATTTAAAGAAATTCTTGCTACTCCATAAGGCTTCATTCAGGCATTCACTGAACTTTTGAACGCCATTTACCTTAGTAACCTTGTAAAACTCGTCCCAGAATTCCTTATTCTTTTCCTGTAATTCTTCACTGAATTCAGATATCTTTGTCTCAACAACATCAAGAGTTTTGAAAAAATCCTTGCTTGCTTTTTCTGAATTTTCACCATTCTTAGAGTTGGCGGTTATAGCACCGACATTCCCAGATTCAATACCACCTAATTCAGAGTTAGATTGTCTAGTAAAATCCAACAGACTTTTTGCATAATCAATAGCGGATTTGATTTTTGCCTTATAGTTTTCAGTAGCTTTTTCAACATCTTTATCCACATCATCCATAGCATCTTCAACAGCTTCTACAGATTCTCCTATTACAGAGTCAAGCAATTCTTTGACTTCTTCTATATTCACTCGGCTTAATTCTGAAATAGGCTTTATATCAATCTGTAACCCCTTGCTCACCTGATTAGCCAGATCATTCAGTTTACCTCCTAATGATTCAAGACCTACAGCTGATGACATTTCGGACATTTTACCGAGCATTACCATAAATTCAGTTCTAAATCTTGAAAGAAAAGCGTTTATTATTTTCTGGGCATTTATTATTAAAAAATTAATAGCTTTTATGCCGTAATTAGCAATATCAATAAAAGTATTAGCACTGCCAGTAAAAAGATCTTCTAATAATCCGTTTGTTGATTCACGAATATTGGCGATGAGCCATCTGAAAGTAAGGGATATTTTCTTGAAGCCAGCAATTATTATAGAATTTTCCCCTGCTAAATCTTCTATTATAAGTACCAGTGCTGTTATAGTTCCTATAAGTGAAAGTGAAGATGCTATTACCGGTGCAAAACCTATAGCCAATCTTGCCATCGCTGGCAAAGCAACAGCAGTTATAACACCCGCAAAAATCTTGATGTGTCTTGTGAGAGCCTGCATACCGTCCTTGTCATTAAGCAATGCAACGAACTTGTCTCTCAGATCTGAAATTTTATCTACAACAGCAACCACATACTCTTTAAAATTATCGTTCAAATAGTTGCCTAATTCAGCCAATGCGTCATTGGCTATTTTTACCACTTTCTTATACTGGATCCATATATCGGTAGATTCTTCCTGCATCACACCATCAAACTTCTTCATTCTTTCGATAAGTTTGTTTATTGCGTCAGAAGCAGAACCACCTATAAGATCATCAACCTTGATGCCAGCCTTAGAAAATTCTATCAATGAACGTGAAGACACATCACCTGTGGTTTTTATTCTTACCAAAGCGTCAGCCATGGCGTCAAGATTTGCCTGAGTTCCGCCAACACCTACAACAGTATTGCCTAATCTGGTGAGGATTGTTGCAGATTCTTCAGCAGAAACACCTAGAGCCGATATTTTTCGGTCAACGTTGGTTAAAGCTTCTATTCCAAACATTGAATTTTCAGATATGTTTTTAAGTCTTTCATATTGCTCTGTAGCTTTTTCTGCGGTTCCCCAGATACCTTTAAGCCCTGTCAAAGCAGAATCCAGTTTTTCACCCATAGCCATAGCAGCAGCACCGATGCCTGCAAGAGCTGCCGAAATACCTGCAAGGGCAGTCATGGCACCTGTTGAAAGCGACATCAGATTTTTACCGAAGGTTTTATCCAGAGTCTGCTGTATTTCTTTACAGCCTTTCTTAAAATCACTGGCATCAAGACCGAAACTGTAACCGAAACCTTTTTTATTTGCCATAATCAACCACCTAATATACCGTTCATCATTCTGTCTATGTCTTTTTCATGAACTTTCAAAGCATATTCAAGAGCAATTTTCAAATGCGGTCTCGCAGTCATCTTAACGGTGCCATATTCAAGCAACGCGCCAAGATAGCCATGACCGCTACCGCCATTTTCTCCACCTTTGCCACTGCCTCTTTTTGCAACAATTCTACCTCTGAGAGCTGATTCAACTAGTCCGTAAATACTTTTGTAATAGGCTCCCGTTCTTTTGGGTGCCAGTTCGCGAGCTTTTGTTTCAGCTGTTTTAGCAATAGCTTTCACCAGAGTTTTAAAAGTCTTATCAACCTCTTTTAGCATACGCTTTGCATGCTTTTTAACAGGTTCATAACCATATAATTTTGGAATTATCTTCATTTGGCCACCCATTTGTAAGAATCCTGCAAACTCTTTGAACCTGATAATACAGGCTCCTCTTTCTTCTCGGGTTGTAATAGATAATCAACTGTTACAGGTTCTTTCATGTTCCCTGATGCGTTCATCAATAAAGCTGTCTGCCAGGCTCTCATTCTTATTTCTCTTTTTACCTTATCTGAATAGCCTTGATGCTTGCAGCATAAATAAGGGGTCAGACTCATGAAATAATCATAATCCAACCCCATTTCACCAAGAACAAAAGGTAGAATAGAATCTAACTGCTCAGTTATCGGCGGTTCCTTTACACCGCCGTCTGAGGGTTTTCACTTTCATCTTTAGGTTTATTCACAGTATTAAACGCTTCTGTAACAGCATCTTTAATCTGGTTGAAAGCTTCAACCCAGCCGATTTTATCCAGTTCGTCACAGGCTTCATCGAAGGTTAAATCCTTTTGGAAACATCTCCCAGCCTGCCATATGGTAACAACATCACAGAAAGACTTCTTGTCTTCCACCTTTTTCATGAAGTCCTGGAACGACATACCGCTTAATTTTTCAACTTTGCACAAGGCTTTGAATGTGAATCTTAGCATTTATTACTCCTTATGAAGCAGTTGCTACGGCTTCGTCCCATATGTCATAAGCCTGGACAGCATCACCATTCTTCAATGTTCCACCGTTTATTGTAGCCTTGTATTTTGTGGTAGCGGTTAAAGCATTGGAAGCAGTGATAGAAATAGAACCAGTGGTGAGAGTGGCTGTTGAAATAGTTACAGGATTAGTTCCATCGGTTACAGTTATGCAATCCTTCAATGTTTTGCCAGTAACAACTTCAGCGGTAGTTTCAGTTAATTTCAAAGTTATTGTTGAACCGACAGCAGTCATCTTATCAATAAAAGGAACATAATAAATATCTGGTGCGTCAGCTCCCTTAAGCTCGTAACTTCCTAAACTTACATCCGTGTAGTCTCCACTTGTATCTTTGTTTGTAATAGCAGCGTAACCACTCATTACGAACTTACCAGGAACAACTATTTTAATGGATATAGGCTCACCATTCATTACAGCTTTCATTAGTAAAGTCTGTTGTTTACCTTCATTCCCGGCTAATTCTATTGCGTCTAAAGTCGCGCTCCATTCTCTCAGTCCTGCAAGGGCTGTTTTCCAACCTGAATTATCTTTTGAAGAAGTGTCTATACTGTCAGCTGTAATGGTTACTGTTGTATTTCTCTGACCGGCAATCATTTCATTGCCGTAAAACAAAAGCACATCGGCACCTTTAATAGGGTATCTTTTCATTTTGCGTTAACCTTTCTATGTGTTAGAATTAAATTAATGGAGGACATATTTATGAAAAAACTAATCGTTCTTTTATTCACGATTATTCTTTTACTTCCTGATTGTGCCTTCGCCAGAAAGAGGAACTATAATTCCTTATGTTCCACTCAACCAGCTTCAGCACCTGTTCAAATAACTTTAAGCGAGATAGGTTACAGCCAAGGGCATACTTTTATCGTCCAGGAAGGCTATAACAAAGGTGAAATTATTACCAATTCACCCAAAATATATGTTCGAAGCGCCTTAAAGAACTTAGGAAAGAAAACTATTACTGCTTATTCATTTTCTATCCAAATCTTCAAAAAAAGCTTTTTTGAAGATGAAGGAGATGAACTCATCTTCAAAGCTCATGTAACTAATGACAAATGCAGAATCAAACCCGGTAAATCGTCAGCTGAAACAAGATACCAGCCGTATATAGCTTCTAACGAACACCATAACAACATCAGGCATCTTGAACCAGACTCCATAACTAAGATTGTTTACAAACTCAGGTATCTCAAGTATTCTGATGGAACATCAGAAGGTTTTCTTCTTCTAGGAAACTAGAAAAACTACTGTAATTTCAGCAGAGCGCATATCGTCACTATCTTTATTATGCTCTATGTTTTCAAGCCTCAGATATTGAATATACGCATTATCCCCACTGGCTTTAATAGTTTTCAAAGCTTCTGCTATTCTGGAAGAAAGCTCTTTTACTTTTTTCATACCCTTATAAGAAGAAATAACAGAGATTGTTACAGTGACCTCGTCAACTTCACAGACCTTAGCCCCACCGTCCGAAACAGAATCCTCACCAATAACTATATATGGAGTGTCAGCCGTTTCAGGAACATCATCATATATAGAAACTTCAGGCAAAGCCTGATTCAAAACAGTATATATTTCAGCCTGCAAAGCAGTAATATCAGACACGTTTAACCTCTCTTTGAGCTTCAAACTTAAGGCGCTCTCTCTTGCCAGAAGGATCTATAACATTTTTTATAGTCCACATTTGAGATTCAGAATTAAGCTTAATGACCATATCTGGCTTTATTCCATCTACAAAACGGCATTCAAAAGTGTAGTTATATATATTTCGCTTATCGCCATCGTTAATGATTTCAGAAGCAGAAGTTATTGCCCTGCCTCTGACAGAACAAACTTCAGAGAATGATTCAGTGTAACCGCCCATGCCATCTGATTCTTTAACGATGTTGCCGAAATGAATAACATCACGATAAGAGCCGATTTTATTAGTCATACAGCACTATGCCTTTCACGAAGAGCAAGGTTTTTAGCAGCCAAGGGCTCTGACTTCTGGCCGCTTTCATCTCCCCTGTTTTCGTAGAAAAAAGCTATCGCCATTAGAATGGCCAATTTTAAAGTTTCAGAAATTTGTATTGAAGTCTGATACTCAAAAACTATGCTTACTGTGCCTGTAGGAATGTCAGAGACAATAAGGTTTTTCTTATCTTCAGATAAACTCCATTCAAGATCTGTTGATTCTTCTTCAGAATCTAAGGCGTAGCAGTGACCAGCTTCACCATATTCAATATCTGGGAGTTCAAGATTTGTTTCAGAAACTCCGTAGACAGCAGCAACACCTGTTGCAATCAAGTTTCTTCCAACAATTCCTGAAACATAATCAACAGCTCCAGCTAACAGCACAGCAATCTCAACATTATCGGCATCGCTTATAATATTGAGATGTCTTTTAGCTTCTTCAAGAGAAACAGGATAGACTTTAGCGGTTGTATAAATCATGTCAGAATCCTAAGTATGGATGGGTTTTGATGATAAAAACCTTGTTAGGTCCGTTGCCAGTTCCTTTTATTTTGGCTTTAATCTTCAAGAATTGCGCTCCGCCCATATAAGCTGTTTCACTGATATTCGTGGAAGTGAATTCTTCTTTGAGTATCTGGAATGTTCCTGAAGCGTCTACATCTATGTTGTTACCTCTAATTTCATAAGGCAAAACTGGTGTATAGGTTCCATTTTCTGAATCGCTTTCAAGAAGTTGGAAAAGTATTGCGTTACTGGTTGAATAGGTAGCAACACCGCTTTCGATAATAATGTTACAAGCTTTGTAATCATTAACATAAATAGGATCCGAAAGTGTATCTGCTGCCAAAGTTTCACTCGCTATTGCCGGCTTATATTCAATTAATGAACGTGTATCCATTGGTCCAGCAAAAACAGAAAGAGCACTTACGCAAACCAATAATACTGTAAGCAATAATTGTTTTTTCATTTTTTTTACTCCTATGCTTAATAACTGGTGAGCAGAAGTCTGCCCACCAGCAAAAAACTTATCAGCTTTCTTTGCACATAAGAACTTTAACCGCTTCAGAGTCAGTGAGCATAGAACCCACACGTTTAGAAGTATAAAATCTAGTGAATGGAGGATTAGTATACGGATCTCTGAGAGTATAAATACCTAGTCTATCTACAATAGTATATGCTTTGTAAAAATCACCAAAAGCAGCGATAGAAGCATTAGCACCTTCACTAGGCATATAATCAGATATAGCTACTGGATATTGGAATAAAGTATCTGGTTGTCCAAAAACAACCGATGGCATCCAAATGTAACGATTCTGAGAGTCTTTAATCTTTAGAAGTTTGCCTTTAATACTTCTGTTCATAAGCCAATGAGCATTAGCCAAATGTTCAATTTTGGTGCTTGTAATCATGTCGATAAACAAATCAAGAATTAAAGATTCTGTTGATGGTAAAGAATCAGCATCGCCAGTAGGGATATACTGAAGTTTACCAAAATCTCTATTATCGTCATCCTCATTTGTTATAGTATTAGCAAACAAACCTTTAGGCTTATTAGAACCGTCACCACTAATAAAAGCAGCTTCTTCCTTGAGTCTGAAGGCTTTTTCGGCAGATGTAACTAGCCATTGTGCAACATTGAATTTAATATCATCAAGTGCATATTGAGATGCATATATATTGGCGTAAGCTTCACCCATTACTGGATTTACACTACTAAGAGTTGGCCCAGCAGTCTGAGGACGTGGAGAAGTTTCACCAACCCAACCACTCTGAGTTCCTTCCGTATCTACCAGTTCTGAATAGTTTGGAGTCGATACAGACAAAACTCGACAGAGCTGTCTCATTACAGAGTTTTTGGTAGCAAGTTTGATTATTTCATCGGAAACTTCTGTAGGAACAGCATAACCACCCTGGGAGTTGGTACCAATTACAACTTCACCAGAATTCTTGAATGTGTTCTTTAATTCTGGACTTACTACACCACTTCTAATGTAGTTGAAGAAGTGTTTGTTTTCTGGCTTAACAGCAGCATTACCGATAGTATTAAGAGCCTTTTCTTTAGCTATTTCTTCTTCAAGGTTCTTAATGGTTTTGTCTAGTTCTGCAATTCTATTTTCGAATTTAACAGAAGTTTCTTTCATTTCTGCTGTAGTCTTAGTGTTACTGTCTAATATTTTTCTGAATTCATAAATAGCGTTATTTTGCTTATTGAATTCTTCCAAAGCTTGCGCATAGAGATCTGCCATAATAAAATTCCTTTCATAAAAAAAATTAAATAGTGAGCGTATTGCTACGTTCGAAAATCAGTTTTTCTAACAACATCTCGTTGTCCTTGTTATTGTCAGCATCTACATCTCGTAGAGCGTTATAACCTTTTGAAATAATTGCTTTAGCTTCTTTAGATGAATAGCCAAGGTTTCTTAGTTCCTGCTCAAATTCCCTCACTGATTGAGGCTTATTAGCCTTAATCTTGTTTCTTATCTCATTGGGAACATTGTTAAAAGCAGATAAGTTTGTTTGATTTAAATAAACAGCTTCATTGTCTGAATCTATTTCATCTACAAAACCATTATCTTTTGCAGTCTGAGGAAACATCCACCATTCTTCTGCAAGCTTTTTTGTCAATTCTTCAGATGGCATTTTTGTTTTCTTGTTATAAATAGAAATTATTTCCTTATCGATGCCGTCTAGAACTTCTGCTGATTTTCGCAATTCATCAGCATTACCTACTGCTAAATTCCAGGCTTTATGAATCATCATGCAGCTGCCAGCCATAGCAATAGTTTTATCAGATGCACCACAGACTATAACCGAAGCTATAGAAGCAGCCAAACCTTCAATAATAAAAGTCTTTTTCCCTGAATGTTGTCTAAGAGCATTCATTATTGCCATACCATCAAAGACGCTTCCACCTTCACTGTTTACATGGACGGTAATATCGCCCTGCATTTCTTTGATTTTATTAACAATCTGAATCGCTTCTGATTCATCCCACCAGTTACCAATCTCGCTATAAAGATAAAGATGATTACCTTCAACTTTTACACCGGATTTTTTATCTAAAAAATGTTTAAACTGTTTCAGATTTTTCATTTGTTTTTTCTCCTGTTAAAGGCTTATAAAGAACATCTCTCTACTGGTGGTAGATTTTCTCTAACTCTGACTTCGTTAATAGTCATGTAACCAGGCATTTGGTTTCCGCCTAAGGCGGATTTGTAACAAGCTACTCGCGACGATAAATTGTTCTTAAGTAATGTTTCTGATAAGAATTCACAATAGTATTCATCTTGTTCTTCTGGGGTCAGCAAATCTCTTTGAACGCTTTCCTGGATCCTTACCATCCACTCGCCAAGAGTGAATGTTATAAAAGCCATCATCTGTTGTTCTATACCTGTTCCCCAGTTAGATGTTGAATTATCGCCAACCATAAAAAGGGGAATACGAAAAGCAGCACATATTTCAGACCGTTGAAAATTTCTTGTTTGTAAAAACTGGGCTGCTTCAGCTGTCATTGTTACGGGTTTAAATTTTAAACCGCCAGAAAGAACCGCTACAGAATGCATATTCTTTCCACTATTATTTTCATACCAAGCTTTTTTTAGATCATCTACTGTTTCTTTTTTCAATATCTGATCTGTTTCTAGAATACCTGCTGGTGATGCATTATTAGAGAAAAATGCTGCACCGAATTTTTCGGCTTGAATAGCAAGATATAAAGTTTTATCTAAAATCCAAATCGGTGATACTGGTCTTTTACCATTATCTGATGTTTCACCTCTTACAACTAAAACATCTTTCTGTCTTAATAAAACTTGTCTGTTATCTTCAAGAGTCACACGATAATGGACTTGATTACCTTCCCACTGTTCATAAATGGCATATCTGGGAATAGGATAAAGTCCCATAACTTTATTGTTAACGCGAACAATTTGCGCATAGGCAATTCCATAAGTTAGAATGTCTTTTGTTATTTTTTCCCAGAATTCAGATGGGCATTGCCAATGATTAGGACGTGCTTTTAATATCTTGTAAAGACTATGCTCAATAGCTCTTCTTCTGTTGTCGTTTCCTTCTCTTTTGTAAAGAATAAGAGGCATTTGCGAAATCGATTTTGAAATAATCTTGACGCAGGTATAAAATGTGATTTGTTTTGAAGCTTCTGAAAGCGTAATATTAGAATCATTGAAGCCAGCAACACCTACTAAGCTAGCATCAGTGATTTGATTTTGGGGTTTAAATAAGTTTTTGAAAAATTCAAACATAATCTAACCTTTCATTAAAATTCTAACAATAAAAGGTTAGAAATGTGTGTTAAACTCGCTTTTAATCAGTACTTGTACTGATTATTTCCATAGACTTATATTTTAAACCACAGTTAGAACATTTGTGGTATCTGTATTTTGTGCCATTTTTTATTTTAATTCCTGTATTATTAGGGCTGTTCCATTCGTTACAGAGGGGGCATTTAGCACCAGAACCAGGTTTGTATTCTGCAACATGGTAAATTTTTTCAACAATAATCTTAAAATCAATCATAAAAAGTAAACTTGTGGAGCCTCCGCCTGTTGAGAACTTCTTAAACGTATAATATAACTAAGAGCCATTATTATAGCTACAACTCCATCTATCTTATTTTCATTTCTGGCTTTATTTGGGAAAATGTTTTCCTTCTTATCAAAATGTGCAACAACATTACTCAGCATCCAAGTTAGAACCTGGTTGCCATCATACGAAAAATTTTTACTATAAATAGCTGCTTGAAGCTCTTTCATTGGTTCAGAGAAATTCTGAACCGTATTTCTTACTTCAATCATTGTTAAGCCTTCCTTAGCTAGTTTTTCCGCCCAGAAAGTAATCTGCCAAGGGTCATAACAAACACCTCTAACATCATAAGACGAACAAATTTTAAGAACATCTTCAGCTATACTTTCAGCATCTATTATTTCATCACCGCATTTTTCTATCAAATTATCAAATGCCCATTTCTGATAATGCTTATTCTGAGGAAGATTCATAGTAGCTGAGGGCACATAAAATTTACAGAATGGGTAAATCTTTTTGTCGTCATAGAATAAAAGAACTACCGCTGAAATATCTATTTTTGTCGCCATATCTACGCCGATTACACAAGGGAGCTCTTTAACAGAGTCTATTGTCAAATTATTATCTTTACACTTAGCAACTTTCAATGAATCTAACCAGGCTGTATCTACTGTTAGCCATTGATTCAGATGTTTACATCTTATAATGTTCTGCTGACTAACATCCTGTTTTGCCGTAAGCAGATCACGTTTAAGATTATCATCGTAAAGGCTGATATTGTAATTTGGATTTGCCTTTTTCCAGTTTTCTAAATCTGTCCAATCGTCATCATCATCGATACTGTAAATTATTCCAAAGAATCTTTCATCTTCTATGGTTCTTTTTAAAATATTCTGAACAGATGTATGTAAACCGAAACATGGACCTGATGTATCTACGCCAGCAGTAGTTATTACAAAAATCAAAGGCTGCTTTCTTGCCGATGTTCCTGTTTTCATCGTTGAGTAAGAAGAATCATCTTTGTGTTCATGGTATTCGTCTATTATTGCGCAATGAGGTGAAGCACCATCACCAGGCTTACCAATAATCGGCTGGAATCTGGAAGAAGACGAATGAGCAAAAATTGAAGTTTTAAAAGTCTCTATTCCAAACGCCTTTTTAAGCATAGGCAGTTTATCAACAATCTGTTTTGCAGGTCTGAAAACTTCAAAAGCCTGTTCTTTTGATGTGGCGCCGCTATAAACTTCTGAGCCGGCTTCACCATCAGCAGCAAACATATATAAACCAACAGCAGCAGCCAAAAAACTTTTACCGTTTTTCCTGGGCACTTCAATATAAGCTTCAGTAAAACGCCTGAATCCTGTTATTTTATCTACCCAGCCAAAAATATTACAAACAACAAAACATTGCCATGGTGATAATTGAAAGTTTCTACCCGCCCATTCGCCCTTAACATGAACAAGCAACTCCATAAACTTGCATACTTTTTCAGCTTTATCTTTGTTAAATTTATATTGAAATGATCTTTCTAAATCGTCAAGATGTCTTTTACAAGCCAACTTAGTATAAATACATGCAGGTATTTTACCAGAAACAATATCTCTGGCATATTTATTAGCTATATTAACGTGTGGATATTTCTGCATGAATTATAGCATGGCATGAAGCGCAAAGTCCCATAAGATTATCTGGCTCAAAAATCTCGCCACCATCTCTGATAGGTTTAATATGGTGAACCAGAACAGCAGGAGCAATTTTACATCTAGAGCAAACAGGGTTATCTATACTGTTTACTGACTCTTGCCCATCTTGAAGAATAACCTCTTTGATTTGGGTTCCCTCTTTTACTATCAAACATTCTTTTCGGCTGATGCTGAGCGCAATATCTTTCTGTAACAAAAACCTTTTCGCTGCATCCAGGATAATTACAAAAAATCATAGCCTTAGAATGTTCTGGGCAAAATCGTTCCCCTTTGTTAACAAGATTTGGGCAACCAGCTTTAGCACATAGATGTTTTATCATAATTCTAAAAATGGATTTTCAGGATGTTCTAATTCTTCAAAAACATCAGCTCTTGCAGCAGGTGTCATACCAAATTGAATAAGCATTTTCTGAATCTTATCCTGGCATGTGTTAAGTGCGCCCCATAATGGATTTTGGTAAGCGTTACCTTTATCCGACATACATGAAATTTCTTCACTCTTTAACTGTTCACTCAATTCTCTAAACTTGCCACAATAATAAGCAAGCATTGTTAATTCCATGGTGTCAGTAATTTTTAAAATATTCTGAAGCTTCAATCTCTCCTGAAGTTTATCCCAATATTCCTGAGCATATCCATCGAGTAGAATATCTGGGGAAAAATCCTGGCCAATTTTTTCTGTTTTCTTTTTCTTGGGCAATTTTCTTTTGCCTGGATTACCCTGTGCGATTTTTAATTCTACAGGTTTTTTATGTCTTCCCATTATAAAAATCCTTTCTTTTTTACAATTTCGACCCCATACGGATTTTTTGCGGTCAAAAAAATTTGATTGCGGCCTACGGTCTTTTAGCAATTCTCAAAAACTTTTACCTCCACCCCCTCCCTTTTGAGGTGTTGGAGAGCTTCTCGAAAATTTCAACTACGTGCTTTTTAGCACATTTTAAAAGTTAGATACTGTCTAACTTTTTTCATCGTTATCTAACTTTTGTTAGATCATTTTTCATTATAAAATTTTGCACGTATGTGTAAATAATTATAAATAGCTTTATATATAATCGTACCATTAAGAATCAAATCTGACAAGACTCAACCAAGTTTACTATCGAGAGCTTCCTTTATCTGATTTATTCCTTCTGATGTCTTGTGTCCATAGATTTGTGTTGTAGTGTTTATAGAGCTATGGCCAGCTATATTCTTTATCATATCAACAGGAATATTAGGAAGAGATAATAGCTTAGATAAGTTTATATGTCTAAACTCGTGAAAACATTTAATATTAATCAATGGTTTAATATGTTTTTTGAAATAATAATCCAGAGCTTTTGGGCTATCGGATCTGATATTTTTATAGACAAGTCCTTTTCTTTCTTCTATTGGAACTTTAACCAATTCTGCTTTTAAAGCAGCTGCTATAGGAACTGTTCTTATCTCGTTTCTCTTAGGAGGTCTACAAACTATTCTCCCTGCTTCAATTAATATCTGTTGATTAATATTAATTATATTATCTTTCAAATTAATATCCTCCCATCTTACGCCTAATGCTTCACCTCGTCTCATCCCTGCATACCACCCAAACAATAAAGGGAATTTATATTTTTCGGAATTTTTTAATATATCAGCAATTCTTAAACATTCGTCATAATCAGGAATTCTTATATCTTTCTTTTTATACGGAAAACCTTTTATTGCTTTTGTTGGAAGAGTTTGGATAATATCATTCTTCCAGGCATAAACAAACAAAATTTTTATTATTGTGAGAATAAAGCCGGCATAACTTGTTTTTAAATGATGCTCTTCTGGCAAAGTTTTTATATATTTTTCAATGTCATATCTTTTAATAGATCCTATTTTCATATCTCCAAAAAATGGTTTAATCCATCTTTTAATAACCATTTCGTATTGTGTTTTTGTAGAATCTTTATCAAATATTTTTCTTTCTAACCAGAATTCACAATAAGTATTAAATTTCGTATTTTTATTTATTTTCCTTTTTCTTAAATAATATTCTTTTCTAGCTTTCAATTCCTGTCTTTTGGTGCTGACTTTGGGCAGTCTTTTGCGAATTCTTTTACCATCTTCTGATAATTCATCAGAATAAACTAATGGATAAATTGCCTTTTTAGCTCTCATAGCTAGTTTTAATCCTTTTTGGTATCGTTTTTAAAATTGTTCTATTTTTATGACACAAAATGAGATTCAAAAATATCATTAATAAAAGATTTGTTTTAATAGTTATAATATTGTCTAATTTCCCCATATATCAAAGACCATTAGCCAATGTCAACATTTTAAGCATTATAAAAAATGATTATTTTTTATTTAATTAATTATTTCTTTTAAAATTAATCACTATTTTCAGACAAAAAAAAGAAGCTTTCTTCTGGTGAAAGAAGGCTTCCTTCTGGTTTATTCAGATTTTGAATTGTTTGATTTTTTTGGAATTGTCTGCGCTGATCAGAAGGTGATACATGATATAAAGCTTCTGAATTCTTTTCTTTAATTCTTCGGGATCATAATTTTCAGATTTTTGTTTTGCCATTTTATCTAATTAATCTGATTATTAGGTTTGCTGCTTATGGCCATATGCTGAATCACAGAACCGATATTTGCGCAGAAAAAGTTGAACATTCCACCAAAGCTAAAATCATTTTCCAGGTTAAAATCTGGCGTTCTAACAAATTTAGCAAATTCTTCCTTTGTGTATTTTTTGCCTTTATAAATGACAGTTAAATTAGTCTGGAACAAATCCATTGTCTGGTGTTTTCCTTCTGTTTCATTTTTGGCCAGATTAGTTACATCAACCTTCAAAATCTGCCTTAAATCGTTCTTAGAATCAAAATATTCAAAAGTATAACAATGTTGTTTATCGTTCATTTTTTAAACTCCCTTCGTGCCAACCGTTTTTGCTATCCCATACGAGAAAACAAGCCTCGCAAGAGATAAGCTTTTTACCTTTTCTTACGTGATTCCTGAAGCCTTTGGCTTTCAGAGTCGCCTTCTTAAATTCTTCAAAACTTACTTTATGAAATTTATTCATTTATTCCTCCTTTAAGCAGCTGCATCAAACAGACTGCGTTCATTTGAATCAGATTTTTTAAGACGCTGCATAATAGATTTTTGTTCAAAAGCTCTTTGATAATTTTCGTATCTTAGCTTTTGTGCAGCAGCTCTCTTCTCGTCTAGTTCCCTTTGTTCCTTCCAACTCTGCATAAGCTCATGAAGTGTTGTTCCCTGCAATTTTGCCTGAGCCTCAAAAACTTCGAAGCATTCAGAATTTCCACATTCCAGGCAGTCAGCATTTTCTTCTTTGCAATTTAAAGAAACTTCCATAACTGCGTTATTTACTTCCATCACTCGCTTTATATGTTCTGGTTGTAAATAATCTGGAAGATCATTAGGTTTGTGGAATTCCGGTTCTTCATGTGGGTATGTCATGCTAAAAGCTTCTGCCTGCCTATTCTGTCTACTAAAGCCTCTAATTCAGGCTTTTTATTCAAAAGTCTTTCTAAAGCTTCTTCTTTGGTTCTGGCGTATTCAATCTGAATCAGTTTTTCTCTTTCAATTTCCCATTGTTCTTTGATTCGGGGCTTGCTTTTCCGTTCTTCTTCTTTTGCTTTCTCGATATATTCATAAACGCAAGCGGGGATATTGGTATGAGGGTAAACATCTCTAAGGCCCTTTTGGGGATGCCCCAAAAGAAATACGCCTTTTAGAAATTCTTCATCACTTAAAGGGCAAAGATACCTGAACCAAATCTGAGCAGTTTCCTCATCTGGTTCGTATCTGAATACAGCCCTAATAATTTTCAACCCTTTTCCAAATGCCTTTTCTGATAACATTTATACACCTCGTTAAAAATCAAACGGATTCTTGCTTAAATCGTAACTGGTGAAATCGGCTTTTTTACTAGATTTAGAACCTTTGTTATCGCTATTTATCCAGTTCCTAACTGCTGCTTTCCAGTCTTTCATCTTGTTCTTGCCAACAAACCAACCTTTGCTTTCGTAGAAATCAAAGAACGATTCTGGGTTAAAAGAGACCAAATACCCCTTTTCTTTTAAGTAGGTTTTTGCATAATCATCAATTTCTGAAACAGAAGGCTTAATAAATCTTTTTGCTGGTTCAGATTCTTTTGAGGATTTTTCTTCTGGCAAAAAAGCTTCGATAGAAAATATATTTTTGGGTTGATTTTCTACACTTTCCCCTTTTGGGGGTAAGGGGGGAATAATACTATTATCTTTTCTTATCTTATCTTGTATTATATTATCTGCATTACTGTTGCTATGCTGTAGCATTGCCGTAGTATTGCTCCTGCTTTTCTCTTGTTTTTCCACAGTATCATTCTTAACTTTGCTCCATCTTTTTTCTGCTTTTTCTTTGGCTTTTTGGCTTTTATCGTTAATGTCTTCAAGTTCACTATTTAGCCTTATGCTAAAAAAGTTTTTGTTATTATCGGTAAAAGCGAAAAGCCCAAAATCACAGATTAGTTTTTTGATTACTTCAGCACTGGTTCTTAGTAAATAACCAAGCATATTGTAATCAGCTTCTAATTGACCTTCATTCTGCGCCATCATTTCGATGATGCTCCAATAAAGACCTTGCCCTTCATAACCAAGCTTCATGCGAACCTTTACCAATTTCGGATCAGATGAAGCGTTAACATCGTGTCGAATAAAATTAATCATTGCTTGCCTTCTTTAAGGTAAATAATGAGTAGCTACTCTCAATGAAGCTGGATGGATTCGAACCATCATCTGACTACTAGAAAACTTCCTTCATCGCTCTTCCAGTTGAGCTACAGCTTCTTTTTTTGATTGTTTTATTGCAATTTTTTCAGCTCTTTCGATTGCACGAATGAAAATCTTTCCAATATCTATCAGATCATCATCTGTTAGAATCTGGTAAAGAATAAGCTGGTGTAAACTCTCGCTGATCTGTCTTGCTTTGGTCAAATTCATAATTAAAACGGAATTGTCTCATCATCTTTAAAGATTTTGTTAACAGCTTCGGTATCGTCCATATCAATAACCAAATCTGGTTGTTGTGGTTCATCTTTGGCAGATTTTGGCAATCCTTTTGAAATAGGTGTAACAAAAACAACCTTTTCTGCTGTTATCCCAGAGTCAATATATTTGTTGCCTTTAACTTCATAAGGTCTTTTATAAATTTTGCCTTCAATGAAAACAGAATCACCTTTTTTAAGGTGTTTAGCGCATGTTTCGGCTAGTTTGTTCCAGGTAACAACTTTGTAGAAAGTTGTATTGGTTGCCCATGTTCCATCTGGTTTTAAAACATTTTCATTATTCGCAATATTAAAAGTGGTTACTGCTTTTTGATTTGGGGTATATTTTGCTTCTGGGTTTTGCGAAAGCCTACCGTCTATATAAATTTTGTTCATTTTCACCTCCTGATAATGGTGTAACGCCTGTTTTAGATTAAGCAGGAAACAGGCTAACCTCTGTTGAAACTTTTATCTTTTTTACAACTTTTAAGAAGCCTCTCTTTCTTTTAAGCAGGAGAGAGGCAAAACCTCTGCTGGAACCTCGTCTCTACAGCTTTGAGAATACTGGTTCAGTGGCGGTGATGGGAGTCGAACCCATCCAACTCCGTGGCCAAGGAGTGTTTTTGTTTATGAGTGTGCAATCTTATTTCTTTTGTAGGAGTAACAAATAAACGCCCAAAATCAGAGTTGAATCCGATACCGCCATATATGGGCTGCAAGGGGCTTGACCCTATACAGCCTTAAACCTGCAATAAGCAGGGTCTTGGACAATCAAGCCAATTTTGGAAGATTTTTAATAAAATCATCTACATCTGGCTTATAGAATAATAGTTTGCCTGAAACACCAGGAAGAAGTCTTCCACCTATAAGTTTGGCTATCGGTCGCATTTTTGTAGGAGCAAGACCAACATAAGCACATAACTCGTAGAAATTGAGCCAATTCGAAACAGCTATGCGGTTGAAATCTACATCTTTAATACCTGTTCTCATAGACTCCCCCAGGCCTCAGCGATGCATTGAACCGCAACGATTGTTAGGCAAACACACATAAGGACTGAATAAAAACTAAATCTATCCATTCTTCCACCTAATGTATAAACAAATGATTTGCTTATACCGATAACTCCTTAACTTTTAGAAAGGAGTTTAAATATGACCGACAAACAAAGATTTATCCTTGAATCCGTCAGAGAAGTTTTCTTTAAAGAATTTGGTTCTCATATTCCAGATAAAGAAACTGAAAAACCGTATTTTGATGAATACTTTGAAAAAGAGATTGAGTTCTTTGGAGAAATGTATGACAAAGTTACCTCGTCATCATTAACGGCTGGTTAATCATCATTTCTCACTCCGGCAGAAAGCAGTTTTAATTCTGTTCTCTGCTGGTCGTCTAATTTAATTTTTGAATATTTTTTTAAATATTCAGGCAATAGAACATTAATTAAGAATACCATTTCGTTATAGCTCAAATTTTCTTCTTCTAATAAAAGAGTTATTTTTGCACATAATCTTGTGAATAAAGGAACTTTATTACTCATTATTTTTCACCTATTAAAGCTTTCTGATTTTCCAATAATGCTCTTCGTTCTTCGTCTAACTTCGCTCGATCTATCTGGAAGAAATCATCTAGAATTTCGTCTTCATAGACAGAACGGAATTCCCAACCAAAATCATCTTCACTATATCCCATATGTTGCCTTAATTTTGCCTGATGCTTCACAGCAGCATAATCAAGAAAATCCTTAATCAGATTGCGCTCTTTGTAGGAGTTTTCCCACTTTTCAAGTTCTGTCATTTTTATCTCCCATCAGTTAGATATAAGAAAAGCCACCGAAAGTTAGCTGATGGTCTAACTCTCAATGGCTTCTCACAAAACAGGTGACAAGTCACCCGTTTACGTGCTAAATTAATTATACCTCTCCATCAGTAAGAGGTGTTTTGTTAAGTTCAATAGTTGTTAATCTTGGCGGATGGGCAACTATTGAACTCTCAAAAACTTAAAACCAGAATTAAGGAACTGGTTTCTTGTTTTTGTCGGTATGTAAAATTTTATTGCCTTATGGTTAAGGTTTTATTTTTTCCTTCCGACAGTTTTAATTATACGTTTTTGTATAAATATGTCAAGTATTTTATTCGATAACGTATAATTATTTTGATAAATAGAGTATTAATGATGGATATAGAAGAAGTTAGAATATTGATAGAATTAAAAAAAGTTAAGCAATCTCAAATTGCTAAAGTTGCTGGAGTTACTCAACCAACTATTTCTAGATGGATTAATGGGGAAACAAAACTAAAAACTGAAGCCTATTTAAAGCTAGAAAAATTTTTAAAAGATAATAATTTAATTACTACCAAATCAGATATGCCCCAAATAGATTTTTCAATATCCGAATTACAACCCAAACATTCTGAAACCGATGCTCAATTTCTAGCTCTATCCGAAAAAGAGAAGAAATTAGCTTTATCTTTTATTAATTTCTTAAAAAACAGTAAAATTATTTAAATGGAGGAATTTAAATGAGTGAAGATATGAATTTTTTTTATAATTTAGCCTGAAATGAAAGAAAATCAGTTGATGAATTTATTGGTTTGGCTAAAGGAATTTTGGCTGATGATGTTTTAGCTGATTCAGAAATAAAATGTTTAGAAAAATGGCTTAAGGCTAATCCTTTTGCATCAAACTGTTATCCGGTTGATGTATTATCTGAAGCTTTATCAAAAGTTGATACAAATAATATTACGGAAAATGATAGAAGTATTATTTTCAATATATTGAATAAAATTGTTGGTGGAGAGCAATTGATTGAAAACCAATCTTCTAAACTACCATTAGATGAACCACAACCTGAAATAGAAATAAAAGATCATACTTTTTGTCTAACAGGCACTTTTACTTATGGACCAAGAAGTATAATTAAACAAAAAATTGAAGAAATGGGAGGGGTTGTTCTGGAAAGAGTAACCAAAAAATTAGATTATTTGGTTATTGGTGACTTAGCTAGCCGAGATTGGATTCACACTAGTTATGGAACAAAAATAGAAACAGCAGTTGAATATAGAGAAAAAAACAATAAACCTAGTATTCTTTCTGAATCTGCCCTTGTTAAATTATTCTAAAAATACAAATTTCAACAACTCAAATTCTGGCCAGAATAATTCACCCACCTCACTCACTCCCGAAGAATCAGAATTCATTAAAATCTACCGCTCCCTTGACGGCTCCAACCGATTAAAGTTCCTAGCGTTCATCAGTTCACTTAATTCCCCAAAATCAACAACTTAACTTATAACCAATAAGTAATAAAAAATGTCTGAAGAAATAACAATCGATCTAACAACACTGGAAAATCAAGACTACTTTGGCTGCAAAAAGAGTTTGCTTACCACAATGACAGAATCTGCATCTGTCTGCTTTAATAACAACAATCACAAAAATCCTGTTAATTGTATTGCTGACGGGTTGTTCACAAAGAATTACGTAATAAAATATAAAGCAGTAGACGAATCGATGAAAGCAACATATAATGATAGAGATAGAGCAGTAGAAGATGGCTCTTATTCTATCGCTTTTGCGGTTATAGAAGCTCATACAGGTTTACAACCAATGCTTAAATCAGCAAAAGGGAACGGTTTTGATTATCGATTAGGAAAAAAGACAGATAATATTTTAGGCTTTGAACCTAAAGTAAGATTGGAAGTCAGTGGAATATTCCATTCAAAATCTAGCAGCACAATAGAAAAAAGATATAAAGAAAAGCTTGATAGATTGTCGAAATATGATACTAGTTCTCCAGCTTATATTGTTATTGTAGAATATTCCAAACCTCTGATTAAGGTAGGTGGCTTAAATGTCTGATTATAAAGAATTGCATAATGAAGCTATGGAACTTGCAGAAAGAGCCATAGAAGAGAAGAACAGGAACAATACAAAAGAAGCTCTTGAATTAAACTCTCAGGCATTTGAAAAAGAAAAAGAAGTAGCTCTAGCATCGGTTAATGAGAATGAACCTCTCAGGTCTATTCTTTTAAGAAGTGCCGCCACCCTCGCATACAGAAGTGATAAGCTCAAAGAAGCCGAAAGGCTTGTTCATCTTGCGCTTTCTGGTGAACCTCCAGAAGATATAAAATCAGAACTAGACGAATTATTACAGGAAATAACCTTCAAGCGTCATCTGGAAGTAAGAAACGTCACTCTGTCGGGTAATGAACTGCAGCTTTCGTTACAGGGTGATAAGGTTGCCCCAGGGTTCATTCATTCAGACAGTTTTATCGACAGATTCCAGGCATTAAAAAAGATGATTTTGAGAACAGTTTGCCGATTAGGGAAAATGCCCTATGAGGATTTCGGATTGGCCTTAGGGCAAATTCCACAGTTTGATGTGTTCATGAGCATAGCCAGAGGAGCGCAATCCTATGCTGTAACCATACGTCTGGGCGCACCAAAGGGAATACCCGTTCAAGGAGTATTAGAGTTTAATCCTTTACCAAAGCCTGAGAAAGTTATTGATGAAGTTGTAGATTGTTTGGGAGCTTTTGTATCCGAGGACCAGGATTATCTTTCGAAAAAGATTAAGGATCCGTCATATTATAGAAGTTTCGTTTCTTTGGCTAAAAATTTAGCTCCAGACGATAAAGGTATTAAAACTGTTGGAATAACTTTAATAAGAGACAACAAAGAAAAAATACTTGCTTTGAACAAAACGGCAAAAGATTATAAAATTTCACTTGAACGTATAAAGCGAAAAAAGAGAAAAACAGTTAAAATATATAAGGTTACTGGTTTTCTGAAACAGGCTGATTCTGTCACCAGCAGGAATATTATAAAAATACTTGACGATAAAGAAAAGTTAACTAGGGTTGTAGTTCCTTCTGGCATGATGGATGGAATTGTAGAAAAAATGTGGAATAGAAAAGTAAAAGCCCGTCTTGTAAAATCAAAAGGAAACTATTGCCTGAAAAAAATTGATTTTGTCGAATAAAATAATCTACTCAAAAATCAAATTTTTATGTTATACTTAATATTGGAGGTCGGGGGAGTCTTTCGACTCACCCCTTTTGGGTTCTCTTAGTAAGCTGCTGTAGCGATTAACAAGAAGCTAACTAAGATTAGCACTTTTATCAGTATTTTCATACCGACACCTCCTTTATTAAATTCCCTCTGAGCGTCACCTCGGAGGGTTTTTAACTTTAGGATTCTTTTGTTTTCAATGAACTTATCTGATGTAATTAATATACCATACTTCCTCAAAAAGTACAACTATTTTTGAAATTTTATTTTCTTTTTAAATCTTTTTCTGTAAATATTTTTAACGATATTTGTTGTACACAATAACCTCATAAACAGCGAGTTTTAAGACTATTTAAAAATTAGATTGCCACGCCTCTTTCTGTGGCTCGCAATTGTATAAGTCAATCAATTAGTTACATTTTAGTTCCTAATTATTAGATTTTTCTGAGTCTTTTAGTTTTTCTCTGAAATCCTTTGGAGTAA
>CAJOND010000090.1 GCA_905236675.1 Candidatus Rifleibacteriota bacterium | reverse complement strand
CCCTTTCGGCTTGCTTTGCAAGCCACTTCCCCTCAAGGGGAAGCTTTAAGCAATAGTTTAGTATCATTCTCCCCACATGGGTAGAACATCTTCCTTTTTCATTTTTCATTCTTCTTTCTTCTTTGCACTAATCTTAAATTATGTTAGACTGATTAAACAAAAGTTTTTATAGTTTTTATTTTTTATTGTTTTTATTGTTTATGGTTTATTGGAGGAAATGGAATGACAAATAAATTTGATGCACCAAAATTGAATTTAACAAAGTCAATGGAAGAATATGCCCGCGGTAAGAACTGCACTCCAGGTGGAGTTCTAGGCATCAGACGACCTTATAACTTTGTTGAAGGTGAATACCCGATATATTTTGAAAAAGGTCAGGGCGGTAAAGTTACTGATATAGATGGTAACGAATACCTTGATTATCTCTGTGCCTACGGTCCTATTATCATTGGTTACAGGGAAAAAGAAATAGATGAAGCTGCTATTGCTCAGATTAGAGACAAAGGCTTTTGTTTCTCTTTAACTCAAAAGATTCAGAATGATTTGTCTGAACGCTTAAGAGGCTTAATTAAATGTGCTGAAATGAGCGTTTTTATGAAAACCGGTTCTGATGCAACAACTCTTGCTACTCGTGTTGCTCGTGGCTACACAGGCAGAAGCAAAATTATCCGCTGTGGTTATCATGGCTGGCATGACTGGTGTGTTGAAGTTAAAGGCGGCGTTCTTCCTAAGACTTACGAAGATACGCTTGAATTCCATTATAACCATCTTGATGAATTAGAAGACCTCTTAAAGAAATATCCAGATGATGTTGCTGGTATAATCATGACCCCAATAGGTCACCCAACAGCAAAACAGGTTGAATATCCAAAGCCAGGTTTCTTGGAAGGCGTAAGAGCATTAGCCGATAAATACGGCGTTGTTCTCATTTTTGACGAAATCAGAAGTGGTTTCAGAGTTAATCTGGGTGGTGCTCAGACTTTATTTAACGTAACTCCAGATTTATCTACTTTTGGTAAAGCTCTTGCAAACGGTTATCCAATAGGTGCTGTAGTCGGTAAGGCTCAGTTTATGAAGAAAATCGAAAAAGAAGTTTTCGTTTCTTCTACTTTCTTCCCCAATAGTATTGAATACGCTGCAGCTCTTGCTACTCTCAACTTCCTTGAAAAAAATAATGTTATAGAAAACATCAAAGCAAAAGGCGAAAAGTTCAACGCTGAACTGGTTAAGATTCTGGCTAAACACCCGAATACAATAACAACCGCTTCTCCTGTTCCTCAAATGCCTTATGTAATCTTCGAAAAGACTGAAGATAAGACTTATAAAGCAAAACGCAACGATTTCTATACTCAGTTGATTCGCCGCAAAGTATTCTTGCAGCCATATCACCATGGGTATATCTGCTATAGACACAGCGAAGAAGATTTGCAATACACATTGAAGTGCATTGATGAAGCTTTAAGCTACATAGACGAAACCAAATATTAAAGAGATAAGAGGATTGTTTGGTTGGAGATTTTGCGAAAGACGTTACTATAATTGTCTTGCTAGCATATCGAAGCAATCTAGAGTTAGTCGGAAAACTTTATTAAGTTATGATTGGCTAAAACAATTATCTAACCTCTATTCTTTTATCTCTACGAAGCGCTGACCTCCTGTCGCTTGCTTGCATAGCCTCATTCTTGGGGCTTATCGCAGAGGCTGTGCTAAAACTAATTTTTAAGTCTAAATTAGATTATTCTAATTGCCTACACATTTGTCATAAAAAGTAATTCGTATGGGCTTTAGCCCTGAAAGAATTACGTTTATGACAATGGGTAGGCTACAAACAAATAAATACTGATTTTCAGCAAAATTCGAGTTTTCGCACAGCCTCTCAAAATAACGGAAAGGAAACAATTAAACAATGGAAAAGTTAATTATTACTGCTGCGATATGCGGCGCTGAAGTTACTAAAGAACATAATCCTGCTGTTCCTTATACTATAGAAGAAATAGCTAGAGAAGCGGAATCTGCTGCTAAAGAAGGTGCTTCAATCATTCATCTTCATGTAAGAGAAGACGATGGCACTCCAACTCAAAGCAAATCACGCTTTGAAGCTGCTATTAAAGCTATAAAAGAACGTTGCCCAGATGTCATTATTCAGCCATCTACTGGTGGTGCTGTCGGAATGAGCAACGACGAACGCTTGCAACCTATCGAACTTTACCCTGAAATGGCAACCTTAGATTGCGGAACCTGCAATTTCGGCGGAGATGATATTTTCGTTAATACCGAAAATACCATTATTGAATTTGGTCAGCGTATGATTAAGCTAGGAATCAAGCCAGAAGTAGAAGTTTTCGACAAAGGCATGATTGATATGGCTATCAGAGTTGCTAAAAAAGGTCATATTCTTACCCCAATGCATTTTGATTTTGTAATGGGCGTTAACGGTGGTATTTCAGCTAGTCTTAGAGATTTGGTATTTATGGCTGGTAGTATTCCTGCTGGTAGCACTTTTACTGTTGCCGGAATCGGAAGACATCAGTTTGAAATGGCTGCTGGAGCTATTCTTCTTGGCGGCCACGTAAGAGTCGGCTTTGAAGACAATGTTAACCTTTCTAGAGGCGTAAAAGCCAAATCTAATGGCGAACTTGTTGCAAAAGCTGTAAGAATAGCCAAAGAATTGGGTCGAGAAATAGCCACACCAAACGAAGCCCGCGAAATCCTTGGTCTAATGAAAAAGTAAGTGCAGACATATTTTTAATTTCTAATTAATAAAACTCTTGATTATAATTCTTTTTATGTCTTATATTTAATTAGGTATAAAAAAATTAAGGGGAAAAGGACAATGGATATTATGACTCAACAAGAATTTAAGACGCTTATCGAAATGGTTATTATGATAGTTGGAGATAGCAAAGATAAAGAAGAAGCTATAAGCAAATTAAAATCTTTGTCAATTGTAAAAGAATGATTTGTCTTTTTAGCTGATACCTAACATCTAATTATTTTAAGCCCGCGAAATATTAGGTTTGATGAAGAAATAGTTTTCTGATGCCCCCCAAATTTTCAAATTGGGGGACATTTAATGCTTTAAAATAGTTCACTTTGATTAATAATAGTACAGCAAAATAATTGCTAAAACACCTTAATTACTTTATAATTCTCGCTCAAATTTTATAATAAAAGGTAGCAATATGAGCAGTTCTATGTTTTTTGGAACATGGTATTCCATAATACCACCTCTTTTGGCAATTGTACTGGCTTTTGTAACCAAGGAAGTATATAGCTCTCTATTTATTGGGGCTTTCTTAGGAGCTTTCCTATATGCTAACTTTGATTTATGGGGCACTTTTGATACCTTTTTTACTATGATGGAAAAGAATCTGGATATAAAAGTTATTATTTTTACCCTGATGCTTGGCATGATTGCAGTTTTATTAAAAAAATCAGGTGGTTCGCAAGCTTACGGAAAATTTGCATTACAAAAACTGAAAACAAGAAAATCATCTCTATTTGCTACTGCTCTTCTTGGAATTATTATTTTTATAGATGATTATTTTAACTGTCTGACTATAGGCTCTGTGATGAGGCCTGTAACTGATAAAAATAAAATTTCAAGAGCAAAATTAGCCTATCTGATTGATTCTACGACAGCTCCAATATGTATTATTGCACCTATATCAAGCTGGGCGGCAGTTATTAGTTCTTATGTCCCAAAAGAATCACCAATACCTGGTTTTCAGTTATTCATAAAAACTATACCTTTTAATCTTTATGCGTTTTTAACTATATTTACTGTTTTATATCTTATTGTTATCGGCTTTGATTTTGGTCTAATGGAAAAGCATGAACGCAATGCTGAGGCTGGAGATTTATTTACAGACCATGCTGAGGATTTTAAAGAATCTGAAAAAGAATGTGAAAACTCTCGTGGAACAATATCTGATTTGGTTTTCCCAATAATTATTTTAGTAATTTGTTCTGTTGGGGGTATGATTTATACTGGTTTATTAAATGGAGGAACAACAGTAGCAAAAGCTTTTTCCAAATGTGATTCTCCTGTTAGTCTTATTTTTGGAACTTTTATAACCATGCTGGTTATGTTCATTTACTATATTTCTAGAAAGGTTTTAACATTTAAAGAATATACAGATTCTTTTTCCGAAGGTATAAAAGCTATGGCTCCTGCTGTTTTGATTTTAACTCTCGCCTGGACATTAAAAGGTATTACATCTGCTTTGGGGTTAGGTAATTTTATTGGTTCTTTTATGACAGATAGTATTTTAATGTCTTCTTTTACTCCATTAATACTATTCTTAATTTCTGTTTTTGTATCTTTTTCTACTGGTACATCTTGGGGAACATTTGCAATCTTGGTTCCATTAGCTGTATTACTATTTAAAGACCCGTCACAGCAGGAAATGATGATTATTAGTGTTTCCGCTATATTAGCTGGTTCTGTTTGCGGCGATCATGTTTCTCCGATTTCTGATACAACGATTATGTCATCGGCTGGAGCTCAGTGCTATCACATGAATCATGTATCTACTCAGATGCAGTATGCGGTAATTCCTCTTGTCGGATGTGTTATTGGCTATATTGTGGCTGCCTTTACTAAAAATTGGGCTATAAGTTTAATTGTTGGACTTGTAATAGTTCTTTTGGAGATTCATATAATCAAGTGGAAAAAAGAACGAAAACAGAAAGATTTAAGCAATGAAACTATAAAGGTTTAGTTGAAAACGGAACCCAAAAGCTATCAATTTTCAGCACCATCTTCAACTAACTTTTAACTTAACTGCTCCCACAATCTACAATTATTTCTATGTGGATAAATGCTCTTATTTTTCAATTTTAATATTATAGAACTGCAAAAGATACAATTATTATAAATAAACTTAAAATTATTTTTTTCATTTTATAATTTTTCTCTGTATTAAATTTGCTTAGATTATAATTATAAAAGATACTACTTTCAAAGTTCAAACCGAATAATAAAATTATTCAAAGGAATCAATATAATCGTATATTTCTCGAGATTTGGCTAGATATTTAAGATTTTTGTCTACTTTTGCCCCATTTTTAACTAAATATTTTACCATATTTAAATTATTTGACATAACAGAGAAATAAAAAGGTGTATAGCCTATATCTGTAGGTTTATTTACAGGCAAACCAATAGAAAGACCTAATTTTGCTAATGCCAAATCACCTTTATGAGCAGCGATATGTAAAAGATTCTTTCCTTGATACTCGGTTTTTAAATATGCACCATTATTTATAAGATAATTTCTGCATTTAATACTACTCTTTTCAGCAGTATAAAAAAGCAAAGATTTTTCTTCTATTTCTACATTTGCGATATTAGAATCTTTTTCTATAAGCTTTACTAATACTTTACCGAAATCTTTATCTAATGCTACTTTTAAAATAACAAGATTTTCTTCAAAATTATTGCTGATTTTTTCTAATAATTCATTTTCTGTTAAATCCAAATAATCATATTCATTTAATTTTTTCTTACTTGTATCAGAATTTGAATTATTTACATAAACATTAGTATTGTTTATTACATCAGAATTATCAGGAATATCTTTATCAGAGAATTTATAATTATTATTTCTCAATTTATCTTTTAATGCTTTATCTAAATTTTTTCTTATTTCATTAGTTTTCTCAAGGTAATCTACTTCGTTAAAATCAGAACCTTCATTAGATTTTTCTTCTAAATATTCATTATCTATACTGTCATTTTCGTAATTAGAATAAGTATTATCTAGTTTTTTTCCTTTTTTAAGATTAAAGTGATTAATAATTGTAGTCTTAAAATATTTATAGCAATTTTTAGAGTTAATTTCGCCTGATTTCAGTTTTTCAATAATTCTATTATCAATATTCCAACACCAATAATAAGCAGCATAAACAAGAGAAATACAAATTAAAATAAAAAGTATAACAATCAAAAGACAGGAACAAGAACAACAAGAAGGTTTACATCCTTTTTTGCCTGTCTCTGAGCCATTATCTAAATTACTTTTATACATTTTTATACTCTATATATTACTATCATAAATTATTATAAATTAGAAAAAAAACAGATCATAATCAGCTTCTGTACATTTACCAACATAATTCTGACCAACTTTTAAATATTCAGATCTATAATAATTATTCTCTAAATTAGATTTTATTCTATACTCTGGTGACCTATTTCATAGTGCCAATATTTGTTTTTTTGAGAGCTATTGATAAATGCACCAGATTATATCAGTAGTTAATTCTAATGACTTTCCAATTTTATCATTTTCATACATTTTTTGTATATCATTAATTGTAAGTTTTACTCAGAGCAATGGATTATAAGAATTATAGTTTTATAGGATTATACATTAAAAAAACAAAAGTCAAATCATCTCCAGCTTCAGCATCTTTACCAACAAAATCCACATAAGATTTAAAGATATTATTATAATAAGTTTCAGGGTTTTCGTCCCAACAATTTAACAGCATATTTTTTAATCTTTCATACCCCAGCATTTCCCCATTTTTATCTTTACATTCAACAATACCATCTGTATAGAACACAACAGCATCTCCAGGTTTTAAATCCAATGGCATTTCTTTATAAACAGCTCTTTTAAAAGCTCCTAATGCCGCCCCAGCCATTTTTATTTCTTGAACACTTTGTTCTGAATGCCTAATAAGCCATGGAGAACAAGCTCCTGCATTTCCATAAAGGTTTTCACCTGTTTCTGAATTAACATATAAATACTGAAATGTCATAATTTTTCTTTGTTTAGCATTTTTTGTAGCCAGAATCATTTTATGAAGAGAATTAAGTATCAATGCCGGAGAACGCAAATATTCTTCTCCACCTAAAATAGCTGCTTTAGCCATAGCCATAATAACAGCAGCCCCAACTCCGTGACCCGCAACATCACCAACAAGAACAGCAAAAGAATTATCATCTATTTTAAAGAAATCTAAATAGTCTCCCCCAACATCAATCATAGTAACCGATTTACCAAAAATAGAGAAATTACCTTGTGCAAATTCTGGTTTTGGGAACATACTTTCCTGAACTATTTTAGCTACTTCAAGTTCTTCTAAGCCAACCATAACTTTATTAAAAATACCACCGACTTCCCCAAATTCGTCGATGCTAAATCCAGACAACCTATGTTCAAAATTACGATTTTCTATGGCTAAAGCTCCATCCTGCAACTTTTGCAGAGGCATAACAAAACTCTTTGTCAGAAGCTGAGCTAGACCAACAGATAAAATCAAGCAAAAAAAACCTAATATCCAATATAAAGAACTTTGCTTTTTTATAACATTATCTATATTTCTCATAGGATAAAGCCCAACAAAGCTATAATTATAAATATTTCTTCCTAAAAAACTTATCGCTATATAATCCTCACCTTCAAAATTTATAATTTCAAGTTCTTCTGTAGGTTTTTGTAATGCTCTTCTTGCAAATCGTTCTAATTCGATTTTGCCAATATATTTTTCCGGAAAAGTTTTTCCATAAAATCTATCAAAAGCTATAAATCTAAAATTTTTAGGGTTTCGATTAGCTTCTGGTATTATTTTTTCTATAAATAATCTTTGAGAGTCATTTGGATACCAGGATATTAGAACAACATAGTCAACAATAGCATTATTATTCAATGAAATGAATTTAAAAAATGTCATATTGCTTTTCTTGCCAAATCCCCATTCTTTTATATTTCCTAATGTTTCAATTATAGTATAAATAATTTCAGGAAAAGACTTTTGTATAATATTTTCAGCAATCAGTTCCAGTTTGCTTAAAATAGCATTTGGAATCTCTTTCCCGTTCATATCACTACAAAGCTTCTTAACAATAATATTTACCAGACTAAGTTCTTCATATCTACTTTTCTTTATTATTCTACCTTTTCTCGTTTTTTGATCAACAAATTTTATAGAATCTAGTGCTCCTGTATATTTAAAAACTCCTTCTTCCGAAATAATGTAAGAAGTATCACTAGATATACAATAAAAATCAAAAGCTCCATATTTCCTACTTTCTTCATAAACCTTTTGCGTTTCATCATAGGAAGGCACTTTTGTTTTTAAATAAGGAGACCATTTATCAACATAATCATCTAAAATATTACATATTTTTTTTAAGTAAGATAAATACCTTTGTTCGATACCAAGTAAATTTTCAACCGACCAGGTTCTAGCCTCTTCTATAAGAGTTCGCCTTTTATGCATTTCATATTCGTGAGTAATAACGCCTAGAGATAATAAAGGAATGCCACTTGCATATAGAAAAAGGAAAGCCAATTTCAATCTTATTGAAGCAGTGCCCGGTATTTGTAAAAATATCGTATTCCAAAAATATTTAATTACATACCAAGAAAGGAAACAATATAATAAAAAAATGATACAGGTTTTTAGTACAAGTTCTGAATTTGTATTTTTCTTCTCTAATAAAACAAAAGCTCTATCTTTATTTGTTAAATAGTCATGACAAATATAATAGTTATTAGTTTCAGAAAAATTGCTGCCTTTAGCTTCAGAATTTAATATCGAATTTTTAACTTCTTCAGAATATTTAATATTATTACTGCCCCAAAAACCATCTTTATTTTTTAAATCATATATTCCAGCAATAAAATTATCATTTTTTTTAATATCTAGAATACAATATTTAAGATGAGATTTATCTTTTAACAAGTCTTTTGAAATAAAAACAAAAAAACCTCCCCATTTAAAGGGATAAACTGCAGAAGGTGGAATTTTATTAGAACTGTCAACCCAATATAAAGAGTATGCCTGATCTTGAAAAGGAATTCTTAAAGTATTGCGAACAATTTGAGGGCCTAACACTTCTCTAACAGCTTCAATAGAGCCTTCATAACCATTTCTCAAAACCCCTTCCTCTCTACTTTCATGGAATCTAATATAACAAAAAGCATCAAACCAAATTTTTGAAGGGATATTCAAATAATTATCATTAGTACAATATCCAATTTTTCCATTATTTTTTACAAAAACAAAATCTATTTCTGAACCAAAACGTTCTTTTATATTTTTACAAAACGTCAAACAAGATTCATAAGTTGATGAAGGATTATTTACTTCTGCTAAATTATATTCATCGAAAAGTCTGCAGAAATAAAATTCTGCAGAAAGATTACGACGTAATTCACTAGTCATACGCTGCATATTACTTTTTAAATTAAATATTAATTCTTCTTCCTCTGTTTGCAAAAATCTATAAACAGAATAAGACAATATTAATGCGGGTATGATTACAAAACAGAATATAACAAGGAAAAACAAAAATAATCTTTTTCCATGAATATCAAATTTCTTTGTTTGTTCTATTTGTTCCATATTATTTTCTGTTTACTATTATCAAAGTCAAGTCATCATCAGGTTTTGGTGACCATTGTTTGTAAACTTTATTATAAAGATTATAATAAAAAGTCTCTGGATTAACATCATAAAATTTTGGCAAACATTCTTTATATCTATCATAACCAAATTGCTCACCATTAGCATTACAAGCTTCAACAATACCATCTGTATAAAGAACCAAAGATTGCCCTTTTTTTAAAACAAACTCTTGATTATTGCAGCGACACCTGGAAATTATCCCTAAAGGCGTTGAAATATATTCAATATAAGTAGCAGTTTTAGTATTATCATCTACTAGAACAGGGAAACAATGACCTGCATTAGTATATATAAAATGCCCGTCATTAACACGTAAAACAAAATATTGAAAGGTCATCATTCTTTTCAAGCGCTCATTTTTTATAGCAAAAAATATTTTATTTAAACGAGTAGTTAATAAAGTTGGATTTAACTTAACTTCTTCTGAAGAAGTCAATACTGCCGATTTTGCCATTGCCATCATTAAACCAGCAGGAATACCATGACCCGCTACGTCACCAATAATAATACCCAAATATTCGTCATTAATTTTAAAACAATCGTAATAGTCCCCACCCAATGTGGTCATAACTACACTTCTTCCAAATATATTAAAATCTCCCACATCAAAATGGTTACCAGGAAATAGACTTTCTTGGACAATTCTACCAACTTCAAAATCTCCTAAACCTTCTATAACTCTATTAAAAACTTGATTCAAATGCCCAAATTCGTCTTTATCACCTATATCAAGACGATATGCAAAATTGCGTTCTCCTATTGCTAATGCAGCCTCTCCCAAATTATGAATAGGTTTTAAAAATTGCAATGAAAGCAAATGACCTATTATTATTGTTAGTAATAAGCTTACAAGTGCTCCTGTAACTATCTGAACAATTAATAAATTAATTTCTCTATTTACGCTCTCTTCAGGAGAAATAGCTAAAAATGTCCAATCCTTAAGATGGGTTCCATTCAAACAAACAAAAATATGACTCTTTTTATCAATTTCTATATTTCCACTTATTTTTTCTGTCAACTTTGATTTTTTATCTAAAATAGAATCTATATTTTTATCTATATAATTAGAACCATACGAAACATTAGATAAATTTGATTTAATATAAAAAAATCCTTTAGGAATACTTTTGTACAATGTCTTAAAAGATTCTTTAACAAATATATTCTGAAATCTTTCTCTATTCCAGATTATAAGCAATATATAATTATTATTATAATTATTCTTATCTCCAAATAAATACGAATAATAGATCCAGGATAATTCACCCATACTTAATTCTGTAACATTTCTTGTACTTTTCTGATATAATCTAACAAATTCAGAAACTTCAGGATCAAAAATATTTGAAAAAATATCATTTTGTTTTTTTTCAAATATTCTTTTATTAGCATAAGCTAATATTGCTTCACCCATAGAAGACATAAACTCACGACCCTGACTAAAACCAGACTCATTTCGAAGCAAACTGATGAATTTACTGTTGCTTGCAACGATATAAAGACCAGAACAATTAAATTCATTATACAAAAATTCTAATCTTCGCTTTTCTTCATCTTTAATAGTATCTGAACCTATTTGGGAATCTATCGGATCAATAACAGAATTCAATCTGAAACTATAATCTTCTTGTAAAGAACTATATCTTGCATCAAAATCTCGCATAGATTTTTCTAAATCACTAATTATTTCATTTTTAAGAGATATTCTTTTATTTTCAAGAAAACCTTTTGCTATAAAGCTTACAATCAAAATAGGAGCTATATTTGCAAATAAAAACAAAATAGTTAGTTTCCATCTAATAGAGAAAAAATGATGTTTAAAAAAATAATAAAAACCAAACAAACAATAAAAAATTAATAAAATAGATATAAATATACCAAACCAGAAATTCCTTTTGTATCGAATATCCCAGTCTTCTATGCTTTTACTAAAATAACAAAAAGTTCTGATTTCTGGCTGAGGCATAGACATAACTATTAATGAATTTTCATTTTCAAAAAATCTATCTCCAGCATTTTCAAAAGTTGATAATGCAATAGATAAATCAGATTCAAAACATTCTGGGAATTTAGTAACGGCTTTTTCAATATTTGTAGAAAAGCCTGTGATTATACTTTTATTATTAGAATTTAGATTATTAGATATTTTTTCTAAGCCTGAGAAATCATTTAAAAGATCATCTGATAAAAAACATAAAAAACTAATTTTTTCTCCAACAGAATACCAGATAGAAGATTTTCCTCTTCCCAAGCCAGTAATAAAAGGTCCTGCATTTATACTATTAAGTAAAGGAAATTTAAGATTTTTGGGTATAAAAATTTTACCTAAAAAATTTCTAAAAATATTTATGTTTTTTTTCACTACTTTAAGATTAGAAAGATTTATAGATGAATCTATTTTTACATTTTCAGATACTTCTTTCAAACAAATATATAATTTATGTAATACATAGCTATAACCGCTTCTATCAGTTAATTTATTTATAATATTTCCATTATTGTCCCAAACAATAAATTCTATTTTTTCAGGATATTTTTCTTTTAAATTATATATATTTGTTTCTAAGTATTTAACAGGATCTTCAGCTTTTTGAGAATAATCAGCAATATTTGAAAAAAGGAAATGAAAATATCTTTTATTGTTAGAATATTTATCTAGATATTCTATATTTGAATCCATTTTTTTTATTATATTCTGTCTTAAATTATCACAATTATTTTCGAAAAAAATATTTAATGAATTATAAAGCAAAAAAGCAGGAAACAATAAGAAACAAAAAGCCATGACAGAATAAAATATTAATTTTTGAAAATAATAAATAAATTTATTAATTATTTTATTAAACAATTAACAAGACTCCGTTTCAGCATTTGATTCATTTGATTCATCTGATTTATTAAAAACCAGAACAACGATAGTGACGTCATCACCTGCGTTAGACTCATCACCACCAATGTATTCAAGATAACTAGCATATATGTTTTTATAAAATATTTCAGCATTCTCATTCCAGCATTTATGAAATATTTTTATTAAATTATCATAACCCAACATGGTCCCATCGCTATTTTTACATTCTACGATGCCGTCTGTATAAAATACCACAGCATCCCCAGATTCGAACTGAATAGAGGTCTCTGTAAATTTTCCTTTTTTGAAAGCACCTAAAACAGCACCAGATAATTTTAATTCTTCTACAGTTTCCGTAGATTTTCTAATTATTACAGGAGAACAACCTCCTGCATTGCTATAGATTGCCTGCCCAGTATTGCCATCTAGATACATATACTGGAAGGTCATTATTTTTCTCTGATTTTTAGTTTTTGATTTATAGACCATTTCATGAAGTCTTAATATAAGCTTTTGAGGTTCTGTCCATAATGATTCTAGAGAAATTAAACCAGCTTTTGCCATTGCCATAATTAAAGAAGCTCCAACCCCATGTCCAGCAACATCTCCTAGGGCTACAGAAAACTTATTATCTCCCATATCTATAAAATCAAAATAATCTCCAGCCAAATCGGTCATCGGAACGCTTTTTCCATAAAGACTAAAATTACCAGTATTTATTGTTGAGTTGGGCAACAGTTGTTCTTGAATTGTTCCTGCTACCGAAAGTTCTTCCAAATCGACAACAACTTGGTTGAAAATATTTCCCATTGCCCCGAACTCATCACGTCCAAGCTGTGGCAACCTATATTGAAAATTTTTATTTTCTATAGCTTTAGCACCAGTATGTATTTCTGAGAGAGGCAAAAGAAAACTTCTTATAATTATGGAAGAAAGAATAAATGTTAAAAGAAGGCTTGCTAGAGTTATTATAATAAATCCACTTCGTTTTGTAGAAACATATTCATCAATAAGGAATAAAGGATAAAGCCCGATTATACTACATCTTTTAAAATGTTTGCTATCAAACCCCATAGCAATGTAATCTATTCCTTTATGATTTACAATAATTCCTTTGTCTAACGGATAAGGGCTAAGTCTTTTTCTGAATATTAAAATATTCTGGCTTTTTTCAGTCTTTGGATAAAAATTATTTTCTTCATCCAAAACTATAACTTTTAGTCCTAATTCATTTCTATTAGCTTGCAAAATACTTTTTCTCAAATAATTACTTAGAAAATTTTCCATTTTCAAAGCGACTATCAATAAATAATCATATCCTTTGTTATTGCGTAAGGTTATACTGTCTATCAATGCCGGGTGAACATTTTGTCCGAAACCAAAAGGAGTGAAAGATCCTAATTTGTTAATTAAATCAGAAACAAATATATCCAGGCTTTGCCGTAAAGTTGTCTCTACAAATAATTCTATTTCTGTTGCATTTTTTTCTTTAACAGGTTTTTCATTCATTAAATGTAACAAAAAATATCCTATTTTTTGAGTTAATATTATTTGACCACTAGAATACCTTTCAAATCTACTGGCAGCACCAGCATCCAGTTTAAGACATGCTTTAAATCGACCATCTGGAGTTTTTTTAACATCATCATCATCAAATAATCCATCAGTAGTTCTAACTAAAGTTTGCCCACTGCTTGCAACTAAATACAAAGACCAGGTATCTGAAGATATTCCAAAATATAATTTTTCAACATCTTTTTTAGTAAGCAATGTGTGGTTATTTTTTGTTTCTATTTCCTTTATTATTTTTTCTTTTCGGACTAAGCATCGAGAAAATTCCAATTCATATTTTTCATCGTAATCTTGTAAATAGGCTGTCCCTTCTTTCATTATTTTTTGCATATAATCATCTTTTGCGTTTTGCAAAAAATTGTTTCCTATATATATTAAAACCATTAAAGGAAGACCGTTAGCAAAGAAAAATAAAAATGCCAGTTTCCATTTTATCGAAAGAGTATCAAGCTTATGTAGATAAATAACTCGCCATCCATATATAGATATTGCTATCCCTAAAATGAAAAATATAAAAATGCCAAACCACCAGAAAACAGAAGGTTCTACACCTTCAATATTATTCTTATCAAAATGAACAAATACATATACACCTGGTCTTAAATATTTTGGAAATACCCAATAATGTTCTGTTTCGATTCTAGTTAACCTATTTTTTTCATATAGGTTACTAGCTTTTTGAATCTCTTCTTTCCTGCTTTCAGAACTAATTGTATGTAAAAAAGTATTTGTATTTGTATCTTTTATTGAATAATTAAATTTACTATAAATATCACCGCTCATATTTTCTAAAAAAGTCTTTAGACAGCTTAAATCTGTTAGACATTCAGGTTTTAAAAAAATAAGAACCAGACAATTATTGATAGAACAATTCCAAATCAGCCTTCGTTTGTAAAGACTATCTGTCCAACAAAGTCTCATATCCTTACGTCGGTTTTCAAAAAAATGTGTAATATAAAATTGAGGTCCGAAAACTTTGCCTAGAGCTTCTTCTAGTTTCGGATTCAAAAGCGGATTATAACGGAACTTAGCTTTCCAAACATAATTTAAAGCCATTTTTCTTTCTTTTTCGGAACCACCAAGAGTATCTTCTGATAAACTTGCAATAATCCCTTTTTTCGGATTATAAACCAAATAATCAAAATCATATTTTTGATTTAACTCTTTTAGAGAATTGGCAAAATTTTTCATTGATTCATCTATATTTTTACTGACTTTTGTTTTCTGAGCTATATTTTCTTCAAATAAAAGCCCCCAGAAATTCTCTTGATTAGAAAAAAATTCAAGCTGTGAATGTATTACTGAGACATCATTAGTAAGATTATTTAACATTAATATTTTATTTTCATACCTGGTATAAAAGAAACCAGTTATTATCATTATAAATGGAATTCCTGCAAAACAAAAAATAAAGGCGAAAAGTTTTAATAAGTCATAAACTTTATTTTTATTCATTTTGCACCTCTATTTTTTCAGAATAATCGTTTACTTGTTCAACGGATTCTGTTCCAAATTTAACAAGAACCATAGTAATGTCATCATCAGCAAGAGGAGACCATTCTTTATAACCAGTAAAAATATTATTATAAAAAGTTTCGGAATCTTCTGAATAACTCTTGGAAATAAGCTCTGTAAATCTTTGAATGCCTATTGATTCTCCATCCTTATTATGTGCTTCTAACATTCCGTCAGTATAAAGAAGCATATAGCTGTTATTTTCTAATTTTCCAGCAGTATCAACATATCTTGTTCTTTTAGTTATTCCTAAAGGAGTTCCATCAATTTCTAAAAATTTTACTTTTCCATCTTTACTAATAAAAGCAGGATAACAATGTCCAGCATTTGCCATTCTATATTCGCCTGTTTTTGTATTTATACAGAAATAAATACAGGTCATCATTCTTTTTATTTTTTTGCTTTTAACATGATAAAAAACTTTATGAACCGCTGACAAAAGTTTTGAAGGAGTATTTTTATCTTCTTCAGAAAGAAGCACAGAAGCTTTTGCCATTGCCATTAAAAAACCAGCAGGAACACCATGACCCGCCACATCGCCCATCAAAACTCCAACTTCATTATCATTTAAAGGGAAAAAGTCAAAATAGTCACCGCCTAATCTGGTCATAGTAACGCTTTTACCCCATATAAAAGCATTGTTTTGTTTTAATGGTTCTAGTGGAAATAGATTTTCTTGAACAGTAGTAGCAACAGATAATTCTTCCAAGCTTTCCAAAGTGTTGTTAAATACTTGATTAAGAGAACCAAATTCATCCGAAGATTTTATTGGAAGTCTATAGGCAAATTCCTGTCTTCCCATTGCCTCTATGCCTTCTCTTAAATCATTAATTGGAGCAAGAAAGTAATTTGATAAAACCCAGCTTACTCCTAGAGTCAACATAAGGTTAATTATAATAAAACCAATTAATTCCAACCAGCTTTTATTGATTCTTTCGTTAATAATATCCAGCGGGAATAAACCTATTAATGCAATTTGGTCTAAATCTCTTCCAACATAACCAAAAGCAGCATAATCAATATTATTGTATCTAATTTTATCAAAACTTACAGATTTAAGATTTAATATTTGATTAAAACGATTAAATAAATCCGAATTATTTCTTTCTTCTTCTGGAAATATCTTTCCATATAATTCAGAATATGCCACACATTTTATTTTTCTATTATTTTCATTCAGTTTTCTAATATAATTTTTAACATAATTTTCCTGAAGTTGCTCAATATACCAATTTACGATCAATATAGAATTAAAATTCCTGTTTGCACTATCTCCGAAGAAATTAAAATAATAATACTCAGATTTATCTATAAAATGTTCTAAAGTTATTCTGCCCTTCTTAGAAACAATAGTATCCAAAATAATTCCATCATCATAAAAAGAATTTAAAGAAGAATTTTCACCTACAGATCTATTTCTTTCACTAGTGAAACTTAATATAGGAGTATAAGTAGCATTATTAAAAAAACCTACCAGACTTTTCCCAAAATTTCTTAAATATGAATTATCATATTTATTACTACCAACATAAATAATATCACCTTTGCGATCAATTATGTTTAAACTAGCAGAGTCTGTTTTTAAAACCTCTTTTTCAAGTTCTTTGTAATAAGTTTTATTCACATTTTTATATGAAAAATTAGAATTAATGTTATCGACTATATTATTAAATTTTGTTGATAATTCATGCTTAATCAAACCGAATTTTGAATCAAAATCCGAAAGGAACTGAGAAATATTGTCATATGTTTGCAACAATTGAATATTTCTATATTGCTGAAGATAATCGTATCCTATAAAAACTAGAGCAACAAGAGGCAAACCATTGGCATAAAGAAAAAGAAAAGCTAGCTTCCAACTCATAGAAAAATTACAAGTTGTAAATTTATAAACCAGCCATAAACCTAATAAAAACAATATTTCTACCAATAAAGATATTATTAAAGTATTTTTCTTCAAATTTTCATTTTTGTAAACCAAATTTTTAGGGATATAAGCAAATACTCTGCAAAAAGGATTTAATATTTTTATCAAAACTAAATAATTATTTGTATAAAGCTTAGTATTTGAATAATTTTCATATTTAGCGAATGCCAAGTTTAATTCAGCTATTCGGGTATCTTTCTCTTCCTCTATTATCAATTTATCGTTTAAAGTATCAAACATTCCAAATTTTATTTTATCTTTGGAATATTTATTCATACTTTTAATTAATTTATTAACATAATCATTAGATTCTAAAGCCTGTTTGCTTATTGTAACGACCATAGTTATATTTTTACCGGTTTGAAACCAGAAATGAGATCTTTTCTTGTTGGCAGTTGATGGAATAACCATACCAAGATTTCCTTTAAGCAAAGGCTTAGTAAGATTATCAGGAATTAAAAAATTACCTATATAAGAGCGAATAATATTAAATTTCTTTTCTACTATGCTTAATTTTTTAGGAGCAACAGGATAATTTTTATCGTTTTCTTCCGCCACACCAATTATTACTTCGTTTATTGTCTTCAATACATATCTATGTTCTTTTTCATCAGTTAACGAATCTACCAATTTACCAGTTTTGCGATCCCAAACAATAAAATTAAATGTATCTGGATTTCTATTTTTTATATGAGGTATAGCCTGACTTAAATAATCTATAGGATTATTTTGTTTATCAGCAATATCAAAAAGTTTTTTCAATAAAGAATGATAAAAATGCTGAGCTTCACCATATTGAAGAATTTTTTCTAATTCAAGACCAAGCTTTCTATATGTTTCGAGTTCTTCAACTTCATTCTTGGTTTTAATATAGCTTTCTAACCCAATATCTAATAAAAGTACAGGAAAAATAATAAAACAAAAAACAACCCCTATCCAAAAAAATAGGGAACCCAACTTGCTGTGTTTTTTGTTTGCTTCGGTTATCATTCTTAATAGTCTATACTAATTATTTTATTACGTAAAGAAAAGACTAATTATAAAAAAATTAATATGTTAATTATGATTTTCTAATAAAAAAGTTGAAATTACTGATTTTAGCCTTTAAACT
>CAJOND010000089.1 GCA_905236675.1 Candidatus Rifleibacteriota bacterium | reverse complement strand
TGTCTGCCACGGGAAATTAATCCTGTGGCAGAATTATGCAGTTAAAACATCAAAGAACTAAGATAATTAACAAGAATGAGAACTAATCTGGTGTTGCTTTTCATCGTAAACATAAATAATGTTGCCCTTTTTAATGCTTACGCTTGATCCAGTATAGCCATGTAATTCACCAGAACTAGTCCAGAGCTGATGATTCTTTTCATCGTAAACGTAAACCAAACTTCCTTTTTGAATTGCTGTGCTAATTGCCATAATTATGGCTCCTTTCTTTTTTTAGACATTTTTAAGTCAATTATTTTGTATGCTAAAACGAATTTAGTCACACATAACGTCACGAGAGATCAGAGATAAGAGAGAAGACAACCAACAGGAGGTTGGTAGTGCAAGCGAGCCACAGGATGTGAGCGAGTCGCAGATTAGAGATTTGTTTAATTCTAGAGAAATCGAAAAAGCCATTATCTTGATAGTTATTACTTTACCGACTAATTAACATAACAATTCTCTTTTTCTCTCATTGAACTGTACCCAATGTCAAGGACACTTATATATAGGGGGGTATAAAAATTACTCCCCTTTTGAAATAAAAAAATAGTCCTCCTTTCTTAGGTAAAATTAATTAATTGTTCTTAATTTCGTTATTGAAATTAGGTATAGGATAATATCCTGTCTTTATATATTCGTAGTATTCCTTAGGAGCTAGTTTCAACAGATCCCACTGGTATCTTTCATTATTGTAGTATTGCATCCAATCCTTCACGATAAATTTTACGTCATCATAAGTTTTGCATTTTGCTACCTCGTATTCTATTTCATCCTTCATGTGTCCGTAGAAACTTTCCTGAGGAGCATTATCCCAGCAGTTACCTTTTCTTGACATAGACTGTATAAAGTTTTCATCTTTGAGTTTTTCTATAAAAGCCTTGCTTGTATAATGACATCCCTGATCAGAATGAATATATACCCAGTTATCCAGCGAACTTCCATACTTTTCAACAAGGAAATCCACTGTCTTTATAACGAAGTCAACTTTCAGATTCTGGCTGAGATTATAAGCAAGTATTTCATGCGTATAAGCATCAAGAACAGTTGAAAGATAGCAACAGCCGTCTTTGTGGAAAAGATAAGTTATATCTGTAAGCAGTATCTTTCTGGGGCCATACAGTCTGAAGTTTCTATTAACCATATTAGGAGCTACATTGCTTGTTTTCATGGCTTTTGCCATCTGACGGTAAGGATTGGGCTTTCTTATCGGACATCGTAATCCGTATTTATCCATGAGCCTTCTTATCTTTTTAATATTCATACATATATTGTGGTGCAACAGATGCATATAGATTCCTCTGGCTCCTTTCGGATATCTGTATCTGTATGCTTCCAATACTATGTCGAAATCTCTGCGGTCTTTGTCCTCCTTTGCCTTACGTGAAGGTTCACCGTCTATCCATGAATAGAACCCGGATCTTGAAACTCCTGCCATTTTACATAACAGGCTTATGGAAAGATGATTATTGTCGTCTTGAACAGCTTTCTGTATAAGACCGAACTTTATTTTGATTCCCATTGTTTCTGGGCCTCCAAATCTGCCATTCGTAATTTTTTTAAAAATTCGACCTGCTGGCGTAAATAGGCAACTTCATGAGTAAGCTGTTTGATTGTGATTTCAGACTGTTCTTCCGGTTTTGATATGCGTTCATGACGGAGATCAGAAAAACCTGTAGCCCTGTCCGCAAGTTTGTTGACCATGCAGCTCAGTCTTTCAACCTGTTTACGGCTTAAAAGTTCCGGATCTATTCCATGTTCCTTCAGAATCTCTCTTACACGTTTGCCTTTGCATTTTTCTTCATAGACAATACGTTTAAATTCGTCTGTGAATTGAATCTGGAACCTTGTGATATGTTTAACGTAAATATTTGTGCTTAGAATTTTAATTTCTTCTTCGGTAAAGACACCCATTTTTAGCTTCTTTCTTGCTCGACATGGGTTTAAGTCTATCATAAAACTTATCCCCTGGAAAATGTCCTTTTTTTAGGTTTTGCCCCTCTTTTACCTGTCAAAAATAAGGGCACCCCCTAAATATCACTGTCCATTTTCAAGGGTATAGTTTATAGTTTACATCTCTTATCTCTTATCTCTCATCTCTCATCTCTCAATTCTCATCACCTCCTTTTTCAAATTTCAGAACTCGTATTTTTCAAATTGCTAGATGTATATTCCCGGAGACTTGTCGTCATTTAACGATTCACCCTAGTCAAGGAATGACCGTGCATAGATTTTTTAGACAAATTTTCCCTTCTTTTCCTTTATCTACTATTTGTGAATTATTTCACAACCAAGTAAAATAATTTTTATTTTCTAGTTCAAAATGAACGATTTGGTAATTTATTATTAAAAAGCATAAGAAGTAGAAGAAACATAAAGATTAGTTGTTTCATTTCCAAAAAGAAGTAAGGGCTATGCTATTTCATCATAGTGAATTAATTCTTGAGCTGATGAAAAATCAAAACCTAGAGCATTCAAAAGATTATGAATTTCTGATTTATTTGTTTCGTTGAATACTTCATAAGCGATATCTCTACAACTCTCATCTTCATTGCTAATAACATCTAAATCAACATAATAGTATTTAAATATTTTTAAAGGTTCAAAGATTCTTAATCTTAAAGCAATCATAAGAGCTGAATGACCAGTTATAGTTTGTAAATTTATATCTGCCCCATTTTCTAGCAAATAATTAATGGTTTTTAAGTTATTACGATGCATAACAGCTTTCATCAATGGTATATATCCGTAGTAGTCTCTGGAATTAACATCAGAACCTTTCTCTACTAGAAGTTTTATAATTTCAGTAGATAAATTTCTTATAGCAGCAATATGTAATACGGTTTCACCATATTTGTTATGCCAATTTAAATCTGCCCCTTTTTCTATTAAATCTTTTACCACTTCTATTTTGATTTCTGAAACCTTGGTATTAGCTAAGTAATCGAATAACTTATCCATATTTACTCCCTATATAGATTAAGTAAAAAGGGAATTCGCCATCTACTTAATCTAAATTTGAACTTAGATTTCAAATTACATATTTTGTAAGTTGATAAAGTGTTATTCAGATAACTCAAACGTGAATTAATCTATGCACCATGTTTTTAGCAATTCGTGCATTGATTTTTAGTTTTTTAACTTCTCTAATATCCGCCTAATCGCTTGTGAAATTTTTCTCAATTATAAAAATAATTTAAATTTTAGAGGAATAAAAATCTATAATTTTAAAAATTGGTATTTTTTACTCACAATTTATATATTTTTTGTGTGATTTTTTATAAAAATAGCAATTAAATACATAACAAACTGGATTGTACACTTTGCTATCGCTCGTTCGCAATTGTAAATGTTAATTAATTAGTTACATTTTCATTGATGAAAAAATGTTTATTAATTATGAAACATTGATAGATTCTCAATTTTATCCCCTTTTTTAAAGGGGGATGTCATGCGTTAGCATGACTGGGGGATTTTTAATAAGATAATTAAAACCTCTCAGTTTCGCTTACGCTCAACATCTCCAGCAGCGGTTATCACATCCTGTGACTGCTTGCACGCCGACTTCCTGTCGGCAGCCTTAAAGGGGAGTATTTTATGGTTTATTTCATCCTCAAAATCTAACTAATTGACTGATTTATACAATGACGCTTTACTTGAATTCTCTATTCCCTTTCTTCCTCTCAGCTCACATATCTCAATTTTCAGTTTTCAGTTTTCAACTTCCTCTTGCGATATTTCGTTCTTTTGCCCAAATAGAGACGTTCTATTATTCCATCGTTTACAAGTTTTCGTAAGGCTATTTCTACAGATGAACTGCCTAAACTGGGACAGGATTTCAGAGCTTCAATTTTTGAAAATTCAGATTCCTGCTTTAAAACGAAGTTTTTTACTATCGAATAAGCATCTAGCTTGTTTTTAAAATCATCATTGCTATTATCAATTAAGTCATCTAATTTTTTATAAGAATTAAATATCAATTCTAAATGATCAGAAATAGCAATACTACAATAACGATCTATAATCATAATTTCATCGAAAATATTTATATATTTTCCTACAGAATAATTATTTTGCAGCAAAAGAACATAATTCAATAGACCCAATACAATATTAGGTAAAGGGGAATTATTAATAGATAAACTAACATAATGAATAAAGGTGGAAATAATTATTAACCTATCTAATTTTTCAAAATGATTATCTACTAAGGAGTTTATATAATGGTCACAAAGCCATCCAACCTTCCTCTTTCCCCAATCACTAATAAAAAGCTTTCCTTGATTATCACTATAATATTCTTGGAATCTGTTAAATAAGCCATTTAAAAAATCGAAATAATTAGTTATCTCTTTAAAATTATTATTAATATAATCAATTGTTTCTTTGAAAAATAAAATACCTTTTTCTTCTTTGTTTTTTGGTGGGCAACTGTTGTTGAAAAGCTTTTTTAAGCGAACTGGTCCATTAGATATTTTTAAACAATTAACAAAGCTTTTTAACATATCAAATTCTATAGTTTTATATAGTCTTTCAAAAATCTTTGGTTTTTGGGGAATAAGGAAATCGTATTTAAATTTATATTCATGTATCTTAGTAAAAAGATATAAAGTATTACTATCCCATTTCCCTGATTTATTAAATAATTTTAATTGTTGTTGAAAGTCTAAGTTTTCTGTCATGATTTTAGTTTTTTCTTTTTCTCTATCTCTAGGGCGTTTTCAACGCCAAAGGTTATTAATGTAGCGACCTCCAGTCGCTTTTTATTATTATTACTACAATCATATCCCATAACTATAATTTATGCACATACTTAGTATAGTCACAATGGGAAATACTAATAAATTAGACAGTGAACCACTCGCCATCTTGGTGAATTTCAACATTCTTAAATATTTCGGAATAGCTTTGAGGATAAAAAGTATGAATTGGAACTATTTTTGGGGAATTCAACTTATCTACAAAACTTTTCAAATCTTTTACGCTCGCATGACCAGAAGTATGAACATCTATCTTTTCCAAATTATATTTTTCAACAAATTCCCTAGCTTTTTTGTAGTAATCAGAATCTTCTTTCCAATACCCGTTCCACATAGAATAGAAAAATCTTGCATTTTCAAATAATTCAGAAAATTTTTCAAAATCTGCAATATGGATTTCTCTAAACAAAATAGTATATTTTTCTGGTGATTTTACTATTTCTTCTATATATATTCTTGGTTTTGAGTATTCATGCATCATGCCAAATAAATTCTTCTTAACAACTGTTCCTCTTTGCTTATTGGGAACATATAAAACAGCCTCCGGGAATAAAGGTCGACTCATATTGTAACAGGTTCTAAGAACATTCGCCTGATACAGATCAACCACTAGTTTCCTTCCTGATTTTTTGCAAGCATGATAAATAGAAGTAATTCTATCTATATTTTGTGAAGAACAATGAACTAAGGCTAATCCTTTCGTTTTTCTGAATTCTTCAGCAAAAGTATTTTCTAACTCATCTTCTTTAGGGAATTGCAAATCTTTATCTAATCGACCAAAAGATGAACCTTCAAGCAATACCAAGTCTAGATTTTTAAGAAGTGTATTCTTTGGAAGTATTTTTGAAAGTATTCCTTTTCTTCCATGACAGCGGAAATCACCGCTATACAATATTTTCTTTCCAGCAATTTCTACAAGCAATGCATAAGAATCAAAGGCAGAATGGTCTACAAGAAATGGAGTGATTTTTATTTCTCCTTTGCTTGTATAGCCGATTATAAAAGGCTTTTTATCTTCGTAAAAGTGTTTGTTAGGTATTTCTACATCAGCATTAGGAACAAATATTGATGTAGTTTCAATTATCTTATAGGCTTTTTCACCTATGTATACAGGGATTTCTGGTGAAGCGAACTTAATTAAGCCATAGTGATCTTTATGTGGATGAGATACTATTACACCAAGTATTGAGGAGTCGCCCTCTTTCAGTCCTTTTATATCTGGAACAAGGCTTTGAGTTTCTTCATCAGCATCTAGAGGAGTACCCATATCGATTATTATTCTCTTTCCTTCACATTCTATTTCGACGCAGCTTCCTCCGATTTGGTTGCTGCCTCGATGTATACAGATTTTAACTTCGCTAGATGTTTCTGATGATTGGTGCATGGGGGGCTCCTTTCGAGAATTAGGTAATTTAATAAAGATGCATTGATGAATAAATAATTATTCACAAAATATTACATCTTTATCTATACTTTCATAATTTGTCTTATCAATCACATCATTAATATTTAAATAATCAAGTCGATATTTTTGGTTTTCTAATTTTTGAATTTCTTTTCCTCTATAAAAATAAAATTTTATATTCTTGTCTTTTAACTCATTATAATTACTCTTAGAAAAAACTTTTTGAACAGAAAAATCATTTCTTTTTATAGCATTCATTAAAGCATTATTACAAGAATTAAACCGTAGTTTAGTTTCATGATATTTTTCTTCATTATTACATAAGGTTATAATCCAATATTCTAATTTATCGTCTATTAATTCTTCTTTTAATTCTTCTTCATTATCAATCAAGTTCAAACTCTTCTTTTGATTAAAAATATTAACTATATCTTTCTTAAAAATATTATAATTTTTCTTTGTTTTAATAAGTCTATAAAAATCAGCAAAATGCCCAACAATACCACTTCCAAAACTTTCATTAGTATTATTAGAAATGTCATAACCTTCTATTTCAGTATTATTTAACAATTCTTGTCTATTTTTTGGATCGTGAATATAACACCCATGACCATATTTTAATTCAATAATAACAACCCTATATTTACCTTTTTTATTAATTATTCCATTAGAATCAAATTTATTTTTAGAAACCAATATCATATCAGATTTTCCAAAAACCTTTTTCTCGGTATCTTCTGGAGATTGTTCATATTCTATATCTATACAGTAGGAATTAGAATCTGGGTTGTTTTCATTATTAACAGCTAACAAATGTTGTGCTTGCCGTTCTAAAGTATCATTTCTATTTCTTTTATCAAGTAGAAATTTATCTATTACTCCGATTAAAACATTATCCCAAAAAGACACTAATCGTTCTGAATCATCAGAAGTCTGGATAGTATTGTTGGGTAAATTTCGTATTTCTATCTTTTCAGTTAAATGTTCATAATAGTTTTTATCAAATGAATATCCATAAACATAGTTATTATTTTTTCCTTTATTAATATCATTATTTCTTTTTCCATCTTTTTGCCTAATTTTACCTAAAACCCCTCCCCTATAATAAATATGAAATTCATTATTTCTTATACCGCAATAAATTTTATCTTTGTTGTCTAATACGAAAGTTAATATTGGCTTTAAAATACCTTCATTTAAGGCTTTAATAAAATTATCATCAAGTTTACGCATTTCTTCCTCCTAGCAATAAAACACTAATCATAGTTTAACGATAAGAATAATTTTAGTCAATTGAGTCATCAAATCTTTATCAACGGACGCAAGACAGGTGACTTTGGACAAAGGGGGTTATTAACAAAATCTAGCTAAGTTACGATAAATAAAAACCTCTCTGTCACTTCGTGACATCTCCCCTTAAAAAGGGGAGTATGGATTGCCACGTTACCACGCATACTTCGTATGCTCGTAATGACGTATGACTTGCGGTTTCGCAATGACGGTTATATAAAACAGATGTTTACTCTAGCTAGGTCATCACTCTTTTACGCAAAGCTTCACTTTGCTCCCCCTTCAGTCACCCTAACGGCTGACAGCTCCCCCAACAGTTTTTTCAAAACTTTGGGGGAGCGTCTTTAATTGTTCCGTTATTCATTTTGATCGAATAATGCCAGATTTTCTTGCCATCGGTTTTGAAGCGAGTTGAGTAGATAATTTTATCTGGGAATTCTATTTCTACATCTAGTTTTTCGCAGTCTAATAAAATACTTTTCATGCCGATCCATGAGCTAAAATCTTTGATTTTAGCTTCGTTTCTATACTTTTTAGACAATTCATAATCTCCTGATTTTTCTATATCTCGAATCTTTTCATTTTCATGATGACAGGCTTGATTCATTCGCATATTTAATTCGGCTGTTAAAAATTCAGCTGGATAATGAGCTTCAAGATACAACAATCTATATAAAAGAACAGCTTGCCCAACAGCATGAGGTTTGCTATAAAAGCGCCTAGTAGAAAAATTCATAGAATTTAAAATCTCTTTAGCAACATTCGCCTCAATACAATTCTTTACAGCACCATCAATAAACTTTTTAACCATTTCAGCTTTTTCATCATTATTTTTCCTTTTTAAAAAATCAAGGAATTTTTCAGACTGACGCAATGTTAAACCTGCAATTATTTGAGCAGTATCTATTACTTGTTCCTCATATAAATATATTCCATAAGTTTCTTTTAAAATAGGCTCCAAATCAGAATGCAAATAAGTTATTTCTTCCATCCCAAGTTTACGATTAAAATAAGAATTAATTATTTCAGGATTTACGGGATAAGTTTTATCAAGAGCTAACAGAGGAACAATATCTTCCAATTCACTAACAGAAGGATTATTCTTATGTTGTCGTAGATATGAAAGCCACCAACCAATACGACCTGTTACAAAGGAAATGCTCTTTTGGAAAAGTTCATAAACATGTGGATCGGAGTAATTTAATAAACCATATTCAAAATAATTATTACCTTCTGAGTTTAAACCTAATAGTTTTTTGGATTGACACGTTGCCGAACATATTTTGTATAAAAGTCGTAATCTTAGATAACTTCCTGGTTCTAAATGACTGTTTTGATTATAAAGATTTTCATGAGTTTCTTCAATTAAACTAACTATTTTCTTCAAAAATAATAAATCATCGGAACTATGAAAATCAAAAGCAGGTAAACCTAATTCTTCAACAGTCTGTCTATCATATTGAGAACAATTGAAAGTTTCAAAATCCTTATCTCTCATACTTCCTAATAATTTTGACGGTAAAATACCACGATATCGCTTATTACCTATTTCAAAAACCACTGAATTAGGAATAGTGTAAACATCATAAACAAGACCATCAATAATTTTGGTAAGTCGTAAAAGTTTCTTTTCTTCTTTGGTTCCTTTTTCTTCGATTTTTTGAAATTCTTTATCAATATCAATATCTTTCTTAAGACTTTCACGTTCCTCAACAGGTCTAACAACTTTATCGATTGTATTAGAATCAAAACCAAGCATTTCACCTATTCTCATAGCAGAAACAGTAAAAGTATTTTTCCTAAAATATGGGAAACATAAATTTTCTACACGTAAATGATTTACAAAATCTGAGTCATACGACTCTATAGAAAATGGTAATCCTGGTTCACAAGCGGAATATTCAACTTCTATCTTAGACTTTATAAAACTTTCAGAATTCATGAATCTCTTAAAACTTAAATCATATTTAATTGGGTCAACATCAGTAATATGCATTGTATAAGCAACTATTGAACTAGCTGTCAAACCATATCCAGGGCTAAAAACAATATCGTTTTTCTTTGCTTGATTTATTAATTCCAAAATCTTTAAAAAATATGTAAAATAATCAAATTTTTTTATTACTTCCAATTCTGTTTCTAATCTTTCTATTGCTTCTTCGGGAGGGTTAGAGTCATAGTTTTCTTTTAAGCCTTTATAACATAATTCTCTAACATAACTTTCAGCTGTTTTCCCTTCTGGAACAGGAAAATCAAGGCGATAATCCTTTCCAAATTTAATTTCCACATTACATCTTTTAGCTATCTCAACTGTATTTTCAATAGCATCTGGATACTCAGCAAATAAAGTTTTAATTTCTGCTGGAGACTTAAAATATTGTTCATTAGATAAAAACTCATTGTTATTTAAATCCAATGATTTGTTCTTTTTTAAAATTTTCTGATATATTTCTAAGGCTTCAAAATCTTCTTTATTTATACAGCAACAGTTATTGGTAGCAACTATATTCAATAGCTTATGGGGTGTAGGTTCTTGAATAATATTATAACCTAATATTTCATGAGTTAGACTAACAAGCTCTGGCAATAACTTAATCTGCTCACTCAAACCAGTATTTTGTAATTCAATATAGAAATTATCTCTTCCGAAAATTTTAACATAATATTTGATTATATAACTTGCTTTTTCCCTGTCGCCATTTAAAAGAGCAGAAGAAATAGCACCTGTTAGACCACCGCTAAGAGCAATTAAACCATCGCTGTATTGTTCAAGTTCATTAAAAGGTAGTGTTCTATTTGGGATATTATAATTACAGGCCGTAGATAAGCTCATAAGGTTTTTGTAACCTGTATTGTTTTTTGCTAGTAGTACTAAATTATGAGCAGGGAAATTTTGATTATACTTATTTGCAGTAACCCAAACTTCAAGCCCAATTATAGGTTTTATTCCATTTTTTATAGCCTCTTTGTAAAACTCAATAGTTCCATACATGTCAAATATATCAGTAAGACAAACCGCTGGCATACTATATTTTTTGGCTGCTTGAACTATGTCTTTTATTTTTGCTACAGAATTTCCAATGGAATAATGGCTGTGAGCGTGAAGATGAACGAAGGAGGAGTTTGCATTGTTTGAGGTCATATCGGTTCCTTTCTAATTTTAGTTAGTTGGTCAAGTTATTTAATTATCTATTCAAATACCTCAAACGTGAATTAACATATGCACCATGTTTTTAGGCATTCGTGCATTAAATTTTTAGTTTCGACCTTCTCGAATATATGGCTAATTCGCTTGTGAAAATTTTAGCAAGCATATAAAAATTTTTAATTTTTGGGGAATAAAAATCTAAAATTATAAAAATCACAAATTTTTACTCACATTTTATCTAATTTTTGTGCGATTTTAAATAAAACAAGCAAAAAATAAATTAAAGTTATCTTTCAGATTTATTATTTTAGTTGTAGAATTTTAAGTAGAAACTTAAACAATATGAAATACAAAAATATAATTAAAGCAAAGTTTGTTAGCCGTCCGAATAGGTTTATTGCCTATGTAGATATAGATGGCAAGCAAGAAATAGCCCACGTAAAAAATACAGGCAGATGCAAAGAACTACTTATTCCAAAAACTACCGTCTTTTTATCTGAATCTGATAATCCTGAAAGAAAAACAAAATACGATTTAATAACAGTAAAAAAGAATTCATTTCTAATAAATATGGACTCACAAGCCCCAAATGCTGCTGTTGAAGAATGGTTGAAAAATGGGAATTTATTTTCAAAAAAAGCTTCAATAAAAAGAGAATATAGCTATAATAAATCAAGATTTGATTTTTATGTTGAAGATGGAAAAAGAAAGGTTTTCATAGAAGTAAAAGGCGTAACTTTAGAAAAAGACAATATTGCATATTTCCCTGATGCACCAACAGAAAGAGGGATAAAACATATTCTGGAATTAGAGGCAAGTTTAAATGAAGGTTACGAAGCCATCATTCTTTTTGTAATTCAAATGGAAAAAGTAAATAAATTTAAGCCCAATGACGAGACTCATAAAGCCTTCGGCGATGCCTTGAGAAAAGCTAGCAAAGCTGGAGTAAAAGTTTTAGCGATGAATTGCCTCATAACGCCAGATTCGATGGTAATCAATAAACCAGTTAAAGTTGAATTATATTAAATATTCACAATCTACGGTGAAAAGAAAAGGATAATTAAATTGAGATACGGTGAAGATATATTTTTAAGAATGACAGCCGATTTTAATAAGCTGAAGAAATATGGTTTTATTAAAAAAGGTTCAGATTACACTTATTCCAAAATTTTTATGCAAGATGAGTTTAAAGCAGAAATAAAAGTAGACTCAAAAGGCAAACTCACAGGAAAAGTAATAGAATTAGAGACCAACGAAGAGTATTTGCCTATCCATATTGAATCTTACATCGGTGCATATGTTGGAACCGTAAGAGAAGCATATATAGCCATTTTAGAGGGAATAGCCCAAAAGTGTTTTAAAGCAAAAGAATTTATTTCTGAACAAGCCAATAGAATTTCTGAATTAATATTTGAAAAGTTTGGGGAAAAATCTGATAATCCTTTCTCAAAAACGGACCACATAGCCGTTTACAGATACCCCCAAAATCAAAAATGGTATGGGTTGATAATGAATATTAAAGAATCTTTGCTTACAAAGGGCACAAAAGAAGAAGACAGCCCAAATGTTGAGATAATGAATTTAAAAATTGATACTTCCAAATTTGATGAAATACATAAATTAAATGGGGTATATCCAGCCTACCACATGAACCACGCCCAATGGATAAGTGTTATGCTCAATGACAGTTTAAAAGATGAGCAAATTATAGAATTAATCAAGGTAAGCCGAGAATATGCCATACACTCAGGAAGAGGCAAATCTTCCAACGGAGAATTAGTAAAATCAAATTGGATATTACCTGCTAATCCGAAATTCTTCGATATAGAATCAGCTTTTGAACAGTCTCAAGAAATAGATTGGAAACAGAGCAACAAAGTAAGTATTGGCGACATTGCTTACATGTATGTAGGCTCACCAGTTTCTGCGATTCTTTATAAATGCGAAATTACAGCAACAGACATTCCCTATGACTACTCAGATGAAAATATAAGAATTACCCATTTAATGCGAATAAAACGACTGAAAAAATACAAAAGAACTTTATGCACCTTTAAGAAATTAAATGAACTAGGAATAAATGCAGTAAGAGGCCCAAGACTCGCTACCAGGGAATTTTTAGAGTATATAAACCACTCTACTCAAACCCAAAATAATTCTATTGGATTTTAAACAATTTCTAGATTAAAATAGTTTTAATATATTTATGGAGGAACCAAAATGAAAAAATATGTATGCCCTTGTGGTTACGTTTATGATCCAGCAGTCGGAGATCCCGACAGTGGAATAGCTCCTGGAACCGCATTTGAAGATATTCCAGATAATTGGGTTTGCCCCATCTGCGGTCTTGGGAAAGATATGTTTAACGCTGAATAAACTTCAGAAATCTAACTATTCCCTTTAAATTGGGAATAGTTTTTTATAATCTACTAACAATTGGCTATACTAAAAACAAATCTAATGCTAATTTAAATGTTTACTATTCCGCCGTTCTTGGCATAACGAATATAGGCTTTTACAAATTCGGAATATTTCTTTTCGGCGATGGTTAAACATTCTTTGTTTGTTAAAACAATCATTTTTGAAGAATATTCGATAATCTTTTATAGAGAATCAAGATATTATTCGATGTTATTTGAATAAAATATGTTGTTGTATAATTTAATGATGTAAACTATAATATTTATAATATTAAAGAGAGTTTACTATGTTAATATATCTTGACAATTGTTGTTATAATCGACCTTATGACAATCAGGCTTTTGTTTCCATTCATATAGAAAGCCAAGCCAAAATATTTATTCAAGAACAAATAAAAAATGGGAAGATAGAATTAGCAACATCTTATGTGCTTTACTATGAAAACAGTCAAAACCCTTTTGAAATAAGAAAGAATACTATAGAAGATTTTGCTAGTAACTACGAAACAATTTATATAAGTAAAGAAAAACATAATGATGTTATTAATCTTTCAAAGACAATAGAAAATTCTGGAATAAAACACAAAGATGCTTGTCATATTGCTTGTGCTATTTTGGCAAATTGTGACTATTTTATTACTACTGATTATAGATTATTAAAATATAAAACTGATTTGATTAAAATTATAAATCCTACTAATTTTGTTAAAGAACTGGAGTTTTTTTGACATGGAATCATCTTTATCAACTTCTGAACTATTAAAAAACGGTATGAAATGCCTTACGGAAAAATTAGGCATTATAAATGCAGAAAAATTTATTTCTATAATAATTAAAGAAAAATTTGATTATACAAAATGGCAAGAAACATATTTTAATAATATAGATTCAGAGCAATTTGACAAAGAATTATTAAAATATTCAGAAGAAAATCCTCATAGAGGTAAAGCAAAAAAAATATTATAGTGTAAAATGGGAAAGTAGTTTTTGTTGTAGTTGGGAGTTATTGTAGTTAATCTACAGAAAACTTTTGTGATTTTATTAAAAAGTTTTCAGTAGTAGTGAAACTTTTTTTACTAAGTTTGAAACATATATATTGCATATTTTCAAATCTTCGGCTAAAATAATATTGAATATTAAATTAGCCGAAAAGCATCAGAGTGTTTATGTATTTAAAACGTCATGCTGAAAAAACAATAAAAAAGCTTTCCAAAATGTTTGGGGCTGTTATGGTTACAGGTCCAAGACAGGTTGGTAAAACTACTCTTTTACAGAATTATTCTCATAAATTACCTTATTTAACAATGGACGACAGTTTTCTTTGTGACTCAGCACAAAATTTAGGAAATACTTTTTTTAAAGACAATCCACCGCCTGTTTTTATTGATGAAATACAGAAAGCACCGCAATTATTTTCTCAAATAAAAATACATATTGATAAAACTCACCAAAAGGGTCTTTTTTTTCTAAGCGGTTCCCAACAATTTCAAATGATGAAAAACGTTTCCGAAACACTATCTGGAAGAATTGGGTTAGTAAATTTATTAGGATTATCATTAAGAGAGCTTCAAAAAATCAGATTTGATGAGCCCTTTGTTCCTTCAGACGAATATATATTCAAACGAAATAAAAACCATAAAGAATTAAAATATGATAACTTTTGGGAATTATTACATCGTGGGTTATTGCCTGAATTAGCATTAAATAAAAATTTTGATTGGCAATTATATTACGCTGCATATATAAGAACTTATATAGAACGAGATGTTAGGCAATTAATCAATATTGGAGATGAAATAAAATTTTCTAGATTTATGCGTGCAACTGCAGCTTTAAACGGACAATTATTAAATTTAGGTGGAATCGCACGAGAAGTTGGAATTTCACAGCCTACAGCAGAAAGATGGTTGTCTGTTCTGGTAGCTTCTAACATTGTTTATCTTTTAAAACCTTTTTATAACAATGTTTTCAAGCGCTCTGTAAAAACGCCCAAGTTATATTTTATGGATTCTGGTCTTGCAGCATACTTAACAGAATGGAATAACCCTCTTGCTTTAAGAAGCGGAGCTATGGCAGGACATTTCTTTGAAAGTTTTGTTATAAGTGAAATAATAAAAAGTTACTATAATCAAGGGATATTAGAGCCACCTTTATATTTTTATCGAGATAAGGATATGAAAGAAATAGACTTATTAATTGAAAAGGATGGAATGCTACATCCAATAGAAATAAAAAAACATTCAGACCCTTCAATAAAAGATATAAAATCATTTAATATTCTGGATAAAATCCCTAATATAATACGTGGAAATGGTGCTGTTATCTGTATGTTTGACAGACTAGCTTCTATTAGTGAAAAGGATAAAATTATTCCTGTAAGTTATTTGTAAAGATATAGCTTGCTATCGCCAACGTTTTTGTTGTAGTTAGTAGTTATTGTTTACTTTGGGTATCTTTAATACTCAAAGAAATGAAGTATCATCCTGTCGGACGAAATGTTGTAGTGAGGCAAGTCCTATGGTGTCTTCAACACCATAGGTTAATAATGTAATGTCCTCGCGGACATATAAATAAAGCTATTATAAGAATTTAATAATCTGGTCTACAATTTGTTCTGTTGTTTTTAGCCTTTTGAGGAGCATCGGTTTTAGAATATTTTACAATCTGTAGTATAGCCAGCTAGGAAGTAGCTTTAAAAGTATAGCAATTAGTTTCCACCTATTTGAAACGACAAGTTCGGCTTTCTTTTTCCAAATACCTCTAATAATCTGTTTTGCTATTAAATCAACCGGTTCGACCCAGAATAACCCCTCCCCTTTTGCCATCTGCGTATCAACCAAGCCTGGCATTATAGTTGTAATATTAATATTTAATTTTTCTTTTATAGATTTTCTTCTCAAACCATCCATATAATTTGTAACGAAAGCCTTGCTTGCATTATAAGCAGGTGCGTCATCAGAACCTCTAATAGAAGCAATTGAAGAAATAGCTGCAATAAAACCTTTTTTTACAGATTTATAGTAATTAAAAGCTTCAGTAACACAGGCTACAAAACCAGCTACATTAGTTTTTATTGTATTAAATTCGATATCAAAATTTAAATCTTTGTTAAAATCGCCTATTCCAGCAGAAATAATTGTTATATCAGTATTTACAACCAGTCTTTTAACTTTGGAAATAGCTTCTTCGTAATTATTTACATCTAAATATTCATAAGTAATATTTTTGTTTTCTGCTATTTCTTTTAATTTTTCTGTATTTCGAGCGGTTATAATTACTTCACAGCCTAAGCTTTCGTATTGCAAAGCTAATTCTTTGCCAATTCCTGAAGATGCCCCGATAATAAGTACCCTTTTGTTCAAAATATTTTTCCTTTTTATATATTATCAATAATTAATAAGATGTGGGTATTATAGCAATAATCTTAAATTGCTTCAAGTCATCTGAATAATAAAGCAGATAATGAGCATTTGAAAAATACAATAATTCATTATATTATGTGTGTAACAAAAACCGGAGAATCAATATTGAAGATATAATGAATAAAATAATAATAAAAAAAATAACATAGCACTAATAATTCTTTTTATAATTGAGCTTGGCGGGTTCTTTGTTCCAAGCAATATTCACGTTATTATTGGAATAATATTTTTTATATTAGTAATAGTTCATAATATTTTAAACATAAGTTTTTATAAAAATTTACTTAATGGCAAATATAATTGGGTTCGAGCCCTTAACACTGTAAATATTTTTATTTTTGGAATTAGCATTATAATCTTAGCAATTTCTGGAGCAGCAATAACAACAAATCTTTTTCCTGCTGATTCATCATTCTCTTCACTTAATTGGCGCTCTATTCATCTAAATGCAACGATTATTTCTTTAATACTGATGGTTATCCATGTTTTCTATTATGCAAAAAGATATTTTAAAGGAAAAAGCTTTTATTATTTGTCGATTTTTGCGATACTTACTGCCATCTCATCCATTTTTATTCTGCCTTATCTTGAAAGATGGTGCCATAAAGTAAATATTTCCAGAAATGAAATTATAAAAGGTGAAAAAATAGCAATAAATAAAAAAGTATTAACCGTCTATTTCACCAGAGTGGGGAATACAAACTTTCCACCAGATGTAGACGCAGTTTCAGGTGCTTCTGTAATGAGGGAAGGCAACGCTATATATGGTAATTCCCAAATAATTGCACATATGATTCATGACTCTGTGGGTGGCGATATTGAAGCTATATCTACAGAAAAGAAATACCTGCCAGGGTATATAGATACAATAAAAGAAGCAGGGATAGAATTCTCTGACCAAAAGTTACCATCACTTAAGCAGAATATGTTTAATCCTTCTGATTATGATGTTATTTTTCTAGTTTATCCACTCTGGTGGGGAACTTTCCCCAAATCAGTTGAAAGCTATTTAACAAAATATAATCTTTCTGATAAATATTTGATTCCTGTTGTAACTCATGGCGGAGGAAAATTCGGAAGAAGTATTTCTGAATTCAAAGAAAAGATTAAAGCAAAATACCCTAGTCTTTTCCTTGAAATATACAGCAGCTATATTCCCAATTCCCGACAAAGAATC
>CAJOND010000088.1 GCA_905236675.1 Candidatus Rifleibacteriota bacterium | reverse complement strand
GTTACAGACCCTATTGCTTTAAATTGGAAAAACGGCGATGCTCCAACGGTAAAGCCGACAATTACCGTTGACGAAGACCAATGGATAAAATTAGACGACTATATTACTCCAACATTGAATGATACCGATGGCTCTGAAAAATTCAAATATGTGCTTGATAAATCTCAACTCACTGGTTGGAAATATAAAACAGCTAACGGCAGTGTCAAAACTATTAGCGGTACTGGAGACTTAGAAATAGAATTTAACGGTGTTAATTCGCCTCAGTTGCAGATTCAGCCACCTACCAACAGCAGTATTGATTTAAACGGTCTAAAAATTAAGCTTATAGCTAAAGATTATGATAACGACTCAACCGTAACAACAGTTGAAGAAAGTGCTGAACTCAATTTCAACCTTATAATAATAAGTCCTAAAGCTGGTGATATTGTTCCTAGTGCTTCTGGCACAGGAGTTGCAGAAGATACTCATATAAAGCTTGATTTTAGTTTTAATTACAAAGATACCAGCGAGTATGTCAGCGGAATAAAAATCAAAAATATTCCAGATGGTGTTAAACTTTATGAGTTTGATGGTTCAAACTATAATGAGCTTGTTTTAAGTAGTAGCGGTAGCTATGAAGTCAGTGGAAAATCAAGAACCGAAATGCTTGATATTCTTGACAGGCTTTATGTTCTGCCCAAACTAGATGATAATACAGATATAAATTTAAAATATTCGATAGAATGTACTGACACAGATGAAAACGATACTTCTGTTATTGATGTGGCTTGGACCAATGACTCTAATTTAAAAATAAAGGTTCAGGGAACCGTTGACCTTTCATACGATACTGATAATGGCGGTGCTGACAGATTATACACTGAGATAAACGGAGTCCAGACTATGCCAGATACTCAGCCAGAGCCTGTTTTATCAGTTAATGAAGATGAGATATTAGACCTTAAACTAGGCTTTGAAAGCTATGAAAAAATCCATAACAATACAAATGACGGTTCTGAAAAAGGCAGTGATACTTATTTTATTATAAGAAACCAGACAGGAGATACTTCTTCCTTTACTATCTGTGATTCCACAGGCAAAATGATTGGAACAAGAACAGCCGATGGAGGTTACAAACTTTCTGTAGAACAGCTCTCACAGGCTCATCTAAAAGCAAACCCAGATTGGGCTGGAACTATGAAGCTCGAAATGCTCTCTCACGTTGTAGATATGGGTGATGACCCTGTTTCAGAAAGAGATTGGCATGAGCAGGTGGATAAATTTACTGTTGAAGTAGTTGCCGTGGCAGATGAACCTTTTTTACAGGCGAGAGAGGTATTTATTAACGAAGATGAGTCGGCTAGAATTGATATACGTCCTTATACCACAGATACAGATGGTAGTGAAAGCCTTGTAAGCATCAAGGTTGCCGATATTCCATACGGTGCTGTTCTCAAGCTAAAGACAGGAGCAAATACTTTTGAAGACATATTTGTAAGTAATAAAACTGATGGAACTGCTTCTGAATTTACTTTTATAATTAATACCGCAACTTCTACAGAGTTCCATAAATCTGCCAGTGCTGGCGATACTGTTGGAACCTTGCTTAATAGTGATATAGACAATATTTATATAACTCCGCCTGCTCATTCTAGCAATACTTTTGTTTTAAAAGTGACACCAACAATAGAAGAAGAGTTGAACCACGACCAAAAATATGCTGAACTGCCTTTGACTGTTCATGTAAAAGGCGAAGCAGACCAGCCTATTATAATACTTACCGACAATAACGCATCAGATGATTTTGGCGTTGTTGTTGGTGAAGATGTTGTTCCTAATGGTTCAACAGTCGAGCTAGACAGTAATTCTGATGGTTCTCAGGCTAAAGCAGTAACTTTTTATGGTCTGGAAAGGGTAAACTCTGGTTCTGAAAAAATACCTTTTGGTTTTACTACTGAATCTGGTGAAACCAGAGTTATTCAGTTAGCTGCGAATCCATTATTTAGCAGTGCAAAATCACCAACAGACAATTCAGAAGCTTTTTCTTACGTCTTAACTAATTTGCCTTCTTTTGTAAAACTTGTGAATTCCAGTGGAGTTCAGGTTGGAACATTGATAAAAATGAATGGCAGCACAAACTTAGGTGAATGGGCTTTAAGTGCTGATGAAATAAACTCTGGGCTTTTCTTTGAGGCTCCTGTTGGCTGGAGCGGTAAAATATCAGGGCTTAATATCCTAACTGTAGTTCAGGAAAGAGACGGTCACATGACTAGCAGACCGATGGAATTTGCTATTGATGTTAGACCTGTTATTACAAGTAATCCTGTGCCTTTGATTGTAACAGGTGTTGAAGATGCCGCACCAGGTGAAAACGGAACCCTTGGAACGATGAGCGTTTTAAACTTTGAAACCAATGACCCGACTGGTTCGGAATCCATAACTCAAGTGCTTATTCCTATAAATAAAGTTCATAGTGGCATAGATATTTACGCCAAAGAAGGCGATACCTGGGTAAAAGTTGATGATAATTCTGATTATATAGATGGCAGCAATTATAAATTTACTTTAGAAAGTCAGATTAACGGCGGTATCGCAATAGCAGTAGACCCTAATGGGAATTTGCGAAACTGCAATATTGATGATGATTCTGTTAAGCTTCAAGATGTTGCTGTTACTGTTAAAGATGTTGAAAATGGTGGAACGGAAAGAGTAGAGCAAATTGTTAATGATGTAATAATTCAGCTTGAAGGCATAGCCGACAAGCCTACCATATCATCGTTCTCTGGCTCTGAACCTGTTGATAGAGTTTTTAACCTGAGCATCAATGCAGATTTTCCCGATAAAGAACCTACGGTAGCAACCTGTAACGAACATCAATATTTCACTATAACACCTATGACCACAGATGGGGTTCCAAGTTTAGGCTGGTCATTCAACAAAGGTGTTAATAATGGTAACGGAACCTGGACTTTTACTCGTGATGAAATACTTTCTGGAGGCTTGACTATAAAAGCTTCTGGCAGTGTAGACGCTGGTAGCTACAAGCTGTTGATTACCGCTTATGCTGTTGAAGGCAATACCGAAGAAACTGACTCTATGTTTACTACTATAAATTTGACTACAGGACCAGGAACGGAACCTAGTATAAAGGCCCAAACGCCAACTTTGACACTGCTTGTTCCCACTTTTGACGAAGATACTTCAATAACTTTAGATAAACTGATTGATTGCAATAATACTCATACTAACGATACAGACCCTAACGGCAGAGAAGAATTGTCTTTCATAATAAAGGGTCTGCCAGATGGTTTTGAATTAGAATCAGACAAACCTATAGTAAAATACTCTGAACCAGCAACAGGTAAAACAGTATATTCTTTCTCTGTCGGAGTAGAGCCAAGTGCTACACAGCTTGAAGCTGAGCTTCAAACAATAAGACTTGTTGCACCTGAAAATTTCAGCGGTAAAATGCCTGAATTTTCAATAACCGCTGTTGCGGTAGAAACAGGCGGACACAGCTACGACAGTGCTTCAGTAACTAAATCTGCTGAAGCAAACATTTCTCCTGTAGCCGATGGTTTTACTGTTATTCCCGCAGATGGAACCTTTATTATTGATGAAGATATTCCAATGCCAATAAAGGTTAAGTTTATCTCTAATGATGGGGTAACAAGCACAGATGATTTGCCTGAAAGTTTTGACAATATAAAAATATCTGTAGAATCTTCTCAAGGCAGTTTTGTAGACTCTGAAAACAATGTTCTTGGTGTGGCTTCTGGTAATACGACTACTCTTGATGTAACTGTAGATTCAAACAACCAGATTTTTTATGGTGGAAAACTTGTATATTTTAAACCAATAGAACATGCGTCTGGAAGCTTCAAATTTACTGTTACTGCTGACGTTACAGATACTACTATAATTAACGCTGTTTCAGTTTCCAATACTTCTAGTCAAAGTTCAGATGTGTTAATTGAAGTATTGCCTGTACCTGACAATCCTACTGGTAATGACTTTTCTGTTGACACCTTACATTCTGTCGGCACTGTAGAGCATGGAATATATAATACAGTGGAAGATGAGGCTGTCAATCTGCATCTTAAGGCTAATTTTGCAGACCTGGATGGTTCAGAATTCCATACTTTGCTTATTAGAAACGTTCCAGATGGAAGCAGGTTTATAGACAATAACGGTTTAACTCTTGGAATGAACAACGGTGATGGTTCCTGGACTTTTAAACCTAGTGATTTAACTTCTGCTAACGGTTTTAGATATATTGCTCCACTACATCAGAGCGGAGATATTCAATTAGAACTTTATGCGGCAGCAACCGAAAAAGATAATGGTCTTACTGCGATAAGCAGCGAGGAATTTATTATACGCATAGCTCCAAAAGCTAACGGAGCAGTAATAACACCTAAAAATGGTATTTCTGGCTCTTGGAATATGCCTGTACAGGCTCAGTTAGAAGCTGCTTTGGTTGAACAGGAAGATTATAATTCTTATTCAATAAAACAACCAAACGGCGAGCCTTTTGTTAGTGACGAACTTTACAAAGTCGTTTTTAAATCAGATGATGGAGCAGATTTTCATCTTTATACCAAAAATAGTGATGGTGATATGATTCTCCTGCCTGATATTGACGGTAATGCTTTAACTTATACTGTGGGACAGCTTAACCAAAATCAGATAGACAACTTATACATCGGAATGGAAGCAGATTTAAGCGGTACTAGAGTATTTGATGTTAAGGTTATGTCTCAAGAAACAGATGGTAACGGGAATATACTCGATACTTCCATAGAACCAGTTAACGCCGAAAAGCTCAGTTTAAATTTTAATTTTGATTCTAATACCACTATTAACGGAACAGATAATGGCGATGCTATCTATGGTCATGCTGGCAATCAGACTATTCATGGTGGTGGCGGCAATGATTATATTTACGGCGGTGCAGGAAACGACACCCTGTATGGTGACGATAGCAACGACCATATATACGGTGGCACAGGCAATGACAGTATCTATGGCGGAAATGGTGATGATTATATAGATGGCGGTGAGGGAGCAGACATAATTTTTGGAGGAGCAGGAAGTGACAGAATTGTTTTTGATTATAACGATATAATCAATGGTGATGAGCAGTTTGGAGTCACTTCTGGCAAAGATACTCTGATTTTGCAGGCTGGCGATAATTTAGATTTCAATATTCTTAAAAACTCACCTGGTTCTATAAGTAATATCGAAGCCATAGATATGAACAATGGAACAAGTGATTCGATAAATAATCTTAGTGTAAAAGATCTGCTAGATATGACGGATTCAAATAATACACTTTTTATAAATGGAGAGAATGGGGATAGCGTTCAATTAACCAACAACGAAGGGATTTGGGATACTGATAATACTTCCACCACTAATATTGATGGAATAGATTATACGGTTTATACAGGAACATTTGAGATGGATACGGTCACCTTATATGTTCAGGAGAATTTATCAATAATTTGAAAGGTTTTAATGGCAATTGAATAATTTGGGGCTCTGATGATAGTTACTTACTTTTAGTGATTCATTGGGACTATAAAGAAAAAAAGGCAAAGTAAAAAAGTAAGTTAAGTCAGATATCAGACATACATGATTTCAGGCAACTTTCTTGAGAGGATAATAAAAGAAGTAACCTGATTCGGAAATCCCCATTTATTCGATTGCCATCCCTCCTCACAAAGTATATAGAAAATTTGGAGAGATAATTTGAGATGAAAAAAATAAGGAACTTTTCTGGAGTATTATGGGCTTTTATTTGTTTACCAGCATTTTGTGCAACTGTTTATGGAATATCATTAAATGACTGTATTAATGAGGTTTTAGATACAAACCCAAAAGTATTGGAAAAATTAAAAACCTATAATTCTGCAGTTCATATTCGTGAAGCTATTCGTACAAAGCAGAATTTTACTATAGATTTAGACTCAGAAGCAGGCAGACAAAATGTAAGCAATGCCAGTACCCGTTACAAAACTAGTATAAACGATGTATCTGGAGCTAGAATAGTAGCAAGAAAACTTTTAAATGATGGTAACAGGCTTCATAAAGATATAGCATCTTTAGAATCTAACGCTCGTTCTGCTCTGTTCACATATATGGATACCGCCAATGTTTGTGCTTATGAAACAGCAGAAGCATATATAAATATTTTAAAATATCGTGAGCTGGTTATTCTGGCTGAAGAAAACGTAGAAATACATACCAGATTAATGAAGAATATAAAGGCTAGAGTTGAAGCCAAAACTTCTGGAAAATCTGAATTGGAAAGAGTTAGTGGCAGACTTGCTATGGCACAGTCTACACTTGTTGCAAGAAAAAATGACTATAGAAAAGCAATTTATCAGATGCATAAACTTATGGGCAGATTTATAGACGGAAGTGAATTAGAAATGCCATCTCTGCCAGGTTCATTGATACCTAGCTCATTAACATTGGCAATACAAAAACAATGGGATTGCAATCCGAATTTGATTGCTTCCGAATACAATATCAATACTAAAAAGAAAGAATATGAGCGTGAACATGCAGAAAATCGCCCCGACCTTTATTTAGAAGGAATCAGGGATTGGCGTAAAAATAGAAGTGGTTTAAGAGGTGAAGAAAACGAATCCTCTGTAATGTTAAGACTAAGTATACCAATATATGACGGAGGTTTTTCTAAACAAAGAAAAGAATATTATAAAAGCCTTATTCATCATGAAAAATATCTGCGTGATAATGTGGCTAGAACAATACTTAATGATTTGAATCTTTCTTATAGTGGTTATAAATTACTTGAAAACCAGATCGGCGCTGTACGTAAAAGCTTATTATTTACGAAAAGGGCTTTGCGTTCATATCAGCAGGAATTTAAACTTGGCAAACGTTTGTTAATAAATATTCTTGATGCCGAAGTGGAATATCAGAATCTTCGCTCTCAGTTAGCGGCACTAAGAGCAGATTTGCTAATATCAAAATATAGATTGCTTTATTCTATTGGTGCCATAGTTGAAGACTTGGGGCTTGAAATTCCATATGCAAAAGAATTAGCAGAAGCAAAAAGGGCTAGACCAGCAGGAAAAGATGAATTACCTTTAATAAAAGATTTAGACCAGGATGGTATTTTTGATAATGTTGATGTAAGTGTAAATTCTTTAAAAGGTGAAATTGTAAACGAGCTTGGTGAAAAAGATGATTTGGTTAAGGAATATTTATCTGAGTCAACCAATACAAAGTTAAACGATGAACTGGTTTTAATAAAAACTAAGGCTGATTTACAGCTTAAATCCATAAAACCAGATGTTCCTACAGAAATGGATTTTATAAGTTTTGAGCCAAATAGCGAAGAACTTAGTCCACAGGCAAAAATATTAATGCGTGAAATAATACCCCAATTAAGACGGCTTGCTGATGATGGGCAGATTAAAATTACTGTGACAGAAGGCAAATCTGGTTCAGACTCAGAACTTTTGGCTTTGAGACGTGCCTATAATATTAAAAGAATTTTGACTACCCATTTATTTGATTCTGATTCAATTTTTGTAGAAGCTCGCAAACCTATTAACCAAGAAAAAACAAATTCTATGGTTCTTACTGTCCAATCTGATTTATCTAGTTTTTCTGGTGGTGCGGCATATGTTATAAGATCAGATTCGCTTGTATTTTCTGGCAAGTCTGAAATGCTCACCACTAGCTCTACCTCTATCTTAAAAGAGCTTGTGAATCGCTTCAACAAAAATTCCTACAATAATATTGATGTTGTCGCCTATTCCAATGATATGAAGAATCCTAATGCCGACAAAGCATTAAGCCAGAAGAGAGCCGAATACATATCTTCCACAATGAAAATATTAGGTTTATATAAAAAACCAAATCCTATTGGCTGGGGTTCATATGAGCCTGAAATAGATTTATACAATATAGATACTAAATCTTTTGGGGAAAATTATGTAGAATTTATAGTCAGAGACTGATAAAGCCGTGTCTATTCAATCAAATGAAAAAAACAATAAACATTGGTTTTGGTATGCCATATGGCTATGTATACCAATTTATTTAGATGTTCTGGTTGCGTCCTTTATAATAAACCTTTTTGCCCTTGTAGGTCCACTATTTACAATGAATGTCTACGACAGGGTTGTTCCCAACAATGCAACTGAAACTCTATGGGTTTTAGCTATTGGAACATTGATTGTTACTATATTTGATGCAGTATTAAAATTTTTACGTAGCTGGCTTACAGAGATAGCTGCTAAAAAAAGCGATATCTTGATTTCAGCACGTATTTTTGAAAAAGTTTTAAATCTCAGAATAGAAGAAGCTCCAAAAAATGTTGGAGCTTTTGCTTCTTGTCTGCGTGAATATGATTCAATAAGAAATTTTCTTACTTCATCAGTGATACTTGTGCTTATAGACCTGCCTTTTACCTTTATTCTGCTTTCTGTCGTGTATTCTTTGGCAGGAAAGATAGTAATAGTGCCTGTAGTTATGATGGCTTTGATTCTTATATATGCCTTGATAATCAGAACTCCTCTTTACGCAAGTATCGCAGCCAATTTCGATAATGCGTCAAAAAAGAACTCACTTGTAATAGAAACAATTAACGGTCTTAGCGATATAAAACAGTTTGATTCTGCCAGACTTTTTCAAAATAAGTGGGAAAATGTTACCGTTGCCATATCTAGCAGAGCTATTATTTCTCGTTTATTGCAAACTTCTGTTCCGACCCTTACAGGTGCTCTTATTCAGCTTAACACAATATTAACCATTGTAATGGGCGTTTATATGATAAGCAGTCATGAAATGACGATGGGGGCTTTAATCGCTATTATGATACTTTCATCTAAAATCATAGCCCCTGTTGGTCAGCTTGTAGGTCTTATATCATCTTGGAACCAAACAGCGATTTCTTTTAATTCAATAAAAAATATAATGGAGAAAAGTGAAGAAGATTGTCGTTCTGAGCTTATAAAAAAAGATAGCATTGACGGAAACATTGAGTTTAGAGATGTGACTTTCTGTTACCCAAATTCAGATAAAGTCGCTTTAAAAAACGTTAGTTTCAAAATAAAAAAAGGTGAAAAAGTTATAATTCTAGGTCGTATGGGTGCGGGCAAAAGTACTATCCATAAACTTCTTATGGGATTTTATAAACCTAAAGAAGGTAGAATTTTTATTGACAACCTTGATTTAAACGAATTGAACTTAGCCAGATATAGAAGTTTGATAAATTATGTTCCCCAAGATTTTTACCTGTTTTCAGATTCTATAAGAGGTAACATCACAATGGCTATTGCCGATATTGATGACAAGTCTTTATTAAGAGCAGTTAACGCAGGTGGTTTAGAAAATCTGCTCCAATCCTGCCCTAGAGGTTTAGATTCTTTTATTCAGGAAAGAGGTCAGAATCTGTCAGGTGGTCAGCGTCAGGGAATTGCTATTGCTAGAGCTTTTATAAAGAATGGATTTATGGTTTTGCTAGATGAGCCAACAAGTTCTATGGATACCAACACAGAAGCAGAGGTTAAAAGCTTTATAAAGAAAGAACTTAAAGATTTAACGATGATTATGACGACTCATAAACATTCTATGCTCGACTTGGCCGACAGAGTGATGATTGTCGATGGCGGAAAACTTGTGTTCGATAACAGTCTGGAAGAATTTAAAAAAGCTTTCATGAAGGAAGTGATCTCTAAATGAATGAAAATAATACTGATTTTATGTTGGAAGCCGATTGGGTTAGCCACCCAGAAGTTATTGTAAAATCAAGAATATTAATTTATCTGCTTTTTATTATGCTGATTATTTTTATTGTTTGGGCTAATTATTCAGAATTAGACGAAATAACTCGTGGTATGGGCAAGATAGTTCCATCTTCAAAAAACCAGACTGTTCAACATTTAGAAGGTGGAATTGTCACAGAAATATTTGTCCATCAAGGTGATAAAGTTGAAATAAATCAACCCTTAGTCAGAGTTGAAAATATGATGTCTGCCAGTTCTCTAGAGGAATCAAAGCTGAAAATTGAAGAGATGACAGCAAGAAAGCTTAGGCTAGAAGCAGAATCTAAAGGTGAGAATTTTATAGATAACAATATCGCTTCTATTTCTGCCGATTTGTTTGAAAGAGAGCTTTCGTTACTTAAAAGCAATATAGAATATATAGAAAACCAATATAAGATAATTGACGAACAGATAACACAAAAAAACAGCGAACTTAACGAAGTAAAAATAAAAGCTGCTAATGCGGTCAAAAGTTTAGAAATAGTACAGAAACAGATTGATATAACAAAACCTCTTGTAGACAAAGGTGTTGAATCTCAGACGGAATATTTGCGTTTAGAGCGAGATAGAATAAATGTTAAAGACCAGCTAGAAACTTCAAAAGCTGCACAGCCCCGTATTCTTGCCGCAATAAAAGAATTAGAAGGCAAAAAGCAGGAAATAAAAATAAGTTTTCAAACAAGAGCGCAAAAAGAGCTTAACGAACTTTCCGCACATATTTCCCAGTTAATAGAACGTCAGACAGCCTTAAAAGACCAGGTTCAACGTACTCTTGTGGTTTCGCCAGCTAAAGGCATTGTAAAACAAATGTTTGTGAACACTATTAACGGGGTGGTAAGACCTGGTATGGATTTGTTTGAAATAGTGCCAATAGAAGATTCACTACTGATTGAAGCAAAAATACAGCCTTCCGATATAGCTTTTCTTCACCCAGGACAGCCTGCAAAAGTTAAAGTGACTGCATACGATTTTTCTATATATGGGAGTCTTGAAGGCGAGGTGCTGGATATTAGTGCTGATTCTCTGATGGAACCAAATGGAATGCCATATTTTCTTGTTCGTATAAAAACCAAGAAAACTTATTTAGGTACAGAAGAAAAACCATTAAAGCTTGTCCCAGGTATGTTAGTTTCAGTTGATATTCTGACAGGTAAGAAATCTGTTATGAATTATCTTTTAAAACCTATTTTCAAAGCAAAAAACCAGGCTCTTACAGAAAGATGACTGTTTAATTTTTATACATTTTTTTTGATTGAAAAATGTACATTCGATTTTAAATAATGATTAATTCAAATTAGACTTAATATGAGTTTTTGAGTTTAATATTTGTTAAAAAAATACCTATTGACTTATTATTTATTATAATGTAAAACTGACTTGTGAGTCGGCTTATATTCTCGACTCGTTGGTCGGTATATTCAAAAATTTTCTAAGAGATTATGGAAGGCAAATTTAATGCAAAAGAAAAATGAACAAACAATGAATAGCATTTTTGATTCCGCAGCAAATTTGTTTTCTGAAAAAGACTTTCATGAAGTAAAAATGGAAGAAATTGCAAAAAATGCAGGTGTTGGCAAAGGAACAATATACACTTATTTTAAAAGTAAAGAAGATTTGCTTTTTAAATGCTTGATACACAATGTTGAAGAACATCAAAAGAATTTCTCAGCGATTCTAAGCACTAATAAAGATTTTAAAACAACATTGAGAGATATTTTTGATTTTATGTATGATTTTTTCAAAAAGAAATCTCGTCTAATCCATCGTATTATGGCGTTAATGCCTCGTTTAAAATTGTCTGAAACAGACATTAATTATGGACATGAAGTGTTTCACAAAGGTTTGGATATGACTTCTAGCTTCTTCCAAAGAGGTATAGATGAAGGAATCATCATAAACATTATGACTTCAAGACAGATTGCAATAATATTTCAGAAAATGTTTGATTTCAATGTTCTATTTTCTTTCTATGGAGAACCAGAAATGAGCGTTGATGATTGTTACAGATTTTTTACAAAGACATTTTTTAGACAGGAGTAATCAATGTATAAATCAAAGTTATCTGCTCTGTTTTTGTTGGCTGTTCTGATAGCAGGACCGTCATTGGCTCAGGATTATAAGATTCAGGCTTTAGACAAAGATTTGAATCCTATAGAAGATCCAAAAAAAATTGCTGAAAAAGAATATAATTTTTCAGACTTCGACCTCGATTCTGCTCTAGAAATAGCTTTGAACAGTAACAGAAGTATTAAGAATGCCGCTACTAGTGTTGAAAAAGCTGAAGCTGCTGTTTGGCAGGCTAGAACTGCGGCAAGCACAAAAGTTAGTGCACAGGTCACACAGACAAAATTAGAAGATGGTAAGGTTAGAGGGGTAGAAAATGCAACCCTTGACGATGTCAATGGTTCACATTTAAATCTTACTCAGCCATTATATCTTGGTAAAGCAGACAGAGCAGGTATTACTTCTGCAAGACTTGGTAGAGATATAGCAAAATCTTCACAGACATTAACAAAACAGAATATAGTTATGGCTGTTAGCAGAGCTTATTACAATTGGCTATATTCACGTGAAGTTGAAAATGTTGGAAAAATGGATTTGGAT
>CAJOND010000087.1 GCA_905236675.1 Candidatus Rifleibacteriota bacterium | reverse complement strand
ACAAAATCTTTAGCACCTTTTAATTCTGCATCTGTTCTATGTTTTAAATCTTTATAACTTTCTTTGTAAAAGTTTCTAACACAATCAAAAGTTGATTCATATTCAATATTGTTATCATCTTTTTGAGTTTTCCTAAATCTACTTAACTTTCCAAGCCAGACAACAGAATTAAAGTATTCTTCAGTGGTTTCATCGTATTTATTTCTTAAACGTTTGTAAGCTACTCTAAAATCGTATAACCATTTCTTTTCGTCCATTGATAGTTCTCCACTTGAATTTATAAACAGCTTATCGAAGGTGTGCAAATAAAAATACTAAAAGTAAATTAAAAAGCTGTTTCTTAACTGATTTTTATTCTAGCAAAATAATTACAATGTTTCAATAGTGTTTTTTAGATATACAGGGCAAACCACAGAGTAATTACAGCTGATGGTTTCCTCGTAGTCGATGGGCGCATAATCTATTCTATGAAAGACTTCGCCCTTAGGGTCGCTCTTGATTGATTAAAACTTGATTAATTCTAAAAAATTCTTTAAAATTATTATATAAAGAAGAGGAATTAATTTATGCCAAATGTTAGACCTATTACTGATTTAAAGAATTATGATTCTCTTTTGGAAAATGTTTCTGCTGGTTCTCCTGTATATTTAACGAAAAATGGTCGTGGAGCCTACTCCATCCGTGATATAAAGGACGAAGAAGAATTTGAAAAAGCAGAAGCTATGATTAAACTATTATGTGAATTAAATACTGGTTTACATTCTGTTGAAAAAGAAGGCTGGCTTACAGAAGAAGAAGTAAAAAACAACTTAAAGAACAGAAGACTTAAATATAAATGAACTATTCTATTCGTTATACTCCACAGGCTCTATTTGTAACCATGAAGAAACAAATTCAAACAAGTTTTAACTTTTATTTTAAATCATTTGGATATAGTATTATTTCTGAAAAAAATTCAGAAGTAAAACATAATTTAATAACTAAACCTAGTAAGAAATTTGAATTTCCGTTAACACTAATAACAGATAAAAATGGCTATCTAGATAGACAATGCCCTAAATGCGAAAACATTTTTAAAATAGACGCTGAAGACTGGGAAAATAAAATATACAAAATTCCAAATTCACAAATGTATTGCCCTAGATGTAAGTGTGTTGCACCACTTGTTTTTTGGAATACAAAAAAACAATTTAAAAAAATAAAAAAGCAAATTGAGAATTCTTTATCTAATTATTTTAATAAAAACCTTGATGATTATATAAAAGGGATAAAAAAATAACATAAATGAAGTAGATAATACACCAATACAGAGTCTTTTATTTGAAAATACTTTTATAGGCTCAACAAATGAATTATATTCCAATTATACTTGTAAAGAATGCGGAACAAAATATTCTGTTATAGGTTCTGCTTTTTTCTGCCCTTGTTGTGGTAATATATCTGTTACAGACATTTTTAAAGAAACGTTAAAGAATATTGAAAAGCGACTAAAATTTTTACCAAAGATCAAATCTCTTTTAATACAATTAATGGATAAAGATTTTGCTGAAAATACCAACAGAGATATGACTGAAAATTGTTTGAAGGATGTTGTTTCTGCCTTTCAAATGTTAGCCTCAGAGATTTATGTAAAACTTAACGGTAAACTTGATGGATTAAATGACTTTCAAAACATATCAAAGGGTAGCGAATTATTAAAAAAGAAATGTGATTATGGTTATGAAAAATGGCTCAGTGATGATGAAATAAAAGAACTAAACATTTTTTTTCATAAAAGACATCTTATTGTACATACCAACGGTATTATTAATGAGAACTACATAACCAAGTCTGGAGATACTACTTACAAAGTTGACCAAAGATTAGTAATAAAAGAACAAGATGTTTTAATATTAATATCAATTGTTAAAAAGCTTGGAAAAGGTCTTATGAGTTTGGTAAAAGAAAAGGAAAAATAAATTAACCCTTACCCCTATTGATAATTTTGTCGCAATGGAGACAAAATTTTCAATAGGCTAAATCAAAATAACTTATTGATTTGGCAATAAAATAATGAAAACTGGATGGACTTCGTTTTGCTTTCAGCATCGCCACGCTACGCAACGACTCGCTGTCCTCCTGTCGCTCGCTTGCATAGGCACATCCTGTGCCTTATCACAATGACGATTCTAGGAACTAAGTTTTTCGACACTTATATGCCGAAGAAATATAATATGAAAGACGTCATACTCAGGGTGACTCTAGACTAATTGATAATTAGGAAGTATAATTGAAGTAAGGAGGGGAATATATGACTTATGCCTCTTTAACTGAAAAAATCAAATTATTGCCAGAAGAATGCTTAGAAGAAATAGATAACTATATCGACTATGTACTGTTTAAAACAAAGAAACAAAATGAAAATGTTTCAAACAATAATATGTCAAAATATTTCGGTAGTATTTCTTTAAAAGAAGACGGATTAACCATACAAAAAGCTTTGCGTGATGAATGGAATTAACTTTATATTAGACACTAATGCAATAATTTATTTGCTTTCTGGAAATAATGTAATGAAACAATTCCTTACCAATAAGTTCGGATTGTCTATTATTAGTAAAATGGAATTGCTTTCATATAGTGATATTAAAGAAAATGATGAAATAATTATTAAAGATTTTTTAAATGAATGTATTATTATTAATCTTAACCAAAATATAGAACAAACTGCTATAAGTCTTAGAAAGAAATATAAAATAAAATTACCAGATTCAATCGTTGCTTCAACTGCAATTTGTTACAACATTCCTTTGATAACTGCAGATAAAGGCTTTTCTAAAATAAAAGAACTAAATCTGGTATTAATAGACCCTTTTATATAAAAAATTAATTAAAAAAGTGTGGTGACCTAGCTAGAGTAAATTCTGTTTTTGAAATAAAAACCACATAGACTTATGATAGAATTATCAAAACTTAGCAGTAAATATAATGTTAGAGCACTAAATGATTCTGATGCTGACAGCATATTAAAACTATGCTTAGATAATCCTCAATTTTATGAGTTCAGTGAAACAAAAGCCACAAAAGAACAGATTTTAAAAGATTTACATATAACTCCACCTAAAAAAGACATATCTGATAAATATTACGTCGGATTTTATCAAAATGAAACTCTAATAGCAGTAATGGATCTTATAGATGGTTTTCCTAAAGAAGATATTGGTTTTATAGGCTTTTTTATGATGAAAAAAGCTTTTCAGGGAAAAGATATTGGAACTTCTTTAATAAGCGAAGTTTCAGATTATTTAAAGCTTATCGGGAAAAAATCTATAAGATTATGCATCAATAAAGATAATCCTCAATCTAACCATTTTTGGAAGAAAAACGGCTTTATTATAATCGATGAAGTAATACGAAATGGCTTCCCAATAGTCATTGCCGAGAAAAAAGTTTAATAATACGAAAGACTCTGTCTTCGCATCCTATAGACTGAATCTGTTGTAATTATTATAATTAATATTTATTGTTTTTATTGAACCTAAATTAAATTTTCCTCAAAATTATCTTCTTTCTTCGAAATTATTTAAATATTGTCATAATTCTTTTTTATCGTTATACTTTAATAAGAATTAGGAGGTTCTTTATGTTAGCTACTGTAAAAGGCTATTATGATGGGAATAGAATAGTAATAGATGAATATGTGAAACTTGCTATTGGTCAGCAAGTTATGGTTACTATACTTGAATATGAAGAACAGCCTGAAAAAAAGATAGATTTAAAAAATTATAAAGGTCGTGGTCCAAAACTTATGGACATTGATGCACAAGAATACATTTCCAAACTTAGATCAAATGACAGATTTTAAAAAAGTTTTCTTGGATACTACTCCAATTATTTATTTTCTAGATGACAATCCAAATTATAGCGATAAAGTAGAAAAACTTCTTTCTTTTTTTATAAATTAAAGAATACAGATTATAACCTCTGTAATAACTTGTTCTGAATATTTAATCCTCCCATATAGAAATAATAATATTGAGAAAGAAATTGCATTTTTTGAATTTTTAAATGATTGTAAAATTCCAATTTGCCAAATAGATTTGAACACAGCTAAACTTGCTTCAACAATTAGAGCAAAATATAATTATTTCAAAGCTATGGATTGTTTACAAATTGCTTCTGCAATGACCCATAACTGTGATTTATTTCTTACAAACGATAAACAGTTAAAGCAGTTTAATGCTATAACCTGTTTAACTATTGATGATTTAATAAAAGAGTTGTAATAAAATAAACCTATAAACTGGCGAAATCCCAAAAGTTATCAGTTGTTTTAAATAAAATCATGTCTATAGAAGAACAATACGAAAGTTTAAAAAAAAGAAAATTTCCTATAGAGGAAATTTTTAAGTTTTCTAAAGAACTTACTAATAGTAAAAATATAGAATATCATTTTCACTTGTTGTTTGCTGAAAATAAAATGCCCTATTTATTATATAAAGATTTAAAAACCAGCATCTTTTTATATGGTGAAGAAGCACTTACTTTCTTAGAAGAAAAAATGAATTCAGATAATATTAATGAAGCTGTTTTTGCTTCAAATCTTCTATCTTCTGTAATTAATCATAGTCATAATAATATAGATTCAGAAAATTTACTTAATCATTTAAGAAAATTTATAAAAATAGAGGATTGTGAACTAAGACCAGAATCAATTATGTCATTGGGTTTGGTAGGAAATGAAGATGACATAAATACCTTTTGTAATTTATTGTTAAATGATTCTAATGATTCAAGTAGAGCATTGGCTGTTTCTGCATTATCTCTACTCAGTGAAAGATTATCGAAAGAAATTATACAAAAGAATTCTTGTGAATCACTAAAACTTTCTTTAACTAATGAAAAATCTAAATTAGTGGTAGCCCATGTAATCGCAACTATTCAACAATTATGGGACACAAAATTTGGTATTTCAATCATAACTCCCGCAACAATTCAATCTGATAAATTAATAAAAGCTAGAAATAAAGCGTTGAAATTGTTAAATAAACATCACTAAATTCTACAATTTTACATATATGGTTTAGGCTATAACGTTGTTTACTATTTATATGCAGAAGTAATAAATAGCTCGATAAGTAAATTATCGATATTATTAAATATTATAAAAAATAGTCTTTTACATTTTCAAAATTTATATTATACTAAACTTACCTAATAGGTAAGTTTAGTTTTTTTTTAAGAAGGTGAACCTCTTCTGAACGTTGAATATCTTAATGAAAAACTTAAAGAATTGTTTGACGATTTGAATGACGTTTGTAATTCTAGACAATTAATGATTAAAAAGATTGGTCCTGGATTAACTAAAGATGTAAAGAAACGGTACAATCAAATTGTTGCATTTTCTTATTTTTCATCACTTCAACAATCAGGAATTGGTAAATTAGAATCACTTAAGGGAGATCGTAAAGGTTCTTATTCTTTAAGATTATCAGCAAACTTTAGATTGATAATAAAGCCAAAAGCGAAAGATTTAAGTTCAGAAAGTCTTAAAAATTGTGACACAATTATTATCGAAGGGGTGATTGACTATCATGGAAATGGTAAAAAATTCAGTTGGATTATCCCGTGAATATATTATTCATCCAGGAGAAACTTTATCAGAAGTATTAGAAGACAGAGGAATGACTCAAAGAGAGCTGGCTGTCAGAACAGGAATGACAGAAAAACATATTAGTACAGTAATTCGAGGACAAAAAGGGATTTCTGCTGCTTTTGCAAAAAAATTAGAATATGCATTAGGTATTGAAACAGCCTTTTGGATGAATCTTCAGTCAATTTATGATCGTGAAATATTAGAATTTGAAGAATTAAATAATATAACAGATAAAGAAATTAGCGTATTAAACCATTTAAAAGAAGTTATCAAATATTGGATTTCCTTAGGTTGGCTTGATGAAAAATCTAATCAAACTTCCTTAGTATTAGAACTTCGTAAAAAATTTTGTATAAGTAATTTGCTGGATATTCCTAAAATTTCTTTTTCTGGTGCTTTTCGTGCTCAAAAAAAGAATATCAATATTGATGCTTATGTTCTTTTTGCATGGCAGAGAATGTGTGAATTACTTACTCAAAATATAAATGTTGCAGAACAAGTAAATATAGGGAAACTTCGTTCTAAAATTCCAGAAATAAAACAAGTTATGTTTGTTAGTGAAAAGCAAATACAAAAGAAGCTAACGGCTATTTTTTCCGAATGTGGAATTGCTTTTCAAATTGTTCGTAATTTTAAAGGTGCTCCTGTTCAAGGTTTTATTAAAAGAACTGGCGAAGGAGAGTCATTGATTCTCTGTATGACTTTAAGACAAAAATTTATGGATATTTTCTGGTTCACTCTTTTTCATGAGATTGCTCATATCCTAAATGGTGATACAAAACAAGAGTTTATTGATTTTGATTCTGTTTCTGGAGAAATAGAACAAAGAGCAGACAAAATGGCTGGTGAATTTCTTATAAATACAAACGATTATAAAACCTTTGTAAATTCAAAAGAATATAATCATTCCTTAGGTATAAAAAACTTTGCTAAATCTCAAAATGTAAAAGAATTCATTATTCAAGGTCGTCTTATGAATGATAAAATCATTCCTTGGAAAGCTAGACCTAGATATGATTGGACTTAATTTTTAACAAAACACCTACTGAAAATTTTGTCGCAATGGAGACTAAATTTTCAATAACTAGAGGTGATTATAAAAACACTTAATCTTATGATAGAAGTATCAAAACTTAGCAGTAAATATAAGGTTAGAGCCCTAAATGATTCAGATGCTAACAGCATATTAAAACTATGCTTAGATAACCCTCAATTTTATGAATACTGCGAAACAAAAACTCTAAATCTAATCTCTAAATACAATCAGTAAAAACATAAGTTTATGTTTAAATTCATAATTTATTCTTCTAAGTGTTGTCGCCAGTGTTTATTGCGACCTTTAAATTTATCTAATGAATCTAAATTTTGTAATTGTCTTACAGAGACCATAAGACTTTGAGTATAGCTTGCCACATCGGTGAATCCTGGAACTTCTGCCTCCATGGTCACCGTTATCATTACCTTTCCCCTTTGTTCAGTATCATTTTCCCAATCGCCTTCTTCTGTATTTATGCTTTTAACATAGCGTGCTACCACTTGTCCTCCGCGCCTACATACTCCATCGCTATCAACAGAATAGGTTATATCTTCTCCAGATACACTACTTTCAGCAACATCAAATATTGGAGTATTTTCACTGTCATTTTCTTTTGCGATTTTAAATCTTGGTGAAGGACCTAATTCATAATCTGGTTTAAATTTTTCTATGTTGTTGCTGTCAAAACCATCTGGTATAACAAGACAGCCAGAAATATCTCTCTCCATTGCTCTTAAAAGGATTTGTGCTTCTTGTCTTAAAGTAGCGATAATCGTAGCTTTTGCTCCCTGCCTTTGCGTATCTCTCATAAATGAAATCGCAAATCCCAATATAGATACTAAAATAGCTGCACCTATTATTATTTCAACTATAGTAAATGCTTTTCTTCTTTTCATTATTTAACTTTAACAAAATTAGATGTTTCTTTTCTTTCAGCTCCGCCTCTACTCTTCCAAGTAACAGTCAAAGTAAACCTAATTGTTTTTTCATCAACATTTTCTGTAACTATTGTCATCTCCAAATCTGAATATTTTGACTTTATTTCATCATATATTTTTTTTGTGTTTGGAGGAGCATTATTAGCATCGGTAAATCCCTTAGATTCATCAAACGAATATTGTTTTATGTCGTTTTTAAATGTTTCCATCAATCTACTAGCAGAAACATTTTTGTGATATTCGATTTCATTTGCGGCAGTATATGAGAAAAACATATATGCTGGTATCGCTATTAATGCAAAAATACCCAACGCAACCAATATTTCAACTAATGTAAAACCAATTTTATTTTTTTTAATCATCAACATTTTTATCATAATAAGATTTAGACCAATTATTTGCAAATGATGCATAATATCTTTTCGGATTCTGTTTATATAGATCAGAAAAATCAGTATCTGGCACTACTATATTTTTAGAACAATAAACGATGTTTGTAACTCCAGTTACATTACTTCTATCAAAGCTGTTTGTTACTAAATTACCTTTTATTGTTGCCGCTGTCAAAGTTGGAGCTGCATTAGAGTAACAACTTGCGTTTACTTCACATTCTTTTATTGACATACTACCTTTTCTTGCTATTAAACCAAGAGAAGAATTTTTACCATTATTATCTGCAAGCTCAATATTTCCATTTATTTCCATACATTCTTCAGCTACGATTAATCCGCTACCTACAAAAGTTTTATTTCCTAAGTTAACATTACCTTCTATGTATATAACTCCATCTAATCTTATATTATCTCCATCCTTTAGACCGCCTTCTTTTACGTCTATATTGCAATCACTATCAAATCCACTTTGATCTTTATAATATCTGCTTGCTTTCTTTTTATATTGTAGGTCAGAATATAAGAAATCCGGCCAATTCTCTGGAGAATCTGGATTATATGCTTTTAGAGAGGTTTTGTCTGTATTAATATTAGGCAAACCATAAGTTATTTTAGTAGATTCATTTGTCGGGAAATCATTTTTGTCTTGGATTTCATACCAAATTTGAAATTCACTATCTATTTTACCGTTTTTAGGCTCAAATTTAAAGCCATCATCGTTTAAATCGACAGTAAAAGTAAGCTTAGGGAATAAATGAGCGCTTATTTCAGACAAAGAAGATTCAACTTTTCCCTCGACAGTTATTCCTAAGGGATAATCTAAATGACCGTAACCATATAAATAGGTTGGTTTATCTAAAATATTGCTTGTTGAACAACCTTCAAACATTTTAACTATCGACTCAAAACCAGTTAAAGGACCTTGCACAGCTTTTTCTACACCAGCTAAAGTTGGAAAATGTATTTTTGTTGGTTTTAAAAATTCACCACAGTTGTCCTGTCCTTCTGCAAATCCAAAAGTTAATTTTAACTGTAGATTTGACTTATATGGATAATTTTTAACTTCATCTTTTGTAATGCATAGCATTGGCATATCAGATAGACCTAATTCGCCTTCTTCTAAGCCGCCGCAGTTAGTAGGTATTATGTTGTCTTCTCCTAAGTCATTGCTGTTTATTCTTACTTTGCCAGCACATGGAGCTTCAGACGACCATGCTTTGTAAGGTATTATTTTTTTTGACGAAGAATCAAAATCTTTTCCATCTAATCTGTTACCATTGTTCAAGACAAATATTTCATCTGGAGAACCAGCAGAATCACTGTTTCCTACTAATTCAACTGTTGCACTGTCTCCACAAGATACATCAGAAGATGAATTATTAACAAAAAATGTATATGTTGGAGCAATAGGTTGTACATCTGAAACCTTAAATGGGATTTCTGTTACAAGCTTCTTTTTTATTGGAGCCTTCGCTTTAGGCGTATATTCTACTTTACAGGTCAGACGCAAAATACCGCCTTTTTCTATTAAATCACTCTCTAATGACCCCTGAGGGTCAGCTTTATCTAACCAGTTATTATCTATTGTTCCTCCGCCGCCAATCGCATCTAACATTTTTGATGGCATTAATAAATCAAGATTTTTAAATGCGCTGACTTTCTCAGTCATAAGCTTTTCTAAATCAACTGTGTTTCCATTTTCGATATATTTATTCGCAGTTGCATTATCAGAAAGAAAACTATGTAGCTTTTCGTTAACCAGGTTATTAAATTCTTCTTCGCTGCTAAAAGTAGTTTTAAGCATGTCCTCTAATTTATCTAAGTTAGCATTGTCTTCGGAAGAGCCAAAAATACTTGTTAAAGTAGAACTAACCGCATTCCCGCGATATTTGTCTACTATTTTTTCTATTAAACTTTTAAGACTATTAAATAGTTGATCTGATACATATACACCAAACTCCATTGCAGTCTTTTTTGTTTCATCACCTGTATCTTTTAATAATAAATCAACCTTTGTTTTTTCAAATTCACCTACATCAGCATCAAAATCATTTATTATGTCTTTTATCGACGTCGATAATTCTAAATCTATGTCTATTGGCTGAGAAACGTATTTATATCCCATAAATTTTGAATCTATTCCGCTAACTTGAGTCGACGAATATGCGTTAAATATACCAGTATCATACTTATCTGCATAGGCATTATTTATAGAATCTACTTCAGAAAGTGTCGTAGCCGGATACATAAAGCTAAATTCCCAATTATCATTAGAAGGATTAGACTCTCCACTAGATTTAACATAGCTTTCGGGAGAGCTTGGCATTACATCCACACCTACAACCTCATATTCTCCGCCAAAATTTTCTACGTGAACTATTTCCGCTTTTACGTCATCTAATATTTTATAACTTCCCCCATCATCAATAAAAGCAGATTCTATTGAAGAATAATAATCAGGAGGAATTAAATCTTCGGCTGATATTGAAACAACTTTATTTGTTTCTCCAACTCCTGGATTAGCATATTTTTTCCTTAATAAATTATAAATTATTGTTTCCTGATCATCATTGGCTTTTTCTCTTATATCAGCTATTACTCTATCTAACACAGCTTCTGCAAAAGCTTCTGCTTTCTTTTCGTCGCTCATATATTTTCTCATAACAGCTCTTCTAGATCTACTATCCATAACTGATGTTATAACAACTAGCAGAATCACAATAATAACTAAAATAATTACTAGTGCATAACCTTTGTTTTTTTTCATAGTTTTAATAAATCCTTATATAGATTTTCATACATTACGATTCTGTCGTTTAGAACTCTTTCTGCATCTGATCTATTCCTTAATGTTCTTTTTGCGAATTCGTTAATTAATTTGTCTTTATACGTTGGATCTGATCTAGCTTTCATATAATCAGTAAATTCTTCCGTCCATTTAAGATAACTATCACTTTTCTCAACATTTAAAACAGATAAATCTTTAGTAGCCATTAGATCGCCTTTTATTTTGATCATTTTTAGAAATAAATCTAAATCACCAGTAAATTGAGCACAATCTAACAGGTATTCTACGGTAATATATTGTGTCTCTGGAGAAATATTTTTATCATTTAAAACTTCAAGATAGCTACTTATAGCCAATTTAAAATCGTGATTTTTATGAGCTTTATAGGCAGTTACATAATTTTTATTTTCCATTAATTGAGCTTTTATCTTAATTTTAGCTGGAGTATTTGGATTTTCTATTAGATTTTTTATGTGTTCCTTTATCCATTCTTGTTGTTCTTTTCTTGCCTTTTCCTGAAAAGCAAGTATCCTTTTACGTTGCTCATCATTTATTTGACTTTTTGAAGAGCTCTTTTTTTTATTAGTAGTTGAACTTGAATAATAAGACGAAGAAGAAGATGATGATGAGGTACTTTGATAATTTGAGTGATTATTCTTTTTTGGTTCTTTCTTAAATGTTTTTCCATCTAAAGATTTAATTTCTTTTTCAGAATTGCCTGAGCTTTTATTATCTCTGCCGCAACAAATAATTAGCAAAACAAAGCAGAGCAAAAGAATAACCCCACCTATTATAAATGTTTTTCTTTGTTCATCATCCATAGATTAAGCAAAATGCACCTCAATTATATTATAGCATACATTTTTATTTATAGCAAAATTAAAGGTCCAAGGCGAACGCAAACTTTTTAGAATTTAAGCACTTTATCAAGTTATTCTGTTTTACGACAAGTGTTTAACATTTTTGCATTAATAGTTTTTTTCTTTCAAGCATAAAACAATTTAATACCTAGTACGGAAGTTTAACACTTGTACATAACTCGTTCTGCTCTAAAGTATCATGAATACTATTATTTTTTTGTCAAATTTCTCTAATTATTTTGTTGTACGAAGT
>CAJOND010000086.1 GCA_905236675.1 Candidatus Rifleibacteriota bacterium | reverse complement strand
GAGCTTCAAGAGGTTCTATTCCATATTTGTTATTAATTTTATTCGTTATTTCTTTATTATAATAAGCCAATATGAAAGGCATTTCTTTATTCATTTTATTATTACCTCTTTAAATTTAAGATAATTTAAAGCTTTTACTGTTTTAAAAGCATATTGGTCTTTTAATTTCTGTGGAAGCAATCTTTTGATAGTTTCTTCCATATCGTATATTCCAGAGAAATATAAGGCTATAACAGGATAGGTTCTGTCATTAGCAACAGGTCCAATAACTAAATCGAAATCATCAGATGCATTAGGATTTATTCTATTATTTGTAACATAAAATAGCCAGTTTTTATCACTATTTTTGAAAGTTAATACTTTTAAATCAGATTGGTTAGAGTCATCATACTCAAAAACTGAGACGATTGATTTTCCTTCATTACGTCTCATTTTTGTTAGATTTGCCCATCTTTCAGCTTGTTCATAACTTGATGTAAGATAAAAACCTGTTCCAAAATCCAGCTTTCTATCAGAAACTAATATTTTGGGTTCTTTAACTTCTATGTTACTTACATGATAGAGAATCATTTCTTAATAAACTCCTTTTTACTTACATAAGTTATCATAAGCTGCGAAGACGAGGTCGTGGATGCGGTTCTTGAATTCTAGATGCGGAATTTTTTTCAGTTATATTCTAGTGATGAACCAATAAAAACGCAATAGGTTAAACAAACAAATGATAAAAATGAGGGAGAAATAAAGTGGATATTAGTCGATTAACAGGAACACCTTAGCCTATAACTTACTAGTAGTTACTACAGATATCGTTTTTGATTATAAGCTTGGCTTTCTCCTATATTCCTGATATAAGCTTATTGGAAAGTGGATTATGCTTTTAACATATTACTATTTTTCTTAAATAATAAAAGAGTAAAAACTAATACTTTGTTAGTTAAATAATTAGTTATTTAAAAGACGCACAGAGAAAAAAAAGAAAGGGCATTGCAAATAAAAGAAATCTGGAAAACCTTTTGTAAACTTCGTTTCGGAAGAAAGTTTGACCTTCATCAGTCAACCTAGCTTCTTCAAGGGTTTTAAATTTAACAGTTAAATCGTTCCCTAATATTTCATATTCTGGTAGCGAATTACTAGAAATTTAACCTAATCTACTAAATTAGATCTTTCATCATTAAAAGTCTCATATAAGTTTCATAAAATTTGGATAACTGGAAAGATAAAACAGAATTTGTTAATATTTACGAATAAAGTAACTATAATAAAGCGTGTCAAATAAACTAAATCAATCAGGAGGTGACTACTATGTCACACAATGAAAATGTAACAGTAAGTGTTCGTTATGAGCTTGTCCGAAAACTAGGTTTTTAGCCTAAAATTAGCTTATTCTAATTACTTTAAAATCCCCCTTAATCCCCCTTTACGAAAGGGGGTAAGGACAATTACCAGTGCACTAAAATTTTAGTGATTTTCTAGTTTTCGGACAGCCTCCGTTATAACAGAGAAGAAGGAAATAACGCAGACTATTCAATAGGGTCTGTAATAGGATTAGCTGGAGCTGCAACAGCGGCATTGGTGACTGGTAATGCCATAAAAAGCGTAGAAGCAGGATTAAGAGTTAATAAAGAAGAGTTAGAAATGAGGGTTAAGGTATCAAAAAGGTAAAAAACTTAGTTGGCTTTATCGTTGAAAATAATAAATTTTTACTCCATTGAATCGCTATTTACTATGCTTGTTCCAGGCGATGTTTTGATGGTCGAACGCCAATTTTATCAGCATTTTGCTATTTATCATGATTATGATGGAAATGTGATCCATTACAGCGGGGAACCTCTTCAAAAAAATAATGCAAGTATAAAAATTTCTCCTTTTAAAAATTTTTTGGGTAAAGAAAAAGTATTTTATACATTAAATATCAATAAAAGCTTTTTAAGAAAAACAATATTGGCTCGCGCCAATGCTAGGTTAGGTTCTCATAATTATAATCTATTAAATAATAATTGCGAGCATTTTGTTAATTGGTGTGCTTTAGGAGTAAAGGAATGTAAACAAATCAATAGATTACTTGACCTTACCTTATTTAAACTGTTTCCTAATTTGATTTTATGTAATATTTCTCCAACATTTAAGAATAAACTTTTGACATACGACATTAAAGAAAAATATATTTATATAAAACCCCAAAAACAGGTTTAATATTATTTAACGTCTCAAAATTCCAATTTTCAGTTATCAGCTTCTTTTGAAAAGAGTTCAAAACAATTTCGTATTGCTAAAAAAAAATGTCGCCTGACAGGCGACATTTTTTTTACTTATCATGATATAGTAATTTATAGAATATATACCAAACATAGATGGTTACATTCATATTTTGGGTAAATTATTAAATCTGAATCTTATTTTGTATTCATTCATTTTAATCTGGAGGTTTTATGGTAAAGGCAAGTAAACTGATAAAAGAAATAGAAAAAGGGAACTATAAAGCTAAAGTCACTGATTACGGAGATTCTTATCCTAGTTTCCATTCTGTTAATATCTCTACTGATGATAATAATGTCTGTCGATTGAGAGCTGAATTTATACCTGTTTCTGATGATGCAAAATATGGAGTCGATGAGGGGAAATGTGAAATTGAAATATTGGGTGTTACTTTTTCAAATTCATATATTACAGATGAAATATGGGTTTCTCTTTCTGGTGAAATCGAATATGACAAGGGCCTAGAAGAAAAGGATGTTATCGAATCTGCTGAAGAGCACATTACTTGGCCTTCTAGCTGTGTAGAATACGATGAGGATAACCTAGATCCGGAAAGTTTAACAGATAGCGAAATTCGTGAAAATTATGACTTTGAGGATGAATATGTATTTTTTGGTCTTAATAAAGATGGAAATGTTTGTGCCTATTGCGAAGGCGACTTAGTTAAAAAGGATTGTAAAGTAATCTCTGAAGAAGAAGCCATAGAAATTCTTTTCAAAACTCGCCAGGGCCTATATTGCGAAATATCCTATTGTGGATGTTAAATAGGTATTTTAAAAATCATATAAAACATACAGTAATCTTAAGTTTTGGAACCATTCATTATATATTTCCATCCTGAGATTTTTACCTATAAATGTTTTGGTATTAGTTTGGTCAGTTTGGACAGTTTGGTCAGTTTGGTCAGTTTGGTCAGCTTGGTCAGCTTGGTCAGCTTGGTCAGTTTGGTTGGTTTGGTTAGCTTGGTTGACTTGGTTGACTTGGTTGGTTTGGTTGGTTTGGTTGACTTGATTAGTTTGGTTAGTTTGGTTGACTTTTCCTCTATAAATTATTACTTTAAAATCGCCATCATCATCAAACGCAGGTTCTTTCAAACCATATTCAATACATTCTTCTATTACTCTTGGAATGCCTGTTCCCCATTTTTCAATTAAAGACAAATAGCCAAACACAGCTGCAATACCAGAATTTCTAATCTTAGAACGACCTTCTTTAATTTTTGCAACAGTTAAGCCTCTAGGAATAGATCCTGGTGAAACTATTTCCAATCGATCATCAAATAAGGATATCTGATGGAATTAACAAACCTAAAATCTAATCAAGATGATAAACTAAGTTGGTAGTGGATTTTTTATTTCTGATTATCAAACACTTTTAGGAATTAGTTTACTCTTTCCACTTTGTTTGCCTCAACAATCTTTTCAAACAAAGGCAGATTTCTTTTTAAGATTTCTCCAGATTTCTTTTCGTCGCCAACATTTACTGAAAACTTAATTTCATAAATAAACTTTCCTTCAACAAAGACATAAGCTACTGATGTTGCAACAGATGCAGACTGGTCTTTTTTGTGTTGAACAATTAAAACGGGTCTTTTACCAAATAGCTCAACATTGCTATTAACAACAAGGTTGGAATTTCCAACTAACATACTCAAATAATTATCGTCTTTGCAAAGCTTTTCCAAATATGTTTTAGGAACATATTTACTTGTATCATCGTAATTAGGAGCAACTTGGAAAGAGCCAGAGATTCCATCTACTATCGTTGCGAAAGATATAAAAACTTCGTCTTCATGAACTTCTGAACTTTTTAGCTTGAAGTGCTTTGGCATCTTGAAATCCCATTTTATATTGAACTTTTCAAAAGATAATTTGAAAAAACGTCCCTGATATAGCTTTTGTATAATATAATCTTTATCACAAGTTACAATATTAGGATGTAACCCTAATATTGTATCAGGAGGAGGTTCTGCTCCACCTAAATTTATCAGAGATAAATATGAAGTTAACATACTATCAGCTCTTTCATAGCTGTATTTTTCACCAAACACATAAGGCAAATTTTCTTTTAATGCTTTAATTCTTTCTGCTACTCTTATAATGTCTTGATCTCTAGCATCAAAAATTTTACCAGGTGAAAGTTTGTCATAATCTTCAGAATTTTTAATCATACTTAAGTATTGAATAACAGCAGGACCATATATTTCATCTACCCTTTGTTTAAGAGTGTTAACCCTCTCAGCCAAATCAGGACAATCTTTCCCTATATAGTATAGATTTCTACACATCTGATAAATATTGCCAATATCTTTTTCTAATTTGCTCTTATTTTCATTTGCAAAATCAACCATTTCTTTGTTTAATTTATATACTTTACATTTCGAAAACTTAATCATGTCCTGGTTTTCGTATTCTTTTGGGAAAAAATCTATAGACTCTAAGCTACTATCTGTTTTTATATAGCTATCATTAGCAAAGGCTCTATTATCCGAAATAAAACAAATACTGATAAATAATAATAGAAAACAAAATAAAGAATAATTACTTTTAATGAAATAATCACTTAAACTATTTCTTTTATTATTACTCATACTTGTCTTCCTGAAAAATCTTATAGTTTATCTTAACACAATAAGAATAATTCCTAAAAACAATTATTGATTTTGTCTGTAATAGCTAAGAATCACATTTGATTTCTTGCGCAGATATATTTATTAGCTTAAAATTTTGATTTTTTTGATGATTATATTTATTATATAAAAGGTAAATAAATGAAATATATAAAACTCCTTTTTTTGTTCTTTATTAATTATTTTTCCCTTTAATTGGTATTCCAGAGAAAGTAGTTCAGACTAGGAGAATATGTAAATTATGACAGAGTATTCAATAAAAGACCTAAAAGAAATAGGTTTAAAGTATTATAATGCACATGAATTTACTGAAGCTGCCAAGTATTTTAAAATAGCAGCAGAAAAGGGAGATGCTGATGCCCAATATAGTTTGGGAGTTTTATATAAAAATGGATTAGGAGTAGCTCAAAACTATAACGAAGCTGTAAAGTATTATTATTTAGCATCTGAACAAGGACATGCTAAGGCTCAGTTTAATTTGGGATGCATTTTTGAAAATGGTGAAGGAGTAGTACAAAACTATAACGAAGCTATTAAATATTATAAATTAGCTGCTGACCAAGGACATGTCCGTGCCCAATATAATTTGGGATGCTCTTATGAAAGAGGTCGAGGAGTAGCACAAGACTATAACGAAGCTATTAAATATTATAAATTGGCTGCTGATCAAGGAAATATTGATGCACAGTTTAACCTGGGTGCTTTATATTACAATGGTGAGCATGTAAAACAAGATTTTAACGAATCTATTAAATATTTCAAATTAGCTGCTGAACAAGGAGATGTTGTTGCTCAAGATAAATTAGGAGTTATGTATTCTATAGGACGTGTTGTAAAACAAGATTTTAACGAATCTGTTAAATATTTTAAATTGGCTGCTGATCAAGGATATGCTGAATCACAGTTTAGTTTAGGACTTGCGTATAAATTAGGAGAAGGTGTTCCACAAGACAATAAAAAGCAATGTATTATTTTCAATTGGCAGCTGATCAAGGCCATGCCAATGCTCAATATTATCTAGGATTCTTATATAGTCAAGGATTCTCTGTACCACAAAATAATAATGAAGCTGCGAAATATTATCAATTGGCAGCCGATCAAGGACATGCTAACGCCCAATTTAATTTAGGATTTTTATATCGCGTAGGATCAGCAGTTCCACAAAATTATAGTGAGGCTATAAAATATTTTCAATTGGCTGCTGAACAAGGACAGGTTGAGGCCCAATTTAATTTGGGATGCATGTATACAAATGGTGAAGGGGTTGCACAAGACCATAACGAAGCTGTGAAATATTATCGGTTAGCTGCTGAACAAGGGCATGCCCGTGCTCAATTTAATTTGGGACGCGCTTATGAAAAAGGTAGAGGAATAGCACAAGACTATACAAAAGCTGTGAAATATTATCAGTTAGCTGCTGAACAAGGACATGCTTTTGCGCAATGTAATTTGGGAATATTATACGGAAATGGTGAAGGGGTGGAGCAAGACTATAACAAAGCTATAAAATATTATCAATTAGCTGCAAATCAAGGAGATTATTGTGCTCAATATAATTTAGGACTTATGTATTTTAATGGTGAAGGGGTGGCACAAAACTATATTGAAGCAGAAAAATATTTCAGATTAGCAGCAGAACAAGGATATGACGATGCCAAATATTATTTGGATATTATTTATGAAAATGGTTATGCAGTGAGACAGAGTTATAACAAAGCGAGTGAATATTCCAGATTGCCATCTGATCAAGGGGATGCCGAAGCTTTATATGAATTAGGAAATGCATATTATTTTGGAGAGGGAGTAACACAAGACTATAAAGAAGCTGCAAAATATATGCAATTAGCAGCAAAACAAGGACATGACAGTGCCCAAGTAAGTTTGGGACTTTTGTATGAAAATGGATATGGAGTGGATCAAGACTATAGCGAAGCAATGAAATATTTTCAATTAGCAGCAGAACAAGGACATGTCATCGCTCAATATCATTTGGGACTTTTATATGAAAAAGGTCTAGGAGTAGGACAAGATAATAGCAAAGCAATTGAATATTATAGATTAGCCGCGGAAGAAGGATATACAAAAGCCCAAGAAAGGCTTGAAATCCTTAAAGATAAATAATAATTCAAATGTAAGGGAGAAGAAAGAATGTATTATCAGCAGAAGACAATGACGGAAAGCGAATATATTGATTTTTTGAAAGTGGCTTCAGGTGAAAAAAAGGCCGAGCTGGTTTTGAAAAATGTTTCTTATCTTGATGTTTTTACAAATTGTTTTAGAAAAGCTGATATAGCGATTTCCCATAAGAGTTTTGCTGGTATTGGAAATTACAGCGGTGAAAAAGAAATAGATATGACGGGAAAAACTGTTGTTCCCGGCTTTATAGACGCTCATATTCACATTGAAAGCACTACTGTTGTTCCTGAAACATTCGCCAAAGAAGCTTTAAAGCATGGAACCACAACCATTCTTACAGACCCGCATGAAATAGCTAATGTAATGGGTATCGACGGAATCAGATATATGCTGGAAGCAACGAAAAACCTTCCTATGGATATTTTCTTTATGATTCCTTCTTGTGTACCCTCTTGTGAGTTTGATGAAGCTGGTGCTTGTCTGGAAATAGAAGATTTGAAAGAATTTCTAGATCATAAATCTGTTTTAGGTATAGCTGAATTGATGAATGTAAACGGTGTTATTGAAAATGATAAAAAGATTTTAGCAAAAACTTATGAAGCTATTAAAAATAATAAGCTGATTGATGGCCATGCTCCTTTCGTTAGCGATAAGACTCTGATGGGGTATATAGCAGCTGGTGTCCTTTCCGACCATGAATGTTCGAATTTTGATGAGGCAGTAGAAAAAATCAGGGCTAGTCTTTGGATAATGATTAGAGAAGGTACTGCAGGGAAAAACCTTGAAGGTCTTATTAAGCTTTGCCAAGAGCCTTATGCTTCTCGATGTATGTTCTGCACTGATGACAGACATATTAACGATATAATAGACGAAGGTCATATAGATAATATTATCCGCAAGGCTATCAGTCTTGGGGCTGACCCTGCTACTGTCTACAAAATGGCTTCCTCTAATGCAGGTAAATATTTGGGAATGAGCGATAGAACCGCTATTGCACCTGGTTTCTTAGCTGATTTCGTAGTTTTAGATGATGTTGAAAAAGTCGTTATTAATTCTGTATATAAGGCTGGAACCCAATTAACAGATAGCTATCTTGAAAAGAATTGTAAAAGCAATATTGATTCCAAGCTTAATGAATTAGCCCATAATTCTGTTCATATTGATGAAATAACCGAAAAAATGCTTGAAAATACTGATGATAAGTATATTATTGGGCTGGTTGACGGGCAGCTTTTAACTACTAATGAGGGAAAAGCCAGAAATGTTGATACTGAAAAGGATATTTTAAAAGTCTGCGTTGTTGAGAGACACAAAAATACTGGCCACATCGGTATCGGTTTCCTGAAAGGCTATGGTCTGAAAAAAGGTGCAATAGCTACAACCGTTGCTCATGATGCTCACAACATTATTGCTGTGGGTGCTAACGAAAAGGAAATGGCAGCAGCAATTAACAAATTGAAGGAAATCGGCGGTGGAATGATAGTCTACGCTGATGGTGAAGTTAAAGCTTCTTATGCTTTGCCAGTTGCAGGGCTCATGAGTGAAATTAGTGCTGATGAAGCCAAACAAAAGCTTCATCAGATTCATGAAGCTGCTTATCAACTCGGTGTCAATAAAGGCATAGACCCGTTTATGACACTGAGTTTTGCTGCACTTCCAGTTATTCCTGAATTAAGAATTACAACCTTTGGCGTAGTAAACGTCACCAAGTGGAAAATAGAAGATTGAGAGTCTAATGCTGTTAAATAAACCTATCTAAGGCATTAGCAAGATATAAAGGAATATTCGTTATTTTGCCATCTGTAACATAATTCATTTCAGAAAATCTTATAGCAATATCAGGATTCTTTTCCTTAATATATTTTTTGAAAGTAGTAGCAGACTTATTGTTTCCAGCTTTAACTTCTATAGGCACAATATTTGAGCCATTTTGAACAACAAAATCTATCTCTCCAAATCTTGTGGCATAGTATCGAGGCAGAATTTCAAATTTTTCTTTTAATTGCTGTAAAACAAAGTTTTCTACCAATGCTCCTTTAAATTGGTAGTCAGTTTTTAGCAATATAGAGGAATTGTCTATTCCTGCTTTGTATTTTAACAAACCTGTATCGAACAAATATAATTTGAAGCAGTCTAGTTTATCAAATGCTGCTATAGGGTGTTCGGGCTTTGAAATATTATACACTCTATTTATCATTCCTGCGGAAACAAGCCATTCAATAGCTTCTTCAAAATCTCTAGCCCTTCCACCTTCTCGAACCGCACCGTATACAAATTTTTGATTTTCTTTAGCTAATTGGGAAACAATACTGCGAAAGACCATCAGTAATCTACCACTATTGATTTTTCCGTTATGCTTAGAAAAATCATTTTCGTAAATTTCATTTAATTCCTTTTGTATTTGTAGTATTTTTTTCGGTTCTTTTTCCGTTATCCAAGCAGAAACTGATTCAGGCATTCCCCCAATTATTAAATAATAATGATAAATTTCTAATAATTTATTATGAAATATTTCTTCGATTTTTTGATTTTTTTGAATAGATGAATAGTAGTCATATAAACCTTTATCGATAGCCAACAAAAATTCATCAAAAGTAAGAGGATTAATATTCAATAAATTAATTTTACCTACAGGATAAGATTTGGGCTTAGATAAAAGAGTTCTTAGCAAACTACCTGCTGCGATAAGATGATAATCATTAGCGTTTTCATTAAAATATTTAAGTGAGTTTAAAGCTTCAGGACATTCTTGTATTTCATCAAATATTATTAAAGATTTTTGTGGCTCTATTTTTGAATTAAAAAGCATAGATAAAAGCTCTATTATTCGGTTAGGGTTCTTGTTATTCTCAAAAATAGATTTTAATTCTTTTTCCTCGTCAAAATTGCAGTAAACGAAGTTTTTATAATATTTACTTCCGAATTCTTTCATTAACCAAGTTTTACCAACTTGTCTAGCCCCTTTAAGAACTAACGGTTTTCTTGTTGTGCTATTCTTCCATTCGATAAGTTTTTCTGTAGCAAATCTTAACATGTTGATTATTAGACCTTTCCATATAAATTTTGCCACTTTTTACCATGTTTTTCAAGTGATTTTTGCCACTTTTTACTGTATTTTTCAGGTTGTTTTTGCACACTTTTACCAAACGCTGATTGGGAGTTGTACTAGTCAAGAAAAGTAGACACAAAAAGCATTTCAAGAAATTATATAAAACTAAAAGTTTTAGAATTGTATTTCAAAAAGTATGTAAAATCTCAAAGTTTTTGAAGTTTATTTCTAATAAGTATGTAAAATTTAATAATTTTTGAAGTATATTTCCAAAATCATATTATAATATTTTAATAAATGTCTTGAAGGGAGGTTGTCCGAAAAGTAGAAAATCACTAAAATTTTAGTGCACTGGTAATTGTCCTTACCCCCTTTCGTAAAGGAGGATTAAGGGGGATTTTAAAATAATTAGAATAAGCTAATTTTAGGTTAAAACCTAGTTTTCGGGCAAGCTCCTGCCGGACACTTACTATAAAAGCGACTGCGACTCGCTGACCTCCTGTCGCTCGCTTGCATAGTCACATCCTGTGCCTTATGGAAGTCGCAACATTAATAACCTAGGGCAACGAAGTTGCCCACGGAGTAGAACCCACCCACCATGATCCTCCCCCAATCTGAAGTGCACAAAAAATTTCTGTCCAAAATTTTGAGTACACTTTAGATTGGGGGAGGTGTCAGCTTTGCTGACGGAGGGGGCTGATTGCTGAAAGCAATCAGTGGAAGGCGCTGCAATAATAAAAATAGATATTGACTTATCAATAAAAGAAAAATTATGCGTTTGCTTTAACCAAAGAGCAGCGGCACATCAATATGAGCCACATAAGAGGGAAGGACACCTCCATTGAGGTTAAGCTGCGGAAGGCTTTGTTCGCCTGAGGGTTCAGGTTCAGGAAAAATGTCAGCAAGATGATTGGCAAGCCAGACATAGTGCTTCCCAAGTATAAAACTGTAATATTCATCCACGGTTGTTTCTGGCACAGGCATCAGGGCTGCCGTTATGCCTCTACTCCAAAGACCAGAAGAGATTTCTGGGAAGAAAAATTCAACAGAAATATCCAAAGAGACAAACATCAGGCTGAAGAACTTATCAATGCTGGCTGGCACGTATTGGTGGTTTGGGAGTGCGAGTTGAAGCAAGACTTGCCTGGGGTCGTGGATGAACTTGAAAAGATAATGCTGCATATATTGCCGGTCTCTACAAAAAAGATTCTTATACCTGGGCTAGACTGTTTTATAGAAACAAAGAGAGGGTAATAATTTTATTATTTAGCTTAAACAATTCAAACTTCAAACAGATGTCTTTTTTTCTTTACTGATTTAGTAATATAATTTTGGCTATTGTTATGAGGTTTATCCGGAAGAGCCAAATCTAGGAAAAAATATCATGCTATTAGCAACTAGAAAGTTCGTAGGCTTTAAGTTCTTCTTCTGTAAGCATTCTTCCCAATCTTTTCATCTGAAGAATAACCTCTCGTAAACGGTAAATCTTGCCATCTGGTTCAGTTAGTCTACCGTCTTTTAAGTTGCTTTCAAAATCATCAATAATCAATTTATTTTCTTCTTCTTTTCTAGGAACTATAATCATATCAGCATATAAATCCACAATTCTTTAAGAATTTCAAAAATGAACTATTAATCTTCTTTATAATCTTTTACTTCAAACTTTGCAAATTCTTCTGATGTTAATGGTCTTCCTAAACGTTTTGACATAAGTATAGCTTCTCGTAGATGGTAAATTTTATGTTCAGGGTCAGGAACAACATATATTCCATCTGTTACAGCACTATCTAAATCTAAGAACTTGTCTTCTTGAGGTGCTTCTTTGGGTATTATTATCATGTTATTCCTCCTTAAAATATTTTTTTATTAACTTCAAATAATTATTTCAACAAAATGCTATGCAATAAGCTTATTCGTCTTTTTAATGTATTTTGCGGGAATTGGATAG
>CAJOND010000085.1 GCA_905236675.1 Candidatus Rifleibacteriota bacterium | reverse complement strand
TGACCTTACCCCCTTTCGTAAAGGGGGATTAAGGGGGATTTTAAAATAGTTAGAATAATCTAATTATGGAGTCAAAACCTAGTTTTCGGACAAGCTCTGAAAAAGGGGGGCTTCTCCTAAAGCTTCCCCTTGAGGGGAAGTGGTTCCGTAGGAACCGAAAGGGTGACCGAGCTAGAGTTTACATTATTTAGCGTAAGCGTATTCTAATCCAAAGAACTATGCTTTACTCTGGTTCGGTCACCACTCCGGCTACGCAAAGCTAGCGCTTTGCTCCCCCTTACGACTCGCTTGCCATCCTGGCGCTCGCTTGCACTCCCAACATCCTGTTGGTCGTCAGTCTCGCTTTGCTCGCCAGCTTCCCCACTATCATGGGGCAGCATCTTCAAGAAAAAACTCAAGGAGAGGCTTTAGGACAATAATTACAACAAAAACCAACAACCATAAAAACGGCAAAAAAAAAAGACCACTCTTAACGAGTGGTCTTTTTTTTATCTCTTATTTCATTGCTTTTTCAACTGCGACAGCTACAGCAACGGTTGCACCAACCATTGGGTTGTTGCCCATTCCGAGGAAGCCCATCATTTCAACGTGAGCTGGAACGGAAGAAGAACCTGCGAACTGTGCGTCAGAGTGCATTCTGCCCATAGTGTCGGTCATACCATAAGAAGCAGGACCAGCAGCCATGTTATCTGGATGCAATGTTCTACCAGTACCACCACCAGAAGCTACAGAGAAATATTTCTTGCCCTGTTCAACACATTCCTTTTTGTATGTGCCAGCAACTGGGTGCTGGAATCTTGTTGGGTTAGTTGAGTTACCAGTGATAGAAACGTCAACGCCTTCGTGATGCATAATTGCAACGCCTTCGCGAACATCGTCGGCACCATAGCAGCGAACGTTAGCTCTTTCAGATTCAGAATAGCGGATTTCTTTAACTATGTTAAGCTTGCCAGTAAAATAATCAAACTGAGTCTGAACATAGGTGAAACCGTTGATTCTGGAAATAATCTGAGCAGCATCTTTGCCGAGACCGTTAAGGATAACGCGAAGTTCGGTTTTTCTGGATTTATTAGCATTTCTAACGATACCAATAGCACCTTCAGCAGCTGCGAATGATTCGTGACCAGCTAAGAAAGCGAAACATTTGGTTTCATCGCGGAGAAGCATAGCACCAAGTCTGCCATGACCAAGACCAACTTTTCTGTCTTCTGCAACAGAACCGTCGATACAGAAAGCCTGCAAGCCTTCGCCTATTGCTTCAGCAGCGTCAGCAGCCTTATTCTTGCCAGCTTTGATTGCAATAGCTGCGCCTACGCAGTAAGCCCAGCAAGCGTTTTCAAAACATATTGGCTGGATTCCCTTAACGATTTCGTATGGATCAAAGCCTTTTGCTTTGCAGATTTCGCGGCATTCTTCTACTGATTTGATGCCGTATTTAGCGAGGACAGCATTAATTTTATTGATTCTTCTTTCGTAACTTTCGAATAAAGCCATTATTTTGTCCTCCTAATTATTCTTTGCGTGGGTCAATGTATTTGGCAGCGTTATCGAACTGACCATAGTGACCTTTAGCCTTTTTGAGTGCTTCATCAGCAGAATCACCCTTCTTAATGAAATCCATCATCTTGCCAAGATTTATAAATTCATAACCGATGATTTCTTCATCTTTATTAAGAGCAACACGAGTTACATAGCCTTCAGCCATTTCAAGGTAGCGGGGGCCTTTGAGCTTGGTAGCGAACATAGTGCCGACCTGGCTGCGTAAACCTTTTCCAAGGTCTTCAAGTGAAGCGCCAACAGCGAGACCGTTTTCTGAGAAAGCACTCTGAGAACGACCATAAACGATCTGGAGGAAAAGTTCTCTCATTGCAGTGTTGATTGCGTCGCAAACAAGGTCAGTATTGAGAGCTTCAAGGAGGGTCTTACCGATAAGAATTTCAGAAGCCATAGCTGCTGAGTGGGTCATACCGCTGCAGCCTAATGTTTCAACAAGAGCTTCTTCAATGATACCGTCTTTTATATTAAGAGTAAGTTTGCATGCGCCCTGCTGTGGAGCACACCAACCGATACCGTGTGTAAAACCGCTAACATCTTTGATTTCCTTAACCTGAATCCATTTTCCTTCTTCAGGAATTGGAGCTGGACCATGATATGCGCCTTTTCTTACTGAGCACATATTGTTAACTTCTTGTGTATAAATCATCGCTCATCCTTTCGAGGTAGTAATAAACTGTGAAGAATGTTAGCATTTTTTTTAGTTAGTATCAAGATTTTTAGTGCTAAGAGTTTGGTTTGCTTTTAGTTTGTTTTAGAGACAAGAGAGAAAGAGATTAGGGGATTGTTTTTGATTCACTACAAGTCTTCGGACTTAACTTTCTACTGCTTAATAAGCATCTCACAAACTACAAGCATAACTTATAATATGATATACTAATTTATTATTTTAAATATTTATGGATTGCCACGCTACTGCAATGCGAAGCATTGCAGCCCCCTCAGTCAGCAAAGCTGACAGCTCCCCCACGAATGGTGGGGGAGCTTCAAAGGCTCGCAATGACATATTAATAAATGGAGAAACCAAAATGTTACGATATTTGACAGCTGGAGAATCACATGGACCTGCTTTGACAGCAATATTAGAAGGTATGCCACCAGGTGTGGAGATAGCCCAAGAAGATTTTGATGAATTATTAAAAAAGAGAAATGCAGGTTATGGCCGTGGAAAACGCAGCAAAATAGAACCAGAAAAAGTTGAGGTTTTATCGGGTATTGTAAATGGAAAAACTATTGGTTCACCAATTTCTATAATCATAAGAAATTCTGACTATGATAATCATAAACAGTATATGGCACCTTTTAATGCAACAAATACCAAAGATGGTGAAATAAACATACCTTTACCCGGTCATGCAGACTTAGCTGGAATGATAAAATATGGATTCAAAGATTGTAGATATGTCAGGGAACGTGCTTCAGCTAGAGAAACAGCAATAAGAACAGCTATTTCTGTTCCAGCAAGAAATCTCTTAAAAGAAAAAGGGATTACGTCTCTTTGTATGGTTGAGAGTATAGGCGATATAAAAGCAAAAATTAATTTAGAAACCTCTAAGAATGAATTAGAAAGAAAAATTAACGATGTCGGTTTTGCCTTTTTAACTCCAGATAAGAATATTGTTCAAAAATGGCAAAAACTAATAGACGATTGCCAAGAAAAAAACATCAGTCTTGGTGGTAGCGGAATAGTTATGTTTTATGGATTACCAGTAGGTTTAGGCAGTTATGTTGAATATGATCGCCGTTTTGATGGCATAATATCTCAATCAGTAATGTCTATTCCTGCTATTAAGGGAATTGAAATAGGTAATGCCTATGAATTATCAAAAACAAAAGGCAATACAACAGATAGAATATTTTTTGATAAAGAAAAAGGATTTTATAGAAAAACAAACTTTGCAGGTGGTTTAGAAGGTGGAATGACTAACGGACAGCCACTCATAATAAGATTTTATATGAAACCTTTACCAGCTAATTCCAATATAGAGTCTGTAAATTTGCAAACAGGAAAACCTGTAAAACCTGATTTTTATCGTTCTGATATTCAAGCAGTTACAGCAGCAGCTGTAGTTGTTGAATCTGTCTTATCTTTAGAAATTGCTTCATTTCTGTCATAACTCTGGATTTTAAAAAACTTGGGGCAACACCAAAACTTGGGTCGCCCCAGTTTCTTAAAATTCGGAGTTATTTTCAGAATGAGGTATCAAAAGCATTATCGAAAGAATCATCGATAGTTCCAGCAGGCTGACCAACTGGTTGTGCGGTATAATTACCAACAGGAGCCATACCTGTATCAGGAATTAGAGAGCCAGGAGCTGCAGTATCGAGACTTTGTGTAATAATATGAGGAGTGATAAGGATAATTAATTCCTGAGAAGAACTAACTTTACCCTTATTAGTGAATAGAGATTTAATAATCGGGATATTGCCAAGAAGAGGTATTTTAGAACTATTCTTGTTATCTTTATCTTCAATCATACCACCGATTAATATTTCTTCACCATCTCTTACACGAACAGTGGTTTTAGCTGATCTTGTACCAATAACTGGATACTGGTTTTTCCATTCTTCAACTGACGAAACTTCAGGTTCTGCATCAACAGTAATGTAACCATCATCGTTAATTCTTGGAGTAATATTCAGCTTAACACCAGTATCTTTTTCTCTTGGAGGCTGGTCAGCACCACCAGGATAAATAACCTTAGAACCAACAACAATGGAAGCTTCCTGACCATTAACAGCAGAAATCTTAGGATTACTGAGAATTTTATTTTCGTTTCGTTCTTCTAATGCATTAAATGTAGCATTAAACAACATATTTTCTCTATAGAAATCGCCTAGACCAAAGATTTTTCCTTGCTGTCCCTGAAAACTCGACTGATATAATCCAGAATCTGGATTCTGAGCAAAATATTCTCTAGAAGATAAAATCGGGAATACACCTTCGTTAGTACCTGCATTAGTACTAGTTCCAGCTAACCATTGGAAACCAATATTCTTCTTGGCATCTGTTTTAACTTCAACGATCTTAGCTTCTATCATAACCTGATGAACAGGAGTATCAATAGTTTCAATAAGCTTCTTAACTTCATCAAGAAGTTCTTTACTACCAGAAACGATTACGGCATTAATACGATCATCTGTAGCAACCTTAATATCTTTTTTGATAGTTGAGCTTATTACTTTACTTACATCGCTTGCTTTTGCATATTGAAGTCTTTTTGTAATAGTAAGACCTTTTTCAAAAGCTTCAACAAGTTTCTTTTCATCAGCAAGGATCCAAGTATTACCAATCTTTCTAACCGCAAAACCATTTGTTTTTGCTATAAGATTCATAGCTTCTTCATAGTAAACATCTGACATCTTAACGGTTACTTGACCACGAACACTTTTTTCTGCAATGATGTTAGTACCAGATTGCTGTGCGATAACCTTAATAATCTGACGAATATCAGTATCACGGAAATCGAGAGTAATATTGTCCTCGGCCATTGCGACACCGGGGAACCACGAAGCTGCTGCTAATGCTGCAGACAATAGAAGTATTTTACTTCTCTTTTTGGTTTTACCCATGAACCTCATTGTTCTATACCTCCGAACGGTAATAGTCTGAAAAATATATCACAAGCTATTTTTATAGCTATGACAGTAGACTCATCGACAGCTTTTATTTATTTTTTAAGCTTTTTTTTAAAAATATTTATTTTTTTTCTCCTAAACCAAAAAAGTCCTGGATAATTAATCCAGGACTTTTTTTGGTTTAGGAGGTTAAGTATTTAGAGCTAAAAAATTATTTTTCTTTTTCTTCTCCACCTATTTTAAAGGTGTGTCGTCTTTGTTCTTTATTAGAATATACGACTACTCTATCAGCATATATATCTACTACTTTGAATTTACCTTCGACAATCTGGTCTTTAGTAATCGTCATTTCTTCTTTTTCAAATTCTACAATAGCCAAGCGGCTGCCTTCATTACCAACTATACCTTTAACAAAGATTTTTATTGGAGGAGGTGGTGGTGTTGCCGGCTTTGCTGGAGTTTTATCAACTGGTTTAACATTAACAGGTTTTCTTTCTGGTAATGGCATAACATCTTTCTTGATTGCTGGTCTAAATGGATCTGGATTATCTTCAGGCTTAGGCAATTGTTCGTTATACCATAGAGGAACATATACCTTTTTGTTTTTACCTTTTAAAGTGACTTCTTTTAAGCTTTGAGGTCCGAACTTAGGATCTTCCCCTTCTTTGCTCATTCTTTTACAGATTTTGTCGATAATATTCTTTTCAAAAAGACCTTTGGTATCACTTTCAGCAGAATCATTAAGTCCAAAGTCATCTTGTTCGGCAAAAATCTGTGGAGCTACCATAAGGAAACCAGCCAAGCATAGAATCCCCAATTTTTTAATTGATAGATTTCGTCGCATAATAATTTCCTTTCTTACTATTAGAGGATATAAACCTTCGCACTCAAAGTAACACTTAACATTGGGCTGTTAGAATCTTTATCAATTTCATTTGATACAGCAACATTCATAGAACCAGCTGCCAAATTTATGATTTTACGATTTTCCATAACCTTCAAGAAACAATTAACATTTCTAAAGGTTCCCTGGATAATAATTTCAACAGGAAGTTCGCTCCAGTCTTCTGCTCTTACTAGAGGAGAAATTCTAATATCCTGGAATTTGATATCGAACTTGCTAGCTACTGTTTCAGTAGATTCAAGAAGAGTTGGAACAACATCGTCAAGACGAATAGAATCGGTCTGTAACTTTTTCTTCTTTTCCTTTAATTCTTCAATCTTAGCCTTATATCTTTCTAAGTCTTTATCAACATCTTTAAGTTTGTCGATTTCACCTTCTAAAGTTTTAATTTTCCCTAGCAAGGTATCTTTTTCTTTAAATACGTCTTCCCAAACGGCATACCAATGGCCTGCCCCTACACCAACTACAAGTAATATACTAATGAATACTGCTGCAATAATATGGTTAGTCATTTCTTAATTCTCCGATTTACTCTGATTTAGATGCTAAGTCTCTAGTTAGACGACAATTCATTTCAAATCTCCATACAGGTTTCTTTTCGTAAACATTCTTAGTCGCACCTGTTAGGAATACATCTGAAAAATACTGATTATTTAAGAGCCCACCGTAATAAACTTTATTTCCTTCGCTATCAAGTTCAACTTCGCCATTGCTACCAATTTTAGGTTTACCTTGAATGAACTCTCTAATACCTTCGGTTAGATTATCGCCAACCATGTCTTTCTGAGCTGCCCCACCCTTGTCTTTACTTTCATTGCAAGAATAAGCAGTAATCTGAACACGTCTGTCAGAGTCAATTCTCAAGTTGGTAATCCAAACTTTACCTTTTGGAACAACATCTTTTATGGTATCCATTGTTGTTGACCACTGTAGATAGTTAGCACCAGAAAGTCTCTGCAATCTATTTATTTCAGCTTGGAGTTTGTTACAAGCACTTTTTGCCTTATCTCTATCAGGAACTCTCTTACTTCTTTTAGCTTTTTCAGCATTAAGATCGGTTTCTTTCTTTTTCAGATCGTTGTTCCAACTAGCTGCAGTTTCAGAACCGACTACCCAGCCAGCTCCAAGACCTATACCTACAAGAACTACAAGAAGATATGGCAGAAAAATGGTAACATTAATTTTCGGACCACGTTTTTCGGTTAAAAGATTAATCTTAATCATATTATAATTCTGCAACTCCTCTCAATGCTAATCCAATTGCCACAGTGAATTGCTGTAGATTTTCATAAAAATCATCACTATCAGCAACATTAACCTGAATTCCTTCTAACGGATTGCCAACACTAACATCAACACCCAATTCATTCATCAAATAGGTGTCAAATCCACGGAGTTTTGCAGTTCCACCAGAAAGAATAATCTTATGAATCATTGGTTCACGTGACTGAGCTTTGAAGTAATCGAAAGATCTACGAATTTCTGAAGCCAATTCATCTACAGTGCCTTGAATAACTTCTGATATTTCACTTCCAGAACCATCACCGATAGAGCCTTCAGAAATCTTAGTAGATTCAGCCTGATCGAATTCCTGTTTCAAAGTATCTTTTAAACTTTCAGTAATGTTATTACCAGCTATAGGTATATTACGAGTAAATTCCAGAATACCTGATTTCAAAACAGAAATATTAGTTGTTCTTGCACCAGAATCTATTATAGCGACTACTTCACCACCTTCTTGGGAATCCGCAGTCTGCATATAAGAATTTTCAAGAGCATTTATTGCCGCAATTGTATCTACGTCAACTACTTCACATTTTTTACCAAGAGATTGTTTAATAACTTCGGTATATGAAGTTACCAATTCTTTTTGAGCAACTACGAGAAGTATCTTGTATTTACCTTCCCCTTCTTCTTCTTCAACAGTTTTTAAAACTGCATGGGTAATGCCAACTTCATCTATAGAATAAGGAACATACTGTTCTGCTTCATACTTAACAGATGATTCTAGTTCAGCGGCATCCATAATTGGCAATTTAGTGAAACGCATAATAACATTTTGCCCTGAAATTGAAGCAAATACTCCAGAACTCTTGAAGTTGCGTTCTTTCTTTAGTTCTTTAATTGCTTCTGCGACAGTAGAAGGATCACTAACAGAGCCATCAGCCATAGCTTCTGGGGGTAAAGGACGATAACCATAATTGATTAACTCTATTCCATTAGGACTTTTCTTCAGCTGTACTATCTTGACGGCAGAGGTACCTATATCGATACCTAAAGCCATATTGCCCGAATCGAAGATTCCCATATTGCTCTTCCTCCAATATCATGACGATACTTTTATCGCCAATACAATAAAATATTCTTCAATTTCTATCGGCTTTTAACGAACTAAATATTAACATAAATTATGAAGAATTTTTAATAACCTAGTTTTTTTAAGGCTACGCCCTGATAGTAATGCGCCAGTATCTGCCGATAATTCCAACCTTGTTTGCCCATTCCTACCGCACCAGATTGACACAGTCCCACCTGATGTCCAAAACCTCTTCCAAATAAGTTAACTTTAGTAACCTGTTTTGGTTCCTTTTTAGAATGAGATTTTAGAGAGAGAGTCTTAACCAAATTATTGCTATTCGAGTTGCCTATATCTTTATTATCCACATTTTCTGGTAAAATTGCAATACCTCTTTTTACTTGTTTGTACGATATACATTTCCAACCACCTTCAGGAGTTGTAGCCCGTTTTAGCCCAGAAGAAGTGTAAACCAAAAGTTGTCTGGGAGAATTCTGCATTTGAGAAAAACCTGTTATAAAAATGTTAGATTTACCTTCATATTCCAAGAAACTTGGTTGTTCTACAACAGCATCATTTTTAGCAGAAACTATTTTGTTTATTTTTTCTGTTCTATTGCCCAATACAAAAGTTGTGCTAGGCAAATCAAAGATTCGTCTGACAGTAGTTCCTCTAATCTTTTGTTCTCCATTATTAGTCTTGAATACCATATAAGTAACTCTATCCATTTGGGCTGGAGCCTCTATGGAAATATTGTAAACATCCCCTAACTTCACACCTTCTTTTGATAAAGCTGTTCTTAACTTGTTTATATCTAACTCATAATTCCATCTGAATTTTGTACCATCAGAGCAATAATTGCAGATTACTCTACGCAAGAAAGGCTCAGGGGCTCCTCCCCATACTTCTTCATTATTAGAGGTCATTCCTCCACAAGTTGCATGATAAAGAGCGCTGATAGGATTCCCATTGTAAGTCAAAATATAGCCTCTGGTATTCTTAATAGCTTTATCTACCGAATCTCGTTCAGCACTCTTTCCGAAATAAACCTGACAATGAGTTGTATTGCAAACATCAGCCCCATCAGCACCATGACGCCCTTTATGTGCATATGCATAGGTTCTGGCAATTACACTTTGGGCTTTTAAAGATTCATCAGGAGAATTTGAACCAATTTCACGTCCAACTACCCCTCTTAAATAATCTTCTATAGGAAGCTCATTGACAACATTTGCACCGTTTTCTGTAAGTTTTAGAGAAACCTTACCTCTATATTCATTATTATTAAATATAAAAACATCTTTAGCTGGCTTAATAATCAATGTTTCATTTAAATAATCAATCTTTTTTTTCTTAGCTTTCTTGTCTATTACTGAAGTCCAAGTAAAAGTCTCATCTTTTTTTAAAACTTTGATTCTTTTACCTTTTGAATTATTTATCTGACCACCATAAGGTAGTTTCACACTTACATTCATGTGATTACCACCTAATTTAACTTTTATATTAGGTTCTGAAATTCTATCTTTGCGACTAGTTTTTTCTTCTTTTAATTTCTGTGGTTGAGTAACCTTTATAGATGATTTAGAAAGAATTTTTGTATTCTTTTCAGATGTATTGGAAGAAGTTTTGCTATTATTGGCAGAAGCAGTATTCTTGGTAGTATTATTGTTGTAAGTTGAGTTAGAAGTAGTTTTGGGGTTAGAAACGGTAGTAGATGAAGTTTTTGAGTTAGAAATTTTTGTATTAGAAGTTTTGTTAGAAGGAACTGCTTTTTTTACACCAGTATTATCTTTTTGGTAAGAATTCGCTGTTATCGGCAATACCTTTGTATCATTACTATTTGCAGCTTCAGAAGAAAATGGGGAAAACAAACAAAACAGAATAAAAAGTAACTTAAAATATTGTCTAATTTGTTTGCTCATCGTATTTTTACACTTATATCATTATTTTATTACTTTTGTAAATAGAGTTTAGTGATTAATATAGAGAAGATTGAAGATGGAAGAAAGAAGAGAGCAAGAGAACAGAGAACTGAAAACTGAAAATTGAAAGATGAGAGCAGGAGAGCGGGAGAACTGAGAGCTGAAAGTTGAGAGTTGAGAATTGAGACTTGAAAATTGAGAGCTGAGAGCGGACGAGGCTGAAGCCTCTTAGAGCAGAGAGCGGGAGAACTGAGAACTGAAAGTTGAAAGTTGAGAATTGAGAGCTGATAGGCATATGAGAATAATCCAAAGGACTATTTTTTCTCTAGTCAGGTCACCACTCCGGCACTTCGTGCCACCTCTCCTCAAGGAGAGGCTTTAGGAATAACCAAGCGAAGCTTGGAGTGGTTAGTGATTACTAGAATTCACACCAAAGATCGGGGAAATGCTTTTTATCGTTCATATAGCGGTCGTATTCGCTAAATATGCAGCCGCAGTATTTCTGCCTATAAAGCTCGTATTTGCGAGATAAATCATGCGATTCTCTAAAACCAGGTCTGAAATCAGTATAATGAAATTTTACATTGTATTTTTCTGCAGCTTCATTACCAACCTTTTTTAAAAGTTCATGATTTTGATATGGACTTATTAAAAGAGTAGTAGAAATTTCATCAAAACCTTTTTCTTTGGCTTTTTTAGCAGTAGCTTCAAGCCTTAGTCTATAACAGACTTCACAGCGTTCCTGACCGAAATGTCCTTCTAAAGCCTGCATATATCTTGTTAAGCCATATTCTACATAGCCCTTAACAATCGGGAGTTCATATATTTGAGCCATCTTTATAAAAGAAGCCATTCTTTGGTAATATTCAACAAAAGGATGAATATTAGGATTTTCCCAAAAGACAGAAGTATTTCCCTTACCAACTTCTGCTTCAAGAATAGGATAAGAACCAGAAAGACAGGGCCCGCAACAACAATGTAATAATATACTCATAGTTTTATTTTTTCTCTAATTAATCAAAAAAGCATCTCTTACGAGATGCTTTTTTGTTTTTTTCCTATGATGCTCCCCCACGAACGGTGGGGGAGCTGCTGAACGAAGTGAAGCTGAGGGGGTGGTGATCTAACCAGAGTAAAGTCTAGTTCTTTAGATTAGTATACGCTATCGCTAAAGAAGATTGACTCTTGCTCGGCCACCCTTTCGGTTACTTCGTAACCACTTCCCCTCAAGGGGAAACTTTAGAACAATTCCTAATTAAGCAAAAAGCTTCGCTTTTTGCTTACTGAGCAGCTTTGATTGAAACTGGAACACCAACTGCTGCAGAAGCAGTACTAGGTTCTGAAGCGAATAAACCTTCAGCTAAAATTTTTGTAGTGTAAAGACCAGTATTACCAGCAGCTGCATTACTAGTTGTATCATAAATTGGAGTAGTTGAAGTTGCTGCAATCAAAGAACCAGCCATAAAGTCATCACCAGGATTATCACCAACAGTAATTCTCAACCAGTTCTGTCCTTTTGGATGTATTGGATCACAAGCATCAGTTGTAGTAATAGCACCATCATTATTGGTCATAACTCTGAATGTATTAGTAGCAGCAATAGTTAAATTTCCGATAGCACCACAAACACCTATTGGTCTAGTGAATTTAATATCTACATAGTCACCTTTACTAACAGCACCGTTTCTGTCTATATCATACCACCAGGCTCTTGTTGGAGCCATAGCAGGGCGAACGTCTACAGAAATAATATTGGTGTTTTTATCACCGTCTTCAGCGCCAGAGAATACCATTGAAGCTGCATGAGAGAAATAATAAGGTCTGCCCCAGGGGTCAGTCAAAGCCTGAGTCAGGAATGGACCAACAAGCATCTGCTGCCAGTTTTTAAGTCTTGCATCAGCATCATCACCAACACCGTCATTAGCTGGATCGAAAAGTTTGTTTCTTTCAACTTCGTATCTCATAATAGCATTGCGAAGTTCGCCTAAGTCTTCACGGCACTTAGCAATACGTGCATCTTCTACGTAGTCCTGTACATAAGGAACAGCGGCACCGGCAAGAATTGCCAGGATTGTAATAACAATCAAGAGTTCAATAAGAGTAAAACCTTTTTTCATTAACATCCCTCCATA
>CAJOND010000084.1 GCA_905236675.1 Candidatus Rifleibacteriota bacterium | reverse complement strand
TCCTAATGCAGAAAGGATTTTTTCTGCTTGTTCTTTTACATCTGGTTCTATTCTTGCATAAAGGTTAGCTGTTTTCACTGCCATGAATTATTCTCCTAAGGATTATTTTAATTAATTATAATAATTTGTAAGCACAAAAGCAATACGTTTTGTTCCTCAAAAAAGTCTTTCTTAAAAGCAATCAGGTTTAGGGTTTCTTGCTAGTCTTTGTCGTCTAATTCGCTAAAGCCTCTGGCGAAGACAGATTGAGTGGGGTGGTAGGATTATCAACTTTAAAATCTATGATTGGCTAGATTGCCCATCTGCAAAAAAGTATTTGGCAAAAGGACAATATGTAAAAAATAGAGTATTTTTCCTAGACGAGAAAACTGCCATAAAAGCAGGGTATAGACCTTGGGCCATCTGTATGCCAGAAGAATATAAGAAGTAGAAAGCAAATAAATTCAATATTTTTTCCAAATTTTAGTCTTTATTTACTCTTATTATTGCACTTGATATTGTGTGCATTTGTATATATAATTAAATATATTGCACAAACTTGAATTTTATTAGGAGTATATATGGCTCAAACTAATATGACAATAAGATTGAACGATGTTGATAAATCTCAGTTTTATTCTATCTGTGAACGTATTGGTCTATCTGCTTCTACTGCTATAAATGTATTTATAAAAGCTGTTATAAAAGAAGAAAGAATTCCTTTTGAACTTTCTGCAAAGAGCGAAAACGATTTTTATAATAAAGCTAATATTCAGCATCTAGAAGAACAAGCCAAACTTTATAAAAATGGAAAAATGAAACTAGTAAAAAAATCACTTGATGACTTGGGTATTGAAAAATGAAATCTTTTGATTTTTTTGAATCTGCTTGGGAAGAGTATATTTATTGGCAAAACAAAGATAAAAAAACGTTAAAAAAGATAAACTCTTTACTTAGTGATATTTCAAGAAACGGTTATGAGGGAATCGGACATCCAGAACCCTTGAAAGGGAATCTAGAAGGATGGTGGAGCCGTAAAATTGATGAAAAGAATAGGCTAGTTTATAAAATAGAGAACGATTCTATAATCATCATGCAGTGTAAAACTCATTATTTAGATAAATAGTGACTGTTTAATAGAAATGTTATTATGTGAGCATCGGGAAAAAGAAAATGTGCCACAAATTTATAATTTTTATAAATTTGTGGCACATTTTTAATAACTATTCTAAGTTAACGTTGGCGTTTTTGAAATTTTTGCAAAATCGCTAACGTTAAAAGTTGAAGCAATGCATATAAATGGCTTCAATTCTGATTTTTGCTCATTTACATCTCACTTTGAAAAATTTCAAGTGAGATGTAAATTTTCGCTATTAATCAATGTTTTAAGATTTACATCTTCATTTTACATCTCACCTAAAGTGAGATGTAAAATATAACACTAGGAGGAAATTTACTGCGGACAAAGATGTGTGAGGCTTTATTTAGAATTCTTGGGTTTATAATACGAAAATTATTCTAATGGACATTTTTGCGGAATTCCACATTTTTGTCCATTTTGTTTACTTTTTATCTGAGTGTTAGGTAAAAGGGAATATTGACTTATTCGTAAAAACTTAGCAAATAATCTGGTCCTTCTGCCCATAATCCCGTATCAAAGTCAAATAGACCGTCATAAATAGGCGAATTAGCAAATCTTTCCAAGGCTTCCGAAAATGGGATATTATATTTTTCAGAGTAAGTTTCCAGCATTGAACGCATTACTAATATTGCGCATGTTTCTTTTTGTTGATCAGTAACTATATTGTTATTTTCAGAATTCATAAGTATCACCTTTTATAAATTCAAGACATTTTAATGAGTTAGGGGTTAAGAAACTTCTAAATCTATTATAGGTATTTCTATATAACTGCGATGATATAGCATTGTTCCATCATTTAATTCTTTAACCATTTATAGTGATTCCATTTGATTTTAAAATATCTTCCAAATCAGAAACAACAGACTCATAACTGCTGAGGTGCAACAAATCATAACATTCTTCTATATAAGCAAATAGTCCATATTTCTTAAAAAGGTTAGCACATTCAGATGGGAAATATGTCATTTTTTCTGAGCTATTCTGAAAACCTAGCTAATCATATCATCTATGTCAATTCTTTGTGCAGTCATAATAACCTTATACTTAGTGCTAGTTTTAAATAATTATAAACTTATAATTGTAACCTTTCAATATTGTTTTTCATTTCATTGCCATAGCTTTCTTTAAAGCAATCTAGTTTAGGATTTCTTGCTAGGCTTGGTCGTCTAGCCATTATAGCTTGCTGACGCAAGTGGTGTGATTGGTGTTGGGTGATGGGTGGTGATTGTTTCGGCGAAGTTTGTAAGCTATCTATAATCTAAAATAATTGATACTTTTAGAGCTTGGACAAAACAAAAACACCAAGAGCCAAAGGCTCTAAACAACCGCACCAATTCAAAAAATAAGAAACGATAACTACAATAATTACCAAAAACAATAAAAACCAAATTATAATACGCTAACGCTAAACAAAAGTTAACTTTGGTTCGGTCACCCTTTCGGTTCCTACGGAACCACTTCCCCTCAAGGGAAAGCTTTATCTTTCTAGGCTATTTTTGTCTAATAGAAATCCTAGGCATTCGCATCAAAAACTCCTCTAAAATCTATTACTAATAAAGAAAATATTGATTTGTAGAGAATAGATAAATAAATTTTTTTTCCTTGAAATACATGATATAATACACAGCTAATAATTGATTTATTAGTTATCACTTTAGTAGTTAAAGCATGAATCTATCAGGAAAACGGTGCCTCTTTTAGAGTCTCTTCAGCTTATATTAGACTCATGATTAGAAGATATATCTCAAGATATATTGTTTAACTGAAAGGCAGATAATATAGTGATTTAAGGAGAGTTGGATTTTGAAAATATTTAAAATGAGTATTTTTAAAAGAACACTTCTTTTATCACTTTCAACTGCATTAGTTTCTTTTCTAGCCTTGGGGATTGTTTCTTTTTGCAATATAAGAGTTATTAATAAAAAATCTATTTTTACTGGAAGGTCTATCGGAGAATCAATAGCATATAATACTGAGAAAATCGCTATTGAACAAGCTCATAAGCGTCTCTCTGCTCTTGCTTCAGAAAAGTCTCGAAGAATAGAACAAGGTATGGATGTTGTTAAAAGTGATGCTGAGTTTATTGCTTTCCAAATGCATAAAATTTTGTCTCAGCCGGAAAGATATAAACCTAGAATCATTCCTGATCATAAAGAAAAGCCAATATATAGCGGTGAAGCTTATATTCATTATGCTCCAGAAGTGGAAAAAAATGGCATAACAGATGAACTTAAAAACGAAGTCGAATTGACTTCTAATATAGCTGATATGTTAAGAATTAAAGCTAATTTTTATAAAGGTCTTAGCACTTCTTCGTATATTGGCTCAAAAAATGGTTATCTAATATGTATTGATACTTTACCTGATGAAAATGGCACTGTTGTTTTTACTAAAGAATTTAATGAAACTTATGATCCAAGAAAGCGTCTTTGGTATAAAGAGGCGGAAAAGGCAAAAGAAACTATAATAACTGACTGTTACTTATCTGCAGATGGTTATCTTGCTGTTACTTATGCTACGCCTTATTATGATGCAAAAGGAGATTTTGCTGGTGTTGCAGCTGTAGGTGCCAACTTGGAATCCCTTTATAACCAATTAACAGAAGATAATTTCGGAAATACAAATATCAACTTTGCTTTAAGCAATAAAACTGGTGAAGTGGTTCTTTCGTCAACCAATACAGGAATTTTTTCCGTTTCAAAAGATCATATAGATCTTAGAAAAAATTCAAATATAAGTCTTGCAAAAGAAGTAGAAAATATGGTTGATGCGGAAGCTAGCGGAACTGCTCTTGTTAGTGTTGATGGTAAAGAATACTACCTTGCTTATGAGCCTATGAGCTCATTAAAATGGAGCTTTGGTACACTTATCGAAAAAGATGAAGTTATAAAGCCCGCTATTGAGGCAAAAGAAAAAAATAGGAACGAAACTAATAAGTTTATAAATTCTTTGCAGACATTTTATAAACAGTATATATGGCATATTCTAGTGTCTCTTGTGGTATTAATAGGACTGTTATTTGGCGTAAGTGTCAAATTCTCAAAAAGGCTTGTAAGCCCTATAATTACTCTTACCAAAGGTGTAAAAGAAATTGCTAAGGGTAATCTTGACAAAAAACTGGAAATAACAACAGGCGATGAGATTGAAGTCCTTGCTGATGGTGTAAATAACATGACTAGAGATTTAAAAGAATATATGCAGAATCTCTCAAGTGTTACTGCTGAAAAAGAAAGAATTGCAACAGAACTAAATGTTGCAAAAAATATCCAGGCAGGTATGTTGCCTAGTGTTGATTCTGTTCTTCCAAATAATAAATTTGATTTAGCTGCCGTTATGAATCCAGCAAAGGAAGTAGGCGGAGACTTTTATGATTTCTATTTGTTGGATGAAAAGCATTTGGTTCTTACTGTTGCAGATGTTTCTGGAAAAGGGGTCGGTGCTGCTCTTTTCATGGTAATTTCTAAAACTATTTTAAAGAATATTACAATGATAGCATCTTCTGCATATTTGCATATTCTATAGGATGTAAGCCAAATTTGGCTTCTATAATGGAACAGACAAACTTGCAGCTTTTTGAAAATAATGATGAAAAAATGTTTGTTACAGTATTGTTTGGTATTTTCAACTTAGAAACAGGAGAATTTGTATATATTAATGCTGGACATAATCCTCCAATGGTTTGTCACAAAAATGAAAATGAATTCTCTTTTGTTCGCAGTGAAAAGAAAAACCGTATAATAGGAGTTTCAAAAAAATCAAAATACCAAGAGCAATATTTGAAACTTCTGCCTGGTGATATGCTGTTCTTATATACAGATGGTATAACAGAAGCAATGAATGAACAACGAGAGCTATTCAATGAAAGCCGTTTAAAGCAGGCTTTAGACTCTATAAAAACAGAGAACAATGCAAATACAATGCTTTCAACAGTATATGAAGCTATAAAAAAACATGTAGGTGCTGCAGAACAGTCTGATGATATGACTATGTTGGGGCTTGTTTACAAGAAGAATTAGTCTTTTAGGAGAATAATATTTTGAAAAAGTTTAAAATGAATTTTTTTCATAGAACGCTTCTTTTGTCGCTTTCAACAGCATTAGTATCTTTTTTTATATTTGGTGTTATTTCATATTTTAATATGGAGGAATTGTACATCAAATCTATGGCAAACGGTAAAAGCGCAGGTGAATCAATGGCTCTTTTTACCGAGGAATTTGTCGTTAAACAAGCAAAGGAACGATTAATTTCTCTCGCTTTTGAAAGGTCACGACGAATAGAACAGGGTATGAGTGAAGTAAAAAAGGATGCAGAATCGATAGCAATTCAAATGCATCAGATTCTTTCTCATCCTGAAAACTATAAAGATTTAATTATCCCTAATATAAAAGAAAAAACAGTTTATAGCGGTGACCCTTATATTTATTTTCCTTTAGAAGTCGAAAAAAAAGGAATTTCCGATGAGCTTAGACGAGAAGCTGTTTTATCTTCTAATATAGTCGATGTTTTGACTCTTATATCTAGACGTTTTTCAGGCTATCAGAGTACATCATATATATGTTCTAAAAATGGTTTTCTTATTCTTATTGAAACTTCTCTGAATAAAAACGATACTGTTACTTTTACACAAGATTATGAACCTAGAGAACGTATATGGTATAAAGATGCTGAAGCACAAAATAAAACCATTATTACTGATGTTTATATGTCTATGCAGGGGTATCCTGCTGTCTCCTGTGCTACGCCTTATTTTGATGCTGAAGGTAAATTGGCTGGAGTAGCCGCTGTAGATTCAAATTTAGAGTCCCTTTATGAAGTTATAGCTGAAGATAGTCTGGGAGATACGGGTATTAATTTTACACTGAATAATAAGGGGGAAGTAATCATTTCTTCCACAAAGACTGGAACTTTTGCTGTTTCTAGAGAATCTAGAGATCTTAGAACTGTTTCAGAAACAAGTCTTGCAGAAGAAATGACTAAGATGGCTTCTGGAAAAAGCGACATTGCTTTAGTGAATGTTGACGGTAAAGAATATTATCTTGCTTATGCACCCATGCCTTCAATTAAATGGAGTTTTGGAACTCTTATAGAAAGAGACGAAGTTATTAGACCAGTTAATATTGCTAAAGAAATAATAAAAAAATTATCAACGAATATTACGGGCTCGTTAAAGACTTATTTTTCACAGCATGTACGTTATATTTTAATAACTATAGTGATAATACTAGTATGGTTATTCTGGGTAAGCATCAAAGATTCAAAAAGATTTGTAACTCCTATAGTTGAACTTACAAATGGCGTAAAAGAAATTGCTAAAGGCGACTTAGATAAAAAACTCAATATAAAATCAGGCGATGAGATAGAAATACTTGCTGATAGCGTAAATAATATGACCGATGAGTTAAAAGAATATATGCTGAATTTTTCTAGGGTTACAGCTGAAAAAGAAAGAATAGCAACAGAATTGAATGTTGCAAAAAATATTCAGGCTGGAATGCTGCCTAGTGTTGAACCTGATTTCTCTAATAAAAAAGAATTTGATTTGGCTGCTATTATGAACCCAGCAAAAGAAGTTGGTGGAGATTTCTATGATTTCTATATGCTGGATGAGAACCATTTGGCTCTTACTGTTGCAGATGTTTCTGGAAAAGGAGTCGGAGCTGCTCTTTTTATGGTTATATCGAAAACTATATTAAAGAATTTTACAATGATTGGTTCTTCTGCTTATTTAGAAGGTAGTAAGCCTGATTTGGCAGTAATTATGGAACAGGCAAATCAACAGCTTTTTGAATGCAATCACGAAAGAATGTTTGTGACAGTTTTCTTTGGGATTTTGGATTTAAGAACAGGTGAATTTGATTATGTTAACGCTGGTCATAATCCACCATTGGTTCGTCACAAAAGTGATGGTGAATTTTCTTATGTTCGTTCAGAAAAAAAGAACCGTATTATTGGAGTTTCTAAAATATCAAAATATCAAAAATACAGTTTGAATCTTTCTTCAGGAGATATGCTATTCATATATACCGACGGAATTACTGAAGCTATGAATGAACAAAGAGAATTATTCAATGAAAATCGTCTAAAGTCGGCCTTAGACTCAATAAAAACAGAAAGCAATGCAAATACAATGCTTTCAACGGTTTATGAAGCTGTAAAAAAACATGTTGGAACAGCAGAACAGTCTGATGATATGACTATGTTAGGGCTTGTTTTCAATGCCATAAAAAAAGATAGTTAAATAAATAATTAAGATTTAATTATACTTAACTTGCAGTGGTTAATGCACGCCTATTTTGTTGATAGTTGGCTTGATAAAAGTTTTATAACAGCGTTTTTACTAAGTGTTTGATAATTATTTGTATTCTTTGTATAGTATAAATAATTATTTTTTTATTATGTATGAGGTAATTATTAATGAGAAGAAGTAGTGGCCTATCTGATGAAGCTGTCGGGATTACCGTAGGTCTTTTTGTTACAGTATTTGTGTTTTTCGTTGTTTACAATTATTTTTATAATAAAAAACGTAAAGAAGTTGTTAGCAAATATTGCCAGCAAAACGGTATTATTTACACAGAAACAGCCGAAAGCATAATGGGCTGTGACGAAAAGTTTGATATGATTATGCGCGGCAAAAGCCAAAGTCTAGATCACATTATGTCTGGAACTAGAAATGATTATGAATTTCAAATCTTTGATTTTTATTATACTTTAGAAAAGCCCGACCCAAGATTTCCTTTAAATACATATAATGAAGAAATTGGCGAAACTATTTGCTTTATTAGAAAAAAAGGCAAATCTTTTCCTCATTTCTACATGCTAGAAAAGGATGTGTTAGCTTCAGATGTAAATTTCTTACCTAAGATTGAAGGAATCAAAGATATTGAATATCCTCTTGAAGATGAATTTGCGACATTGGTAGTAAAATCTGTTAATGAAGAAGAAATGAGAAATTTTTTCAATAGTCAGAGAATTGATTCCCTTAATAGATGTTTTAAAGATATTCCTGTATCTGATTTTGGTAATATTTATGAGGGAAAAGGTGATTGTTTATTGGCTGCTAAACTTAGTATACTGTCTGTTAAAGAAAGATTAGAACTGTTAGATAATGCACTTAAGGTTTTTGAAGCTTTATAACTTGTTGTAAAATCCTTATACAAAAACGAATGTAAAAACATAATTTATAAACTTAAGGTCAAAGATAAATGAAATATACTAATGAAAAAGAGTTTACTCTTAGTTATACCGGATTAGACAAGAATGCTGAATTGAATACACTTTATGCGATAGAGTTGGCCCAGAACTTAATGACCGAATATTTTGGAAGTTTCAAAAGTGACAATCTTAGGCTAAAAAAATATGACAATGCATTATGGGTTTTATCTAAAACTAAAGTAAAGTTTTTTAATCGGGCTTCATGGCTTGATCAATTATATGCGAAAGGGTACACAATTAAAAATACTGCTTTGAGAACGTACATAGAAAGTGTTTTTTATAATCAGGATAATAAACTGGTTTTTGTAGCTTTACAAGAAAATGCGGTAATTGACCTGAATACTAGAAAATTACGTAAAATAGAATCTGTAAGCTACCCTAGCGATATGGAATATGAAAAATCCGTAAAAGATTTGTCTTTCGAAAAGTTAAACAACGAGTTTTCAGAAAATGATTTTTATTATAACCAAAAAATCTATTACACTGATATAGATTTTTCTAGTCATACAAATAATACTGTGTATATAAGGCATTTGATTAATACTTTTTCTTCCGAATTCTTTACTCAATACCAGATTGAAGATTTTGAAATTCATTATCTCCGCGAAACTAGAGAAGGTGAATTACTTTCTGTTTATAAAAAGGAATATGATAACAATGTTGAATTTTTAATAAAGTCAGAAGATAGCGAAGTAGTAAGAGCTAAGCTTACTTTTAGAAATAAAAATTAACTAGTTAAATACTTTATAAAAAATTAGTTGACACTAAAAAACTATTGTGGTATGATAGCCTCATCATCAAGGGCTGTTAGCTCAGTTGGAAGAGCTCCTGGTTTACACCCAGGTGGTCGGCGGTTCGAACCCGTCACAGCCCACTTAAAGTTGGATCGGTAGTTCAGTCGGTTCAGAACGCCGGCCTGTCACGCCGGAGGTCGCGGGTTCGAGCCCCGTCCGATCCGAACCCAAAACCCACCAACTTAGATTGGTGGGTTTTATTTTTTTCGACTTAAGGAATTTTAAATGGATAATTTAATTGCAACTGCTACTGTTGATGTAGGTCAAACAATTGGCATCTTGGGTTTAAATCTGACTAATGGGCAGTTATATGAAATATTAAGTTTAATAGCTTCAATATTAACAGCCGTTTCTCTGACTGTAAAATCTCTATATAAAATGAGATGGCTTAATCTGTTTGGTTGTATTGGTTTTACTATTTATGGCGTTTTGATTCAGGCTTGGCCTTTAGCTATTGTAAATGGCTATATTGCAATCATAGATGCTCTTGGAATTATCAAACTCAAAAATAGCGATAAGTCAACTTTCTATTTCGGTGAACTTGGAGATATAGGAGAAAAATACTTTGAACAATTCTATCAATTTTATGAAGATGATATTCGTAGTTTCTTCCCAGATGTTAGTTATAGCGATTTAGAACTGGCAAAAACGTATGTACTCTTTAGAGATATGATTCCTGTCGGTATTTTTTCTATTAAGCAAAATGGAAATACTGCACAGGTTTTGATGGATTATGTTGTTCCAAGATACAGAGATGGACAGTTTGGCTTTACCATGTATGTAAAGAAGGTATATGTATTCAGAGATCTAGGAATAACAAAATTTGAAGCTTTTACAAGAGTTCAAGCCCATGCTGATTATCTTAAGAAAATGGGTTTTACTCTCGAAAATCAGGATGATGGTGTAATGCATCTAACCAAAAAGCTCAACCAATAATTATTTCAAAAAAATAACCCCTCTATAAAAAAGGGGTTATTTTTTTTTTTTATTATTAGAAAGTTTTACTCGTCTTTCAATTCGTCTAAGTTGAAAACTTCGCTATCATATTTCATCATCGGAATCATATCTTCTTCCTGTTCGTCTAATGAACTTGAATCGAATCGCATCATTTCAACTTCTGGTTCATTCTCATTAGAGAGAGTGTCATAACTTAATTGCATTGATGAAGTATCATCGCTACCAATAGATGCATAATCATCATCTATTCCAAAACTTGGAAGATCTTCGTCTGAACTGGCTAAAATACTGCTTTTGCTTATGTTTTCACCGCTATTTCCAAAAAAGAAATCGTTGCCGAGTTCTTCTTGAAGAATATTCATTTCGGATGTCATAAATCCGGAATCATTCCCTTTTACAGAAGCAAAGTCTTCATCACTGAACATTTCAGAATCTGCAAATTCTGTTTTTTGTGGTTTGAAGCTATTTGTATTAGTGTTGTTTTTGCTTTTACCTTTTGAACCAGAATTTGTATTCATAGCCATAAATCCTTCAGGAACTTCATAATTATTGAAACTGCTTTCTGAATTGTCAAATCCTGTATTGAAATTATTGGATGAAGGTCTGATTAGTGGCTGACTTGTTTTGGTGGTTAACATCTGTTTTTTATCTCCGTTTTTACCGCCTAGCAAGAATAATGGAAGCTTATCTTCGGCTGCTGATTTTGCTTTTCTAGCAACATATTCACTTCTGGATTCCATGTTAATTACAGGTTGTAAGTTGCCGTTTGCTTTACCAGCCTGTGCCATTTCTGTTCTCATATTGCCCATATCTTCTTTAATTCTGACAAAAAGACCACAGACTTGATTCCTTGCATATGTTGAAATCTGGGTTTGGGCTTTTTCTGAAAAATCATCTTTTCTATATTTCATACTTTCAGTGCTTTTATCAACAAATGCACTTATCAAATGAGTAAATTGCTGTGCAGAATTTCTAACTTGAGAATCACCTATAGATACGGTATTGTCTATTCCCTTAATAGTATTGGCTAGAGAATTGATTTGAACAAATATTTTTTCTCTAGATGGCTGAGGTAGATTTATTAGCGGGAATTGTTTTATTGCAAAATGATCAGAAAATCTCAGTGTTTCTCTTATCGTCTGTTTGATTGAGCTAAGCCCTGAGTCTATTTGTTCACTACTGCTCTTTACATTTAATATTAGTCCTTTGAAAGATTCACTATGAGAGCGAATATTGGTCATTAACTGCTTTGAAGCCTGGACAAACAAATCTAATTCGGTCATGTTTAACGATGGAATTATTTCGTAGGTTTCGTAGGAAGCTTGAGACATTTCTGTCATACTATCAAGGCATGATAGATATTTTTGGCTTGTTAGAAGCTGAGTAGCATTAATGGCTCTTACTTGATCTATTGTTTTATCTAATGTTTCAAGAGTTTGCTGACCAGGTGACATTATTATCTGTTTTAGATCTTGTAAACCTTGACTTATTGATGTGTTCGTTTTTAATATTTCGCTAACGGAAAGTGCGGAGTTTTTTATATTCTGCATATATATTTGAGTGTCTATAACATAGATTTTTTGCAAAATATCTCTGGCTGATGAATCATTGTATCGGGAACTAATTGCGCGGCAAGTCTGTTCTAATTTGGCTTTTGATTGTCCGAAATGATTTTGTGCAAATCTGTATGCGTCTAAATTACTTCCATTAATATTTCTTTGCTGGAAATCATTTATTTTGACTTGGTAAGTTCTAGGTTCATTTAGATTACTTTGTTTTGAACTGTTTGTAGAAGTATTTTTAGAATTTCTATTTGAACTAAATAAAGCAGCATTTGATGAAAAAGTTGTAAAGCTTGCGAAGAAAACAGCTAATAAAGCTATTTTCCCAGCTGTACCACCAAATAAAAGTAATCTACTTTTATAATCATCTGTATTTTTTAGATTTTTGCCAAATATTCTGTCAGACATATTGCCTCCGAACGAACACTCTTTTTTTTGTATTATCGGCAAATTTCTCTTTATTATTAACTTTATGTGTTTTGAATTTATCTATATAACAAAAAGGAAGAATGAAGAATGAAGAATGAAGATGTTCTACCCATGTGGGGTGAGTGATACTAAACTATTGCTGAAGGATTATTGTTAAAGCTTCCCCTTGAGGGGAAGCGGCTTGCAAAGCAAGCCGAAAGGGTGACCGAGCCAGAGGTAGCTTTTGTTTAGCGTAAGCGTATTATAATCCAAAGAACTATGACTTACTATGGTTACGTCACCCCTCAGTCAGACATTCGTCTGACTGCTCCCCTCAAGTGGAGCCTATTTCAACTCTCAATTTTCTAAAAAGGTTAGTCGTAAAAACATAATTAGCTTACAAAGCTGGTTAAATTAAAAAAACATACTCCAGCTAAGTCAATTCCCTT
>CAJOND010000083.1 GCA_905236675.1 Candidatus Rifleibacteriota bacterium | reverse complement strand
TCTCAAAAACTAAGTGATTTAAAAAACAAGTTAAATATTGATGTGAAGCTTATTGATAATAGTTATAAGTATTCTTTTGCTGTAATAGAAAATAAATTATTAAAATCTGAATTATCATCAGATATATTTAAAAGAATTGCCTCTGATATATGTTCATGGAATCAGAAAATAAGTTCTTCACCACAGGTTATTTATGTATTAGATAAGGATTTAAGAGGAGTGCATCAGTTTATTGAATCCTTATTTGATGAAATGATTCAGTATAGTGAAAATATTCCTAATAATAATCTGACTTTCGAAGAAAAAGTTTCTATAAGAAAATTCCGTGAGTTTTCTAAATTCAAACAAATAAAGTCGGAAGGCCGTTTAGTTTGTCCAGAAGATTTTGGTTTTACTTTGTTTCTTGAATATGAATCAAGGTTTAAAACAACCTGTTTGAACAGAACTGTTTATATTAAGCGAGTTTCTAATATAGATAGCTTAATCGAACATTTACAACCTTTTGAAAATAAATTACATACTGCTGGAATATACATATCTGAAGATTTAAAACGATTATTTATAAATAAATTATGCAATTTAAGTATAAAGTATATAACAAGTATTGGTAATATGGATAAAAGTATTTTTGATTCACCATTTAATTGCTATTTCTTGTTAAAAGAATTAACAAATATGGTTTTTATTGATTTGAAAGAAGTTTAATTTTTTGATTTCTAGATAATTTTTTTATAGCTATTTCTCTTTTTAAAGCACTACTTTTGCTGTTTAATAATTCATAATACTTTAACATAACTGGTCTTCTGGCCTTTGTATATTTAGCACCTTTGCCAGTGTTATGGGCTAACAGTCTTTTTTCTATATTATTTGTTATACCAGTGTAAAGAGACTTATCTCTACATTCTAAGATATAGACGAACCATTTTTCCTGTTCTTTAGGAACTATGTTTTGTTTGGGTTCTGTGGCAATAATAATCATTCCTGGCGACCAGAAATAAGTGTATAATAACCTAAAGGCTCTGATACATTTTTTACTTTGGTTGATTTTATTTCTGAAAATTCCCAGGAATTTGGTGTACTTGTTGCTATTTCTTTTACTCTTTCTGTAACAAGTATTTCATTTGGTTTAGCTATTCCTTGCAACCTTGCTGTAATATTAACTCCAGAACTGAAAGCTGTTAAGTCATGATTAGGGCCAATTAATCCTACTGTGCAGTGACAGAAGTTAACTCCTATAGAAACACCAAAATCTTTATAATCAGGATGATTTTTAATATCTTGATTTGGCTTAGATTCGAGATAGGATTTGGTAAATTTAACTATTTGTTGAGATGCTTGAAGCATATGTTTCACAACAGTTTCTTTATCATTAATATAAAATGGAGGTCCGAAGAGAAACATAGCACAGTCGCCAATTACTTTATCTAAAGTGGCTCCTAATGGAAAAATTCTTGATACAACACCTTTTGCCCATTTATTAATAAAATTTGTGATTCTTTCAGGAGTTTTCAGTATCTGCTCACTCATTTTCGTAAATCCAGAAATATCAGCAAAAATAATACCGATTTCAGCATCCTTAGCTTTTAAATAGCGTTGTTCATAATTAGGTGTGGTAATTAATTTTGTAATTACCATATTAGGGAAATATTTTCTTAAAATATTTTTTTCTCGATTTAAATCAACCAATCTTTGTCTAAGTTCTTCAGTAAAGATTTGTATTAATTCCTGAGCTAGTATTGATAAGCCTTCCGTATTTGATTCTACGCATATAAAGCCAATTGAATCTTCTTCATAAATACCTTTTGTTAAGTATGACATATTAACATTTTTCAAACTTAATGATTTTTTTAATTCTTCAGGGTTAATTGCTAGAAAATTCTTTTGAGAACGTATAATGTTATCTAGTATTGGTAAGGGTTTTTCATTATTGTCATTTATTTGTTTATTATGGTCAAAGTAAATATATTTTATATTTCTACTGTCTGCAATGAGATCTCTATCTATGTAGACTACAAGCATATGCTCGAATTTTATGCTTCTATATAAAAGCATAGCAGCTCTTTTTAAAGAACTATTAATATCCAAATCAGCAAGAGCATCCTGTAAACCCATGATTAAGCTATGTTTTATACTTGAGCTATGTATTCCATAGAAAAAACTATCTAATAACTCACTAACTGTATTTAAAGCTTCTGAATAATAATCTGATTCTTGTGTAATATCATATTTTTTTAATCCGATTGCTATAGTTCCTATTATATGAGAATCAACGTCTATTGGCTGTGCGAACCACACCATATCAGCTATGGAAAAACAGACTATATGATCAACATCATCTAATAGTGGTGCTCTTAGTTTAATTTCTTCTGTGCAGTTACCATAATTATATAATGTATTAATTAGTTTTTCATTTTTTGTTTCAACGAAAAATGCTGAAATATTTATTTCTTTTTTAAGGAAATCATAAACTTCATTTAAAGCAGATTTAATGTCTTTATGTGAAAACTGATAGCTTTCCAGTATATTATCTAATTCTTTATGTAAATTCCAAATCTTTTGAAGCTGTTCTAAATTTAAGGTCATATTACTAATCCTCAACTACTTTCTATTTGGATTTAAAGCGAAGTTAAAAACTTTCCAAAGGACAAATACTGCAATAGCAAACCATAATAAGCCTATAAGGTAACTACCTGCAGACTGCATAAATCCTGGAAAAATACATTTTGCTATTTGAGAAGCATCTGAAATGGGAACAGTTCTATCTAGCAAATCGTCTTTTATGTCAAAAACGACATAGAAACAAGATATTAAACTTAAAAATTTTATAAAAATCGAGCAATATTCTTCTTTTAATTTAAAAGCAATAAATAATAGTGATCCTCCAATTAATAAAGTTATTCCTATTGTTCCAAGGGTTCTTATCCAAAGTGCGGTTACAATAATGAATATTAAACCGACAGCTCCTGTTATATATCTACTGAGACCTTTTTTTAATGATAATAATAAAATGCCAGAACCCCATAAAAGGCTGCCAAGATAACCAGCACTAGCTGTTACTAAAAGCCAACCACCTCTAAAGTAGCATACTCCACCTTGATTTAAATTTAATTCGATTTTGACAATTTGACCACCAGTTAAAATAGCTGCTAAACCATGTGATAATTCATGAAAAAAAACGGTTAAAAGTTTTATAGGCAATAAAAATGGAGAATTCCAAAAAAATAATGCACCTATCGCTAATATTAAAGGAATTTCCAAACCTGTTAGCGATAATTGTTTTTCTTCGTTATCTTCCATATTTCTCTCCAAATAATATAAAACTTTAATTTACACTAGCATAATTTGGTTCATTTGGAACATATATAGGTTCTATTATTAATCTATTTTTCCTTTTATGTATTTCTGAATCATAATGTTTTTTTATTGTTTTCCAGTCTGCAAAAGAAAGCAAATCTTGAACAAAATTTACTATTCTTACATGATCATAATAATTAAAAACAGGATATTCAACAGTAACTAGATCTATAAAGGAACCACATTCTCGGAATCTTTTTCCCCAGGATTTTCTAAAATGACCATTTGAATCACAGGTGTTAAGCATTATAATTTTATAAGTCCGAGGGAATCTTGTGCTGTCTAAATCTTCAGAAGTTGCTTTTATATTTCTATAAGGTTTTACATGTCTATCTTCTACTATGTCGCCATTACCACAATGATATATGTCTTCCATATCTGTAAAAGCCATACCACGTCCATATCTCCCATGACCTGAATAAACAACAACGTCAATAGAAGGATCTTCCAAAGCATTTTTAAATATTTGTTTTGGATTGTTATTGATTTGAGTTACCATTCCAATTTCAATTTGAACTGGTCGCCCACGGTAATATAGACGTCTGCCATTTAAGGTTTCAAACGCAGGGAAAGCACCCATTATTGTATCTCTAGGATGATCCCAACCCCAAAATACTAATATCCTAAGTCGACCGTCTCGAAACATTTCTTCATAGATTGGTCGACCCTTAGCTGCGGTATCTGTAGCTCTTCTTTCAGGTGTTTTTCTTACTGTCATACCTGTTAAGAGCAAGACAACTGCTAAAAAAAACAAAGTTGTTGATAAGACAGAGTTATGGCGTTTTAAGTATTTCATAGTAGGTTTATCGGCAAATTGTTTTTTAGAGTTTAGAAAACAAACAAGTTAAGCAATAAATTTTTTTATTTATGAGGTAAAAGATTTTATGTATTTTATGATTTAAAAAAATAATAAATTTTAGTAAAATAGTTTAGTAAATATTAACAAGCATCAAGGTTTTAATAAAGAATGAATTCTATTTTAAAAAAATTTATAATATTCATAGGCATTATATTCGCTTGTCTGTTTATAGCCGACCAAGGAACTTTTTCAATTGCGGTTAATGGTTCTAATTTAATAGATTATGTTTACCTTTTTATCTTTTTATTTATTGTTTTCTTCTTTATAACTTTTAAAGAATGGAAAAAGACTACAAGAAAGCAGATAATTACCTTTATAATAATATATTGTTGTTTAAATGTTTATATAGTATCAACTAATTTTGGAATTATGTGTATTAAAAGACCAAGCGTTTCTTCCAGACATAAATCTTGTTGGAGTAATATAAGAGTTATAACGGGTGCAGTAGAAATGTATAATATGGATAATGATACTATGATGAAGGAATTAGACATTCCATTACTTGTTAAAAACAAATACTTGTATTCTGCTCCAAGTAAAGTAGAAAAAGACTGTGAATATTTAAGTTTTGGAGATTTGACGGAAGATGGTTTTGTTTATTGTATTCTCCATGCAGTTCCTAATATCCCTGATTATTTTTTTTCTTCTTCAAATGAATATTCCGAAAGCTTTAAGAGTAAAGATTGTCCGGTTAAATATGATCTGCTTATGCAGCTAAAAAATGAAATCCAAACAATAAAAGCAAAATTAAATAAGAAAAAACCTTTAATCGTTAGAATTAAAGTATTTCTAAAAGATGAAAAGTCTCATTTTAATCTATTTCGCCCCCTAGTAGTTCTATTTTTCCCGTTTTTCCTTCATCAACTTGGAGATTAGAGCTATAATAAGGAATTTGGTAGTTAAAAAAATTTACAAGAATAAAAAACGCAAAGCAAAGCTTGGAGTAAAAAAGGTTTTACTATTTTGACGCTGTAGTTGGTGGTTGGTGATGAGTGTAGGTTAAGACCTGAATAATAAGAATAACAAAAAAACCAAGAAGCTAATGCTTCTTGGTTTTTGCTTCTAATTATTAATAAATATACTTAGAATACAAAATTGCCGTTTTTGAAGACTTCGACTTCTTTGTTGTTCTGGTCAATGCCGATAATAGACATATCTTTGGTTCCAAACATGAAGTCTAAGTGAACCATAGAAATGTTGCTGCCACGAGCTTTAAGTTCATCTTCAGAAAGTTCGGTTCCGTTTTTGATATTGTATGGGAAGCTGGTTCCTACAGCCATATGGCAAGAAGCGTTTTCGTCTATAAGACCATTATAGAAGATTCTACCTAAGTTAGAAATTGGAGAATCGTGAGAAATCAAAGCGATTTCACCAAGATGTTTTGCGCCTTCATCGGTATTCAAGAAGTTCTTAAGACTTTCATAGTTTTCGCTTGCACCAAAATCAACAACAACGCCGTCTTTAAATTCGAACCAGAAATCTTTAACCAGTTTGCCAGAGATGCAGAGAGGCTTAGAAGCAAAAACTTTGCCGTTAGTCTTTTTGTTGTGAGGCATACAGAAAACTTCTTCTGTTGGCAGATTTGGAATAAAGGAAACGCCCTTTGTAGTTGTCATGGCACCGCCAGCCCAAGCGTGATTATCTACTAGACCGACTGTGATATCTGTGCCAAGAGAGTTTTTACATCTTAGTTCCTTGAACTGATATTCTGTAAGAACCTTTTTATGTTCAATAATTTTGTCTGTGTGTTTCTTCCATTCAGCGATTGGGTCATTATCGTTAGTGATACGGCACATATAGAAGATATCGTCCCACATTCTGTTTACTGCAATATGGGAAAACCATTTTTGCCCATCTTGGATTCGGAAAACTGATTATGCACCACTGACCTTCATTTTTAGCAGTGTAGTTCTTTATATCTTCGTTACCCTTCATAGCTTCAGCGTGGGCTTTTTCAATTCTGCCTATTCTTCCGGAATCTACATTTTCCATTAATCTAGGATCGGAACTCAAAATATTAATTACTGCACAGCCACGTTTCTGATAATCTCTTGCTTTGTCAAATTCCCATTGAGGGTGTAATTTTAGAGCTTCTTCGTCTGCGTTTAACATTGTCATCAGACCACATATTGGATCAGCCCAGTTAACGATAACTTCACCGGCTCCTGCGTTATAAGCAGCTTCAACAAAAGTTCTAATTTGTGGAACGTGTTCAACACTAGCATTGATAATAACCAACTGACCTTTTTGTACATTAAGTCCAGTTTTAACTGTTAATTCTGCAAATTTTTCAATTTTTGATTCAAAGCTCATTTATTATACCTCTCTTCTAATAAGAATTAATAAGTTTTGGGGAGAAAAATAATTGTAACATATTATTAGTTTTTCAACAAAGAAATATTTATTTGTTTATCTTTTGCTTTGAAATTTGTTTTTTTCATCTTCTAATATGGCTTTCAATTCATCGGTTGTGTAATTCATCTTTTTTGCTACAAGGCGTAACATTTCTAACTCTTCTTTTGCTATTTTACCATCGGCAAAAATTACTCTTATTAATGCTCTCATTAAACCATCATGTCTAGAAAGTCTTGATAATTTCAAATAACGTAATAAAACTTCTTGCCCTTTAATTGAAGTAGTAACTATGCGCTTAATTTTTTCTTCACTCATTCCCAATTGCAAACCATATTCTAAAATGACTTGAAGTTCTTTCTGGTTAATATCGTTATCCGCAGACATCATTGCTGACAGCCAATTTATTTGATCGGTTGGTTCTATGCTATTCTGCTGTTCTGTATTGTTTGGATCAATATTGTTCATAGGAATCTCCAGGTAATAATTCTAGAATCTAGAATCATCGGAGCATTTACTCGGTATGATTCTATTTTCAGAAAACATTATACTTTATTATTGGTATATGTTCAAAGCTTATTGTTTAGTTTAGTAGTTTTTCGTTTCAAATCATTTTGGTTTAACTTAATATGACTATTTTTTTGAATAAATATATTAACTATACTAAGCGTAGGTAGGTTATTTCTTCTTTTTGGTTTATATTTTTTTACCAGGAGGAAAATTATGAATCAACATTTAATTGGTACAACTATAAAAAATATTCGTGAAAGAAAAAATATAACTCAGAAAGAATTGGCTGAAAAACTAAACGTAAGTGATAAAACCATATCTAAATGGGAAACAGGTAAGGGATTCCCAGATATAAGTCTATTTGAGCCTTTAGCTTCTGAACTAGGTATCTCTGTTATGGAACTAATGGGTGGAAAAACTATTTGTAATTCAAATAAATCTTTTTATATGACTAAAATTAAATTTTTTGTTTGTCCTGTTTGCAGCAATATTATCTGCTCAACGGGCAATGCACTTATTAGCTGTTGTGGAATAACCCTTCCAGATCTTGAAGTTGAACAGATTGATAAAGACCACGAAATTACAATAGAAAAAATAGAAGATGAATATTACGTTAAAATTTCACACGGAATGATTAAGAAGCATTAAATTTCTTTTATAGCTGCTATTAAAGACAATGGATATGAACTAACTAAGCTTTATCCGGAAGGGGAGGCGGAAACTAGGTTTAAAATCGCAAGAACGCAATATATCTATTATTATTGCAATTATCATGGCTTGTTTATGAAAAGGATTTGATAATCTCAGTAATCTGTTTAAAAATAGTTTTTTTATTTGCTGAACTATTGAATAAGCTTAACTAGATACATCCGCATAAAAAAAGCAAAGAGACTATTTGTCTCTTTGCTTTTTAGTCTAACTAAATTAGATAATTACCACATACTTACGTATATGCCTTTGCTATCTTTAAGTTCATTCTTGAAGTCTTCAGAAATTGCATCTTTGCTTAAAGTTATACTTGTCTTATCGGGCAAGTCTTTTAAGAAATCATAATTAGTTATGCCTTCACACTTTTGAATAGTAACTCTTTCCAATTTTGGGAAACTTTTTACTATGCTGGCAATATTTGAAACTTTCATTTCTTTAATTTCAAGTTCTCTTAATTGTGGAGCAACTATTGTTGTTACATCAAAAGGTTTATCATTATTAGTATTTACTCTATATAGAGAGATTTTTTCAAGGTTTTCACCAGTTTTACTCAAATCGTTGATTTCAACTTTTTCAATAACAAGTTTTTTCAAACTTTTCATATTTTCGAGCATTGCTGTATTTATAGCATTTTCTGGTGTATTATGGTCTTTAATATCTTTTATATATAATTCTTTTAAATTTGTTAAATTACCAAGAGCATCAATATTTGTCATTACGTAGAGACCATCAAGAGTAAGTTCTTTCAAGGTTTTAGCTTTACCTATTTTGGCGCCATCAATCTTTTTAGAATGAGACCAGAATCTTATCTTTTCAATTGTTGAATTTTCTAATGTTTCGAGATCTGTGATATCTTCGCCTAAGAATTGGATTGATCTGATTTTTGGCAAGTCTTTCATGAAAGCAACAGAAGTCATTTTATTGGTTAAACCAGCATGAATTTCTTCAAGAGATTTAATTTCAGAAAGCTTACTATAATCAAGTTCAGCACCTTCATTTGGCTTAGTAGCATAAACATCTATTTTCTTTAATTTTGTACATGGAGCTAAGAGAGAGAAGTCATCAATATTTGTTCCATAAAGGCTAAGGTCTTCCAAATTGACTAGAGTTTTTAAAGGACTAATCGTTTTGGCATCTACAAAGCACATATAAATTTTTAAATTTTTAATATTGGTGCATGTACTCAATGGAGTCAAATCTTTTAATTTTGTAGACCAGAAAGAAACATCTACTAAGTTTGTGTTGCCTGTTAAAGCAGATATATCTAACAATTCTTCAAATTTGTAGTCTGCACTGAAGCTAAGTTTTGTAAGATTTGGAAGGTTTTTAACAAAATCTAAATTTGTAAAATGTATTTTGCTTAAACTTATAGAGTTAACATTTGGAAATGCCTTAAGTACATTTAGTGCCTGTTCAACAGAAACTTCAGTTAAAGAAAGACTTGCTTTTGAGTAGTCAGCATTCTTTATTCCTTCAAACTTTTCTTTTACCTGTGCAATTACAGCATCAGAAGCATCTTCTGTAATTGAAATAGAAGAACTGTAAGCGTTCCATGATGGTTTTGCTTCAAGAACTGAAGCACCAGCAAGAATTGCTGTAGAAACAAAAGCGATAGCTGATAACTTTTTAAAATTCATTTTCCACTCCTAAAAATGTTTTATGATTTGCATAAGTTATAAAACAATCTATCCAATTTTTCAAGTTTTATAAAAAGTAAATTTTATGGCAAGAATTTACAGAAAGTAATTACAGAAAGTAATCATCTTAACATTTTTGTTAAAACTATAAAAATTGCATTTACAGGTTAAAACTATTAAAATTAATTTAATTTTATTGTTATTAGGTTAATTAAAGCTATGGTTTATAAAATAAATTCAAAGATAGTAATCAAAGGTCTTTTGATTGCCGTTATGTTTTTAGCACTTTGTATTTCTTTATCAGGATGCTGCGGTCATTCTGGAGGGGGGAATAACTTAAATCCATCTAATAAAACTACTATTGGCGAAGCAAGAGTCAATAGTGACGGTTCTGTATCTTTTTCTGGAGACGGTATCAGTTTAAATGCTCTTCCAGATACTTTCAAAGATGGAACAATAATTAAGTTTACAAAAGTTACAGGTGGTAATTTACTTTCTTATTTAGGAATGGATGGAAAAGACATTACTTTAGACAGTGATGTTTACGGAATTGAAATCTCTCCTGAACAGGAACTGCTGAATAATGCTGCAACTCTGACAATAGATTTAGTTTCTGATTATGATAGTAATAAGAAGTATTATTTTTCAGTAAATAGAGAAACTCCAACATTAGTAACTTCTGAAAATAATTCTACTAGTCTAAGTGTTAGAACGGCTGCTAAGAAACAATTCGAATTAGGCTTTATTACTACTTTTAGTTACGTAGCTCTTGCTCATTTAAAAAAAGAGCTTCTTTCAAAAGACCCTTCTGTATGGTGTGATAATTCCTCTAAAGATGTAATAAATAATAAATACACATCAGACGTTACAATTTTTTCTCAACTTACTACAAAAGATAAGATTAATGATGTATTTAGTGGAAATGTTTCCTTTAAACTTGCTGTTAGAACAGATAGCAGCAAGTTGAATAAGTTAAACCATAAAAATTCACCTTTAACTACTCGAAAATCACAAGGAAAATCTAGTTTAATCTATGCATATATAGATTTAATTAATGCTCAATCATTAATGATAGATGATCACACTTTACAATATGATGCTTTTTTCAACTCTTTGAATAAAACCTTCCAAGATATTCCGAGAAGAGTTGTATTGGAAAGCGTTTTCACAAATAAAGAAAATATACCTATAAGTTCACAGGAATACTTAATATTTTTCAGATCTGCTAAGCGTCCTTTTGTAACTAGCACATATCCGGCTAATAATGACATTATTACCAATGCTGCCCAATTAGAAAACATTGTAGTTAATTTCTCTGAAGCTATGAATACTGATTCAGTTGAAGAAGCAATTGCAATAACCACAAAAGGGCAGACCTATTCTAAGAGTAAATGGAATTTAAACTTTAACTGGTCAGATAGCAACAAAAAATTATCTATGAATAGTAATTTTACTTTAAAGAATGCAACTGGCACTTTCAATATCAAAATTGCTAAAAGTGCTTATAGTGCTTCGAATTCTAATATTGCAAAGACAGCTTATTCTGCTGAATCCGAAGATATTCAATGGAGTTTTAAATATAATAAGAAAGATTTCTATGTGGTAATGACTTCTCCAAAACCTGGTGATACTAATGTTCCTATAGTAGGTAATACTAGTTCAAACAAAGGTCCTGATATAATTCTAACTTTCAGTGAAAATTCTATTCCTAGGTCTGGTAATTTAGATTCTGCTATTTCGATAAAAACTGCTGAGGGAAATAATATAAAGTTTAGTGGTAGAACAGATATGGATGAAAAAAACTATATCTTAACTCCTAAAAGAAGTTTAAGTTACAACACAATATATATAGTAGAAGTAGTTGGTTCTATTGAAAATATTGAGCAGAATAAAACTTTAGGTGAAACTTATAGAGCAAGTTTTAAAACTAAAGAGCCATTTGCTTCCGGTAGCGGTATTCAAGGCGACCCATATATGATAACTAATCAGGAAGAACTGGATAATATTAGAATACAAGGCTACATTAATACAAATAAATATTTTAAATTAGCCAATGATATTAAATATGTTAAGAGTTCGACAATTGCAAACAGTAACAATGCCTATTGGAAGCCAATTGGAGATGAAGATATTCCATTTACTGGTCATTTTGATGGGAATAATAAATCAGTTTGCGATTTCGTGGTAAGTCAAAAGAAAGATTTTACTGGACTTTTCGGGAAAGTAGTCAATTCTACGATAACAAATCTGAATATTAAAAATCCAGACATAAATGGCAATGAATATGTTGGGAGTTTAGCTGGATATTGTGTTTATAGTAATATTTCAAATGTAAAAGTGACAGATATTGATATTAATGCTACTTCAGAAAGAACGGGTGGTTTGATAGGCGTTGCAAATTCTACTCAAATAAATAAATGCTCAGTAGAATCTTCTGATAATCTATTTGGAACAACTGACTATTGTGGCGGTATTGCAGGGATTATAACTGCAAATTCTACTTTGAGTAATTCTTATGTAAAAGTTCTGGACAACGCTGAACTTGGCGGTTCTGACTTGATAGGCGGTCTGGTTGGTTACTCTGAAAATTCAAAAATTACTGGTTCTAAATTCTATGGAATAATTAAAGCTTCAAGTATGGATGTTGGCGGAATAGTCGGTAAGGCTTCAAATAGCACAATTAGTAAGTGTGCTTCTGTAGAAGGTTCAGCTTCGGGCAGTATGGATATTGGCGGAATATGCGGAAATCTAGTTTCTAATAGTATAGTAGAACAATGTTATTCTTCTTTGAATATTTCCGGAGCTGCCCATAATGTTGGCGGTCTGGTAGGAAATGCAGAAAACTCTAGTATTATTAATACATATGTAACCAATAAAGATGTAGATAGTTCTGGAAATTGTACAGGTGGATTAGTCGGTTTAATGAAAAATTCTGAACTTGCCTATTCTTACTCCTTGGCATCTGTTGCTGGAGCAGATTCTGTAGGTGGTTTGGTTGGAATGGCATCAGGCTCTGTGACTATTCGCAATTCGGCTGCATTAAATAGTGAACTAGCTGGTACTAATAAAGACAACTTAAATAAAATTGCTGGAAAAGGTAATCCAACTATTACTAATAGTTATAGTTTATCAAAAATGACTATATCTTTTGTTGGTACTCAGTCTGAATCTGATTCTTATCAACATAAAACTAATAGTTTGGATGGAAAAGAAAAAGATAAGATTGGTGTTATTATTTCAAATTTAGCCTTAGATGAATCTATTTGGAATTTGAGTAAAAACAATGATTATCCAGAATTTAAGTGATTTAAGATTGATGTTTTTTGGGGAATAAAAATATGAATAGAAAAATTAATATAATAAATAAAATAAGTGTATTATTTCTTTTGACTCTTTCTTTAACTACTGAGCCGATATTTGCTGTAAATTTAACTCCCCAACAACAACAGACCTTGAAAAGTTCAGAGTATAATCCAGGTTCTTTATTAATGCAGAGAATGAAAGAGTTAGAACGTTATTATGTAGATTCTGAAGCCTCAAAGATGAAAGATAATGCAGGTGAAGAGGAAGAAACAAAATATGTCGAAGGAAGACCGGAAGCGCCTGAAATAACTCTTACTCTGGATAAACTAGAAATACCTGATTCTGATGTTCTCAGCAGAGAAGAACTTGATACTATTGCAGAAAAATATCAGGGTAAGACTGTTGCTATTGCTGATTTATATGAAGCTATAGATGAGATTAATAATTTATATGCAAAAAAAGGATATATAACAACTCGTGCGATATTGCCTCCACAAAAAATAGAAAATAATATAGTTAAAATAATGCTTATAGAAGGCAAGGTTGGTGAAGTTTTTGTAGAAGGGAACAAAAGAACTAAAGCAACTTATATTAAAAGGTCTTTAAAAATTCCAGAAGGTGTTGTTCCTAATGTTAATGCAATAAGAAGATCTATACAAAGGTTTAATACAACTAATAAAACTATTTTACAGATAAAGATGGTTGCGGGGGAAAAGCCTTTGACCACTGATTTTTATATAGTTGCCGTAGAACCTAAAAAGAATAGAAATCTTACTATATTTACTGACAATTCAGGTGGTGAAAGTTCTGGAAAATATCGTTACGGTATAAACTACAGCGATATTAATGTAAGTGGCCGTTGTGATATTCTTAGTTTATCTGCTTTGCTATCTAAAACATCTGAAACCGGTATGCTTACATATAATACTCCATTAGGATTCAATGGTAACCGATTATCAATCAGTCATAACACAAACCATATGCGTGTAAGCAAAGGATATATGAGGGATTTGGATGTAAGAGGGAATTCTAGCAGTAATTCTATAAGTTTTAATAAGCCTATTCGTTCGACAATAACAAAAAGAAGTGAAGTTATTTTTGATATTCAGCAACAGAAGTCAGTTACTAAAATTCTTGGTAACGATTTTGTTCGGGATCGAGATTATCGTTATGCTATTAGTTATAGTGCTATGAACATAAAAGGAAATCGAATTTTCTATATTAAACCTACATATACCTATAATCAGCATAAAAATATAGATGGCGAACATTTTCATGGCGACAGAATAACTATTGATACAATGTGGCAGAAATACCAGAAAAAAGGCGATATGTTAACAGTTAGAGTATCTGCACAAAAAGAACTTGATGATTTTATTCCTTCTTCTGACCAGTATTATCTAGGCGGTCAATATTCTGTCAGAGGTTATCACGAAAATGTAATCGGTGGCGATGCTGGTGTTAATGCTAAAATAGATTATTCATTTCATACCAAAAAGAAAGGATTGAACTTTGTAACCTTTTTTGACTGGGGGCGCTTGAACGGAGATACAATTCTTACTACAAAAGAAATCTATTCTGCTGGTTTTGGTTTTGAGTTTTCTCATAAAAACATTTATGCCAGCATCTACACTGGTTATCCTCTGAAACGCACTATTAGCGACCAGAGAACAGACAAGAGCATTACTCATTTCAGTCTGAGCTATTCTTTCTAACTAAGATAGAAGATTGAAGATAGAGAGCAAAGAGCAGCCTAGCATTGCTTGGCTGCTCTTTGCTCTCTATCTCATCTCTCATTTCTCAATTCCCTTTCTCCCTCCTCCCTATCCTCTAAATTTTCTTGCTCTTTTTTTTGCCTCATGGTAAGTTATGATGTTAAATTGTAAAAAATGAGCTTTTTTTAAATGATAAATAAAGAGGAAATAAAATGAAAAGATTAAAGCTGTTTATATTGCTGGTTCTGGCAATAATTATTTCTCTTCCTGCTTTTTCAGCAGATAAAATCGACTCAAAAATAAGATTCAATGATTTTTATGGTGAAGTAAAAATCAGACCAAATGCAGAAGAAGATGATTCTTACGAATTTGTTGATTTAGATACAGTCATTTACGAAGATGACCGTATCAAAACAGAAGAAGAATCTGGTGCGATTCTAGGTCTTGAAGATATGAGCACCTATGTAATTAAACCTGAAAGCACTTTAATTATTCATACAGAAGAAGGCAATGTCAGTAAAATTGAAATGATTGCCGGCACTATGTGGGGTAATTTCAAAAAAATGGCGGAAGGCAAATCTCTTGAAGTAGAAATGAGTCAGTGTGTCTGTGGGATAGAAGGGACTTCCGTCCTTTTCCAATCATCTGGAACAGATGAAGGAGATGAAGGAGATGAAGGAGAAGGAGAAGAAGGAAAAACGGTAAAGCCAACTAAAAAAGGCGCTAAAAAGTTGACCGTAAATACTAAAAAGACGTTATATAATAAGAAGCTAACTAAGAAGCAGCAAAAAATGCTGAAAAAACAGATTAGAAAAATGGTTGGAAAGCTTGAAAAAGTTTTAGTTCTTAACGGTAAAGTTATTGTTACAAATAGAGTAACCCTGCAAAAAACTACTGTTCCTGCAGGGCATCAGGCTGAAATCAGCGGTCAAGAAATTACAGTTAAACCTATTGTTAATCTTAATGAAGTAAAAAAAGACTTACAAAGTGAATTAGATAAAGCGAATGATAAGCTAGATATCGATAAACTTATAAACAAATTAAATCAACAGACTGAACAAATCAACAAAATGAAAAACAAATTAGATTCTATATTGGATGAAGCTAAAGAGCAGGAAGCAAAAGCTAAAAACCGTGATACTCTTAAACAAATCGCTAAACAAGTAGAAGCTACTGTCAAAGAAGGAAATCGTTTAACAAGTATTTTTATAGAAGTAGAAAGTACTATAAAAGTTTTAGAGTCAAAAATGACAGCTAATAAGAAGCTGAATTCGTTTGCAACAGAAAAAGAAGTAATAGATTATGATGGAGCTAAAAAAGCTATTAGAGAGGCTAAAATCGTTATGATTACTTATAGTCAATCGCTAAAAGCTTTGTCAGATTATGCTTCAGAGCTTAATAACAAACTTTATGGCGATAATCCTGCAATAACAGGTGTCAGTTCATCAGAAAGTGAACAACTGGCCAATGAAATAAAAAAAGAAATAGATGATATTCGTATACAATCAGAAAATATTGCTAAAAGTTTAAATGGTGAATCGGTTGCCTATGAAATTTTCCAGAATGCTATTTTAGAATGTGGTGAATTATTAAGAGATTTGGAAGATCTTAATAAAGATATTAATGATAATAAAGTAGCTAGTTTTTCAGGTGAATTAAAAAATAGATATAAATATGTAAAAGATAGAATAGAAAAACAGATAGAAGCTTATTCTGCAATTCCTGAAATAAAGTCAGCTACTCTGAATCAGATGAATGACTTCAATACTGAAGTTACCAGCCTTGCAAGCAAAATCAGAGAATATCTTAGAATATATAATGATATCGAAAAAACATCTACTGGTACTAATATTAAAAAAAGTTATGTAGAAACAGTAACAAGAATTCTTTCTTCTTATGATAGAATGCGTAGAAATTATACAAAGGCTGAAAGATTGCATAGATATACGGAAAATGATTTTAAACATTCTAAATTTAAAACATCAGAATACAATCAAATCCAAAGTTTATGGGAGGAAATTAGCGAAGCTATGAGTGATCTCGACCGTGAGGCTTCAGAACTCTCATCTTGTGTTGAAGTTCTTAAGAGTCAGTTAGAGTCTCTTATAGGTCAATAAAGGAATAAAAAATGAAGAAAAATGTAATATTTATAATGCTGATATCTGCTTTAGTTTTGTCTGAACCTGTTTTTGCTATTTCTAACCAGAGCCAGAATGCACTAAATGCTTTCAGACGTTATGAACCTGAATTTAGCAATACATTAAGAAGTTTACAGGAATTAAAAAGAAAACAGAATAACGAAACGGACGATGAAAATCTTTCAAAAACATCTGAAATGTGGCTTAAAGCAGAAAATCTTATGAGTAAGGTTGAAGATAGATACGACCTTATGGAAGATCTTTATAACATTACTCTTTCAAGAAATCCCGCTGACCAGATTGAACTACAAGAAGGGTTTAACAGACTTGAAGATACTTATAAAAAAGTCAGAGATTACTATACAGAAAATTATACTTATAATGGAGAAGAAAAAGATTCTTCTACAAAGGTAAAGGATAATGAAGAACCAAAAGAAGATAGTAATGAATATCCTTATGAAGTAAATCCATTATCCGCAGAAGATGGTTTTGGGAAAGTCATTGTAGCTTCAGACCAGGAAAGAAAAGAAAAGATCAAAGTCATTGGAAATTTAAAATTTGAATTTCGTGATTCTAGCGAAAAACACATGAATCCAAATATGGGCGGTACTGTTCCTAATGATTTAACTTCTGGTCGTTTAAAACTTACTTATGACTTAGATAAAAACCGACAATTATACTTTGAAGAAAAATACATAGCTCGTGAAAGAAATGAAAAAGTAAAAGAAAACCACTTTACTCTTTCTTTTATGAAAAAGAATGATGATAATTCTGCTATAACTTTTAGAGATAAATTACAGCACATTTGGTATCCTGACGATTCTAACAAAAACTACCGAACAAATTTACTTGAAGCATTATATGCAAAGAATTGGAGAGACCATGACCTGGAATTAGGCTTAGGTTTTAAGACAAAGAGTTTCCCGCATAATTCCAGAGCAGATTACAATGAATATTTATTCAATGGTATGGAAAGTTGGATAAAAAGAGATTCAACTATATTTGCGGAATTAAAAACAGAATTTGTAAGATATAAAAATGTTGGTAACCTGGATTATAAGAATATTAATCTTTATACTGAATTAAATAAAGATTTCAGTGGAAACAAAGCTAACTTATTGGTTTCAAATACCTATGACAGAAGAATTTACGAAGAAGAATCATTAATTTCTTTTAGAACAAGTTATTATGATGATTTATTCCAGTTAAACTATAATATGCCAGTGAATGACAAAACGACATATAACTTTGAAGGAACATATTCTAAACGTAATTATAGTTCTGATGAACCTAGAGGTTATGCAGAAATTGATATTCATAACGGCGTTATGGTTCAAACAGATGATAGAACTTTTGTAACAGGTGATTATACTTATATTTATAATGACGAAAACACTAGAGATTCAGCCCATAAAAACAATATATTCCATGTAGGTTGGCAACGTAATGTAAACAAAGATTATAAAATAAAAATAGATGACACCTACCATGTAAGAAACTCTGTTCAAAATGCTATTTTAGATTTTGACCAGAATCAATTAACAATAGATTTATCATGGACATTAAAAAATAATTACAAATTATCATGGATAACAGAACATTTTAATAGAAAATATGACAATATTTCTATTAATTTAGCTGATTACCGTTATCTTGAAAGTGGTTTCGTTTATTCTTATTACAAGAGAAAATGCTACGACTGGTCAATCGAACAAAAATGGAGAAATATGGAGTTCAGAAACTGGGGAGGAGTTCCAACAGATTGGACTAGTCATATTCAGCCAGTTACACACATTAAATACAATAAATGGCTCCGTGATAATCTGAAACTTTCTATTAGAGGAACTATAGAAAAGACTTATTATAGCGAATTCCATAACGACACTCAGGAACTGGAATACAATTTTGGTGACCCAGTTTACAACAAAGAAATATATGCTTCGATAGAGTATATGTTTTAAGAGAAAAAAAAACTCTTGGTTTATGACCAAGAGTTTTTTTTTTAGAGATAAGAGATAAGAGATAAGAGATAAGAGATAAGAGATAAGAGATAAGAGATAAGAGATAAGAGATAAGAGATAAGAGATAAGAGAGCAAGAGAGTGAGAGATAAACTATACCCCTGAAAATGGACAGTGATATTTAGGGGGTGCCCTAATTTTTGACAGGTAAAAGAGGGGCGAAACCTAAAAAATGGACATTTTCCAGG
>CAJOND010000082.1 GCA_905236675.1 Candidatus Rifleibacteriota bacterium | reverse complement strand
ATTACCTGATTTATTTAATTCTGGTTTGATTATGTAATTGCCCTTTTCATCAGAAATAGCAGACACTTCACCACCACCATCATAAACAAAAGAAACATTGGCATTGGCGATAGGTTTCCAAGAACGATATTCTTTTATTTTACCTGTTATAGTGTAATTATCAGCAAAAGCTGCAGTTTTCAACAAACCCATAGCAGCAAGAAAATTTACACTTCAATTTATTAAATATAGTAAAAAGGATGTAAACTTTTGTTGGATTTAAATGTATTATAAATATATCTTCGGAGAAAAATAATGAGAAAAAAATAGCATATTTATTATTTGGCATCTTTTTTGTGGCTTCTGTTGGCTATGCTAATTTCAGCCCATTTGGCAATAAAACTGTAACTATTGAAAATTCTGTAGATGAAAGTTCTCTTGAAGGAGAAAACACTGTATCAGTTGTAACAAAAACTACAGATACAAAGTCTAATGATAATAAAACAACTGAATATACAGTAAAATCAGGCGATTATCTATTTAAAATTGCAAAAGAAGTGCTTGGAGATAGTTCGAGATGGCCTGAAATAGTCGAACTTAATAAAGATAGATATCCGTCACTGCTTACTAATCCTGCTTTAATTTATACTGGTTGGGTTCTAAAACTGCCAGGCTCTAGTAATACTACTACAACCACTGCAAGTACATCTTCTACCACTACAACAACTTCTACTACTTCGCCAAGTTCTACTTCAACTATCGATACCGTTTCTTCTGCTGATTATACTGGTGCAACTAAGGCTATATTTGACATAGTCAAGAAATTCTGTGATGCAAATGAAGCATATGTTTATGGTAGTGCTCACTATAAAGAAAATGGATATGTAACAACTTCTGACTGTTCTGGTTTTACAGCACAGTTCGTCAACAAGTTATCGGAGTTAGCAGGTGTTAGCTGTGTTCTTGGATCTGATTATCCGTCTTCAACAAATTTTGCTAATTCTAAATATACCCAACCGATTACAAATGCTTTCCCTCCAACTAATCCTAGAGACCTGATAAAACCTGGCGATATTTTTGTTATGGGAAAAGGTGCTGGTTATAGTTGCGGTCATGTTGGTGTATTTATGGGCTACAATTCTGCTGGACAGCCTTTATTCGCTCATTCCACAGGAAGCGCTATAAGTGCAAACGCTTCTATGGGAAAAATTGGAAAATCAGGTGTCAGAGTAGAAGTTTTTGGCTATTCAGATCAGATTAAAGAAAGAGGGTGGGGAATGTATAGATTGAACAACATGAGTCAGATTGTTAGTAATTTGGAAAATAAATAAACTTATAGCCTCAATCTGATTTGTGTAGAATATTATATACAGAATAATTTAACCCTAATTGAATTGTGTCATTCCTTAAAGTTGTTCTTTTACTTATTAGAAAAACATTAAACATTAAATTTATTTTAGAATTTTGACAAAGCGTTACAAATTGTAACGCTTTTTTTATATCAAATACTAATGGGGTTGTGCGAAAACTAGGTTTTGTCTTCATAATTAGATTATGTTAATTATTTTAAAATCCCCCTTAATCCCCCTTTACAAGAGATTGTCCGAAAACTAGAAATTTGATGAAAAATCAGTATTTATTTGTTTGTAGCCTACCCATTGTCATAAACGTAATTCTTTAAGGGCTAAAGCCCATACGCTATACTTTTTATGACAAATGTGTAGGCAATTAGCTAAATCTAATATGGACTTAAAAATTATTTTCGGACAGCCTCTACAAAAGGGGGCAAGGATATTACTCTATGAATTAATTTTTATAATTATTTCTAGTTTTACACGGTCTCTAATAGAGACGCTAAGACTATTAATGTATCTTTGGTTAAAAAAATATGAAATAACAAGATTAAATTAATAGTGATAAATATTATTATTTTCATCTCAAAAAAAAGCTTCCCCGAAGGGTTCGGGGAAGGAATTTGGGATGTTATGTCAATTAGTTGATTTCTTACTTGTAATAAACAGTTATTTGAATATCACTAAGTTTAATATCAACTATATCTGCATTTTCAGCGGCTAAGTAATAGATATTGCTAGGATTCTGTTTTAGTTGTTCGGTAATATCTATCGTGTAAGTGTAACCGTCATCACTTGTTGCTAAGAATTCATCACCAAGTTTAATACCTTTATGGCAAGTATTACCAGCCCACCAGTTGCCGATCTGACCATCAGCACTTACCTGCTGGTCTGTAGCAAGATAAGCATAGAAAACTGTTGAACCGTTAGCATGTAATTTAGCATTAAACTTAATTTCAGCTTTAACAAATGACATGCTTACGAAGTCGATTCTTATCGGAGTTTCAAGACCAACTTCACCGAAAGTACCATTAATATCTGCTAATGGATAATATTCTGAGAACCAGCCAGTTTCTCCAATTGTACTGTATATAATAGATGGATTCATTTGAAGTGTCAGATCAGATATTTGACCTGCTCCAACATCGATTGTGCAGGAAGCACTCAAATAATCTTCGTTTACTGCTACTAAATCATATGTTCCTGCTGGTAAGCCAGTGAATGAGAATGCACCATTAGCATCTGTAAGAGTAGTGAGATTTAAACTATCGATTCTAACGGAAATATTGCTAAGTGGAGTTCCATCGACCAGATTAGTTATTTTACCAGTTATATCACCATCAGTGATTTCGGACAATGTAATTGGACTTAAACTACAGCCTAATTTTATTACAGGAACAAGAGTATATTTGTTGGACATAGCATCTTTTAAATCGTCCATTATGGCTTTTTTTTCATCCATAACTTTCTTTAATGTATTAATTGGACAAAGTTTATAGGCTGCCTTTGCTAAAAGATAAGCAGTTCTAGCCAATAAATAATTAACTTCAAGAGCTCTGTTATACTGAGCCTGAGTATTAATAATCAGCTTATGACTAAAGAGAATAGAAAGAGTTGTTTCATAACCATCTTTTAATTCAAAATTGCCTGTGCAGCGGAGTTTATCGAATGGAATATGAACACCATAATCTTCTAATTTTCCGGTTTTGGGGTCTAATTCTTGTATTGAAGCATATTCTACTTTGAATTCTATATAGTTATATTTACCGGCAGGAAGGTCTTTTTGTGCTAGAAGAGCAGATAGGCTATTCCCATTAAGCTGAACTTCTGCTTCATCATCAAATGAAAAAGTTTGACCACTAGTATTTTTAACTTTCATTGAACTGATTACAAGATTAATGTCTTCATTGTTTGAGTCAGAAAGCAATTCAAGTCTTATTCTAGCGGCAATTGCTCTGACGCTGTCTCTGAATCTTTGATTAATTGTTACAGCATTTTTGCAGAAATTAAATTTTCTTTTAACGACAGGAGCAATATTGGCTCTGACAAAGTTTGATTCAGACTGATTAGAGGAGTCAGTTATATTTGTGCCAACAGGATTAGAGGAGCCTCCGCCACCGCCGCAGCCAACTAGCAGTGAGGCAAAAATAGCCAGAAAAACAGCTAGAAATATATTTCTCTTCATGATTATGTACTCCTCTAAAAATTTGACAAAATATTCTACTTAAGATATCAAGCAAGAATTGTACCTAGTTGAAGGTAATTTTTTTAAGATATTTATAGATTTATAAAGATTTCTATAAGTTGTGTAATTGTACCTTTTGTTAATTTGTGATAATATAGAAAAATAGAGGTAAGGGGAAAGAGACAAGATAATTGTTTTAGTGGCAAGTTATTGAATTATTACTTGTTTTCAAAAGCTTGTAAATAAAACATTGCTCTAATCTCTAATCCCTGACCAGATGTCCACGGTTCTTTCAGAGCCTCGCAATGACAAGGCTTTTTATATAAAATTATATGAACTTAAAATAAATGAATTGTTACAAAAATTATTTGAGCAAACAGGGGAAAATTTCCCTAATCATTTTGATGATACTGGGGATTTTTTGCCTTAATAATGTAAACGCTTCTGTAACTGAGACTGTTAGCTTAATTGCAACCCAGAGAACAGCTGCTTCCTTTAGTTTTGATATTTCCCCATTAAATACAAGAAAATACGTTTATCCCAATAAGGTGTCTTTTAATACTACGGGCAATTTGGCTACAACAACACCTGTTCCTGCATACACAAGTGATTTCCCTGCATGGGACTCCGGCTACCCTGTAAATAACTGGACAAGAATTATAAATAATCAAACTTCTTCAAACTTCTATAATTATATACAGATTAGCCAGTTCCCACATGATTTTGCAGTATCAAACCTCAGAGACAAATTTCTTGTTTGCGGTCTTCAATTAACAACATCAAAAATAACTTATGCAACTTGTGATTCCCCATCTAGTTTTGGTGATATTTTTTCTTCCATGTCAACTGAAATTTCAGACGAAAAATCGAGTATAAAAGCTTTTGCAACTGTAATTGCAAAAAACAGAGCATACTGTTTCTGGACTTTTAAACCTCAGGGTGCAAATCCTGTTATTAAATACTGTTCTTATAGTAATTCATGGACTAGTCCAACTGAAATTTCTAACTCCTCAATTTCAGAAAAGTGGGGTGTTTCTGGTTGTCTTATGAAAAATGGAAACGACGAATATATTGTTATTGCTTATCCTACATCTGATAATAGCATTAGCTTGATTGCTTTCAAAGACGGCACTAATCCTAGTTCCTCTAATATAACTTCAGGAATTTCTGTAACAAACAGTATAAATGGAGCACAGATAACAATTACTCAGAATCCAAGGACTGGTATTGTGTATTTAGGCTGGATAAGCGGAAACAAAGCTTATTATAAGACAGGAACTTTCCAACCGGATTCTAACACAAATTTTAGTTTTTCAAATACAGAAAATCAGATATGTTCTGTAAATTTTGAGCAAGCAGCTTATACTACTATTTATGCAGGAAGCTACAACAATTTTGAAACAAGTTTTACAATAAGCGATTATGACAGTATTAGAAACTACTGTATTTGCGGTGAACATCCACTTATTGTTCAAACTTTGCCGGGAAGCGGTTCTCTTGCAAAATCAAGAATTGCTACTGCCTTTCAGTATTATGCTGATGGAAATTATTATTCAGGCAGTATCTGTTGTTCAAGTTTTAAAATTATTGATTTTTATTCTCGTTTATTAGAATATCCTCAAGCCTGCTCATGGAAATCGTCTAATAAAACTCTGCATTTAGAAGGTCCTCCTGTATTGAATACAGCAGTAACAGCACAGGTTGAATTTGCAGAAATGGTTCCCTCAGATACTTTTGCCAGATGTGTAAATTCAGATTTTGTAGGTGGAGTAAGAAATTTTAACAGTAGTTTTAATGTAGTGGGTGATAAAGCTGTAATTGCTAGTGCCAGTCAATGCTTCGTTGCTGTTGGATTTGATAAAGCTATGAATACAGCTTCTTTCCCCGCAGAATTAGCTTCTTCGGTAAGCTTGACAGAATCTGGTTCAACTACAAAAATTCCTTTAACAAATATTGCTAGCACTTCTGGCAGATTTGTATTTAAACCGAATACAGACCTGAAATTAAATACAAATTATGTAATTACTATTGCTAGTGATGTTATAGATAGTATTGGCACACAAATATATAAAAACGAAAGCTTGAACTTCAAAACTCAGTTTTCTTCAACTCCATTAGACGCTGATGGAGTTATAAAACTGGAAGCTTTTTCAAATGAAGCTTGTACAACCCAGATTTTAAATGGAAGCGATATTAAATCAAATCAGAAGCTATATTTAAGATTAAACGCTTATGATCCTGCTTTTAACACAATAGACACAACGACAATCAAGGTTAAGAGAAATGGAACAGTGATTGCAACTTTGGATTGTATACAAAAGGAAGCTAACAGCAATTATTTCTATTGCGAATACCAAGTATCTGCTCCTATAAATGCTGATTCTAACTGGAGTTTTGAAAGTATAAAATCTGGTATAAGTTTAACTTTAAAAGTTACTTATCCTATACTAACCCCAAGTTCACCTGCTTCTGCTTCCGTAGGTCTAGAGCCGGCTAGTATTTCGTCTATAGAAATATCTGCCAGTGAAGAATTGGATTCTTCAAGCGTAAATGCAACAAATGTAAGTTTATGGCAAAACTCTGTTAGAGTTGGAGCAAGCATTAGCTATGATAGCTCTAATAAAAAGATTGTTATAACGCCAAATGCTGCATTAAGTTCAGAGAAAAACTATCTGGTAACTGTGAACAACATTTCAGATATAGCAGGGAACAAACAGTTAGTCCCGTTAGCTTATTATTTTTCTACAAGAGATAATACTGCTCCAACTATTTCAAGTGTTTTTCCAGCCAATTCTGCAACCAATGTAACTATAGACAAAAAACCGTATATAGTTTTTTCGGAAGAAATCTTAGCTTCAACTGTTACAAAAAGCAATGTTGTCGTTAAATGCAACGGTTCTGCTGTTGATTATTCTTTAAGCTGTTCAGGAAATAAAATTATTATTGAATTAACTAACGGATTAAAAACTCAAAGCAACTATCAGATAGAGCTGAAAACTGGTATTACAGACTTTTCTGGAAATAATTTAGCATCAAACTATACCTATTCTTTCCGGACTCAGCCAGCACATACTGCTCCAACAGATATATTAAGTCTTACTTTATACAAAGAAGAAAATATGTTTACTACCTTTGGCAGCAGCGAAAAAGTTAATGCTAATACAATGGTTTACTTAAAACTTAATGCTGTTGATGGTGCTACCCAAACTTTGGATATAGCCACAGTTTCAATTTCGTTAAATAATTCAGCTGTTCAAAATCTAATTTTGTATGAAACAGCCTCTAATTCAGGGGGGTTATTCACTGGTTCATTTAATTTGGGCAGTTTAAACCTTTATGCTTTTCCCTCGACTGTTCCTGCTCAGGCTTCTAACGAAATAAAGTTTGCTTCAACACAAAAGAATACCGTAACTGCCAGTTTAAGAAGCCTTTTTCCACAGATTACAAATTCTTCTGTCAGTGCTACTGCTGGTAATGTCGCTGTTGGGAATGCGGTAAACGTTTTTATAAATACATCTATCTCACTAACCTTTTCTAGTGAGTTAGATGAAACAAGTATTACAAATACGTCTTTGACTCTAGCTTCTGGTTCGACAACTATTTCAACTAACAAAACACTTTCTGCAGATAAAAAAACAATAACAATAGTTCCCTCCAATAATCTGCCTTTTGCTTCAACTATATCTTTAAAAGCCCCATATAATGCAAATGGTTTAAAGGATGTAACTGGAAATCCAATAAAAGGCGCTATTAATTTATCTTTTAAAACTCAAGGGAATATTTCCCCACCGACAAGTATTACTGGAATAGACTTGTATTCAGACTCTTCGATGTCGGCTGTATATAAATATGCAGACAATCAGGACTTCAATAAAAATGGAATAATATATATAGAAGCGAGAGGCAATGATGCTGCACCAAATACAGTTGACAAAACTACTGTTACTCTAACTGGCGGTAGCAAGGTAACCTTAACTGAAACAGGTGCTAATACAGGTGTTTTCAGGGGTAATTATCAATGTGTAAATTTGTCGGACGGAGTTTTTTCTGTAACTTCCGATGTTACACCAGCAGTATTTAAAACTTTGCAATTGACAACCCCTGCTCTAACAGCTGTTTTCCCAGCAAATAACGCAACAAACGTATCTAATGCTCAGGTCGTAACTTTTACGTTTTCAGAAGCACTATTAACCTCGTCAATTAATTCAAATAATATAAAACTAAAGAAAAAAGCCACAAATACCAACGTGACGGGTTCTATCTCGTATAACGAAAGCACTTTTGAAATCACTTTCAGACCAGATAACTTGTTAGAATTCTTAAAAGAATATGAAATCAGCATTTCCAACATTACAGATTTGGCAGGAAACAAAGCTGATTCCACCTCAATTTCTTTTACCATTCAAAACTCGGCAACTCCACCAACCACTGTTAATTCTATAAAGGTTTATTCTGATACAGGTTATACTAATCAATTAGCTTCTGGAACCGTTGTTTCACCAGGTTCAACAATAGCTATCAGTGTTGATGCTGTTGATCTTTCGACTACTACAACAGATTTTATCAATGTTTGTATAAAAGATACAACTAACAATGTAAATAAAACCATAAGCTTATCTGAAACAGATGTTAATACCGGAGTTTTTAGAGGAACAACAGATATTTACACTGATGAAAACGTTAATGTTTCTTTCTATACAGAAATAGACAATACCAAGTCTACTTCTCTTAAAACAGATATTTATCCAAAATTCATGAGTTTTAATCCTGCTTCAGGTTCTACAGATCTTTATTTGGACAACAATATTCTTATTGATACTAATAAAGAAATTGATGCAACTACAGTCAACACTAGTTCTATAATACTTGAAGGAACTAGCGGAAATATCGGCTATAACGTCAGCAGATTAACAAATACTCAGCTTTTAATTACATTAACAGATTCAGAAGCTGGCGACAACCTTATTTTAACTTTAACTAATGCTTTGAAAGACGTTGCAGGGTTGTCCTTCCCAACGACAACTGCTGAATTTAAACTTAGAAACAAAGATGTTCAAAGTTTTAAAATTTACAAAAACAGTGACTATACAAGCCAATTGACAAATAATAGCGATGTTGAAATTAATCAGGAATTATATTGCGAGATTATAGGAAACAATTTAACTCAGAACGGTTTAACCGATACAATGGAAATAACTTTTACAGACGGAATAGATTCAAATTCTGTTGTTTTAAATGAATTGTCAGAAGGGAAATTTAAAGGTAGTTTGTCCGTTCTTAATTCTCCTGGTAAAAGCTTTAAAGTCTTTCCTGTTGGTTTTGAAAATAAAGCAGTTAATTTTAATATTTTAGAGCCTTTTGCGTTGACCGAATATTACCCAGCTTCTGCTTCAATTGGTATTCCTGCAGACTCTTGGCCATCCTGGACATTCAGCCGTGCAATTCCTAGTTCACAGCTAACCAATAATAATTTCTCTCTTTATGAAGTATCTTCAAATAAAAAAATAAAAGGCAGTCTTTCTCTTAGCCCTACGAAAAAGCAGGTCAGATTTATGCCTGACTCAGTGTTAGAACTTTTGACTACTTATGAAATGAGGCTTTCAGGCGAAGTTACAGATGCTAATGGCAAAAAACTAGGCACTTCATTAAAAACAAGATTTACCACTCAGCCTCCACCTTCACCACCTACAGAATTAGTTAGTTTTGCCAATTATACCGATGAAAACTATATTTCTTCGACCACAGCAATACTTTCATCTTCAAATCTTTATTTGCAAATGGTAGCTAACGACCCGTCTTTTTCAACGTATGAAGTTGCTTCTGTAAGATTAGATTCAGATGACGGAACTTATGACGGTGTTGTTTTAACATTAATAGAAACAAACCCGCCATCAGGAATATATCGACTTAAATATCCTGTATCACTACCGTCAGGTACAAAAATCACATTAACACCTCAGGTTGATAATTCTTTTGCTATTATTTTAAATGTAAAAGGGAAACCTAGGTTAACTGCGCTAAATCCAGCTTCTGGCTCTGCAAATCTTTATTTGGACACAAAGTTGGAAATGACTTTTTCCGAATCAATAAATATAGAAGATTTTAAAAACAATGTAACAATTAAAAAAAGCAATGGAAAAACTATTACGTATGAATGTATTTTTGAAAACACAGACAAAAAGGTTGTTTTAATTCCTAATGAAATATTAGATTCTAATAATTCTTTCAGTATTAGTGCTAAAAACCTGAAAAATCTTGAAGGGCAAATCATAGACCCCTTTACTTACAAGATTTCTACTAAAAAAGAATCTTTTGCTTTCTTAGAACTATATACTGGTTTAGCTCCATGTGACGGGAAAAAGGTTTCAGAAACAAAAGAGGCTGTTAGAGGTATTTTAGGTATAGTAGCTTCTTCAACAGATATGCTTCAATATTCAGAAGAAAGCCGTATTTTGAGACTGTCAGATGCAAGTCACAGCGTGGATATAAACTTAAATGAAACTGGTTTGAATTCAAATATTTACGTTGCGTCAACAACTATAGATAATACTTTTACAACTCCGATCAAAGCCAAATTTTTATTTTCAGATCAGCCAGAGCTGGATTTTGAAATAGCTAGCCCGACTTATTTATTATCTATAAGTCCTGAAGAAAATGAGGAAGTTCCGGAAGATACTCTCATTAACGCTGTCTATTCACGTAAAATCTATGTAAAATCGGCTGAAAATGCTGTAAAAATTAGTTCAGAAGATTCGGAAACAAATTGCAAACTTCTTACACATTCTGACGAATCTGTTGAATTGAAATGGAAACCAGAAAATAACCTTATAAACGGAAACAAACATACCTTGAGTATCTCTGGGCTTCTAGACTATTTAGGGCAAAGTGTAAGCAATTATAGCCATCAGTTTATCACAGGAGGTAATCATGGAATAAGCCTCTATAGTGATGCAACTTTTAAAAACAAAATAACAACCCAGGAAATATCTAATCCAAATGTATTTGTTGAAGTTATAGGTTTTAATACTACTGGAATAGATGAGAATGACATTTTCCTTGAAATAGTTCGTGGAACTGAAGCTTCTTCAACACAAAAGTTGAAAATAGAGCCTGTCAATGGTTCAAAGAAAATCTATCGATGTGCTCTTCAATTAGCAGCTGCAAAATCAACTCTTCCTACCCACAAATTAAATCTTTATCCTGGAGAATGGGTAAAACTTAGTTCACCTTTGCTCACGTCAAACGAAGTCTTGTTCTATTATCGCTTTTCATCTGGCGTGTCACCACAGGTTATTAACGATATAAGATTCTTTTCAGAAAAGAAGTATATGAGAAGGGTTACAACTGAAATATCTAATCCTAGCCTGTATATAGAAGTAGATGCTGAAGATTTAAACTGGCTCACACAAGATACGACAAAAGTCAAAGTCTATTCTGATGATGATAGAACTGGTTTTGTTATTGATTTGTTAGAAGAAGGAACCCATTCAAATTCTTATCGTGGCATGATTAAAATTAGTGAAAAGGCTACAGATGCTGCTAATAATACTTTAAAGGTATCTTTTGGGAAAAAAATAACGGTAGTTTCAGAAACAGACAATAGTGTAAGAGCTTCGATCCGCTATTTCCCAAGAGCAGAGATAATCAATTTTACGGCTTATCCCAGTCCGGCAAAAAGGAATTATATTAATTTCAGATTTTTCCTCAATTTTCCAACAGGTATAAGAATCAGTATTTATGATGTTTCAGGGAAAAAGCTTGATAGCTTTGAAATAGACGGTCAAGAAGGTGAAAATACTTGCCGATGGGATTTCCCAAGAAAAATGGCAAACGGTGTTTACATCTATAGAGTAAAATCACTTGCCACAGGAGAATCTTATACCTATGCAAAAATGGTAAAAGGAAAGTTTGCTGTGTTGAGATAGAAAGGAAGAAGGAAGAGCCAAAGGACGTTTAGAAACTTGAATAATACTCTGATTCATCTTTCTCAAAAATTTGAGCTTCTTTTACCAGTTGATTAATATATTTTAAGCAAAGAGGATAAGAAAGCTGTTCATTGTAATCACATCCTTTTTGTATACAGTTATTTTGAATACTTATAGAACTTATTTCTGGGTTAAAATCAACAATTCTGGAACAGACTTTTTCATTAAATACTTTTCTGATACGATATTCGTCAGAATCAGTTAATATAACATATTTATCTCGAAATTTGGGATTACTAATACAATACTTACCTTGACTGTTTATTTGTTTATAAGTCTTTAATGCATAATTGATTATAAAAAATGAGATAGCTCCAAAAATAAGTGTAAAAAATAAAAAACCTAACCCTATAATTATAGGTATCAGTTGACTGTCTTTGGGTATAGCTTTATTATTTAAAAACATGAAAATAAAACTTGTTAACATTATTAATGGGACTATTCCAAAAGGTAATGCAAAGGCAATGAAACAACCTACACTAAATAATGCAGAACTTTTAGATGACAAATCAAAATCAGGAAAATCTTCTTCATTCAATCTTAAAGCAATTCTAGAAATCCATTTTGAATGATCATTTTTCCCTCGTCCCCTATGGTAATATTCTATAAAACAGTATCTATATCCTTCTGATTCCCCAACAATTACATTAGAATTTTTCATTTCATCATTTATGCTTGGAAAGAAAGTATCCTTTACTTCCTCGATACCATGATAATAATCTGCATTTAATCTATCAGCTATAGCCTTGACTGGACCCATTCTCGATCGCATTTTGCTTTCCGGACTCTCAAATGAAAATAATCCCATATTTTAACCTTGTAATCAGTTGTTATTTCTTATGACTGTTGGCTCATAAGTAATCTGACTCTGTCTAAATCAGCTTGAGTATCAACACCAGTAGATTCTTTTGCAGCAGGAAGTACTCGGATTTTAATACCATAATACAAAGCCCTGAGCTGTTCTAAGCTTTCTATCTTTTCTAAGCTGCAAGCTGGCAAAGCAATGAGCTTTAACAAGGTTTCTTTTCTGTATCCATAAACACCAATATGTTTAAGAGGTGCAAATCCTTCGTGATTTCTTGGGTAAGGCAACAAGCTTCTCGAGAAATATAAGGCGTCGCCTTTAGCATCTGTTACCAGTTTAACCGCATTTGGGTTATTTTCATCTTCTTTTCTTAAAGGGAAAGAAAGAGTCGCCATTTCTACTGACGAATCAGCAAAAACATCTGCTACTCTTCTCAAGCCCTCGCCATCAATCATAGGTTCGTCCCCTTGAACATTCACATAAACATCTGCTTCGGTTAATTTAGCAACTTCACCTATTCGGCAGGTTCCCGATGGGAGATTAGGGTCAGTCAAATAAGCCTTGAAACCAGCTTTTTCAACAGCATCTACAATTTCTTGCGAATCTGTAGCAACCATTACTTCGTCGAAAGCACCGCTGTTCATAGCAGCTTCTGCTGTTCTAACAATCAGTGGTTTGCCGTGTAAATCAGCCAGCATTTTCCTCGGAAGTCTGGTTGAGGCCATACGTGCGGGAACAACGCCTATTACTTTATATGAATGTTTCATTGTCTACCTTTCTAATAAAAAACCGATATATATTAATTGTTTCTATCAAAATATTAGAATGATATTTCTTTTTGCATCTAATAGTTTAGCATATTTAAGTAAAATAGTGTGAAAAAAGAAAGAGTTGAGTTATAGTTTTTTCTCTCCTCAAGTTCTAAAAAATGCATTGATATAGATTTGATTTATTGATAATCTATCTAAATGTAGGAATTTAATAGTTACAAAGTTAATATATGCTTAAAAAAAAATATATTCATAATATCCATAATCTTTTCTCTTGCTTTGTTCGTATTTTTTGCCTCTTCTATAGTTGATGCTCGTGCTGGTGGGGGACATAGTTTTAGAAGTAGCAGTAGTTCAAGTAATAGTTCAAGCCGAAGCTATTCATCCAGTTCAAGCAGTAGCAGTAGTTATTCTTCCAGTAGAAGTTATTCTTCTAGCAGTAGTAGTCAGCATCATTCATATGGATATACAGGACCTAAAAAACCTTTACGTGAACAATTTATAGATTCATTACCCTTAATTTTTTTTCCATTTCATTATTTAAGTATATTGCTGATTTTAAAAATAGTTCACATAAACGAATACATAAACGAAGATTCTACTTATTACTTAATAGTTTTCCTTATTAGTTTGATAACTATGTATTTATCTGAACTTATTGAGATATTAACTTGTGTGATATTCCCATTCTTAGCATATTATTATTTAAAAAATTATGTATCAAATGATAAACCTAATAACAAAATAAATTATAGCTTCAACGAAACAAAAAATATAACTTCTATAACTTCTAAAGACCCTCTATTTAATAAGAACGAATTCATAGAAAGAGCCAAAAAAGCATTCGTTATTGTTCAACAAGCTTGGTCAGACAGAGATTTAAGTAAAGCTGAAGCTTTCTTAGCCGATGGTACCTATGAAAAATTCCAAATTCAGATTAATACAATGAAAGCCAATCATGAAATTGATTTTATGGAAAATATAGACATAAAAAGAGCTAATATCGTTCGATTAAATAGCCAATCTGGATATGATTCTATTTATGTTCTCTTTACCGTTAGCGCAGTAAATTATCGCATTGATGATCGAACAAAAAAAATAAAAGATGGTAGTACTTTACCAGAAGAGTTCTCTGAAGTTTGGACTTTTATGAGACGAACAGGTTCTAAATCTATTAAGAATGGTCTTATCGAAGGTTACTGTCCAAACTGTGGCGCAAAAGTTGAAGGAGCCAGACTTTCCAAATGCCCATCTTGCTCTTCTTTATTACGCTCGGGAGAACATGACTGGATACTGGCAGGTATTACACAGGCTAGTGAATGGAGAAATACTGGTTCTCGTATTCCTGCTGGCTATAATGCAATATTTAGCCTTGACAAATCTATTAATATTCCTCACCTCGAAGATAAGTTATCTGTTATATTCTGGCGTATGGTTGAAGCTAACCGACTTGGCAATGCAGAACCAATTCTTAAAATATCTACAAATGAATTCGCTGAAGCATTTAACAACTCTAAATTTATTAAATCATTCCCTAAAACAACAGATACTGCGATAGGTTCTGCCGAAGTTATGGCTTTTGTGACTAACAGACCTGATTATGACTATACTATCGGCCAGATTGTCTGGAGTGGTGCTTATCTTAATTCTAATAATTATGTAACAGCCAAAACTATGTTTGTTTTAAGAAGAAAGAAAGGCATTCTTTCTGACCCACAAAAATGTTTCTGCAGTAGTCACTGTCCAAACTGTGGTGCAGCTGAATCGGCTAATATCAGCACTAACACATGCGAATATTGTAATACTGTCATGAACGATGATGGTAAAGACTGGATGCTTTCAGATATTCAGGAAAACTTCTATACAAAAGAAGCTAAAAAATACATGGAAGACGCTAAAAAATCATCAGTAATACCAAATAGTCAAGAATCTAATCGATCTTCTTCGAATCAAGTAGAGGCAAAACAAGTTTCAAAAATATCAAATAATCAAAAATCTGATCAATTTTCTTCGAACAAAGTAGAAGCTAGACAATCATCAATAATACCAAATAGTCCAAAATCTGATCAATCTACTGCGAACAAAGAAAACGCAAAACAATCATCAAAAATATCATCTAATCAATCTTCTGAAAACAAAATTTTACAAGGTATTTATGAAGTTGACTATAATAGTTTCGACTACTTTTCGGGGAAAGAATTGCTTAGTATTACTGTTGCTATGATGCTTGCAGATGACATTATAGACGATAGAGAAATGGAGATTATTAATAATATCTGCAAAGCTAGAAACATCAGTGATAAAGAATTGAATCAAATTATTGATAAATTACAAACTGTTCCTGACCCTGTACAATATGTATTGGATACTACTTCTATCAAATTAGATATAAATCTGCTCAAATTACTTGTAAATATAGCTGCTGCAGACAATAAAATTGAAATTTCAGAATATGCTCTCTTGCGGAGAGTTGCAACACAAATGAATGTTCCCGAAAAGCTTCTTATTGACTTAATAAATAAAACTTATGAATCTAATTGGAACAAGTAGGAAGATGAGAACTGAGAACGGAATACTGAGAATTGAAGGATGAAAGATATAAGACCATAAATGGAGATAGAATAAGAGCATGAGAGCAAGAGAACGACAGAGCATAGAGCAGACAAGCTTTGCCTGGAAATGTTTTAGGGCATAGGAGCTGTTTACATCCCTTTTTAAGGGAGAAGTCAGCGTAAGCAGACAGAAAGGTTTTTAACAACTACAAGTCTTCGGACTTAACTTTCTACTGCTTATTTAACTTCTCGAAAATCCCCTTGGCTGCTTATGCAGCCGTTCCCCTTTGAAAAAGGGGATATTTTCCTAAAGGCTCCACTTGAGGGGAGCTGTCAGACGGATGTCTGACTGAGGGGTGACCGAGCTAGAGTTGTTGTGGTCAACTTTTTTTGTAACATTAATGTCTAAAAATTTTTTATTCCGTATCTTGCCTCGAAAGGCGTAAGATAATTATTGTAAGAATGAGGTC
>CAJOND010000081.1 GCA_905236675.1 Candidatus Rifleibacteriota bacterium | reverse complement strand
AATTTCAGAGGAAACGATCTATAATTACCAGAATATTTTATGTGTATTTTAATGCGTTTTACCTAGATTATTTTTCAAATTCTTGACCCTGTTTAAAATAATTGGTATTATCTTTCTATAATTATTTTCTAAGGAGCTTGTTATGGGTCGTGGATATAGTATGCCAAGTAGTTTTAATATGCAGGGTTTGATGCGCCAAGCTCAAAAAATGCAGGAAAAAATACAGAATGCTCAAGAAGAATTAAAGAGCAAAGAAGTTGAAGCTACCGTTGGTGGCGGAGCTATCAAAGTTGTATTCAATGGTTCTCAGGAACTGGTTTCAATTACTATAGATAAAGAAGCTGTTGATCCTGAAGATGTTGAAGGACTTCAAGACTTGATTAAATCAGCCGTTAATGCTGGTATTTCAAAATCCAAAGAAATGGTTCAGAACGAAATGAACGACATTACTGGTGGAATGAATATACCAGGAATGTTTTAATAAAAAAGAATAAACTTAATAATTAAAGGTGCAACTAAATAGTTGCACCTTTAATTATTGTTGCAATAATAAAAAGAGCAAAGCTAAATGAATATTCTTATAACAGGTGCCTATGGTTTTCTTGGGAAAAATCTTACTTCTGCCCTAAAAAACGTAATGGAAAACAAAGATAAAGCTCATGAAGATTTTTCTATTGATGATATTTATCTTTACGATGTGAATAGTTCTGAAGCACTGTTAGAAGAAGCTTGTAAAAGAGTAGATTTCGTTTTTAATTTAGCCGGTGTAAATAGGCCTAAAAACAATGATGAATTCATGAAAGGCAACTGTGATTTTGCAACCTATTTACTCAATACTCTAAAGAAACACAACAACAAATGCCCTGTTATGCTTTCTAGTTCTATTCAAGCCAGTCTTGAAGGTCGATACAAAGGTAGCGAATATGGGAAAAGCAAAAAGGCTGGTGAAGAGGTTTTCTTTAATTACTCAAAAGAAACAGGAGCAAAAGTTCTTGTTTACCGTTTTAATAACCTCTTCGGCAAATGGGGAAAACCCAATTATAACTCAGTAGTAGCTACTTTTTGCCATAACTTAGCAAATGACCTTCCTATTACTATAAATGACCCCAACACAGAATTAGAACTTACTTACGTTGACGATTTAATAGACGAGATGTTTGCCGCATTAAATGGTCACGAGCATAGATGTAATTTTAATGGGGTAGAACCAATTGCTGAAACAGATGGGAAATATTGCTATGTGCCAGTTTCACATAAGGTTACATTAGGGAAAATAGCTGAATTACTTTATAGCTTTAAGAAACAGCCAGAAACCTTAGAAGTTCCAGAAATTCCAACAGATTCTTTTGAAAAGAAGCTTTATTCAACATACTTAGCTTATTTGCCAAAAGATAAAGTGAAATTTCCATTAAAAATGCACGTTGACGAGAGAGGCAGTTTTACAGAACTACTACGTTCCTCAAAAAGTGGTCAGGTTTCTATAAACATATCAAAACCAGGTGTCATAAAAGGTCAACACTGGCATAATTCAAAATGCGAATTTTTTATCGTAGTATCTGGTCACGGACTTATTCAAATGAGAAAAGTAGATTCTGATGAAGTCATAAATATTGAAGTTAGTGGCAAAAAAATAGAAGCAGTCTGTATGCTTCCAGGTTATACACATAATATTATTAATCTTTCCGAAACAGAAGATTTAATTACAGTAATGTGGGCAAATGAAGGTTTTCAGCCCGCCAAACCAGATACATTCAGGGAAGAAGTTGATTCGCATTTCAAATCCTAACTACGATAAAGAAAGAAGATCTTTGCTCTCAATTCTCAATTCTCCGTTTTCAGTTTTCAATTCTCAGCTCTCCAGCTCTAAGAGGCTTTTAGCCTCATCCGCTCTATTGTTTTCTCTCTTCCCTCTTCCCTCTTCATTCTTCAATCTACATTCTTCAATCTTCCCATACTCACAGATATTTGATCATTAACATGGTAATATCATCGCTTTGAGGCGCTTTACCTGCAAAAGACCTTAATTCTTCTAAAATGTTATTCAATAAAGTTCTAGTATTATTTTCCTGTTTAACAATAAAATTAATTAATCTTTCTTCCCCAAAAAGTTTATCATTAATATCTTTAGCTTCTGTAACTCCATCGGTATACATAAACAAAGAGTCTTGATGATCAAGCTTAACAATAACTTCACTAAACTTAGCTTTTTTAGAAACTCCTATAGCAACTGAATGTTTTATTTTGCAATATTCCCAAATACCGTTATGATTTATTAAAGGAGGATTATGACCTGCGTTTATACATCTTAATTCGCCAGTTTATATTTTGCGAGAATCCAGCATATAAAAATCAATGTTAGTGAACTAATTAGAGCTTCACCTAAAAAAACATCATAACCGTAGATGGTATATTTAAAGCCAAATTGGAAAAAATTTCCTATAAAATTACTGGCCAATAATGGTATAGATGCTAAATTAAACCATAAAACAGCCAAATAAGTTGATGCCAAAAACCACCCTGTAATAAATGCGTGATCATATCCATAAGCTTTTTTGGAAAAAGAATATGCTCCACCACAATCTGGGTATCTTGTCATCAGGAAGTCATAGTTCTTTGCTATAATTAGCATTACCACAACACCAAGACAAATTCCTAACATAGTTCCTACAGGACCAGCCTGAAGCAAATAATAATTACTGGTAGAAACTAACGATCCGTAGCCTAATAATGTTCCTAAAGCTATAGCAAAGGCACCTATTGCTGAAATATAGGAATTCAAACCTTTTTCATTTTCGATATTATCGGACTGCATTTTATTACCTTTGATTTGTATGAGGGATATTTTACTTGCTTATAAGCCTAGAAGTCAAAGCAAAAAAAAATCTCTCATTACTGAGAGATTTTTTTTACTTTAGAACTTTTTTCTTAGAAGTTTGCGTTATGAAGGTTCTTGATAATTGAAGCTAGATTCTTAGCATCGCTAGCAGCTTTTTTATAAGGAGCAATATACTTTTCAATTATAGTATTTCTGTCTCTAACAAGCTTGTCTCTATCGTCTTTTGCTTCTTTAACTCTATTTTCATAAGGTCTCAAATAATCATGAATAATTCTTGGTTTTTCATGTCTAACTCTGTCTATTTCTCTTCTAGCATGTTCAACAGAACGTCTAGCACTGTCTTTTTGTTGCTGAGTAGATTGAGGATTGCTTTCAACTCTTCTTAAATTTTCTTCAGCTCGTTTCAACGCCATATCAGCATTTCTGACCATATCCATATAATGTCTTTCAGATTCGCCAATTGCTCTTCTTAAACGACGTTCAGCTTCATCAATTTCATTTTCAGCATTTCTCAATTTATCTTGATAATTTCGTTCTGCTGCTTCTTTCTGACGATTTAAAATTTCTAAAGCTTCAGAATATTTACTTTGATAAGCATTAACTACTTTCATACTAACTGTTGAAGCTGCTTCATTGCTTTCTTTACAGCGAAGCTCAACAGACTTTTTATAGTCTGCATTTGCTGCGGTTGCACTGTTCTTGTAGTTTGCAAAAGCTTTTTGAATATAAATATCTGAAAGTCTTACATAAAAATCTGGATAATCAGAAAGAAGATCAGAGTATTTATAATCTTCAATGAGCTTTAAAGCTGTTTTTTCAGCAGCATTATTCTGGAATGGTTCTAATATTGCGAACAACCAGGATATTGCCTGTTTGGGGCAGTTATCCAAATGATAACAATCAACGACTTCAAGAAGATTTGCATCTGAACGAGTCATTTCCAATAACCATTTAATTGCCTGCTGATAATCCTTTTTAGCTTTGTAACAAGCAGCAATTCTTGCTCGAACAGTATCGTTTCTATTTGTAACTTTCAAATAGTATTCTATAGCTTTATCATAGTTCCCTTTGGCTTCAAAAGTCTTTGCAACTTCAAAAACCATAGACTGTATCTGAGTAGAAAGCTTGTTCATATCACCAGAAAGTCTGGTAACTTCTGCTTCCTGTTTTTCTATTTCAGCATCTAAAGCTTTCTTTTTGCTACCTTTGAACCAGCCGCTGATTCCATCATATTGAGAGCGTTCTTTTTGAAGATCATCTATTCTTAGTTCAGGGGTAAACAATTCAGTTTCAACATTGATAAGCTGTCTTTCCAAACTTTCAATATCTGATTCATTGGCGGCAAAACCACAAGTAGAAGCAGCTAATGTAAGAACCAAAGCAGTTTTAATAATATTTGTATTTTTCATTTCTTTTCTCCTTTGTTCTTATTTAGCATCAATATAAACATCGCCTAATTCAAGATTGTTATGGTAAATGGAATCTGCTTCTGTTTTATCACCTGCAAATACCCAAACTTCAACTTTAACATTCTTGAAGAGTAGTTTCTTAGCACCAGCTACTGTTTCAGTAGAACCTATTGTAGCTAGTTCGTCATAATTATTTTCAGCAAAGAAAGCAATAGGATCATGTTCTATTCTTGTTTTATACCAGGAAAGTTCACCCATTATATCTTTGTTGCTGCGTTTTGGACCCAAATAGAAAGTGTAGTTTTTCTTTCCACCCCAGAAACCGCCAGTAGTTATTTTAACTGCAGCTTTAAGATCTGAGTTTACTACGCTACCGTCAAAATGACCTAATAAAGCATCTATAACATACTTTTTAGCAGTAAAGTAATAGCAGCATCTGTCACCTTTTTTATTTTCGTTAACATATGAAGAAATGATTTTGCAACCATGTCTTTTGAAAATCTTATTTAAGTTAAGTACACGTCTGTTTGCACCTGTATCAGTGAATGTGACAACTGCTTCTGCCATTGGAGTATCAATCATAATCAAACGTTTATGACGTTTATTCATAAGGTTTTCAGGTACAACAGCAGCTTGAGCTATAGATTTAGTAATTTTTCCATCTAATTCTTTGCTGATCTTTTTAAAATCTACAGACAAATAGTTTGATTTAGTATGAAGCATTTTGCAAACTTGCTGACCTACATATTCATTTATTTCAGCTTTTTTGCAAAAAGCCATAGTTAATTTATAAGTCTGTTCGATTTCTTGTTCATTTTCTAGCGTAGAAATCATATTTTCTATGTTTTTTTCCGCTTCTTCTGCTTTTGTTAAAGCAAAATCAAGAAGTTTAGAACCATTATCATTGCTGGTCAATTCTTTCATGCAGTAATTAATACGAGAAATACAATCAGCATATTCTTTAAGTGCCTTATTATATTTTGTCGAGTCAATCTTAGCTGCAAAACAACTGCTGGAGATTAATAAAGCTACAGCTAAAACAAAAATCTTTTTCAGCATACTTAACTCCTCTTTTTGTATAAAATACCGAAGATGATTTTTTAAGTATAATGAAAATGTACGGACTTGGCAATATGTATTTGTCATTTTCAGAGTAAAAACAACATATTTTCCTGTAGTAAATAAGTAAAAATATTAAAGTTTATACCCGCATTTCATACAAAAAGCAAAATCTGAACCCACAGCCGTACCACATTTCGGGCAAAATGCATAACCAGATGGATTTGATGTATTGTTTTGAGTTTGTTTAACTGTCTGAGCTGCCTGTTGAAACGACTGAGGTTGAGTCTGTATTATTTGCTGAACTGGCTGTGGATTCTGAATAATATTCTGTTTTTGTGGCACAGAAGTGTTGGTAGGATATTTAGGCCCCAAATTTAAGGCGTTTCCGCTTCCAATATTTATTTCTGGTCTTCTTCCTGTAAAAACAGACCGCATAATTAATATACCACTAAGCAAGCAAATTCCACATAAAACATAAAGATGAATCGGCTTCATAGAAGAATGAATCTTAGGATAAAAAGGAAGATAATAGACAGTTATACTATCTCCCTTTTTATGCTCTTGTTTGATTTCAGAAAAACAACCAGTGTATTTTTCACCATTTACAGAAAATTCATAAGAATAAGTGTATTCTGTTCTAGTCTTTGGTTGTTCGAAACCATTTTTATTAACATACACCTGTCTTCCAGCTCGTTTAACATTGACAATTCTGCTGGAATTTTCTGTAATAGTAGCTTGAACGCTATTTCCAATTATTGGGATCAAACCTAATAAACTGCATAAAAGACAGATTAAAGCTATAAAAAAAACAAATATTTTTCTTAGCATTTCCTAACTCCTCACTCCTACGACTCGCTATACATCCTATAGCTCGCTTGCACTTCGCATATCCTGTGCTCGTAATTTCTAAGTATCATCTCACCACAAACCACCAATCACACCACTGATTGCTACGCAATCAGCCCCCTCAGTCACTTCGTGACAGTTCTTCCATCTTTCTTCTTCATTCTTTATTCTTCCACTCTAAATTCTCAATTCTCATCTCTCAATTCTCATTTCAATATTGGGGCACCACACTTACAAACATCATCTGTAATAGGATTAACTCTGGCACAAAAAGGACAAAGCACATGAGTATCATTGGTTTTGTCGTATTTTTCATAATAGTCAATATCGTGATGATATTTAACTTTATCGCCAGGTTTGAAGTAATTATAATAATAAGAGTTCTGATACTTATTTTCTATTCTTTTAATTTTACCAGAGGTAGTCTGTATTTTAACAACATACAGATAATAATATTCGTTTCTGTCAGTATATGTACTATTAGCTCTATTTCGATGATATACGTGTTCTTCTTCAGCCAAGCCTACTACTACACCTTCCCAATCGCTGCTGAAAAGTTTCTTTAACCAGAGGAACAAATAGAAAAGTAAAAAAATACCCGAAACACCTGCACCTATTTTTAAAGCTTCGTCAAATGGCATTCCATCCCAAAATTTGCTATAACAAACAAAACCAATAAAAGGCATTGGAATGATGATTAAACTGAAAATAAAAGCTGCACATCCCTGACTACTTTTTTTACTTTTAAATCTAGAGTCATTAATCGCATTTGAATATCCAATTCTAGAAACACGTGGTTCCGGTGGAGTAACAAATAGATTGCTAACACCAGGATTAGGCTTTACAATCTGTTGAACTGTTGAAGCCGTTCCGCCCGCAACTGGTAGAACTTGTTGTGCAACTGTTTTAGCTGGCTGAACTTCTTGTTTATTAGATATATTTGGAAGCTGTTTTCCACATTTGACACAGAAAGCGGCACCGTCAACCGTTTGAGAACCACAATAAGGGCAAAACATTTAAAACTCCTATTTTTTTACATGAATCAATGATAACTTATTTTATTTATATTAACAACTGCATTGAAAAAAAGCACCAACCAAGCAAAGCTTGGTTGGTGCTTAGTGGTTGGTTGGTGAAGTGGGGGAACATCGGGAAAAGAAAAGATCTGCCCCCAAGCGAAGCTGTTGGGGCTTTAGGCCATCTCCCTTTAAGCCTTTTCCAAAAGGTTAGTCAAACTACCAAGATTTGCGGTAAGAGAAATACCTTGCAGAAACTTTCTCTTGCTAAACATTTCCCTTATCTCTCATCTCTAAAAAAAAAACCTAAAACAGGCGTTTTTTCACCCAAGCAAAGCTTGGCGTAGTTATTGTAGTCGATAGTTGTTGTTAGTTATTGTTATTAGAATGTTTGAAAAATAACGTTTTTTATTAAATCAAAAAATAAAAGAGGCGTTAGCCTCTAAATATCAATAACCACAATAACTAGTAATGTAAGCTTTTTTATATTTTTCACACTTCGATAAATTTAAAAGTTAGGGTTTAAATAACGGCTTTTTAAAGGACTAACTCTCGGTTTTCAGCTTTTCCAGTTCACTAATTATGGTTTCCATGAATTTTTCTTTATTAAAATAGTTATTGTTATATTCATAAGAGTTTCTTGAATATTTTTCCATGGACTGTTTAGACATAATTCTAGCATTTTTAGCTAACTGTTCAGCATCTTCTGCATCTCCACACAAACCGCAATCAGCTTCTTTCACTACCAGTTGTGTTTCACCGTCAATAGCTCCTAAAATTGGTTTGCCCGCAGCCATATAGCTTTGAACCTTGCCAGGCAGTGTCAGAGAAATTACAGGATTCTTCATCATTGTAACTACCATAGCGTCAGCCAACGAATAATATTTTGGCATTTCTTCCAAAGGTTTTCTTCCATGGAAAATAACATTATCAACTTTTAATTCTTCTGCTAACTTCTTAAGGTTTTCTAATTCGCTACCATCACCCAATAAATGCCATCTTATTCTTTTATCATCCTTTGTTAAAGCCGCTGCTTTTATGATTGTATCAACTCTTTGAAAATTACCAATATTGCCAGCAAACATTATATCAAAAGTTTCGTTTGGGATTTTTTTGCACTGTTCTGGAGAAAAAAGAGCTTCTGCATACTGAGGAAGATATTTCATGCCTGTAATTCCAAATTCTTTTTCAAAATAAGCAGGAAAAGATCTAGAGGTACCAAATAATACATCCGCACTTTTATAAAGCTTTTCAGAGACACGATGAAAATATTTAAAGACAGGAGTATTTTCTTTTATTCCACCAACAATCAAACTCATTGGCCATAAATCCATAGAGTAAAATAGAATCTTTTTTTTGAACCTTTTTTTGTATTCAGCTCCTGCATAGGCAAGCATTATTGGTGAAAGCTGGTTTACAAAAACAACATCAAAATCATCTTTTAAATGTCTTACATAGTTTACTGAAGAAAAAACGTAACTGTAATAGCTTAACACTCTACGTATAGCCCCGGTTTTTCTTGCTATAGTAAAACAGCGATGAACTTTTACACCATTTATTATTTCATCTCTTGACCTGCCATCAGGATAACCTTCATAAAAATCACCTTTTGGACAGTTAGGTACATCCGTAATTACTGTTACATCATGGCCTCTTGCCACCAGTTCTTCACAAATATCTGTTATTCGTGCAGGTTCAGGATAATAATTTATAGATACTACCAGTATTTTCATCTGCAATAACCTTTCTTGGAAGGCTATTTTATTATAGATTAGTTCAAAGTGTAAAGAGATTGCTCAAGAAAAATATTCATAAAATAAATAAAAAAAGTTTTTTTATACAAAAGTTTTTGGTAGAATAATAAAATCTCTAGGAGGTTGTTGGATATGGCTATTGACGCTTTGATAAAAACAGTATTATCCGAAATGAAGGTCGCAATTAATTCCAAAACCGTTATTGGCGAACCTACAGTATGCGGTAAATGGACTGTTATACCTGTTACTAAAGTTTCTTTTGGTTTTGGCGCAGGTGGCGGTCAGGGGAAAAACGACGCTAATTTCGGTGGCGGTTCTGGTGGTGGTGCTACTCTAGAACCAGTAGCCTTCCTAGTCGTTAGTGATAAAGAAGTAAAACTGATCTCTTTAAAAGAAAGAGAAACCGTTTGGGAAAAGATACTATCACCAGAAGTTGGTGAAAAAGTCTATAATAAGATAATGGGAATAGCAAAGGAATCAAATATTGAAAACGCTGAAATTTCAAAAAGTTCCGACCCAGAAGATTCTGTAGCTAAGACTGAATCAGAATCAAAGACAGAAGAAACTAACAAATAATATTTCTAATAGAATTTGGAGTAAATTGTGGCAAACTTAACAATAGACATGCTTAAAGAAGTTTCTCTTTTTAATGGACTTGAAGAATCTGATATAGAAAAAATTGCTCAGGTTGTTCAAAATGGTAGTATTCCTGCTAATACCGAGTTCTTTAAAGAAGGCGATATTGGCGATGCTTTTTATGTTTTAACAAAAGGCGAAGTTGAAGTATCAAAAATAATAGATGGTAATAAAACGGTTTTAACTACTATTAAATCTTCAGATGACAGCAATTTCTTTGGAGAAATGGCATTGATTGAAGACTTACCAAGAAATGCAACTATAGTTTCAAAAACAGATTGTGAAGTACTAGAAATAGAAAAGAAAAATTTCGATATGTTGCTTCGCATTAATTCATTCGTTGCATTGCGTATCATGACTGCTTTAACAAAACGTCTTAGAGCAGATAGTAGCACTAGTTCAACAGCAGAATCAAAATCCAGCAATAAACCTACAAATGCTCAAGTTATTACATTCTTCAGTCCCAAAGGTGGAGCTGGGAAAACTACTATTGCCACCAATGTCGCTTACGGTATAGCAAAATATTTGAACAAAAAAGTTCTCTTAATAGATCTTGATTTACAGTTTGGTGGAATTGCTTTCATGCTTGGTATGAAAGTAAAAAGAACTATAGTAGATTTGACTTCTCCTGACGCTTTAAGATGTTATGATGATGTAAAAACTTGCTTAGTAAAACATAAATCTGGCTTTGATTTGCTACCTGCTCCAATGAAACCGGAACAATCTGAAAGTGTAGATTCTACTCATCTTAGAAAAATTGTATCTTACTGCAAAAACCAGTATGATTACATCATAATAGACACACATTCTTTATTACAAGATATGTCTATTAATGCACTTGACCTGTCTAACATTATTATGCTCGTAATGAATCCTGATATGGGTCATATAGTTGCAATCCATAACTGTTTGAATGTTATGGACAGTCTGAAGTATCCAAAAGATAAAATACGTCTTATACTCAACAGATTTGGCAGTTACTATAGTAAGTCAAAAGAAGAATTGGAAAGTGCTTTCCAGAAGAAAAATGTTAAAGTAAGCTTTGTTATACATGATGACTGGAAGATAGCTTCTGATTTGGTCAATAATTGCCAGACTGCATTTGAATCAAATAATACTTCCGACTATCGTAACGATATAGTTACTTTAATTAGTGAATTGACTCACGAATCACTTCCTAGTGAAGCAGGCAGCGTTGGAAGGAAAAACATATTCAGCGCAGTCAAAGATTGGTTTAATTCTTAATATTTTAATTAGTAGTACTTTTTCATAAAAAAAAAACTCCTGAATGTCGATACAGAGTTTGAAGTGTAGATTATGACATTCAGGAGTTATTATGTCCGTTAATCCTTATAGAAGAGAATTACAAGTAGCACGAAATTTAGTCACTCTCAGATGGGCGAGCATACCCATTATTTTCGCTTTTTGTTATTTAACTTTTCAATCGACTTTTGCTTCAACACTAAAAGAGCGATTGGGACCGATTTATATAATCTGTTGTATTCTAGCATTATTCAATATTTATCTTACACTTCATATTTCTATGCTCAACCGACAGCTTTCGGTTACAAAAGGATTTTTAACAATTAAACGTGCTTTCTTAAGAGTTCTTTCTCTCTTTTTTGGAAATATAAAAAGTAAAGGTGTTAAAGGACTTTTAGAATTTCCTACTGTAATTGTTAAAATAACTAGTCTAATCTATCTGATGATTTTGGAAACAACAAAAGAGTTTTCTTTCAATCCAATTTCGTTAGAAAATATAATGCACCTTCAAATATTCTTTGATTTAATGTCTATTTTAGCCTTAACAAGATATACAGGTTCAACAGAAAGCCCAATATTCTTCATGGCAGCAGTTCCAATAATTGTTGCGGGTTCTGTTATAAGTGCAAAAGCAGGTATCATATATTCATCAATAGCCTGCGGCAGTTGGATTATCAATTCATTACTTATAAAAAATGGATTACTTGAACATTTGAAATTTCTTCCCCCTTATAATGGTGATTTACGTGATTGTAACGTATGGATAGCATCCTATCCTCTTGTAACATTCCTGGTGTTTACCGCTTCAACAATAATAGCTCAAAAATTAACCCTGGCTTTTAAAGATAAAGTTGAGGATCTTGATAAATCTCTATATCTTAGCAAATCAACTTCTGTTTCTCTAAAACAAGTGGCCTTAATGCAGAATAATCCCTGGATTGTTGTAGACTCAAATGGTGTTATTCTGAACATGAAAGGGAATGATAGCTATTTTATAGAATCTGAAATGGTTAGTAAAACATTGATCGAATGTATTCCTGACTTAGCAAAATCTAACTATGAATTTAATGCCCAATCAGTTTTAGATTCTCATTCATTTAAAAGAATTTCTGATGTAAAAATTAAATTTAAAGATAATTCTGAACATATTTTCGACCTGACAATAAGCTATTATAAAGAATTTGACGGTAAAGACCGACTTATGATTACTTTTGAGGAAAAAACCCTGGAAGTCAATCGAAAACAGTTAGTCGATACACTGACCAAAGAATGTTTCCATGCTAGAAATACGATAGAAAAACTTAGTTCCGAAAATAGTGATTTGAAAAAGACATTAGACGAAATATCCAAGTCATCGTCAGATAAATCTATTGAAATCGAAGTTCTAAATACCAAAGTCAACGATATGGATATTGACGCTACAAATCAAAGTAACAAAATTTCCGAACTTATGGATAAAGTTGCATCTATTCAATCTGATAACGATCAGCTAAAAGTCGAATTAGAGAACAAGCAGATGATTATGGAAGATGTCGCTGACTTTATCAATTCCTGCAGCGAATTAGATGAACTTATAGCAAAAGTTGAAAAGAGAACTAAAAATTTATTTGGATTAGAAAACTCTTTCTTCCATGTTTTCGATTCAAATGACATGAATCATCAGAAAAATGAAATCTTAGATATCAGGAAAGTTTCTCCACGCCTTCTAGATATTCCAAGAAATCACCCAGAAACACTTGATCCTGCTCTTACAGAAGGCCGCCCAGTTGTTTTCAACGCAGAATTCAGACCAGAAAAGTCTTCTGCTTCTATAGCGATTACAAATGGAGATTTAAGAAGACTTGTCGCCTTCGTTCCGTTAAAAGAAAACGAAAAGGTTTTGGGAATGATGATGCTTGAAAAATATGGTGCAGTCGAAAGTTCCGATCACATCGTCGATATGATTAGTTTCTATCTGAAACAAGTATCAGGCGCAATAAAAAGTGCTATTGAAAACAAAAAAGTTCAAAACAAAAACAAAGAACTTCATGAAGATATACTTAAACTACATAATAAGCTAGATTCAATAAAAACAATGATTACCAATGATTACTCAAAAGACATCAGACCTTTTTCTGGAATGTTATTTGAAATAAGTAAACTTATTCCTTTAAGAGATGCAATGCTTGTGAGAATTCAAAGCGATGGTCTTACCGATTGCTGTTCAAGAATAAACCGTTCCAAAACCTTGGAATTAACTAATCTTGAATCAAAAATAATAGAACAACTAAAAACTAACAATAACAATAAAATACAATTTAAGTCTGAAAATGAACAGGATATTATTACTGCTTATCCACTAGTAGATAAAAACAGACTTTTAGGAGTTCTTTTCCTTTATATGAATGAAGATTTGCAAGAATCTGACAATCTAACCGCTAATTTCTGCGTCAATATTTTGAAAAATGAATTTGCTCTTTACGTTCTCAACGAAGAACGCGAAATATGGGAAAGTTTTTATTCGAACTCAGCACCAATTTAAGATATTAAAAAAGCTGGCTTAAAGCCAGCTTTTTTGCTTAAAACCTATTATTTCTTACACTCGCCTATTGAGCATACAGAATATGGTTTTTCCAATGAAATCTTATTGAGCAAATACAATTCAGGCCATTTTATTAAAGTTATTTGCAGTATTCCTTTGGATTCATCTAAACTTATATTTGATATACCAGCTTTCTTTGCCTGACCAGTATTTATTTGCCAATTAAGCAACCCATCAGTCCTTTTTTTTAGATTTTTAAGGGAATACTTGGATAGGATTGCATCTATTTCACGAGAGTAAGTTAAACAATCAGAAATTTCTGTCACTTCTAACACTGCAGGGAAAGCAATTTCTTCTTCTTTTCTACTAAAAGAAAAGGGGGTTATATTGCTTATATCTGCTTCTATAAAGTTCTGTTTTAATCCTTCATTATATTTTATATTACCAACTGACCGAGAAAATGATACTTTAGCCAACGCTTTACCATAGCTAAAAATATCAGGTTCTATTTTTTCTACTTTCATGAAAGATTCCGCCAACTCATTATAATCAAGCATTAATCTTCTAGCAAAAGCTGCTTTAATAAAATCCCTATTACAATAAGCCCATTTTTCAGGAATATAGAAACTAAACCATTGTGAAAATCTTTTTATATCATTAGTTAAAATAGATTAAATTTAAATCAGGCCCCATTTTATTAACTTTGCTTTTGTATTCAGCATTTTTACAAGCCCCACAACCAGCGCAGAATCCACTTCCCCAAGGTTTAGATATACAAGATCTTATTTCTTTACCTTCTTTCACATTATTGAAAACTTTCCATAAAAAATCTTTCTTTATACCTGTATCAATATCATCCCAAGGGAATACCGTATTCAAATCTCTTCCCTGCTTAGAAACATCTGGCAATTTATATTCTATCAAAAGGTTCTGCCAGATCTTCAGATGTTTTGAATTTATAGCACCTCTGTATCTTACACCATATTCTATAGAAGATTTCACTAATACTTTAGTAAAACGCCTGTCAGAATAAGCAATATATTCCGATAGAAATGCATCTTCTGGACCAGAGCTAATTCTGGCTTCATAACCAGAAGATTTTATAATGGAACACAACTTATTCAGCAACGTATTCATTTCTTTCAAATCAGCTCTTTGCCCGGCAAATTCCATGGGAGTCTGCGGAGACCTAAAAAGAACGGCAAAAGAGAAAGTTATCTTAGGCTTATTTTTGCCTGTTTGAGTTCTTTCCCCTATCTTATCTAAAAAATTTTTAAATTCATCAATATCTTCTTTAGTTTCATATCCTGTAAGAATTAGAAAAACCTTCATCTGCCTCATATTTCGCTTCATTAATAAATCAATTCCGTTCAGAATTGTTGCTTCATCCAGGTTTTTCTCTAAAAAACTCCGCATAGAATTACTTATACCTTCCATAGCACAGGTATAAGTCCTTTTACCTGCTTCAAATTGTAAATCTAATAACTCTGGTGCATTTACGATTGCATCGAAACGTTGACTTTTAATAGAAACCCTGTCAAAATATCCACCAAGTTTGTTAACAATCTGAAAAATATCACTACAAGTATTAGCATTAAAAGTCATCAATGCAATCTCGCTTAACCCTAAATTGGCTTTTAATTTTAAAGCGGAGTCAAGAACCCTGTTGAAACTTATTTCCCTATAAGGTTTCTGTTCCCAAGACTCTTTACAAAATGAACAAAAAGAAGGGCAACCCGCCGAAACAATTACATGAGATGCACCGGCACCATCATAAAGCATAGGTCCGTTAGTAAAAGTTTCCGAATCTATTTCACAAGCTGTCTTAGAACTTTTTACAGGGAATGGAGCTTTTTCATCATGATCAATTTGAACCAAAGCACCATTTTCAAAACATTGGCGGTATGAAGAAGGTTCATAAAAGCCAGAAATATTATCTCTAAGCAATTTTAACAGATCAACCCTGGTTAGTTTTTTATTATCTCTTATAAAAGACAGAGTTTTTGCAAAAACCTTTTCTCCGTCACCCATTAAAATTCCGTCAACTAACCCGGATTCATTATTTATGCCAACCTCTCCATGAAGAATAGAATGAGTGCATGAATTACTCCCACCCATCAAAACCAAAGGTGCATTTATTTGTTCCCTACCCTCTCTAGATAATGGAACATCGGAATATTCAAGCATTACAGGAAGATTAACCAGTTCTTGAAGAACAGAATTACTGATTGCTATTACATCAAAATTTAAAGCTGGTTCTTTTGAACTTGTTCCCACCAGAAGAGGAATATGAGCCTCTCTCATGAGCTGCTCATCATGTTCTGGAGGTAAAAAAGCCATGTCTATATAGCAATCTTTAACAGAGGCCCCCATCTGATATAAATAAGAATGAGTTATGCCCGCAGAAACATCTGTATATGCAGAAAGTCTTACAAACAATACCCTTAAAGATGCTTTTTCAAATAATGACGAATCCTGGGTGTTTGGTTCGCCTCCCTGTAACCATACCCCTTTGCCACTAAGCTTATGTCTTTCGCTATTAAACCAAAGTTTTATCTGTTCGGAGGTTTTTAGACATAAACGAGTCATTAATAAACCTATATTTTAGCCTTTTCTGAAACCAAGCCAAAAACCAACAATAAAAGTACCTGCAAAAGGCAAATTGTAAGTTAATACAGACATAAAACCTTGTGCTGACTGTTCTAGATGCTGTTTATCGACAGCATTCTGAACTTTAGACCAGTCCACTGTTATGATATTTTTGTAAGCAAGATACTGTAAAGAAATAAAAGTTATTCCTAAAAAAAGTGCAACGATTTTAGCAACCTTTTTTAAGGTATAACCTACTGCCCAACCAGCTATCCCACCGCCACCTAAGGTGGCCAGCAAAAATTTTCCATCACCACCAAGTAACTGGTCTAACAAAGCAGAACCAGTAGCAACAGCAGAACCAGATGCATTAGATGCCGATTTCGCCATTATTTCAATTGTATCAGAAGCCATTTTTGCCGCTTCTGATGTTCCGAAACCTGTTCCGTGAGCATCAAGAACCTGTGTTACAGTTACAAATCCTGTGATTAAAGCTAATGTTGTGAATAATTCTTTATTAAATCTGTTTGCCATATTTTGTTTTTTTATCAGCTTTATATTAATAGGCTGCTGTTTAATAAAACAACAGCCACACTTTTTTATTTTTTACCTGATGCTTCATCTGCATAAAGTTCAGACAAATTGCTAACTTTAATTAGGCCATCTTCTTCGGTTCCAAGCCATAAATCACCATTACACCAAGTAACAGATGTAAGTCCAGTAGTAGGTAATCCAGGAATAGTACTTTCTACATCAATCCATTCCTTACCTTTTAAAATACCTAATCCCAAATCAGTAACAACAAAAAGTAATTCGCAATTATCTGTTGTAGCTAATGCAAATATTTTATTTCCAGGTATCTTACTGTTTCCTTCGACTTCTTCTTCAACTATGCGAAAATTCTTTTGGAAGAAATCTTTATGTAATGCAGTATAAACTTCATAATAACCACTAAAGTCTGTTATACAAAGTCCACCTGTTGTACCAACAGCAATATATTCCTTATATGGAACAAAAGCTTTTATTAGATTTCCTGGTAATTTACAATTAGAAGGACTTGCTGGAACTTCTATCAACGAAGATCCCATAATAGTCTTTGCAGCACCCTTGAATTGGCGAGCCATTCCTCCTTCAACTTTGAAAACCCCTTCTTTTCTTGTCCCTACCCATAAATATCCTTTATCATAGAGCATAGCAGATATTTCATGAGGGCCTATGTTTGAATGGGAAGTTGAACCGTTTGTTACAACACCAAATGCAGTCCCTACAGCATAATGACTGGTTGTTGTTCCAGATATGGCTCGTGCTCTAGCACCTGTGTATATAGATCTGAAATCTTTGCCATTAAAATAACAAGCTCCATTATCTGTAGCAATCCAAAGAAGATTGTTCAAATTCTGCAAAGCAACTATTTCATCTGAACCAAGACTATTAGTTGTTTTTCTGTTAAAAATCTCCCAATTTACACCGTCATAAACGAACAATCCCTTCTTAGAACCAGCGCAAACCTTACCTCCAATATGTGAAAGACAGGTAATGCTTTCTGTAGGAATTCCTTTATCTTTGTGAAAGGTTTCAAAAGAAAAGACTTTTGGCTTACTTTCTTTCTTCTTCCCTACACATCCTGTAAACGTTATTAAAGAACAAATAGCAAGCAATACGATAATCTTTGTTAATCTCACTTTAAAAAACCTTTCATTTTGGATAAACTTTGAGAGCATTATGTACATCCATTGTTCCAGAACCTATCTTGCTTCTATGAGTTATACCATGAAGAACAACTCTTTGATTAGGTAATTCCTTCAATTTTTCATACCATTCTTCAGAAAGAATTTCCAGACCTTTATCTCTTTTGCCTAAGTGATCTTCTTTAATATATACTTTTTCATTTTTTATTTGGACTACACCTCTGACCGTTTCTTCCTGAGTCCAAATTTTCACAGGTTCTATTTCTTTTTCCTTTTTATCTTTCTTTTTGCCCTTTTTATCCTTTTTTTCGCTTTCTGGTAAATAATCGTTTGGATTCTTTACTTTCTTGCAAGACTGAGCAGTCCAAAGCAAAACGTTTGAATTTGCCGAAGAGGAAGAAGTCGATATTTTCTGATCGCCTTTTTCGTCTTCATCAACTTCGTATTCTGTTGCAACATTTCCTATCAAAGATACTTCAACAACACTGCCATAACCTATTGGTTTTTCTCTTCGGCTAGCTTTATCCACATTACCTCTGGGAATATCAAAACTGACCCAGCTTCCTGTTGCAACATTCAGATTTTCTGTATCAGAAGCAACAATATAAAGAACCTTCATGCTCACTCTATCTTTATAAATTGATTCTATTTTGCCAATAGCAGTAAATTCGACTATTGAAGAGGCCAAAAGACCTGTTTGTGAAACTAAAACAAAAGTTAATATTAACAATATCAAGAAATTGGCTTTATAACCTAAACTAGCTTTATGCATCGGAATCTCCCAAGAGTACAAATCATGTTTATGATGTTACCATATAATCTTATTATTATCAAGAAAGGTTGCAATCGGTACAATATTCACAAACAAATAAAAGTGTGTTAGACTAATCCAATGCTATTTATCGTAACATTTTTCTTAATTTTTGGCTGGAAAATCACATTTTTATTAGACATATCAGCCTTAACCGCCTGTGTTTTAGCAGGTCAGTATATCTATCTGCATAAAGAATCAGTAAAAATAATTAAAAGTCCAGCTGTTATTTCGTTATTTATATTAGCAGTTTACTCTACCATAATAGTTTTCACAACAGGTTTTACAGACCCACAACCTATACTCAGGGCTTTTAGAGCTTTAATCATCTTAATAGCCTCTTTTGGCTTATATAACCTTTATAAACAACACTACAGAAAACATGATTACAAAATAGCACAACATATTTTTCTCTGTATTTTTATACATAGCATCCTCATAATCTCAATGTATTGCTGCCAACCGTTAAGACTGCTTGTATACGATATAACCAAAGCTTCAGACTATGTAAATTTGCATATCCCCTATCTTGAAGGTTACCAGATTTGCGGTCTTACCTATGGATTATCTCAAACCTCAGTTTTACAAATATTTGGCGTTCTACTTCTACCAATCCTTTATAAAGAATCTGATAATAATTCAACAAAAATTCTCCTGGCACTAAGCTTCCCTATTATAATCATTTCATCTATCTTATGCGGTAGAACTGGTATTTTTATCTCAATTTTTCTCCTACCCTTGTATTTAATATTAAAATTAGTTATTTCTAAATTTGAGATTAAAACACTTCTCAGGTTTCTGAAAACATCTTTATGTTTTCTTTTATCATTTTCTGTTTTATTTGCACTCGCTTATTTCTATCTGCCTCAAAAATTTCGTTCGGACCGACTTGTCAAAAACTTGGAGATTTTAGATGTTTTTAAAAACAAAAGCAAAACATTAAAAGATGTAAAAAATATGTATTTTCTACCTAAAAGCATCAATCAATCAATATTTGGCATAGGCAATTACGGGAGAACAAAAACCTTCTATCTGGAATCAGATGCTGGCTGGATAAAAAGCATTTTCGCCGTGGGATTTATAGGTACGCTACTCATGGTATACCCATTTTTATTGGGTATTTATAAATCATTAATAAAACTTAAATTTCTAAAAGAATATGCAATTTCAATAATTCTTATTCTACTAGCCACTTTAATGCTTAACAGCAAAGAACTTGCTCTATTAACCAGAAATCAGTGGTCGATTCAAGCAATAATAATTGTAATACTTTCTGATTTTAATAAAAAAGAAATAAAAAAACATGTTAATAGTATACCTTTCTAGTTCCACAATACCATCTCAAAAAGCTAATTCCATACAAGTAATGAAAATGTGCAACGCTTTTTCAGAATCAGGGCACAAAGTAGTACTCTTTGCCAAATCACTTACAAACAGTAATGATTCATTTATTAACAAGATTAGAGATTATTATGGGACAAAAAATTATTTTGATATTTATCATATTCAGGCTTCAAATATTCGTTTACTAGGCGGACTAGAATATGCTTTCAAGGTATTAAAAAAAATAAAGGAATTAAAAATATATCCTGATCTTTTCTATGGAAGAAATCTGTATGCTCTGATAGCTTGTTCAGAATTAAATATACCTATTATTTATGAAAGTCATGCTGCTCCTGTTTTAGGGAGAAATTCCCTAGAAAGATTTCTTTTCTCTAAACCTCAATTTAAAAAGCTAATAGTAATAAACAAAGCACTTTATCAATACTATAAAAGTAAGTTTGAAATATTTAATAAATATCCAGAAAAAATAATATTAGCACCTGACGGAGCAAATATTGAAGACTTTAACAGCAATAAAGTAATAAACGACAAAAAACCGTTAATTGGCTATGCTGGTAGTCTTTACCAGGGTAAAGGCATAGAAATGATCATCAATCTTGCTCAAATTATGCCTGAATTAAATTTTACTATTGCAGGCGGAACTCCACAACAAATTGAACATTTTAACAGTATAAATAAGTTAAAAAATTTATCTTTTGAAGGTTTTATTTCACCATCAAAAATATCTGACTTTTTGTCAAAATGTGATATTTTACTAGCTCCTTATAGCGATAAAATATACTCAGAAGACCTTATAAAATATAAAATTCATGACATTTTGTCAAAATATAATATTAAAACAGGTAATCATATTAATAAATTATATGAATTTAGCATATATAAATCTAATATTTCTGACTGGATGTCACCATTAAAAATATTTGAATATATGGCATCTAAAAAACCAATAATTGCGTCAAACTTGCCAGCCATAAAAGAGATCTTGGAAGACAATAAAACTGCCCTATTGGCTGAATACAACAATGTTTTAGACTGGAAAAAATCTATTGTAAAAATATTATGTAAACCTAATATGGCTAAAAAATTATCAGAAAATGCTTTTGAGTTATTAAAAAGCAAATACACATGGAAACAGCGAGTAGAAACAATATTAAAAGACATAAATATTGAAACTGGCATAAAATCGGCCCATACAAAGAATAAATTCAACGTTGAAAATCAAAAATCGAACAATATTATATTATCACACCATTTATCGCCCCAAAAAGCCAATTCTATCTCTCTGCCTTTGAATAACCAGGAAAAATCTTGTCAAAAAATCGTTATTCTTCATATAATAGGCGATTTAAATGCGGGAGGTGCTGAACGAAATATGCTGAAAATTATTCCTAAGCTTAACAACCAACAATTTCAGCACAGAATATTAACATTGTTCAATCACGGAGATCTTGCAAAAGAGTTACAAAAGAAAGGAATAATAGTAGAGACAGCCAGTATTCCACGAACTCTTATTTCTATGAATACTCCTTTTGCAATAATAAAACTAATAAAAGCCATAAAAAGAATAAATCCTTCTATTATTCATACATGGTTGTATCATTCTAACAATCTTATAAATATTCTTTCCCCCTTTTTCCCCACAAAAACAATTATAAACTCAATAAGGCATGATAATCCAAACGCTGGTTCACAAAAAACAAAAATTTCAGCCAGAATAGGAGCATATATTTCAAAACTAACCCCCAAAATAACTGTTTTCTGTTCACAAAGTTCATTCGAAAATCATAAAAACATAGGTTATAATACCTCGAAATCTATAGTTATTCCCAATGGTTTTATCATAAAAGAGATTAACAAAGAAAATGCGAATAAAGAACTAAAACATCAATTAAATATTCCTGATAATCATAAAGTTGCGATAACAGCAGCCCGTTACACTATAGAAAAAGATTATCCCACCCTCTTGAAAGCTATCAAACTTACGATAGAAAAAAACGACAGAGTCTCTTTTGTTTTATGTGGTAAAGGTGTAGATAAATCTAATCTTGAATTAATGAAACTTATAAGACAACTTAATATTGAGAATAATATTCATCTGCTAGGTCATCAGTCTAAAATAGAAAATCTGATGGCAGGGGCAGATTTTCTTATATCTTCTTCATATTCAGAAGCTTTCCCAAATGTCATAGCAGAAGCCATGAGCCTTGGCGTTCCCTGTTTAGCATCTGATACAGGAGCAACCTATATAATTATGGCTGATACAGGTCTAATAACAGAACCATCTAACCCTGAAAAACTCTCAAAAGATATATTAAAATTTTTAAATTACGATAACTCACACCTAACTCTTTTAGGAACTAAAGCAAAGGAAAGAATAAAAAACAATTTCAGCTTAGAAACCTGCTTATTAACCTACGAAAAACTTTATGAAGCATTAAATCAATTAAAAAATATTAAATCCAAAGAAATTCTAGAAATACTTAATCAATGCTTGACTGAAATAAGTCATAATGATAATTTGAAGCAGTAAACAATTGAAAGGTCTAAAATTTATTAAATGCAACGCAATGAATTAGAAAAAATACTAAAAGGCTTCACAAATAGAAGCATAGCTATACTTGGCGATGTTATGTTAGACGAATTTTGCTGGGGTAAAGTAGATAGAATTTCTCCAGAAGCCCCTGTACCTGTAGTCCAGGTAAAAAAAGAAACCTGGCGCCCAGGAGGGGCAGCAAATGTTGCTACTAACGTTGTAGCAATGGGTGCAAAAGCCCATATTTTTGGAATAATAGGTGATGATGGCTCTGGAAGAAGGCTTACAGAAGAGCTGCAGAATCATGGAATTGGAACAGAAGGACTTATTGTTGATTCCGGTAGAAGAACCTCTGTAAAAACCAGAATACTGGGACAAAATCAGCAAATGCTCAGAGTAGACCGCGAACACACAGAACCTATTGATTACGAACGACAGAAAGCTATATTAAAAGTAATGCTTGATATGATTGATGAACTTGACGGCGTAATCGTTTCAGATTACGCTAAAGGCGTTATTGTTGAAGACCTTTTCAAAGAAATAGTTACTCGATTCCGCAAAAGAAACAAGTTTATTGCTGTAGACCCTCGCCAAAAGAATTTCCCTTTCTATAAAAAGCAAACTATTATTACACCTAACGTAAAAGAAGCCCAGGAAGCCTTAGGCCGTCTTCTTGAAACAGATGAAGATATTATGAAAGGTGGAGTAGACCTACTTAAGCAAACTCACTCAGATGCAATTCTAATTACCAGAAGCGAAAAAGGCATGAGCCTTTTTGAAAAAGGGAAAGAACCTATTACTATTCCTACAAGAGCCATAAAGGTATTTGATGTAACAGGTGCTGGTGATACTGTAATAAGCACATTTAGTCTGGGACTTGCTTCTGGTTGCAATATGATTCAATCTGCTGAAGTTGCAAACCTAGCTGCTGGTGTTGTTGTTGGAATCGTTGGAACTGCCGCAGCAACCCAGGTACAGGTTCTCTCCCACTTCGACCGCAGTAAGCTCTAAGTCGAGCCGAAGGCGTGGCAATCCAGTTTTAAAGTATATAAGTTGAGATGATTGAATGAAAAAGTATTTTTTAGATGATTTGCAAGCACTTAAAATGGTTATTAATACCTCGAAGAATTCGGATTTAGCAGAAAACTTCGATAAAGCCGCCCAATTGTCTGTTGCCTGTTTGAAAAAAGGCAATAAAATACTTATCTGTGGGAATGGAGGTTCCGCTTCCGATGCAGAACATATGGCCGGCGAAATTGTCGGTCGTTTCGGTTATGATAGACCATCTCTTCCTTGTATTTCTCTATGCACCCCATCTGCTACATTTACAGCTATTTCAAATGACTATGGTTACAAAAAAGTTTTTGCGAGACAAGTTTCAGGATTTGGCAAAACTGGCGATATTTTAATCGGCATTTCTACCAGCGGAAATTCAGCCAATATAGTTGAAGCTTTCAAAGTTGCAAAAGAATTAAAAATAACAACTATTGCACTTACTGGAAGCAAAGACTCAAAGCTTTCTGATATTGCAGACGTTACTCTTCGTTCAGGCTCAACAAAAACTCCACGAATACAGGAAATACACAGCATTTTAATTCATAGTCTCTGCAGAGCAATAGAAGATGAAATATTTAATAAAGCCCCCTCCCCTGCTTTGCCTAATAAAAAAATACTCAGCAGAAACGAGATAAAACTTCTTGCTGATGCTATTAAAGGCTATAAATCTGTATTTACCAATGGTTGTTTCGATATTCTACATCCAGGTCATGTTTACATACTTAATGAATGTCGAAAACATGGTGAACTACTGATAGTTGGCCTTAATTCAGATGCTTCAATCAAACGTTTAAAAGGAGAAAGCCGACCGTATCACAAATTTGAAGATAGAGCAAATGTGCTTGCAGCCCTGGAATCTGTTGATTATGTTATAGGCTTTGACGAAAGCACCCCGAAAGAACTAATAGAAGCATTGACCCCGAATATTCTTATAAAAGGTGGAGACTATACTCATGAAACAGTAGTTGGTGCAGACTGGGTAACATCTCACGGTGGCAAAGTAGTTATAATACCTTTACTTGAAGGTCACTCCACAACAGCTATTCTCAACAGTTCAAAAATATAAAAATAAATATTAAAATATTTATTTTTATACTGCTGTCTCGTTTAATTTCCAAATAATAGATAATAAAACATGGCAAGAATATTACATAAACCTAAACGTAATAATAAAAAAAAATATAAATTAAAAACCTTGCATAAAACTAATATTGCAAAAGGATTCCACTATCAAGAATTTGGAAATACAGAAGATGACCTCTTTGATGATAGAATAAAATATCGTGGCGAAGAAAAAGGGAACACAGAGGACAGCCTCCCTGAAGCTAAAATTTCAGAAGCAGTATCTAAGCAAATAAAAAATTTTGAAAAAGAAGGAAAATATTCTTTAAGTAATAATGATTCGAAAATATTATTAGCTTTATCTGTTTTTAGTTCTATTCTTTTTGTCCTTTTTATGATCACTAATGCAATTTGGAATATTTTTTATTCTTCTTTTTTTAACAGAGAAGTAATTGTATTAATCTCGGCTATACTTGGTTTAACATCGGTGTTAAGTTGTTTAATTACAGCTGGGTATAAATATACTTTTGATTTTAACAAAAGAAAGTTTATAAAGGAATACAATATTTTTTTTATTCATTTTGAAAAAGTATTAGCAGATTTCACTGACATAAACTTATTAGGTGTTTCTTCTTTAATAAATGATACTACAGAAACAATAATAGTTTATGGGGAGTCAAATACTTTTACAATCCTAGAATCCAACTCTTTTTTCGGTTATATTGACAGATCAAAAAATGAAAAATTGGAAGCCTTGGCAAAAATAATAGACTGTGAATTTTTACCTTGTGATGGAACTTATGAAATAATTGTAAAAAAAGGAAACGAATATACTACTCTAAAATCATTAATCATGTTAGTTCCTAAATGGAGACAGCCTGAGTATTTAAATTTAAAGAAAAAAATATACAGATGGCTTAAAATCTGACTTATATTTGCCAAAATAAAAAACCTCCGAGGATTTACTCAGAGGTTTTTGTATATAAGTGCCGGAAGTCGGGGTCGAACCGACACGCCTTTAAGGGGCGCGGGATTTTGAGTCCCGTGCGTCTGCCAATTCCGCCATTCCGGCTAAGTGGTAACTAAAATATCATATCTTATTTAATAAGTCAATCAAATTAGTTATATTTTTATGTACACTAAATATTTCAAATATTCGATAGCTCACTAATCTTTGCCAAAGCAAACACTACCTGAACTCAACTTCGATCATAGTGATTAATAAAAAGCTAGATATTTACACCACTTTGCTCAGCAATGATAACCATAGTTGAACTTACAATTTCTAAAACAATCCTCTTCTCTCTTCCTTCTTTAACCTTTTTCAGTTTTTCACCAAAGCAACACGGAAACCTAAATAAATTGAAGTACTACTACCATAGGAGTTACGGCGTGCAGAGCGACAAATATAAGCCTCATCTTGAATACTTCCACCACGACAGATATAGCCACTAGAATAAGTTTCAGGTCCTTGTGGATCAATAAATTCACTACTAGAGGTATAGTAATCATAATCCCAATAATCATTACACATTTCTTTTACATTACCATGCATATCATATAAGCCCCAGGCATTTGGCAATAGTGCACCTACAGAATGAGTTTTTATATCATTACTACTATTACCCCAATGTTTCCAATACCACGCAACTTCATTAACATTTTCATCATAATATGTTGTTCTTTTTGGTGATTAGTAACCAAGCCGATACTCACTAAAAGCAAAGTTATACTTTACTATTGCCATGAAAGAAGAAAACAAAAGACTCTAAACCTTCTCGTTAAGCATAATCAATGGCTTTATAGATTATATATAACTTACTATAACTACCATAGTCAATGTTAAAAATATTAAGAACAATTAGAGGTTAATTGAAAAAGTAAATGCAACTTTTTGAAAAACTGGATAAAAGCAGGAATTTGCATAACTAAATGCAAGTTTTGCAAGAGTAAATGCAATTT
>CAJOND010000080.1 GCA_905236675.1 Candidatus Rifleibacteriota bacterium | reverse complement strand
TTTTATTACGTAAAGAAAAGACTAATTATAAAAAAATTAATATGTTAATTATGATTTTCTAATAAAAAAGTTGAAATTACTGATTTTAGCCTTTAAACTATTATTTTAGTAATTTTATACTTAGGGAGATTTACATGAATTTTAAACGTCTGGCAGTATTGCTTGTTTTGTTATTTGGCTGTTTTTCATGCACTCTTTCAGCGGCAGAAATAAAAAAATTTGACGCTTATTACACTATTTCTGTTGAAGACATTGAAAAATCCCTTCCACCAGAACCAATAGCTATTGGTCTTGACGTAGATGATACGGCTCTGTTCTCATCACCAGGTTTTTATTATGCTTTTAACAATACCGATGGTCCTAACGGAGAAAACATTTATGGCCCAAAACCTCTTAGCAATATGAAGTTCTGGAATGACCAGTGCACAAAATTCGACAAATTAAGTATTCCTAAAGCCTCAGCAAAAAGACTTATTGACATGCATAAAAAACGTGGAGATAAGATTTTCTTTATTACTGCCAGACCAGAAGCTCCAGCAAACGAAGTTCTTACAGAATTGCTCCACAAAGCTTTTGGATTAGGTCCTGATCAGCCAAAGGCTATATTCACAGGTTATAAAAGTAAAGCTATTTTTATCAAGAAAAACAATGTAAAAGTTTATTACGGGGATTCTGATAGCGACATTACCGAAGCTTGGGATGCAGGAATTAGAGCTATTCGTTTCCTACGATCACCATTATCTACCAATAAAGGGAAATATCATCCTGGCAAATACGGTGAAGCTGTTCTAGAAAATTCAGTAGATTAATTTATTTATAAAAAATGTTGACAATCTAACTTCAAGAGTGTACAATTCACCCCATTATGGAAAATTGCTTATTTTGTAAAATTATTAATGGTGAAATACCATCATCTATCGTTTATAAAGACGATGATGTAGTTGCTTTCAAAGATATTAATCCGCAGGCACCGGTTCACATACTGGTAGTCCCAAAGAAGCATATTCAATGTGCAGCTGAACCAGAAGCAGCAGATGGTAAAATGCTTTCAGCTGTTTTTTCTGCCATTGCAAAGATAGCAAAAGAAAATAAGCTTGATAAAGGTTTCCGCATAATAAATAATTGCGGTCCTGATGGTGGGCAAACAGTGCCCCACCTTCATTTCCATTTGCTTGGCGGTCGTTCATTGGGCGACAAAGTTGTTTAAGCAAAAAAGAAATTACGAGAGTATTCCTCTCTGATTCGAAAATCAGAAGGGGGGTGAATTGTATGGCAGAAGTAAGAGTATTAAAAGATGAACCATTAGAAAAGGCATTGAAACGTTTCCAGAAGAAATGTCAGGAAGCTGGAATCGTTAAGGAAATCAAACGCCGAAGAGCATATGAAAAACCTAGCGAAAAACAAAAACGAAAAGCTGCAGAAGCTCGTCGTAAACAAAGACGCAGAAGATAATTCTGTTATAGTTCATTGTCAAAACAAAACCACGCAACACTTTTGGTGTTGTGTGGTTTTTCTATTCCTTACATTTACAATGTTTTTATGTCCTGCCGAAACCTTGGCAAATGGACAAAAAAAAGTTCTTGTCGTTTCTGTAAAAGGCGATATAGATAACGGTCTTTCGTTTTTTCTACAAAGACAATTAAGAAAAGCTGAACGAGAAGAAGTATCTGCTGTTATTCTAGAGGTTAATTCAAATGGTGGCTTAGTTACTGCTGCCCAGGAAATGAAAGATGCTCTTCTTAAAACCAAAACAAAAACTATTGCCTATGTAAATGGCCGTGCCTTGTCGGCTGCAGCACTTATCTCAATTGCATGCCAGAATATTTATATGGCTCCTGGTTCTGAAATGGGTGCAGCAACACCTATTATGCTTGTGGGTAATGGAGTAAAAGCAGCAGAGCCTAAATTTGTTTCAGCTTTTGAAGCAGAATTTGGAGCGACAGCTGAAGCAAGAAGCCGCGAACCAGCTTTGGCAAAGGCAATGGTTAATGCTAATCACGATACAATAGAAGGACTTTGTCCAAAAGGCGAAATATTGACTCTAACAGCTGAAAATGCATTTAAACATGGATATTGCGATCAGATTACCGCTTCTCTATCTGCTGTTTTGCGTGTAGCCTCCTTAGAAAATGCCAGTATAGAACATGTTGAACCTAGTTCTTCTGAAATAATTGCGAGATATTTAACTAATCCTACGGTCAGCACTTTACTATTTACTATTGCATTCTGGTGCATGATTATCGAATTTTATGTTCCAGGGTTTGGTATCTTTGGAATTATTTCTATTGTTTGTTTTACTCTTTTCTTTGGTGGTCATCTATTTGCTTACATGGCTGGTTTCGAAGTGCTAATACTATTCGTAATCGGTCTAGTTTTATTATTGTTAGAGATTTTTGTCATTCCTGGATTTGGCATTACTGGCATAACAGGTATTATATGTCTTTGTGCAAGTATCGTCATGCTCTATGGTGGCTTTATGAAAGCAGTTTATGCTCTAGGCTACCTGATCTTATACACAACAATAGCAGTTTACCTTATATATAAACTTGCACCCAAACTAGGACTTTTTGATGCTTTTATTTTGAAGAAAGAAATGACTGTAGAAGACGGATACGTTGCAGTAGCAAAAGATACTTACTCAGATTTAGTTGGTTTACAAGGAGTCACCCTTTCTATATGCCGTCCTTCAGGGAAAGCAAAAATAGGAACGGAACGCTACGATGTAGTTTCAGAAGGCGACTTCTTGGAAAAAGGGGAAACAATTATTGTAAGAAAAGTTGATGGAAATAAAATCGTAGTAAGAAAATTGGAAGTCTAAAATGAAACCACTAAGTATTTTCTTAATGTTTGTTATGTTAACCAGTATTCTTTTTTGTTCGACAACGGTTTTTGCTCAATCGAACCTTTTACCGGAAAAGAATACGGTTAGTTCTGAAAGCAGCAGTTCTGAAAGCTCGCAACCAGCAAAAGATTTAGATGCACAACTTATGGAGAGCAGTTTTTTCTGGTCTTCAATAACAATAATCTTGATGGTAATTGGCTTATTTGCACTTTTCCTAGAAATAGCTATTATTCCTGGGTTTGGCGTTGCGGGTATTACTGGCATTATTCTGCTTATTACTTCATTAATTTTAGCTTACTGGAAATTAAGCAGATTTTTGGCAATTTCTGCTACTGTTCTCGCTGCAATTGGTGTAATTCTATTGATTTTATTTATTGTTTATGTTTTCCCTCATACAAAACTAGGCAAAAAATTTATATTAGAAGATAATGTCCCTGTCACTGAAGATGCTTTTGAGGATTCTGATGTAAAACGTTTTGTTGGAGCAGAAGGAATAGCAGTATCTAATTTGCGTCCATCAGGAATCGTTAAAATAGCTGACGAAAGAGTTGATGTTATTACAGATGGAGACTTTATTGAAAAAGGGACAAAAATTAAAGTAATAAAAACAGACGGTCGTCGAATAATTGTCACTATTGCAGAATAAAATATAAGTATTCTTTTTGTCAAAAACTTGACTTTTAGGTATAAAATAATGGATTATAATATAGTAAAATATATTGGAGGTTCCTTTTAAAAATGGGTGAACTCGGTGGCGTATTAGCAGTTTTATTAATTTTCGCCTGTATAGTAGGCTTCTTCGTAATTTCTTATTTTGTTCCAGTTGGATTATGGATAAGTGCTATAGCTTCAGGCCTTAAAAGCGTTGGTATCGCAAAACTCATAGCAATGAGATTTAGAAAAGTAAATCCTTACGATATTGTTACACCTGCAATTATGTTGCACAAAGCAGGAATTAGAAATATACCTATAGATGCTCTTGAATCACATTATCTTGCTGGTGGTCGCGTTGGGAATGTTGCCGCCGCTTTAATTGCAGCACAAAAAGCAGGTATAGATCTGCATTTTGAAAAAGCTACCGCAATAGACCTTGCTGGTCGCGATGTTAGAGATGCTGTTTCTCTCTGTGTTAAGCCAAAAGTTATCAATACTCCATTGGTAGCAGCTATGGCTAAGAACGGTATTCAAGTTAAAGCTATTGCACGTGTTACCGTAAAAGCCGACATCAATAAACTTATTGGTGGTGCTACAGAAGAAACTATTCTTGCCCGTGTAGGCGAAGGTATCGTTACCACAATCGGTTCTGCCGAAAGTCATGAAGAAATACTCGAAAATCCAGACAAAATTTCTAAGACCATTCAAGATAAAGGTCTAGATGCTAATACCGCTTTCGAAATTCTTTCTATAGATATTGCTGACGTTGATATTGGTGAAAATATTGGTGCGAAATTACAGATAGACCAATCTGAAGCAGATATGAAGATTGCTAGAGCAAAAGCTGCAGAACGCCGTGCAATGGCAGAAGCAAAAGAACAAGAAATGAAAGCTTATGAACAAGAAATGAAAGCAAAACTTGTTGAATCTGAAGCTGCTGTTCCTCAAGCAATTGCAGATGCATTGAAAGATGGTAATATGGGTATTCTCGATTATTACACTCTTAAAAATATAAGCTCTGATACAGAAATGAGAAAATCATTCTCTGCAATGGCTGAACCAAATAAAAAAATAACAAGATAACAAAATAAAATGCCAGGCTGTGAATGTTTTATATTTGCTATTATTATAATAGCTTCAATAGTATCAAATCTTTCTAAAGTAAAGAGTAATTCTGATGATTCTAGCAATGTCAATCTAGATGATATATTTAATGACATTGTTAAAACAAGCAGAGATTCTTCCGGGAGCTTGCCATCGTCACAAAGGGCTTCATTGCTTTCTTCTAATCAGCCCGTTGCCAAGCAATTTCAGAGAAAGAAAACAAAATCTTTACCAGGAAACGTAAATACCGTTTCCCGACAGTCCATGTCTTCCCCAACAATTCATACAGACCACAATTGTGAAGAAGTGAATTATGACAATCTTGGTTCATTAGAAGGTGGAACAGGCAGTTTTAACCTTGGAGTGCCAGAAGAACCCGCTAGAACTTCTTACAGAGAACAAACCAAGATAAGTATTGGACGTGAAGATTTACTAAAATCATTTGTAATGTCGGAAGTTTTGCAAAGATACGATATAAACCGTATTTATAGCAGAATTCCTTCAGTAAAATCTGATGAATGATTCTAGTATAGAAATTATTATTCAAAACCTAGAACCACCAGGTCGCTTGGCCTGGTTGGTTTTTCGTTCTTTAGCCAGATTTTGGGCTGCAATTTTTCTGCCTTATTTTAGATTTTGGGGAGAAAATGAATTCAAGCCTGGAAACGTTATTATAGCAAGAAATTTTGGTCTTCAAACCTGGATTTATGCTTTAAGATTTTTTAGAAAGCCAGTTAGAATAATTCTTGTAGATGACGAAGACAACCAAAAATGGTTCAATCTTGCAAAGAATGGCGGACTTGCACCTATTTGTCTGACAGGTGCTGTCCAAAAGAAGCTAAAAGTAATAAAAGAGTTATCAGATAAGGGCGAAATAATATTTCTTATTATTCCTAGAGGTGTTGGAGGCTATACTCCCACATTTATTCAGGAACTAGAAAAGCTTATTGGAGATAAAATCAGACTCTTTGCAATTGAAGGTGCTCTTGAAGCATTGCCACCAGAAGCTTTTATTCCTAAATTTGCCTCAATATGCGTATTCTGTGGAAGACCATACTTTAATCGACTTCCCAGTGAAGGATTACTTGACGAATTAGCCTTTTTAGAATCCACACTATATGATTTAGAAATAGATGAAGAACCTTCGTTTTTTAGAAACAATAGGCGAAACCAGTGAGCGACCAGATAGATTTACATGGTTTTACAAGAATAGAGGCCATTGAAGCCTTAATTAAGTATTATAATTCTAGAGTAAAAAAAGGAAATTTAACCCCTTTTGAAGTTATTCACGGATACGGTTCATCAGGAGTAGGAGGAGTTCTTTTAACTAGAATACGAGGTTTTTTATCCAATTTTCCTGACGAACTAGAATTTGAATCTGGGAAAAATAAATCATCTATAAATCCTGGTTCTACAAGAATAATACCCAAAAAGACTATTCCAGAAGCGATAGATTTATTAGGAGAAGAAATATTGGATTTCTGTGAAAATCCTAAAACTCTTTCTAAAATTATTGGGAAATTCCATAGATTTGATGAATCAAAGGTTCTAGCCTCAATAAAAAACCTAGAGAAACAAAAGCGCTTGAAATCATTTAACAAAGGAGCATACAAAGTTTATCAATCTTCTTAACTTTAAAACAATATAAATAAAAGAAAGACATAAACTTATATGTAAGTTAATATTTTATGAATTTAATAATAAAAAGAAAATACAATATTCATACTCTTTTCTTCCTTGCTTATTTTATCTTTTGTAGTATCCAGGTTTTTGCTACTTCAAGACCTACAGAGAGTCAAATAAGACGTTCCTGTTTTTCTAATCAAAGAGGCATAAATGGTTCATTAGAACTTTACGCAATGGAGACAGATAAAGATTGTTCTTTTGTTGCCCAAATGAATTACGAAGACTTGATGAATTTTTTGACAAAAACTGAATATATATACACATTTATGAATAAAAAGGAAAAAAAGCCAATTCTTTCAAAGGAACCAGTGCCAGCTACTGATTTTTGTGAATTAGGCGTTAAAATAATAGATGGTTCACTACAAATATATTGTCCTTATCACGGTAGTGAAAATGGACTTATTGCCCCCGACAATACATATAGACCTTCTAAATATTTTCAGCAGAAAATAGATAAAAAGAAATTGGCATATGGTATTGCCATTTTTTTCAAAATTATGGTTTCATAATATTTCTTACTTTAATTATAATTATTTTTGTGAGCATAATTATTAAAATTATATCATTTTTATCTAAGATAAAAGAGAAGAGACAAAAGACAACTGGTTAAACCATAAGTAATTTTCGAACGACTTCCATGTTTTATCGCACAATCTTGCTTTTTTAGAGATAAGAGAAAATTCAAGCTTTATAAGAAAACAATGAATTTACTCTTCATTAACGGCCAAAAGCAGAAAGAGAAATAGTGCCACCAAACAACAGAATAACTATAATAGACTAGACAGTAATAAAACCGTCAGGGTAAAGGCAACCTTTTTTAATTAATCAGTATTCTATCAATACGTCATTGCAAGCCTCTGAAAGAAGCGTGACAATCTACCCCCGCCTTTTGTATCTACCCATTGTCATAAACGTAATTCTTTCAGGCCTAAAGCCCATACACTATACTTTTTATGACAAATGTGTAGCTAATTAGCACAATCTAATTTGGACTTAAAAATTAGTTTTAGCACAGCCTCTAGAGACTTTCCTGACATAATTACTAATACTTTTAGGATTATCTGAAAGACTATAAATTATAGTAATATAGAGAAACTTAGTTGAATTACTTTAGAATTTTACTTATGCTCACTTTAGATTTTTACCTATGTTAACTTTAAAATTTTACCTATGTTGACTTTAGATTTTTACCTATGATAATTTTAGAATCATACAGTGTCTTGTGAAAACCCTAATAAAAGTCGGAATCTATCGGAGGTAGAGTATGATAAGCAGAACAGCAGAAAAAGCGTTAATCAGATTAGCTTCTCAATTTCCGATTATTGGAATAACAGGACCAAGACAGAGTGGAAAAACTACTCTGGCACAGATGACTTTTCCAAACAAGAAATACGTAAGTTTTGACGACAAAGAAACGCGTGAATTAGCAAAAGCAAATTCAAGAGACTTTTTGCTGGCTTATCCTGAAGGTGCCATTCTAGATGAAGCACAAAAAGTTCCTGATATTTTTGATGCTTTAAAGTTTGCTGTAGACAACTCAGAGCATATTCCCGGAAAATACATTCTTACAGGTTCTAGCCAGTTCAAACTGAAGGAAAATATGACCGATAGCTTGGCTGGACGCGTTGGAATGCTGAAGTTATTGCCGTTCACCATAGCAGAGATAAAAGATGCTACAAAAGACTGCGATGGTTATGATGTTGCTTTAAAAGGTTTTTACCCGCCTCTATATGATAAAAACAAACATTACATCCTTGAAGACTGGTTTGATAATTATATAGATGCTTATCTGGACTTAGATGTTAAAGAACAGATAAACCCTAAAAATCTTCAAACCTTTAAAAAATTTATTCAAATTTGTGCTTTATATAGCGGGCAAATGGTGAATATGGAATCTATTTCTACTGCTGCTGGAGTTTCAGCGGTAACAGTTAAAAGCTGGCTTTCTGTTTTGGAATCTTCATATATCATTCATTTCCTTGAACCAGATTTTAATAATCTTGGAAAGAAGCTGGTAAAAACGCCAAAGCTATATTTCGTGGATACAGGTTTACTCTGCTATTTGCTTAGACTTGAAAATAAATCGGAACTTTTGCTTAGCAGATATAAAGGCTCTGTTGTTGAAACTATGGCTGTAGCAGAACTTTTAAAAAATAAGACTAATCAAGGGAAAAAGCCTAACCTTACTTTCTTCAGAGACCAAAAAGGCTTCGAAATTGATACTATAGCAGACTGGAAACATTCATATGCTATTGAAATCAAGAGCGATAAAGAATCTGACAAAAAACAAGCCACCAATATAAAGAAATATATTGAACTAAGAGGGGAAAATACCAAGGGAGCTGTTTTTTACTTCGGTGATTCAACTATTGATATTAACGGAATAAAGTATGTTTCCTGGCAGGATTGGAGTTCTTTTGCTTCAGAACAAACGTAATTTTTTAGGGATTAGGGTGTAGGGAATAGGGCTTAGGGAAGCGACTTTTGCTATAACAAAAACGAACTACAAAATAAACTGAAAGTTGAAAACGGAAAACAAAAAGATATTTATTATTTAATACGCCCAATAACCCCAATCACATATAATACCGAGATTAAAAGCCTCATTTTTCTGCTCTCAATTCTCTATTTTCAATTTCAAATTCTTGATTAAAATATACTATAGCCAAACATTGTTTACTATAGTTAGGTCACCACCACGTCTACGCAATGCTTTGCTCCCCCCTACTACCGCATTGCTTTGCAATGCAGCCCCTACGACTCGCTAGCCATCCTGGCACTCGCATGCACTCCTAACCTCCTGTTGGTCGTTAGTCACTTCGTGACAGCTCCCCCAATCAAAGATTGGAGGAGCATCTTCGTCGATACTCAATTCTCAATTTTCAGTTTTCAGTTTTTTTCACTGTGATGTTGCCGTTTTCAGCGACAGTCAGATATCCTGCTGACTTGTTAAGTTCAACAGCGGCATCCATAAGAGTTGTGAGGTTAGTTCCAAGGCGAGAGAAACCAAGCTGCTTAGCAGCTTCTTTTGCCAAATCATCAGGAGAAAGGGCTATCTGGTCTGAAACTATTTTATAGACTGCATTAGCAGCTTCAATTATTGGAATATCCTTAGAATCACGCTTATCAGCATCGGTCTTTCCTGCTCTGCAATCACTGTAATCATCAGGATTCTGCTTAGCTGTCCAATAGATTTTCTGACCGTCAGACTGTTTTGTAACCTTAAGAGAAAGTTTTGCATAGAATTCATCTAAATAAGCCTGAACACGAGTTCCGACTCGGGTAATTCCATAACTTTGAATCAATCTCTTGGTTAGCAAGCCTTCTGTAATAGGTGCTTCAGTTTCAATTACCTGCATAGCACGCTTTTTAAGTTCTGCTGCGTTCTTCCTAGCCATAAAATCATCTGATGACAATGAAGTTACAGGCAATTGAGTAGCAGTATAAGGTTTAGCAAATATTCCAGATTCAGAAGCAGGAGCAGTTCCTGGTTCTTCATATTCTACAGGTTTAAGCTCTGCTTTTGGTTCTTCCTTCTTTTCTGGTTCAATAGATTTGGCGTTTTTAAGCTTGTCTAGAGTATCTAACAGCTTGTCTATTTCAACTTCTTTATTTTCCCACCAATCCATGCTCCACATTCTAATGATGTTCCAGCCTAAGCCTCTAAGAACACTAGCCTGAGAAAGTTCACGGTCTCTAGTGGTCTTACATTCAGCATAAACAGGACCGTCCAACAAAATGCCAAGTAGGTATCTGTTTTCGTTTCTTGGGTCAATTACGCCCAAATCAACCTTAAATTCAGAATTACCTATGTTGGTATCAACTGCGTAGCCCTGTTCCTTCAATATTTTGCTAAGACTCTTTATGATGCCGTTTTGAGCTTCATTCTTTTCGGCAGAGAAAGAATAGCCTTTCGGATTTCTTGCAAAATCAAGGAAGTTTCTAAGAGCTATTACACCTTCTGCTTTAGTTCTGTTGGTATCAATGTGTTCAGGGAACATAGAACTGAATACCATCATTTCACGCTTAGAACGAGAAACGGCAACGTTAAGTCTTCGCCAGCCACCGTCTTTATTTAAAGGACCAAAGTTCATAGAAACCTTGCCTTCTTTGTCTGGTCCATAACCAACAGAGAATATGATTACATCACGTTCATCACCCTGAACATTTTCAAGATTCTTGATGAACAACGGGTCTTCTTTTTTATAAGCCCAGCTTTCAAGTTCCAAATCATTCTTACAGGCTTCTGTAAAGAGGTCATCAATCAGATTCTGTTGTGGAATATTGAAAGTTACAACACCAACGCTGTATTTAGAAAGTTTGGGGTCTTTGCTTCGGCGAATCAGTTCTTTAACAACAGCTTCGGCTTCTTCTTTGTTGCAACGCTTGCCAGAACCGTGGTCAAAGGTCCCTTCTACGTGAACAAAATTAACTTTAGATTCTCTGTCATCTACTGATGGGAAAGTGAAAAGCTTGCTTTCATAGAAGTTATGGTTAGAGAATGCTATCAGACTTTCGTGCTTACTTCTATAGTGCCATAACAAGTGAGTCTGAGGCATATTTAAAGCAAGACAATCGTCTAATATACTTTCCATATCTTCTAATTCAAGATTATCTTCATCAACAGCCGCACTAGAGAAGAATGAAGTTGGTGGCATCTGTTTGGGGTCACCAACGATTACCGCATTCTGACCTCTTGCAAGAACTCCAACTGCTTTACTAGTTGTAAGCTGTGAAGCTTCGTCGAATATTACCAAATCAAAAGGTGATTTATTGGGGTCTATGTATTGAGCAACAGATATAGGACTCATCAGCATACAGGGGCAAAGTCTTGGCAGAATATTAGGAATCTGTCCAAAAAGCTTTCTTAATGAAGTTCCACGACCACCACTCTTTATAGCTCTTTGTAAAATACCAAGTTCAGAACTTTGAGCTGCTTCTCTAGTAAAATCTGGCAATTTGGCTGCCAAACGATAGACTATTTCACGGTTTCCAAGAGCACTGACCTGTTTATCAAGAGTTATAAATTTATCGACTTTCTGGTCAAATACTTTGCCAGAAAAGTTATTAAGAGTGCTAGAAGCGTCTATTGCACGAGCAGCTAGACCTTTGCTGATAGATTTCAAATAAGCACCCTTTATTTCATCGTGATCCATGCCCTTCTGGTAGGCATCTACAAGAACTGCCAAACCAGATTCTTCTGCTTCACTAGAAGTTTTGTTCCAAAGAGTCCATTCTTTAATTTCTTCAACGTGCTTGTTGATGTTTTTGCACATTTCTATATCTTCAAGAATTGGTGCGTTAAACTGATTAACAGGTTTTGTCATAGCAATCTTAGCAAATTCTTCGCAAGAAGTTTTCTTTTCAGCATTTGCTTTTTCTACTTCGATTGCTTTCTGAGTCAATTCTTTATTGCTGAAAAGCTTAATTCTCAAGTCTTCATCATTATAAAGCTCGTTGATTTTGGCAGAACTATCTTTGGCAGCAATAGCATAGTTTTTAACTTTGTTCCAGTCTGTGTTTTCGCCATCATAGAGAGAATCTAATTCAGCAGTGTATTTCTTGAAAAGTTCGTCTGCTTTTGCTTTTTCAGACTGATACAACGAGAGATTGGAAAGATCTGTTCCTAAAGTATCTGCATTAACAGAAGCTTTTGAGAAAGCTGAAACTTTGCTCTTCAAGCTCCAAAGTCCGAAGAATCTTGGAATAAACCATGAATTACTCTTCTGCGTATGAGTAGCCGATAACTCACTACCGTTCTGGTCGAAAAATTCAGGCTTCCAATTCTTTTCCAAATCTGTTCTAAGTTCTTTTGATTTTGCGAAATGTTCTGCCATTTCAGCAATTTCTGTCATACAGATATTCATGCCTTTGTGATCAGCCCAAGCTTTGGGTAAATAAGACCATTTGGCAACCTGTTCAGCAGTTGTTAAAAGCTTAGTCCATTCCAAATCATCAGAAATATTAGTTAATTCAGCAGCATTTTGGAAATCTGTAGCTAGGTCTTTTAGTTTTTCCAAGTTGTTTAAATACTTTGTTGCCTTCGAATCAAGGTCGTCTTTCAGGCTCTGATTGTATTCTTTGCAACCAACTCTTGAAAGGGCGTGTTCGGCTGGGTGCCCGACAGCACGAGCAGCAGTAACTAATGATTCTATAACCTGATTCTGCTTGTCGAGAAGTTCCTTAGTAACATTTCCCAAAGCTTCTTGAGAAAAAGCCGGAATATCTGGAGCATTTGCATTTAACTCATAATTGTTAATAAGTTCATAAATGCTTAAGCCGTAGCTTTGCTTCTTATGAAGGTCTTCTGAATAAACATTAAGCTCTTTGCGAAGTTTTGAAATTTCTTCTGCTTTCTGCTTATAGTCTTCACTTGCTTTTGGTCTGCGAAATTCTGTAGTCTGTTGTAGTTTTTCTAAAACAGCTTTCTTGCGTGACTTGTTGGAATGAAGTTCCAGACAGAACGGGTCTAAGCCGATGGAAGCAAGACGCTTTTGAACTACTTCAAGAGCTGCCATCTTTTCAGCTACAAACAAAACAGTCTTGTTCTGCCCAAGAGCGTTTGCAATCAAAGAAGTAATAGTCTGAGATTTACCTGTTCCTGGAGGGCCGTGAAGAACGAAAGACTTGTTTTCACAGGCACTTCTGACAGCAAAAAGCTGTGAAGCGTCAGTTGGCATAGCCATAAAAACATCATCTTCGCAAACGTGGTCGCCAGTTTCCATGCCTTCGGCTTCCCAAGTAAGCTTGCCTTCAAGAAGACTCTTAACAATCTTGTTTTTAATCAGGTCGTCAGAACGGTTTGTAAGGTCGTTCCACATTACAAACTGTGTGAAAGAGAAAATACCTACTGCAGAAAATTCCAAAACTTCCCAATTTTCCTGTGGTTTCACGTATTCACGAATTGTATCGAAAATCTTTCTTGTATCTAAGCCATGTTCATCAAGTGGCAATGGGTCTAAGCCTTCTACTTCGATTCTGAAATCCTGTTTCAGCTTTTCAAGCATTGTTATGTTAAGCTGTGGATCGTCGTCTCTAAGACTGATTGTATAGCCTAAAGCAGCAGATTTTCTTGTGATGTCTATAGGAATAAGCACTATTGGTGCATATCGGGCTGGAGGGTTATTGCCTTTAGATTCATACCAACGAAACAACCCCAAAGCCAAATAAAGGGTGTTGGCACCGTTTTCTTCGATAGAACTCTTTGCTGAGCGGTAAACTTCTTTTATGGCTTTCTTTAATTCGCCATCCGTTAAAGACGAGAACAAATGATGTTTGCCAAATTCTTTCTTTAACTCTTCTTCATCAATAGCTGGTTTTAATAAATCTTCATAGGTAAATTCTTCAGGAAGAACGAATTTTTCAGGCTTTGCAGTTATTAAAAATTCTTCGCCATCTGCCAAAGCATCTTCTAACTCATTAATAGTATTTGTTAAAAGAGGAATCAGCGTGCGAGACCTTCGCATATTAATAAGCTGGTTTCTTAAGCCCAAATCAAGAAGCTTGCGTTCCCACATAGCTTTTTTCGTCTGATACTGCTGTGGAAGAGCATTTGCTGGATTAGCTTGAGTATTTACAGTATTTGCGGAAGGAGCTGCCTGAGTAGCTGTAGAAGAAGTTGTTGTTGAATTTGTTTGTTGGTCTGTTTGAGAAGCAACAGTTACGCTCATTTGTGTTCACCTTTTATTATTACTAACCATTTGGGAGAGAATATCTGCTTTGGTTGCCAAAAAGATTATTATCTAATTAATCAATTATTTAGAGATTAGAGAAAAGAGTTTAGAGGTTAGAGATTTGTTTAGAACTCAAACTATCGAAAATATATAATAATTAGTTAGTCTACAATCTAAATCTCTCATCTCTCATCTCTTATTTCTTTTAACCTGATTAACCAAAAACCTTTCTGTCTTTACCAAACATTCTCTTAAGAAAAAGGATATTGTAGTGATTCTAACTAAATTTTATAAATTATTCAATACCTGTGCTATTTGCTAGCAGGGTAAACACAAACTTTTTTCTTTATTAAAAAAGCTTTTAAACAACATTATTTAATAGTCTACACATTTGTCATAAAAAGTATAACGTATGGGCTTTAGCCCTGAAAGATATATGGTTATGACAATGTGTAGACGACGCAAAAAGAAATATTTAAAAATAAATTAAAATCTAAGTAAATATTTTAAATTAAAAATTTGTCAGCAACTAGAAAAAGTTTACTGAAATTCAACATTTAAAGGAAACTTTAATGTTACATTTTTTTTAAATCCAGAATGCTTAGCAGAGGATAACACTAAATCAATCCTGACAGAATCACTTGCTTCTTTGACCACAGAAGCTTTTTCTATATCTTTTAGTATTATTTTATCACTAAATGCCTGTAAGTTGTTAGAATAATCTAATAGACCATTTCCATTTCCATCATCTGACAATGTATAATTGCTCGTATAAGACTGAACCAGATTAAGATTACACTGTTCTTTTGATTCTTGATTATTAGTTAATTTTAAAATTATCCACTTTATCTTTCCCTTTTTATTTATATCTGCTTCGTCTGTCTGACATGAACATATAGGGAAAGCTAATATTTCCTTAGGCAAAGTATCAAAAGAAATTTCCCCAACCCCCTGTGGTAATTTTGCTTTGAAATTATCATTATCATTTATAATCAAATTATTTTTGAGAATTTTAGAAGGATAAGAGCTAGCTTTTGACAATTCTGACAATTCTCTAGTTGCTATTCCTTCTTTAATTGTAGAATTGTTAATCCAGGTTCCTTTATTAATAGTTCCTTGTCCATGAAAATATAGATAGAAACCACCCGATAGAAATAAAACCAATAAAGACGAGGCAATTAATAATTCGACTAATGTAACACCAAATCTACTATTCATTTCTTTGTATTCTCACTATTGAAGTAATCTTAAATTCTTTTTCTGTCCCAGTGTTTGATGGATTTTGATGCCAACGACCAATAACAGTTGTTTGAATAGCTTCCTCGTTATATTTTCTCTGGCCTTTTAGCGAAAGGATTGTAAAACTAGCGACAGCATAACTGAATGAATATGGATAGTTCATTTCAGGATAATCAGTAGAATTAAAAGAAATATCTTCTATGAATTTTTCTAGATATTTTGTTGGATTCTTTGTTTTTAAATTAGTGTCCGGTGGAGTCATCCAATCTTCAAGATCACTTCCGCTAGAAGAACCACTAACAAGAAATCTTGGTCCAGGATTAGTGCTACAAGCCAATTTTATCCATATATTACCTATTTTTTTTGTTGGAATATTCGGACTTGGCTGTTCTATGTAATGAGTAAAATCAAAAAAAGGATTTTTCCCAACAGAAAAGCAAGCCGCATCGTATAGTTGAGTTGGCAATATTTGAGCTTTTAACATAACATGCTGCATTCCTGCTCTTGCAGCAAAATAGCTTTGCAGATTTTCAATATTTTTTTCTCGAAACAATATATTATTTCTATTCTGATTCATGAAAAAGGCTTCTGACAACAATAAAATGCCTGCGATAATCAAAGAAAAAGCTATAGCTGACCCTTTTCTATTTTTTATTGAAAAATAAAATTGTAAAGATCTTTTTATGTATTTCAATTCTGTTACTATCACTTTATCAACCTCGCTTTATGAGTAACGAGGCTAAATTCCCGAAATCCATCATTTTCTGGATTTTTTTTATCGTTATCATTCCATTTTATATTTAAAATCAAAGTTTTCATTAACGTTTTAAGATTCTGATTTTTATAAAAATTATCCGTCATCATTGTTCTTTCAGTTGTATTTTTCCATTCATCTGAATCATAAAAATTAATTTCTGCAAAAGAAGGATTTTTAGCAACTTTATAAATCTCATCATACTCTGTCATTTCAGCTAGTTCCCAAGCTGTATATTTTTTATCGCCTATAGTTTTAGTATAGTTTGGAATATTTTGCGGCGTATTATAAAATTTATAATTTAATTTGTTATCAGGAATATCTTCTACTCTTAAATATACAAAAAAACGCTGCCCTTTTGAATCTGTAATATACCCTTGACAAATTCCAGTGTTAGCGGACTCAGGGAACATTGAATCATAATATTGTAGAGAATCTCCTGTTATTTTGGCTGGATCACCTGAATTTAAATCGTCAAAATTGACTGAATCTAGCATTGTATCCAAAATATATCTTGCTTTTTGCATTGCAAATTCATTGTTAGCTATTACTACAGCATTCTTGGTGTCGCTTGTTATTGTGCCTATCAAAGGAATAACAGCTACACCAAGAATTAAAAGTGCAACTATTAATTCTACTAAAGAAAAAGCCTTTTTTAAATTTTTACTTTTCATGTTTTTGATCTAATACACGTATTTTAGCTGCTTTTTCTTCTGATACCTGAATAGGGATAATCAGTACAATTTTCTTAACTTCATTTTGGGTTTTATCTTCAACTTCTATAGTTAATTTAGTATCACCAGGAGAAGATAAGTAAAATTGAATTGGATTTCCACTTTTTGCTTTATATACTTTTTCATTTTCATCATTAACTTCTGCAACCCACTTTAAACTAGGATGCAAACCTTCAAATTTATTTTCATTATTATTTGTATCCTTATCTGAATAGGCATTAATAGTATAACTAGCACATTCATAGTAATTCTGTCCTGTTAAACTATTCTTAGTTGGTGGATAAACATTGTCACGAACTTCTATATTGCATAGAAATCTTTCGTTTGCTACAGCGGAAAAAGGCTTATCCATACTAACTTTTAAAACCCCATTATCAAACACTTCGTCTATATTTGAATCAATATAGGGGTTACCAGTTCCAACAGTGATTTTCTTTGTAAGTTTTTCTAGTTGATTATTGCTTGTTTGCGGGTCATTTATACCTTTTATCAATTCAAAAACTGTTGGCTGACCTGTTTCAGAGTTAATCAAAGTAACTTTTACATTTGGTATGTCATTGTCAATTACTTCAAAATATTTTTGATCCGTTTCTAAATGATGTTTTATTCCATCATCTATCAAGGCAGAAGCTCTATAGAAAAATTTACCTTCTTTTCCATTATAACTATTATTTTCTCCATTATATTTTGGAGGATTCATTGTTATCGCATAAGAATCAGAAAATCTTTCGTATTTGTCAGAATAAAGAGCTACATAACTACTATAGTTTTGTGGGCTACTGTTATATGGACTTCTAGTTGTCTGATTATACTTTTTTAAAGAAGATATGATAAAGGGTGAACCATCGGTTTCTTCTATGGTAGTTAATTTGCTTTTACCCTTTAAACTATTGTAAATGTCTTTTTCTGTAATTGTTTTTATATAATTTATAAAATTTCCATGTTTCGTTACTTCTTTATAAGTATTTGGCTGTTCATTTGAATCTAAATCACTTATAACAGATCTCATGGTTACCATATCATAGTTCGATTCATCATATCTATCGTATATAATCTCAATATAAGAAGCAATGGTATCAGGATTGTTGTCTGTGATTTCTACTGGTATTGAAATAGATGCAGCATTTGATGGATATATTGGATCTCCAGTAAAAGACTTATTTTTAAGTTCATCGTTCAAATCTTTTATGGTTATTTTTGCTGGGATAGCATCATTTATCTTAACCAAATAACCTATAGAAAAATCGTAAAGAACATCGCTGCCCTCTTTGGCAGGAGTATAATCATTAATGTTAAAAGTTTCGTCTAGAGAATAAATAAAATCATTATTGGTAGCATTATAGATATAGGGCAAAGATAAGATTTCTTTAACTATATAGTTGTCTTTAAATATTTTACAAGGATTATAGGCAATATACCTTTGTTGAGGTGTTGGATTATTCCAACGCCAGATTCCAGAAACACTTTCATAATTCTTAGTTTCATCTTGATAGTCAGTAAAAGTCCAGTTTGGACTCCAATTTATGTCTTTGTATTTAGCTTCTATAAATACTTTATAAAATCTATTTGGATTTATTGTTGTCCCATATGGAACTTTAAAAGTAATGGTAATGGGCTTTATCCCAGTCGGAAATTCTTTTTCGGTAGCAATTCTTGTGCTTCCATCTTGATTAAGTATCTTTAAACGAGTCTCTGAGCTGTTCTTGTCATATATTCTGTTTCTATTTGAATCAATTTCTAGAGGAGTTCCGTCACCATCCGTTAATGGATAAGGTTTATTATCATCATTAAAATCACTAATTAAGGAATACTGATTAAGGGGAACAGTAGCATAACCTTTTTCGAAAGCATCTTCTCCGTCAGGAGTTATAACTCTCCATCTATAATAGACACTACCTGTTGCAACTCCATTCCATCTATCTAAATCTTCTTCTGTGATAGAATTTAAATCATTTACATCATTTTCAAATCTGCCACCATAAAAAATACTTGCACTTGCTGTAAAGGTCATAGTAACCGTTTGCGGGTTTAATTCTGTTATTGTTCCAGAAGCACACCTATAACCTTTGTAGTCTGGTTGGTATTTTGGAAAATCATTATATGCATTAGTTGTGTTGATTATATAGGTAGCTGAAGCCGGCTTCACAGAAAAAGCTATACGTTGATACGCTTTTCCATCTAATGGGTCATCTGCATCAAGATTAAAGTATCTTGATGCAACAAGTTTGTCTGTCCAACCTATTTTCACTATTTCGTTTCCAACTAATTCCCCTTTCATATAACGAATATATAAATCTACTTTTTTAAATGGAGTTTCAGAACCCTGAGAAACATATTTAAATTTATGGGAAACCAAAGGTGAATTTTTATCTGTAGCGTTTTTAGTTGTGGTTGTTGGAATTTCACTAGGATCAGTAATAACGTAATAATAACTATAATTATTTTTATAATCTTCTGTAGTTATTAATCTTGCTCCTTTTCCAATACCAGTAAAATTATATTTTATATCTTCTTTTATCAAATCACCATAGTTGTCTTCATGATGACTATTATTAATTACTCCACCACCATCTCTTCTTACCTGAATAGTATTCTTAGGATAAATAGCAGGAAGTGGTTTTACCCTTACATCAAAAGGATAGCGCAAATCAGTAGAATTATTTGTCGAGTTTTGATAGTGTACATTACAGTAACCATTAAATATTTGTGCAACTTCAGGATCAGAGAGATAATAAATGTGGCTTCTGTCGCTAGATAATTTCCCATTTATTTTATCTGTGGTATCCATACCTGTTCCATCACCCCAAAACCATTCAAAACCACCAACACGAGATTCTATTTGTAGCTTTCTTAATTCTACTTTAGATATAGCTCCAAATGACATACCATCATAAATTTCATACATCTTCTTGTCGGCATCAATAGGAACAAGTCCATTGTGAGGAGTAAAAGTTACTCTTTTAGGAGGTAAATACCAAACTACACGGTTCTGTTGGCCCCATGTACAATTGGTTCCTAATATAGGAACAGAACCCCACGCCATTGCTGGACCACCCACAATAACTCCAGGTATATCTGGTCCTGCCGTCCATTCTCCATAAAAAGGTAAGTCAAATGGGAGTGTGGGCTCAATATTATTATTTCTCCAATATGCCCCAGCAAGTTTTGTTTCGCCATAAATTCTAGTCGTAGGATTAGTTCCACCATTTAAATCGGCAAATACTCCTATACCTTCAGGAGTTGGGTCGTAAGCCCCTGCCAAAGGATTTATAAATATTTCGACTAATACTGTCATCAATATTTTGACATTACCTGTCTTTACATCAATTTCACCTAAAGAACCATCGAATGATTTTAAAGCTTCATAATAAGTGCTACCAAACCCTATTTGAACATCCTGCATAGCAGGAGGTGTTTCTACATTAGTATTTTTTAGAATATCTCCTCGCCCCGAATAAGAAGTTTGAGGCGAAGAAGCAGGGGTAGCATTGAATTGAGCAACTATTATTACAGCCATAGGATTTTTCCAACTATTAGGGTTAACGGCTGAAAAATTAAACTCCTTTTCTGCAACAACAGTATCATTTGAATTTACTGGCGTAAAAGAACCAGTAAAAATTCTTGAATAAGAACCATTGTTTTGCCAGGATACATAAACTGCAACATTTATATTTTTAACAACACCATCTACTTTATAATCATTTGCATTAGAGGATTGTGTTTGAATTTTAAATGATCCAGCAAAGCACTTATCTGAATCCCTTTCATTCATATTTCCTGTGTCGGGAACAAAATCAGCTATTATCTCCTTGTTATTTGTATAGGCAAATATTATTGAAGGGCAAAGACACACATAAAGTAAAAATACAATAATAATTGAAGAATATTTACTAGTTTTCATTCTTTTAATGTCCTTCCATAAGGTAATATTTTTATACGTGAAGCCTTTTTGTTTATTCGTTTAAAAGCTTCCGATGTTAAATCGGTGTAACTATAAGCAGTTGATAAAATAGGCTGATTAAAGTAGTTATCAAATTGTTCAAATTTTTCTTTAGGCAAACCATCTCTGTTTTCATAACTATTTAACTGAGTTATGTTTCTTCCATTACTATTTCTTTGAATTTCAGGAGAAAATAATGCTTTTTTCATAGAGAAAGACTTTTTGTTCACAACTAATGAGAGAGAATATTCTTTTATTAAATTATTTAAAACTTCAGTTATAATATTTGAAATTTGATAGGAATAATGCATTATAATTTTGTCTAGCTCTTCGGTTGCGACTTGTTGTTTAGCATCTGGCAAAAGCTCTTTAGAGTATTTTGTTTTGTTTAAGCAAAGCTTATAATCGTTCATAATTTTGTTTCTAATATTGTTATCATCAGCAAATTTTTTAAACAAATACTCTGTATCAACAACTGCAATTCCACCATTTGGCTGGTTAATATTAGTGTTGTTTTCCCTAGGATAAGCTTTAGCTATATGGAAAAATAACCCAAACATCAAAAATAAAGAAATAATACAATTATAATTCCTTGGCATGACATAATCCTTTATCAAATTTATTACTACTTTTTATTTTATTATATCACAAATTACTACAATATGGTAGTTAAAAATAGTATATAATAGCGTATAGTATTTATATATTTAACTTCATTATCAAAATATGGTTTTGATAGAGGCTGTGCTAAAACTCGAAATTTGTAAAAAAATAAAATTTATTTGTTTGTAGCCTACACATTGTCATAATCGTATAGCTTTCAGGGCTAAAGCCCATACGTTATACTTTTTATGACAAATGTGTAGACTATTAATATAGTCTAATTTGGGTTAAAAAATTAGTTTTAGCAATGCCCCTTGCCTCTTAACTCATGGCTCGAAACAGTTATTTGTTATCTTCTCTCTTATCCCTATATCATCAATATGTGTTCTTTAATTGCTTTCAAATCATCAGATACTTCTGACAAATGCATTCTCATTTCCCCGATTTTGCTGATAGCTTCATCAATATTGCCATCTTTAGCCTTACTTTCTATTTCTTTTGCTATTTCCCATGATTCTTTTGCAGACATCATACCGACTAAACCTTTTATAGAGTGAGCAACTTCACGAAGCTTAGCAGCATCATTATCATTGATAGAATTGTCTACTTCAATATCTAACGCTTTATAACGTCTGTTATAAATTTCTTCTAATTTAACTATTGTCTTTTTATCTGGGTTTATTCTAGCCTTAAAATCAAGGTAATCAATACGTTTTAGCCTAATCGACATATCTGTTTCTTCTTTTGATTCATCGTCTTCTGGATAGTTAGAAATAGAAACTTCTGATTCATCACTGCTCGAATCAGTCAAATCCTCATTTTTAGCTAATTCTGGCAACTCTTTGTCTAATTCAAAAATAGAAGCTATAGCTTCATGTAAATCTTTCGGGAAATAAGGTTTACCGAGATACTTTTGAGCACCTGCTTCCAAAATCTTCCTTTTCTCGTCATCTGAAGCAAAAGCACTTACCGCAATAACCGGAATATTAGAAATGTCGCTGGACATTTTTCTTATTTCTTTAAGAGTTTCCATTCCATCCATTTTTGGCATCTGGATATCTAATAATATTCCATCATATGTTTTCGATTTTAATAATTCAAGAACTTCAACTCCATCTCTAGCAGTATCACAGATACCTTTAAATCTTGTTACTATAGATTCAACAAGGAAAAGATTTACATCATTATCGTCTGCAACCAATAAATTAAGAGGTCTACCTTTATAATAAAAGAATCTATTTTCTCGAGAATAGCTTTCTGCTGAAGTGGCATTTTTTATCACTTCTACTGGCAACTGAATTATTAAAGAAAGAGTTTCAGGTATTATTCCTGCTTCTTCTAACCATATTGTCCCACCCATCTGATTTAAAATCAATGAGTGTAAAGATAATCCTGAAGCAAATTTGCGAGCAACACTTGAGTGATATGGATCAGTATAATCTATATCATTAGCTAGACTTCTTTGTATTTCTTCTTTTTTATCTGGATTAATACCCGAAATTATAAATCGCAAATTGTCATTATTTTCGAAAACATTTATAAATTCAATATTGATAAGCGTGTTATTATTAACGCAAATCTCTGAAGTATAATCTATAATAGATAATAAACTTTGTCTAAGATGATCTAAATCAGTATTTATATAATTTGGTAATTGTGTTGAAGCTCTAAAAGCCAGATTCTTAGACGTTTTCTTGGCTAAGAAAGTAGTATATTCTATTATTTCATCTAACAAATTCTGTAATTTAAATGTAGATTTTTTTAAATTAAATTTACCTTTTTTAATTTCAGTAAGATTAAAAATATCATTAACTAAGCTCATTAAAGATTTGCTTGCTATTCTGAGAAGTTCAACTATTTGCCTTTGATTAGAATCATTGCAAATAGAAACAGCAAGCTCCGATAAGCCAATTATTGCTGTCATAGGTGTCCTTAACTCATGACTTGCATTAGAAAGCAGTCTTGCTTTTTACTTCATTTGCTTCTGTCAGTTTTTCTTCAATTTCTTTGAACATACTAATATCGTGTATATTCAAAAGAAGAGCATTTTTATTGTCATATTCTATAAAAGAAGCAGTAACTTCTGCTGTAAAAAGTTCTCCATTTGATTTTTTAAATTTACATTCAGAGACTACAACATCTTGAGAGGCTGGAATATTATATTTTAACTGATTTGTAGCAATAATCATCTTATCCAGGTTCTCTCCAACCAGGTTCTGCTCATATCCAAAAGTTTTTTGCATACTTTTGTTTAAAGCTAGTATTTCCGAATTTTCTTCGCTGATAACACAAATTGGATCAGGTGTTTGATTAAAAATCAGTTGGAAATTACTTTGAGCTGCTTCTATAGTTTTTAAGTTTTCGCTATTGTAGGCGATTCCATAAAGAACTGTATATAGAATGAAATTAATCAGCATAGTTATAAAGAGCAACCAAACTTGTGTGGAAGCACTTTTTCGTATATTGCTTAAACTTAGAACACACCAATCGAAACTACTGATTGATACTAGATTAAAAAATGCTGAACGATTTGTTAAAGCCGATAAAATAGGTATTTTTTCTATGCTTTGGGTTCCTTGATCTATATACTCCTGTAAATCACCACACTTTTGGTTAAGAAAACTTTTATTGCTGGATATAATTATTCGACCACTATCTTTTTTGTCTATAATCATTGTTGGATATCTGTTTAGTTTTATAAGATTATCCAAATCAGCTATTTCTACTTTTAATGCTGCTACACCAATTATTGATTCGCCATTAGATGAAATAATAGGGGAATAGGCAAAAAGATCTGCTAATTCTTGAGTGTCTTCATTGAAAACAGAAAGTCTAGGTGCTCTTTTCATATCGTATTTAAATGATAATTTGTCCGAAATACTATTTTTTTCTTTAATAGGATCTGGTTCGGATGAAACAAAGACCTTTCCTTTTGAATTCATCAAATATACAACAAAATTAGGATTTTCTTTGTTAAAAGAAAGCAAATAGTTTTTTAAAGCTCTTTTGTCATCTTCATTAGGATTAGACAAATATTTTGAAACCAAAGGATTTTCGGAGATAATACGAGCAGAAAAGATTGCAAAGTCTAAACGTTTGCTTATAGCTGTTCTTATATATAGACTATTTGATTGACTTTCCAGATTTTGCTGTGTTTTTTCCTGTTCAGTGATCAAATTGCTACTGATTAAAACTCCTAATGCCATAAGAATAGAAGTGATAAAAACAGCTACTGGAGATATAAGAGATAGAGTATTAGGAACATGAAGCTTTTGGCTTTTTTCATAATTATAACGTCTGATTAATATTAAAACAGAAATTATTAATGCCAGAATACTTTCAGCATAATATAGATAAATTGCTTCTTGTGGCAAAACGATATAATGTCCATCTACCACTTTTGCAAAATTCAAATCTATAATAAACTGTATAAAAGAACCTATAAAGGCCACTCCAAAAGCTGCTCTTATGAAATTTCTGTTATGATCAGGCAATATTTTTGTTGCTTTTATAGCTACTACAACAGCAAAAAGTTTAGCTAATAATATTAAAATTCTGCGAACCAGACGTTTTGTAAAATCGTATTCGTAGGAAAGGTAAAATAAAAACAATATTAATGGTATATACCACCAAAGAGGAAATTTCTTTTTCCCAAAAGCACTTTCTAGATTGCGTCTTCCTAATTCAACCCCGCAGATAATAACCAAAGATTGAAGGATTGCATTTATTACAACAAAACCACCAACGTTTGCAAGATAATCAAAAGACCTGAATATATTAATTAAGCCCAGAGAGATAAAAAGAGGTATAGCTAAACTGGTGTGAAGAGTCTTTCTACTATCTGGCGGTGCAATTCCAATTACAGCACCAAAGATTATCAGGAATATTCCTGATAAGTATATATAGCTAGCAGGATCTGTCAGTGGTTTAAATAGATAATCCATGATGTAAGATATAAGATGTAAGATATAAGATAGAAGAAATAAGAAAGAATGTGTTCTTTAATTCTAGTCTTTTAACTTATATCTATAAACATAATTATTTATCTTTATCAAGATATAAGAATCAAAATATAAGAGTCAAGAATTAAGATGTAAAGATTTAAGATTTAAGATTGAAGATCGAAGATTTAAGAAGAAAGAGAGCAGAAGAGCAAAAGAGCAGAGAGTAAGAGTAAGAAAAAGAAAAAAAAGAAAAAAGAAAGAGGGAAGAAGGAAGAAGGAAAGTGAAAACTGAGAACTGAAAATTGAGAATTGAGAGATGAAAGATGTAAATTTTGAACTTTCTTATAAATCTTTTATCTCCAATTTTGGTCTTCAATCTTTTATCTCCTAAAATAAAAAGCCCTTCGTTACCGAAGGGCTTTTTATTTTAGGTTCATACATCATAGAAATTCTGAAGGAAATATTGGCTTTCATCTGCATTCATTCTATGATTGCTTTGTAGAAAACCACTTCTTTCAAATTTCTCTAAGAAATAAACAATCTGCTTTTTCCACCAAGGCCAGTCATGTTCTACATCATAGCCCCAAAGGTCTAAGAACACTGGCACTCCAGCCATTTTCAAATTTTTTGTAAGCTGAATTGCTTCACCTGTCCAGTCTTCCCAAGCACCTTGTCCTGAACATATTATCAGTAAATCATTTCGAAGTTTTTCAATTTTATCTGAACTGATATGGTCGGAATAAGACAAAGGATTACCCGCTTCAACATCCTCGTTATAAAACCCGTCTAGCGTGAAACTGATGTCGTAACAGCCGCTTAAAGCTATTCCGGAATCAAATATTTCAGGGTATTTAAGAACGAAATTTGCAGTATGGAAAGCACCAAAACTACAGCCATGAGCAATAATTCCTGCACCTTCGTGACCATCTGCAAGTATTTGGGGTACTATATCTTCACAGACTGCTTTTTCATAGTCTAAAGCACGTTTTGCTCTATATTCTGGCGAAGCATCCTTGTTAAACCAGCTTTCTTTATCTAGACTATCTATGCAGTATAACTGAATCTTGCCTTCATCAATAAATCGTGAAATAGTTTCAGGCATACCAAAGTTTTCATAGTCAAAGAAACGTCCTTCTTGAGAAGGGAAAACCAGCATAGGTTTTCCAGAATGACCGAATACCAGGGTTTCCATAGCATAACCTAAAGTTTTGCTAGGTATTGTTCTATATTCTCGCTTCATTCTTCCTCCGCGATTATATCGTTGACAATTCCAAACATTTCTTCTTTATCTTCTGAACGAATCAGATAACCCCAAGAACCCATTACTTCTGCTTCTATTGGATTCATTGCATGACTCCAGCAAATATTGTTTCCCCACATTTCGTGGATTTCTTCGTGAGAATATTTGTATTCTCTATCGTATTTGCGGCCAACATAAGCACAGTAATATTTGCGTTCATAAGGTCTGTTTGGATTTTCACCAGCTATAATTGAAGCCCACCAGTTATATACGTCAATATCGCAGTTGAAGTTAAACATATGAGTAGTAACTCCTCCAGGAGGTCTCATATTGATTTCAAGAGCTTGGTAAGTATATGGTTTACCTTTTACTTTGAAAAATTCGATATGGAAGAATTTTTCTCTAGTTCCTGTTGCTTTTACGACTGCTTTACCGTATTTTTCAAGTTCTTCAGGTATTTCACGCTGAGTGTAATACCAGCAGTTCTGATTCAATTTAACAAGCTTGTGAATATCGTTATTGAAAACATCGGAAGTGAAGAAAACAACATTTCCTTCGCTGTCGGTAAGACCGTCGAAAGATTCGATTTCACCTTCTACATATTCTTCCATGTAGTAATCATATTCTTGTTTTACTCTGAAGAAATCGTTTAAATCAACTTCATTTCTGATTGTGTATGTATCATATGCACCTACGCCTATATCTGGTTTTATAAATACAGGGTAAGAAACTTCATTGATAAACTCAATACATTGATCGAAATCTTCGATTACAATTCCTCTGGCATGAGGAACACCGGCTTTTTCAAAAACTTTTTTCATCAAAGATTTTCTTTTCATAAATTGAATATCTTCTGGTTTAAAGCCTGGTACATTGTGAGCTTTTCTTATTTCAGCTTCGATTTCAAGCCAGGGTTCCAGATGAGATTCAACTCTATCAATTTTGCCATAGTTTTCTTCAAAGAATTGGGCAGCAGCCATTACCTGATCATAATTTTCGAGCTGATCTACTTTATAGTGACCTGTTAAAGCTCTTCTTAATTCTTCTGGTAATTGTTCTTCGTTTTGGTCTGTAATTCCAAGCACTCTTACATTGTGTCTTGCTAGACTTTCGACAAATTGTTGATAGTGCGGTGGATAATGCGGTGATATATATATTACATTCATCAACAAAAACTCCTATATATTGTTGTAGGCATATTGTAACACTAATATACTTTTTATCAAGTAGTTTTTTTAGATATATGATTTTAGAAGTGATATTCCACCGCTATAGAACCACCAAAACCATTGCGTTTGCCTGTAAAGCCATAGAGTGAAATATCCGTCTTCCAGGGGTTGGTCTTTGTGGCTTCGCGGCAGTAGCCGAATTCTCCGCGAAGAGTGCCGCCTTTTACACTGGCCGAACGTATTGCAGTCCCATTGACTGTTCCTGTAGATTTCCCGCCGAATTCATGGTCGAAAGCTAAGCCCCCATAGCGGTTCCATTTCCTCTGTGTAGTGCTGTATCTGAAACCTGCACGCAGCACTCTGCTTCTGACTTCATCTAACGAATACAGGTCAGCACCAGCAGCAAAATTTATGCCTTCGCGTTCGTTGTAGAAGAACTTGCCGTATATTTCAAGCTCTGTATTTTCATCTTCTCTGTATTTCTTGCCGAAACCAATATGACCG
>CAJOND010000079.1 GCA_905236675.1 Candidatus Rifleibacteriota bacterium | reverse complement strand
CATAATCTGTATCAAATAGCGATTGTACCTTATTTTTTAAGGAGTTTTTTTTGAAAATTTACCACTCAGATGAATTTGAGTTTTTAGACAGCCTCTCAAGGGAGGGCTTTAGGACTTAGTCTTTCTCATCACTTATTCTTTTTTCAACTTTCAGTTCTCAAATCTCAAATCTCAATTCTCAGCTCTCCAGCTCTAAGAGGCTTGCCTCGTCCGCTCTTTTGCTCTTTCTCCCTCATCCCTATCCAAGCTTCGCTTGGCGGCTCTCTTCCCTCTTCAATCTTCCTTTATTAAGGTGTATATTCAATTATTTTAAGCTTTTGAGAATCATTAGAATCATTACCCATAATATAAATTTTTGAACCAAATGGCACTGCAACACAGGGATTTAATTTAGAACTACCCAAAGCTTCGTCCATATCTGTTAACAGCCTAATAACTCCTGTTTCAGGGTTAAATGCTATTGCAGAACTACGAGAATGAGTTGAACTACTCATACCCCCAAAAATAAATATTTCATCTCCAAAACTGCAAGCTCCGTGATTGTAACGTTTAATATCTTCACTGGCACCATCAACATATTTAAAAGGTGTTGGATATTTTTTCCATTTCATTTCGCTGTTATAATCTAAAAATTCAATAAAATCTGCTGGACCATAAATATCGGGATCTTTAAGTCCAGATCGTCCTCCTATAGCGTATATTTTACCTTTATGCCAGACAAGTGCATGGTTTGCTCTCTTTTTATCCATATCTGGCAATGAACGCGATATACCAAATTCTCGATAGTTACCGTCATATTTATTTATGGCATGAGGCCAGTATAACAAAGCTTTATTGGAAGCATAATCAGGTCCATCTTCTCCAACACAGCCTCCTGACGTAACCAAACCATAGGGAGTAGAACAAGCCGCACCCTGATCTGTCTTAAAATCTTCTAAAGTATCCGTTTTCATGAGTGTTAAATAATCACTTGTTGGAGATGACGAACTAGAAGTCATTTCTAAGAATTGAAAAGCTACTAATCTTAAATTCTTTGTTTCAGTATTAGCAAAAGAATTTAATTGAAATAAATAATGCTTATAAGCTTGAGTATTTAGCAATTCTGCAGTTATTAGTTTATTAGCTGTTTGCTCACCTGTAAATTCACCAGTTCCAGTCGAAGAAAAATTTATAGGTTGCCAATCAGAACCAGTAGGGGGAAGATTTCCATTGCTTATACCTGGTGCATCACTGGTAACTGCGCCATAAACTCTGAATTTATTAACTTTTAATTTGTTAGAATTATTGCTATTTGCATATTTAATACAGTTTATAACCTTAGGAGTTTGGAAAGTTATTCTTATCCAAGGGTTTTGTATGCCACCGCTTGGAGAATTAGGTTCCCATCCTTGAGAGCCAGAAACATTGCCATTTGAATCAATAGTATTACCAGTATAAACTTGATATAACGCATAAGTTCCGTTACTATCGGCAGTATGTATATGCACTAGATTTCCTTCATTATCATACCATTCTAAATAGTTATCTGCTGTATGATGGTAAGTAACTGTTTTTGGGGGTGTAACAATATTATATGAAGCTTCATCAAGTGAATTTAAAGCTATTCCATTATTAACATTATAGCTTTGTACTCTGGCACTGCGTGGAGCACCTCCATTTCCAAACATATAAAGAGTGTTATCATAAGAAGTTAGAGAACTTCCACAGGTATTTTTATTTAATGCATCTGATTTTATTGTTATACTATCTGGTGAGATTAGAGGGTTATATATTCCAATGTCTTTAGAATTATTCTTTAAAATATATATTCCTCCGGAAGCAACAGCTATACTGTTGGGGCCTATTTCAAAAGCATCTATTATGGATATAGCAGGATTATAAGTTCCGCCAGAAGCAGAAGATTTGTATGAGTTATAGGGTTTTGTTGCTAAATATTTAGGTATGGAATCTAAACTTATTGAAGAATCTGATAAATTTAAATAGTCTTTGGATAATTGTCCTATTTTTAAAGACTTTATAGATTTAGTTTGAGTATTAAAGACACTATCATCAGGTGTTGAAACATCATATGAATTGATTTTTTTGCTTGTATCTCCTATTAAAAGTCTTTGTCCATCAGTAGAAAGAACATGATTAGTGCTATTGTTCAAGGAAGAAGTTACATTACCATATGTTTTTAGAAGAGTCTGTTTGTAAAATGTCCACAAAAAGTCTTTATCGGATAAAAACAAAACAGGTCTGGATTTATCTCTTGAAAAAAGCATTGAAGTAGAATCAATATCAATATAGTCACTTCCAGATTTTACTGGGTCAAAAGCACCTATAAAGCTTGGATAATTGTTTAAAATATAGGTTTGGTCACTTTTTATAGGCTTCCATTTATCATTATTAGAGTAATAATAATTATCTGTATGCTTATTTGTTGGCAAATCTCCTGGGCTTGTTTCGGAAGTTATAAAAGGTGCCAAATCTATGCTCGATCCATCAACACTTTGGTCTATTTGCAATAAGTTGGTTTCATAAGCTTTGGAATTAAATTCTAGCGGATCTGGAATTGTGATTACACTATTAGAATAGTTTCTTCCATACAAAAAATTACTATTATAAAAAAATCTAATTTCTTCACTGAATATACACTGAAATTTTTTTATTTCAAATTCTGATCTTAAGTAAGAAAAATACCTTTTATTATAGTTAACATTTGTTAAGCTAGAAGCATAAAAATTAGCAGGATATTGATTAAAAGTAGACCAGTAATAGTCATTATTTGTCGTAGCCTTTGAGAAAGTATTTACTTTGCCTTCATTAAAATGACTTCTAGAATTAACATTATCAAACAAAGAAGTATCACCTGTTTCATAAGGCCAATTTGAACAGGCTTTTGCTTTTGGTTCTCTGCAATCTACAAGCATTCCTTCTATTTGAGTTTCTGGACCGTAAATCTGATTATTAAAATCAAAAAGATTTAGAGAAGATTTACTGTTCTCTTCTCCTGCTAATATAGCCAGAGTGCCACAATCTGGGCTTATGGCTAGTTTCTTCGAAAACAGCGGTGGAAACTGGCTTAATGAGCTACACTTAAACTGTATTGCGTAGTCCCTTTTGCTATCATTACCATTTTTACAATCACCATCAAATTCAGCACTTTCTAATTGCGAATAATTATCAAAGGTATCTTTATCAAGTGCACCAGTAAGACCAACAGATTCATAAATGTCCGCGTAAAATTTACATGTATCATTTCTTATTCTATCAAATTTCACAACTCCAGCGTTTTTACTACCGCCAACTTTCCCATTCCAAAAAGCAATGGCACAATTACTTTGGGCTACACCACCGTTTTTCCAGTTTAATGGTAAGTCAAAATAAGTTTTATCTTGTTCTAATTCTAAGGATTTCGCATAATCAATAACCGTTCCAGCAGTATATGGAATAGACGGAATAGAAAGAGTCCAATGTGTAGAATATTGAATTATTAAAGGAGTTATAAATCTTTTGGATGTTGAACTCCAGGTTCCTGTTATTAAACTTACCGAATCATATTTTGTTCCTTCGGGTATGGCTGTTCTACTTCTTACTACAGTTCCTTGCCCTCCATCAGTTTCTGTAGTAGTAAAATCTGGCATCGTTGATGGGAATGGCGTTTTTTCTGGTAAATTTGTCCATCTGGCAAAAAGTCGGTATTTGCCTTTGTTGGTGTCGTCTTGTTCCCAGTTACGACGACCTATCCATTCTAACATTGAAGAACCGTCTGGTTTCCCATAGAGAACCATGGCACCACCTCGAGGCATACCTATCATGTCAAAACGACGCCAATATTTTGAAAAATCTAAGTCTCTACGGTCATAAGGTGTATCTTCTGGAAATTCCCAGTAGTCACCACCATTGCCAACATGATGATCAATATTCCAAAAAGCATTATCTTCATTGGATTGTTGATTACGATATTCCAGACCAAAAGCCATATTAGGAGTTCTGTCATCGAAAACGAAATTTTTAAAATATCCTCCATCTGAATAAATGCTAGAAAAATCTGTTAAAAAGAATCTGGTATAACCATTGGAAGATGTTTGACCAAACCAGTATTGGCTACCACTTTCTCCTGCAGTACCACCACTTGCTTCTACACCATGGCCTGCAACTAGAGTATTCCCTTGAGGGTTCATAGCTAGAGAGGTTATTGATGAGTTTGTTTTAAAATTTCCTTCCTCTAATGCATTGTTTGTGTTCAAATCATATAGCTGAACTGTTTTGTTATCTGAACCAGCTACTACAGCTAAAATATCTCTTTTGCTTGTTGTGATCTGGGTGCTGTAATCATTTATATCATCAGAACCTTCTTCTTCAGAATTATCATCATCAAAGCTTTGTATTTTACGATATTTAATAATCCTTTCGTCGGAAGAAGAGGTATATTCATCTTCAGAATCATCTACACCTGTTTTTGAAATGTATACTCTCGCTTTTTTTAAATCATTAATTACAATTGAGTTATTATCAGGACTAAGAAGTACGTTGCTTCCACGAATCTTATCTTTAATTTTATTATGTAATTTTCTAAATGATACTGGAGTATCTAGACCATAAAAATAATTTGTAAAATCTTTATTATTTGCTGTATCTTTATTCGTAACAGCAACGGTTAAAGATCTTGTGTCTGAAAAGTTTAAAGAAGAACTGGAATAATTGATAAAAGTGGCTTTAAAAGGAACTTTAAAATCACTATTTGACTTTATTGGTTTATCTTCATATATTTCTCTGCCTGTTCTAGTATCATATATGCTGAGTTTTTCTTTATTGGTTACAACAGCTATTTGATTACCATCAGGACTTACATCGATAGAATTAATTTCATGATTAGTTTCAATAAACTTTTGTTTATCCCAATCGGACCATTTTGAGGGATACATGGGGAATCTTAAAATGTTTTTTTCATCTTCCTGAGCTACATAAAGATACCCATCATTGGCTGCAACGAATCCTGATATTTTTTCTGTATCTAAATCTCTATTTGTAGAAATAAGAGTTTCTAGCTTAGGTGTTTTATTGGCTCCAGAAGTAACCCAGTTAAGAATTTTAGTATTAGGATCTATACTGTAGGTGACTTTTAATGGTATTAATTGGTTTTCTCCTCCTTGATCTTGAGTGTTTTTGGCAACTATAAACAAACATTTTCCATCAGGTCTGAAGGTGATTCCACCATATTTGGCGTATTGGGTAAAACCTTTTGTAGATCCTATAATTGTTTCTTTATAGTGGCTACTTTTTCTATCAATATTTAACAGGAATAGATATTTATCTGTTTCATAGGCTAATATTTTTAAGCTTGGGTGTATTGCTAGATGCCAAGGTCTGAAATTATTCTTGTCCTCATCTTTTTCAGGCAAATTCTCTATTAATTTTATAGTAGTTGAAATAGTTTTAGAGAAAGGGTCAATACCATAAATTTTCCAGTTATATGCATCTGCCAGCCATATCATTTCATCGCCTACAGTTGGAAGGTTCACAAAGGAAAAAAGGGTAACTGGAGGAACTTTTTCATTTTCTTCATATATATACTCTTGTGAACCGACAACACCAGGTCGGTAATCATTATTTTTAATTCCTAGAGCGCCATCAGATTCTCTGTATACATCACCATTGCTTTCTATAAGACAGGTTTTTACAACTATTCCTAAAAGGGCTTTTGGCGAATCAAGACTTTGAGGAGTGCCATCGCTGGAAATGTATTCCAGCGTTGGTTGTTCTTTTATTTCAACAGAAGTTTTATAAGCATGAACAATTGTTATATGAGGAACTTTGGTTGAATTTTTGTCTATTCCTAATAAACTAATTGCCTGGTCATCCCATTTCGTTTTATCTTCATCGTTTATGCTTAGCAAAGATGAAGTTGCTATTGTAGTTTTAGGCAGTTCTACTGCTTGATTCATGTCATCAGGGTCTGGGTTTGGATTTGAAGTGTCGTTATTATAAAAGACAATATAGTGATATTCATCTTCTATATTTATAGCGGTATGATCAAAAGCAGAATTAGCTATTTCAGCATTCAGGCGGGAACGAGAATAGAGTTGCATTTTTGACTGATGATCGTAGTTCTGGGTTCTTGTCTGGGCGTTTTGCATTGTATCTAAAATCGGCAGGAGACAATAACCAGTCATTATTGTAATAATGAGTGCTTCGGTCAGAGTAAACCCCTGTCTTTTCAGTTTCAACCAGAAAGAATTTAATTTATTAAAAAACGATTTATCAGACATTTTTTTCATCCATTCTCAGATTAATATTCTAAACTTAAGTATAATACTTATTCCGAGTTTAATGCAAGATTAGTCACCCTTATTAATGCTTGTTTAAAAACTAATTAGATATTAATTTTTATTCAGGATTGTTATACATAGGGTTTATGTTTTTAATTACGTATTTGTTATATGATTTAGTCAGAAAACTATAAAAAACTCTTGTAATAATTATTAAGGTATGATAGAAATAGCAAATCGAACATTAATTAATGTGTAGTGAGGCTATTTTTTTATGTTTAAGAAAATTATTACCATTGCTTTTATAATAACAGCTGTAAGTCGGATTCCTGCTTTTGCAGAATTAACTCCTCTTCAGATAAAAGTCAGAGAAGCTTTTGCTAAAATGAAAAAAGAACATCAGCAGATTGAAGAAGTTGCAAAAGTTGAAGATGATACAGAAATTGTAATAGCTAATGAAAATGAAGAAGTTAAAAATACTATTGCAGTTATGCCAGCAAATGATGATAAATATGCTCACGTTTTAATAGCTTCCGATCAGGATGAAGAAGACGAAGAATACGATGATGAAGAAGAAGACGAAGGCGAAGCCATCGTTGTAGCTACAGCTCCCACAAAAGAAACATCTAAAAAAGTCGAAGCTGAAAAACCTCGAAAAGAAGAAGTAAAAACAGCTGCTGAAGCTTCTTCTAAATCTAGAACAGCAAAAATTGATAAAAAATGGAGCGTTGAAGCTCTTGGTTGGAATTCAGAACTCACCGGTCATATTAAAATTGCCGAAAATAAAGATACTTTGTCTCAGTTAACAGATGCTAATGGTAGAATCGACCTTAAGAACGATACCTCATTAGACAAGAAAAAAGTTCCTGGTTTAAAACTTTCTTATAGACATGGCGGAAGAGCTTCTTTTGAATTTAACTGGATAAATGTTAAACAAGATGGTCATCTATTAAATGGAGTCCAGAAAGAATTCAAAGGTAAAGTCTATGCCGCAGATGCAAATTTCAAAATCAACAATTCTATGTATGATTTGCTCTGGAAATACCGTTTCACTCATAAAGTTGAAGAAAGCGGCAGAGAAAAAAGTTATGTAGCTGGATTATTAGGCGTTAAAGCTTCTAAAATGGAATTTACATTTGATGGTAATGCAACAGAAAATGGTATTAACATTGGAAATCATCATGAAGGCCGTTCTGAAACAGTACCTGTTCCTTACATCGGTGTAGAAGCAGGCACTTATATTGGCGAAAAACTATATTTAAAAGGTTATTACCGCTATTTGAAACTTAATAATATAAGTGATTATGATGCTGAACATAGCGATTACGATGTGTCTCTTTCTTACAAACTTAGTGGTAGCGATGGCAATCAGGATATTTTCTTAGACGTTGGTTATCGTCAGGTTGTTTACGATGTAGAAGGCAAGGGTAACGATGTTGAACTTAAATACAAAGGACCTTATGTTGGCTTGGAATTTAGATTCTAATCCGTTGAAAATCTTTTAGTATAATAAAAAACCAAAGAACTAGCTATAACCTAATTGTTCTTTGGTTTTTTGTAATACTCAATATGTGGTTTTTAAAACATCTTGTAAGTAAAAACTAAAAATGGTACACTTAATCATTATCCTTTTTGGGGAGTAAACAAATGTCTAATATTAATGCCAAAATGACTATTTCAGAAGTACTTAAAGAAAAACCTGAAGCTTCGGAAGTACTTCACGAATTTGGAATGCACTGCTTTGGCTGTGCCATTGCCGCAGGTGAATCAATAGAAGAAGCTGCAGAAGCACATGGAATAAAACTAGAAGATTTATTAGCCGCTCTCAATAAATAGCAATGCTTCTCGAACGCATCAACGAACCTAATGATTTAAAAAAGCTCACTTTAAACGAGCTTGAAGCCTTGAGCCAAGAAATACGCGAACGTATAATTGAAGTCGTGTCAAAAAATGGTGGTCATCTTGCTAGCAATTTAGGTGTTGTTGAACTTACTTTAGCTATTCATAGAGTATTTAATTCCCCTATAGATCAGATTATATGGGATGTCGGTCATCAGTCTTACACTCATAAGCTTATAACAGGGCGACAAAAAGAATTTGATACCCTAAGAAAATTTAATGGTTTAAGTGGTTTTCCAAAAAGTTCTGAAAGTATACACGATGCATTCGATACAGGACATAGTTCTACTTCAATTTCTGCCGCCCAAGGGCTGGCTTTAGCAAAAGAACAACTTCAATTGTCAGGGAAAACTATTGCAGTGATTGGCGATGGTGCCATGACCGGAGGAATGTCATTTGAAGCACTTAATTTCATTGGGCATAGAAAGAGCAATGTTATTGTAATTTTAAACGATAACGAAATGTCTATATCACCTAATGTTGGTGCAATGGCAATGTATTTGCACAGACTTAGACTAGAACCAGCCTATACAAATCCCAAAGATTATTTATCTAAAGTATTAAAAAATATACCTGGTTTTGGTTTAAGACTTTATAATATTTTAAGCCGTATTGAGGGTAGTTTTAAATATTTGCTCACTCCAGGAATGTTGTTTGAAGAGCTTGGCTTCAAATATATAGGTCCTATCGACGGATATAATTTTGAAGTCATGGAAAGGGCTTTGGTGAGAGCAAGAGACCGTCAGGGGCCTGTATTAGTTCATGTGCTTACGCAAAAAGGAAGAGGTTATAAACCTGCCCAGGAACATAGTAACAAGTTTCATGGAATTGGACCATTTGAAATTGAAACAGGCAATACAAAAAAATCTACAGATTCACCTCCCACATATACAGAAGTTTTTGGGAATACAATCTGCAAACTTGCTAGCGAAAATAAGAATATAATTGCTATTACCGCAGCCATGAAAGAAGGAACAGGGCTTACAAAATTTTCGAATGAATTTTCCTCTAGATTTTATGATGTGGGAATAGCAGAACAGCATGGAGTAACTTTAGCAGCTGCTCTTGCTAAATCTGGTTTAAAACCATTTGTTGCTATTTATTCTACATTTTTACAGAGAGCTTACGATCAGATTGTACATGATGTTGCCTTAACAAAACAACCTGTAGTCTTTTGTTTGGACCGTGCTGGATTAGTAGGCGATGATGGCCCTACTCATCATGGTACCTTAGATTTATCCTATATGCGCTCTATTCCAAATATACAGGTTATGGCTCCTAGAGATGAAGTTGAATTAGCTTTAATGTTAGAATATGCTGCGAAACAGAATAGTCCTGTATCATTAAGGTATCCTAGAGGCTATGCTACTGGAACGAAAGACAATTCTGCTTCTAGAAAACCAATTCAAACAGGTAAAGCAGAAGTAATTAAAGAAGGCAAAGATTTGATTTTTATGCCTGTAGGTTCTTCCTACTCAGATGCATTAAGAGTTGTAGAAGAATTAGAAAATAATCATAAATTAAGTGTAAAAATTATTAATCCTAGGTTTGTGAAACCTTTTGACGAAGAGATTTTAAATGAAATCATTTCTTCTGGTATACCTATAGTAACTTTAGAAGACAATGTTTTGTCAGGTGGCTTTGGTAGCATGATTGCCGAAAAACTAATAGACCGACAAGCAGCAAATAAACTTCTTAGATTAGGTCTTCCAGACAATTTTGTGCAGCATGGAAGCATAAAAGAATTAAAAGCTATGCTTGGGTTAGATACGCAGAGTATCGTTACCAAGATAATCCATTGGCTAAATAGATAAACTATCACCACCAATCACTAACCACTAATTTTTCAATTTTCAGTTTAAAATCTGGATTGCCACGCATACTTCGTATGCTCGTAGAGGCTTTGCTAACTCGTAATTTGATGAAAAATCAGTATTAATTTGTTTGTAGCCTACCCATTGCCATAAACGTAATTCTTTCAGGGCTAAAGCCCATACGCTATACTTTTTATGACAAATGTGTAGGCATTTAGCACAATATAATTTGAGTCGCAGACTCTCAATTCTCAATTCTCAACTTTCAGTTTTCCGTTTTCAACTCTTTTCCCTTTTTCTCTTTTTTTATAAAAATTTCTTAAATAAAACTTTCATCCCGCCGATATAAAGCTTAGGTATGAATATAGGAGCGGCAAAATGAATACTACAAAAAATCAGTTTTACATTGGCCTTGATGGAAGACATAGTGCAATTGAAAACTCTCGTTCTGTATCTCCATTTAATACAGGATTCCGCAAAACTGCAGGAGTTTCACTAGTAAGAGGTCGCTGATAATTAATATGGGTATATCTACAAAACCGCCTAGTGGCATGAGAGATTTTCTTCCAGATGAACTGGGAAGAAGACGCTATGTCATTAATACAATACAAAAAGTCTACGAAAAATATGGCTTTGTTCCTATAGAAACACCATCAATAGAAAATTTAAGCACTTTGATGGGAAAATATGGCGATGAGGGCGATCAGCTCCTTTTCCGTATTCTTCATCGTCGTGACAAGCTGGCAAGAGCATTAGAAGCCGAAACAATTACAGAAAAAGATTTAGGCGATTTGGGCTTGCGTTACGATTTAACAGTGCCTTTGGCAAGAGTGGTAGCAAATAACACTGATTTGCCAAAATTCTTTAAAAGATATCAGATTCAGCCTGTCTGGAGGGCTGATAGACCTGGCAAGGGACGGTTCAGAGAATTCTTACAGTGTGATGTAGACATCACAGGAACCAAATCACTCGTTGCAGAAGCAGAGGTCTGCTCAGCAGTATCTGAGGTTCTTCTGACTCTGGGTTTTGAAAATTTCAATATTCATATCAATCACAGACAGTTGTTAAAAGCACTAATTAAAGCAGCTGGCATAAGCCTTGATAATGAAGCAACAACATTGGTAGCGGTAGATAAACTCGATAAGATTGGCATGGAAGGTGTCGAAAAAGAGTTGGTCGAACGCGGTATAAACGAAGAACAAATGCAAAAGCTGGTTAAGCTTATTCAACGACCAGAAAACTCCAGTGAGGACTCTGAAATTGAACGCTTGAAATCAGCTCTTGCAGGTTCGGAAGAAGCTAATAAAGCAATCGAAGACCTAACCAAACTATGTAAGCTCCTAGATGAATCTCCTGTGGCTGGCAGGTATTCTATAGACGCTACTCTTGCAAGAGGACTCGGATACTATACTGGTCCTATCTTCGAAATCCGTTCTTCGGACTTCGGTGGAAGCCTCGGTGGCGGCGGCCGATACGATGGATTGATTGGCATGTTTAAGGGTAGCGAAATCCCTGCAGTAGGATTTTCGATAGGCTTCGAACGTCTAGTTCTTATATTGGAAGAAAAAGGACTGTTCAAAAAGCTTTCAATAGGACCAGATGTAATGCTTTGCCACTTCTCTGACGTTGAAGAATCAGCAGTTGTAAAAGCAGCTTCAACAATGAGAAAAAGTGGTGTCAAAGTAGAAATTTACCCTGAAACACCTAAAATTGGGAAGCAAATCTCTTATGCTGAAAGCGTCGGAGCGAAGTTTGTTGCAATATTAGGTGCCAATGAAGCTGTTGCTGAATCAGTTTCATTAAAGAACTTGGAAACAGGTGAACAGCAGACAGTAAAATATGCTGATGTAGCTTCTATAGTGTTAAAATAATAATTAAAACTTTAGGAAAAAAGGGCTGTTAAATCTAACAGCCCTTTTTTGTTATTTTTTATTTTTAAATACTTTAAATGCAATGAAACGAATAATCCATATTATAAAACTAAAAACACCCAGAATGAATGTAGAAAGACCAGCAGTATGATTGAATCTATTTCCATAATAGCTATTAATACTCAGATCATTTAAGATTTCTATGTTGCTGCCATTTCCATGTTCTTTGCAATAAATTACTATTTCAGAATTAAGCATTGCGTAATCAAAATTACATTGGTAAATGCGATTATCTTTATTTGCTTTTTCAATCAATTCTTTTATTTTTTCAATATCGTCATTCCCTTCATTGATTATTTCTATAGCTTTTCTCATGCATCTACGAGCTGTACTTCCTCTATAGGCCCAGAGAGTTTTACTGATAAATCCAAAGAATAAAATAATTACAACTAATAATAAATAAACTGATTTTCTAAAATTCATTTTTTCTTACCAAATTTATCAAAAAGCCCTTCTGCAAATATTAAAATGCCTATTGAAACAATCATTAAATCGAAAAATTTATCGATATTATTTCTTTTAACCAAGCTTTCTACCGATTCAATATGTTTTTTAATTTTATTTACATCAGAATGACGTATACAACATATATTTCCATTATTTATTACATAAAAACAATCTTTAGATTTATTTTTATAGTCACTACTTAGGTTTTTAGAATTTATTAGTTCTTTTTCAACTTGTTCAAAATCTTTGTCACTTCTAACATCTGAAAAAATAGATTTTTCAGGACCATAACCTAAAATTGCACCTTCTATTTCTTTTTGGACTGCTATACAAGCGTTATACTGTTTTATATAGTCTTTGTATTTATCATCTTGGGGTTTATACGAATTCAAAACTGCACCCCCAATTCTTGAGGATATCTGTGCAAAAGGCATAAGCTCCATTCGCTTTGAAGCCATAAGAACAGCAACATCTCCGGTGTCTCCCATATTTGCCATGCATAATCCTGCTGTTATAGCAGCCTCTATCGGAAAGAATCCAACCAGTCGGCCTATGACCCCAGCTCCAACTACAGCACCAAATACTGTTGCGAATACCAAGACCATATATTGCAGAGTAAAAGCTGACAGTATTTGTCCCATATCCGTATATGCCATTCCTATGCCGAGCATAAGTGCTGATGTCCAGTTTTTAGAGACAAACTCATACCAGAGAGTTGCACTATCCTCGTATTTTTCAGGAATAAGCTGTAGACTTTTTGCAACAGCAACAGAAATAATCATCCAAGCGTAAGGGTGAATGTCTAGTCTGGTGAACTTCACAACGGTAGCAATAAGTGATCCGAGTGCATAGAATGCGGTTGAAATTATAACTCCTCTTGCATAGCATTCTATTCCTGCGTCTTTTGGTTCTTCCTTTTTTGATTTAAGTGAATCGTCATCACTCATCAAAAGCTGACCGTTTCCCGTCAGAGAGGGAAAAGCTTGTCCGAGTCGGTTAAGAAATCCGCCAGAAACTATTGCGAATGCATTTCCCAAAGCAACAGCAGGAACAAGACTGCTTAATATCGTTTCTGATGGTATTCCGAGAGCTTTTGCAAATATATTTGATATTGGAACTGCACCAGCACCCATTCCCCCACCCATTATGGGAATACCAATATAGGCTATTGATTCTCCTGGGGTCATTCTGAACATATAACCGAAAAGAGCAACTGAACCAAGTGCTAAACCCACTCCACCAAGTATGCATGGAAGATACCTTATCGCTGCACTAATAAGCAGTTTTCTGTTCATACCGAGTATAGAGCCTGTTATTAGTGCAGCAATATAGAAATCAAGAAATCCTGCACTTTTCATAAATGAAGAACAATTAACTGAAATGGCATCAGGAAGAAGATGCCAATATACAATGGCTGCACCTCCGAAAATACAAATTATTGCACCGCCACCAAAAAAGGTATTCACAAAGGGCGTTTTATTTCCAATAACATTGAATAGTTCTCCGAAAACCATAAGGAAAAGGAAAGCACCGACCATTCCTGAGGGAAATGATCCTAAAAAGCAGCCTGACAATATCATTATAGCAATTATAATAAACCATTTTAATTCTAGTCCTGCAATGTGTATCTTATTTATATTGTCACCATTCTTGTCTTCAGATCTAATTTTATGTTGTTTATGAGTATCTTTCACTCTTGCCGATAATTAACCATTGACTTAACCTAAAATACCATACAATTTAATTTTTTTCTAACCACAAATAATTATTCAGGGAAAACGCATTAAAAATCTTGTACTTTTCTAAGAAATATGTTTTAGTCATATATACTCCCTATAAAAAAGAGGAAAATATGGCAAGACATTCA